>CAVQSV010000026.1:0-49161 GCA_963716095.1 Ilumatobacteraceae bacterium | reverse complement strand
ACCGTCGGCGGGCCGCCGCTCTCGGCGTTCTCGCTGCTCGGTGGCATCCTGTCGAGCGCTGCCTATCCGGCCATGGCGGTCTATCGCAACGAGCTGTTCCCCACCGGCAACCGCACGCGGGCCTCCGGAATCATCACCGCGCTGGCCCTGATCGGCGGGATCGGCGGGCTGCTCGGCACCGGCCAACTCGTCGACCGCGGCTGGTTGTACGGCTCGGTGA
This sequence comes from Ilumatobacteraceae bacterium, assembly GCA_963716095.1. Taxonomy (GTDB): domain Bacteria; phylum Actinomycetota; class Acidimicrobiia; order Acidimicrobiales; family Ilumatobacteraceae; genus Sva-07. The sequence continues at coordinate 48,941 of CAVQSV010000026.1, read as the reverse complement.
TCGGCATGATGGCGCTCGCTCAGGTGGTCGTGACCGTCATCGTGATCACGTCGTACCCCGAAACCGCTCACCGTGAACTCGAAGAGATGAACCCCGAGGACGCCACGCTGATCCAAATCCTACCAGCTGACTTCGATCCCTGCCAACCAAGTGTCTCAGCCTGCGCAAATGCGCGCCACGAAATCAGCTGACACGTGCGCGGCGACTTCGTCATCAACGCCCCTTGAGGTCGTGGGGGGCCCCCGTCGAGCCACGTGTGTTCGACGGGCGCCGGAATCGTCGCAGTCCATGTGCGCAGCTCGGCGGCGCCCGAACTGTCGCGGGTGCCCGAGACGAAGAGGCAGGGCACGTCGATGTCGGGGAAGTGTTCGACACGCAGCTTGTCCGGTTGCTCGGCGGGTGCAGCGGATAGCCGAGCAGCACGAGCCCCGCGAGGTTCCGGGACCGCTCCCCCACCGTCGACGTCGGCGGCGACCATCGAGGCCATCCGCCCACCCATCGAGTGCCCGCCCATACGACAGGCCGCGCCGGCGACGCATCGCTGCGAGGTCGTCCCGAATCGACGCCATCAGTTTCGGTGCTCGGTCCGGCGCGAACCCTTGCTCCGATACGGGAAGTCGTGGCGATCGACCGCGTCCCGTCCCCCGAGATCGGCTTCGACGCGCAACAGCCGCGAATGATTGCGATCGGAGCCCGCGCCGGGATACAGCAGCACGCTCGGCGCGGCCATTCCGTCGGGCCTGTCAGTCCTTGCTCCGGTTTGGTCGAGAGAATCCGACGTGCTTCGGCGAGGTCGCTCATCGCCTTGGCGGCATCGACGTTGTCGCCACCGTGGTCGGGGTGCACGTCGCGCATCCGCGCACGAAACCGGCCATGACGTCACGCTTCGAGGGGGGCTTGCCGCCGAGCTCGAATCCGAGCACGCCGAGCGCCCAGCCGCGCGGATCGGCCAGTGCTTCGAGTGCGGTCGTCTGCGACCCCGCGAGGTGGGCGATGATCGACGGGCCGATCGGCCCACGCCAGCGCGCCGACTTCTGCAACACCGGCACGATGCGCGTACGGTGCTCGGGCGCGAGCCGTTCGACGGCGTAGACCGCACCGAGCACCTGCGTCAGGTCGGTGCCGACCGTGCTGAAATCGAACGAGATCTCGTCGCCGTCGCCGACGAGGCGGTGGTGGCTCTTCGCCAGGCCGTGCCGGTCGACCTGGAAACGATGTCGGAGCCGCGGTTGCACGATCCGCTGGCCGTGCTCGATCGAGGCAGCAACGGTGCACGTCGTTGACGTGATCGTCAGCGACCCCGTCGAGGTACTCGGCCACGATCACTCCGAGGAACAACCCGCCGAAGCCGGGCGCCGGATCGACGGGCAGCACCAGGTGTCCGAGCGCAAGCCGTCGGTCGGAAGGGCCGGCCGCGTGTGTCAGATCTCGATCTCTGCGAGCAGCACGGTGGTCAGACGTAGGGACGCAACAGCGAACGGAGTTCCTGGGCCGCCCCGATGATCTCGGACTCGTCGGAGTCGCCGGGCGAGCCCGTTGCGGCGTCGGCCTCGATCAGTTCGACGATGCATCGACGCCGGCAACGGCGCCGGCCCACGGACGGGGCGCCATGCCGTAGGGAGGATGCTTGGCATCGATCAGCGGCGCCAGCCCGAGCAGGTCGCGCCTCGCTCCGGCGTCCATCGGGTCCTTGGCCAGCCGGTCAGCCGACAGGAACATCGTGCTCAGCGCCCCCTCGGGGGAGCAACGGCGGTGTCGCCACCGTCGACGAGCAGTTCGCCGGCTTCGATCGCATCGAGGAGATCGTCGACGGCGTGCTCGGCATCTTCGGCGACCACGACCGTGGTGCCCTCCCACCGATGGGGCACCTCGGAATCGATCAGCGCCTCGGTGAGCACGGTACGGTCGGCGGCAGTCCATTCATCGAGTCCGAACTCGGTGGAGGCAGCGTCGTCGGCGAGCACGATCGCGAACGGGCCCAGGATCTTCTCGAGCTGATCGAACAGTGCATCGACGCGGTCCTCGAACACCTCGGGGGCGACGACCTCGTCGCCGTCCCACACATGCGGCAGCTCGGCTTCGGCCAATGCCTCGGACAGCTCGGCTCGCTGGTCGAAGTTCCAGCCCGACACGTCGTAGTGGACCTTGACCACCGCCGGGTCGTTGGGGTCGAAATCGAACGGTTCGCCGGATGCTGCGCGGTCTTGCTGCGCTTCGGCACCGGCCTGCTTGTTGACGAAAGCCACGTCAGAACGCTACCGGCAGTGGCTACCCACTCGAAGTCGTGCCTGCGATCGCATCGAGGAATCGTTCGATGCGGTCGTACTCGTCGCGCTGGTTGACCGGGTCGCGGAAGCCATGACCCTCACCGTCGTAGACGACGTAGTCGACGTCGCCCCCGCCGCGACGGATGTGTTCGACGAGCAGGTCGCTCTGCGCGATCGGCACCACGGGGTCGTCGCTGCCGTGAAACAGCAGGAGCGGCCCGGCGATGCGTTCGGCGCGGTGGAGCGGCGAGAGCTCGGCCATCCGTCGCTCGGTGGCCGGGTCGTCGGGCGCGCCGACCAGGGTGTCGGTGTAGTGCGCCTCGAACCGGTGGGTTGCAGCAGCGAGGTCGGCAAGATCGCTCACGGGATACGAAGAAACCGCCCCGGCGACGAGATCGGGGACGTCGGCGAGCAGACCGAGCACGGTCAAGCCACCAGAGGAGGCCCCCATCGCCACCGTGTGCGCCGGCGATGCCCATCCCTCGTGGTGGGCGTGGCGAATCAGTGCGGCGGTGTCATCGACGTCGTAGCGACCCCATCCCCCGTTGAGCGTCTGCTGGTAACGGCGCCCGTGCCCGGTGGTTCCCCTCGGATCGACCACCAGAACGTCCCAACCACGGCTCCACCAGTAGGCGATTCGCGGCCGGAAATCGACCTGCCACTGATCGGTCGGGCCGCCGTGGACCCAGCACAGCAGCCGGCCGTTGCCGGCGGCGTATCGGCGTGCGTGGAGGTCGAGATCGGGTCGGCCAACTGCGTCGCCATCGAGCGGCGACGTGATCACGACCAGTTCGGGCTCCGGCAGTTCGACGTGGTCCCAGCCGACACTCGGACCCACGGCGAGCACCGTGCGCTTCCAGCCGGCGGTCTCGTAGGCCACCACCTGCGTCGGTGTGCGGGCGCCCGTGCGCAGCGCGACCAGTGTCTCTCCGACCCAGGTGAGCTGACCGTGCACACCACGGGCGACGTTGCGCACCTCGCCCGTGGCGCGGTCGGCCACGCAGAGGCGCCCGAAACCGTGCTCGTTGCGGGTGAACGCGACGAGGGCTCCGTCCGGGGATGTGGCGTAGCTGCGCTGGCCCATCCCCCAGGCCGGGCCGGCATGCTCGAACGGCTCGGCAGCCACCTCGTCGCCGTCGACGTACACGTTCAACCACCCTGACGCATCGTGGACGCACGCCAGCGAACCGTCGGGGCACCATCGCGGCTGTTGCATCGCTGCGGCTGCCAGCCCCCGGCGTTCGACCTCGGCCGCGGCGCACCCTGCGAGCCACCACGACGTGCGCGCGTCGTCCCAGGGCATCGACGGTGGGCTCCATCCGACCCACGCCACGTGGTTCGAGTCGTCGGACACGTCGGGATCGAAGCAGAACGCGTCGTCGCCGTCGTCGAGCCGCCTCGTGAACGCCACCCCGTCGGGGTCGAGCGGCACGCGCCACACTTCGGCCTCGTCGACGACGACGGCGACGAAGGTGCCGTCGGGCGCCACGGACGGGGCGCGACACGTTCGTTCGAACGAGGTGAGCCGGCGCGGCGCGGCAGCGAACGGTTGACACCAGAGTTCGCCGTCGGCAGCGACGTAGACGATCCCGCTCGAGTCGGCGAGCCAGTCGAAGCACCCACCGCCGAGCCCACGACCAGGCGCTGGGATCGGCTGCGTCGTCAGGAGCCGTTCGGGGCCGCCGACCGCCGGCACGACGACGATGCCGACCGACCGTTGCCAACGGACGACGACGGCGACGGCGACGCCGTCGGGAGAGAGTCGTGGCTCGGTGAGTTCCCGACCGGCGAGACACCACTCGACCGGAATGTGACCAGCCGCCTCGGGCTGCGTCGTCGCGGGCCTGGCCATGTGATCCGATCGTACGGCAGGAGGTACCGTGAGACCATGACCACGTCGTCACGTCAACAGCCCGACCGGAACCTCGCAATGGACCTGGTTCGTTCCACCGAGGCCGCCTGCCTCGCCGCCGCCCGATGGGTCGGACGTGGCGACAAGAACGCCGCCGACAACGCTGCCGTCGAAGCCATGCGGCTGTCGCTGTCGACGGTGTCGATGGACGGCGTGGTGGTCATCGGCGAAGGCGAGAAGGACGACGCACCGATGCTGTACAACGGTGAGCACGTCGGCGACGGCAGCGCCCCGACGTCGATGTCGCCGTCGACCCGATCGACGGCACCACGCTGACGGCGCAGGGCAAGACCAATGCGCTGGCGGTGATCGCAGTCGCCGACCGCGGATCGATGCTCGACCCCGGGCCCTCGTTCTACATGGAGAAGATCGCCGTCGGCCCCGAGGCGGTGGGCTCGATCGACATCACCGCCACGCCGACGCAGAACCTCCGCTGGGTCGCGAAGGCGAAACGCGAAGAGGTGCGCGACCTCACCGTGGTCATTCTCGACCGTCCCCGTCACGCCGATCTGATCTCCGAGGTCCGCGCCAGCGGGGCACGGATCCGGCTGATCACGGACGGCGACGTCTACGGCTCGGTGGCCACCTGTTGGCCCGATGCGGGCGCCGACGTCCTGCTCGGCATCGGCGGCACGCCAGAAGGCGTCATCTCCGCCGCGGCGATGAAGGCGATGGGCGGCGAGATCCAAGCTCGGTTCTCGCCGCAGACCGACGAGGAACGCACCGCGATGCTCGACGCCGGTTTCGACCTCGATCGTGTGCTCAGCCAGGACGACCTGATCCAGAGCGACAACTGCTTCTTCGCCGCAACGGGGCTCACCGACGGTGCGCTGCTGCGCGGTGTGCGGATCGATTCGAGCGGCGTTCGCACCCAGAGCTTGGTGATGCGTTCACGCAGCGGCACGGTCCGACTGATCGATGCTCGTCACCGAGTCGACAAGCTGCGCGAATTCGCCGCCATCGACTACTGACGACCAGTCACGACGGCCCCATCGGTTCCCCGTGCCCAGGGCAACGGGAACCAGGGCCGGATCCACCGACCGTCCAGGCCGAACCGGCATCGATGCCTGGCCACCTCGGTACGGCCGAGGGGGGACGGTGGAGGCCCGTCAGCGGGTGATCGAGCCGCTCACGAAGCGGGTGATCGAGCGTGGCAGGATGTCGCTGCTGGTGACGGCGACCTTGTACAGCGCTCCGGGTACCGAGATCGTCTTGTTCGACGCCACGTCGCGCAGCCCGGTGGAGGCAACTTGTTCGACGGTCGTCCACGCAAGTCCGGGCACCCTCGATGCCAGACCGTCGGTGTTCGAGTGCTCTTGGAACTCGGTCTTCGTCAGGCCGGGACACAGCGCGGTGACGTGCACGCCCGACCCTTTGACCTCGCTGTGGAGCGCCTCGGTCAGGCTGGTGACGTAGGCCTTGGTCGCTGCATAGACGCCGAGACCCGGCGATGCCTGGAAACTCGCGACGCTCGACACGTTCAGCAGGTAGCCCCGACCCCGTGGCACCATCGCCGTCAGTGCCGCATGGCTGAGCGCTGTCAGGGCCTTGACGTTGAGTTCGACTTCGTCGCCGAGCCGGTCGGCGTCGAGTTCGTGGAAGACACCGCTCGTGCCGAACCCCGCGTTGTTGACGACGAGATCGACCGGGGTCGCCGACGACGTGACCCGCTCCGCGGTCGCCGCTTGGCCCTCCGGGGTGAGCAGGTCCGCTTCGAGCACCTCGAAGCCGTCGTAGCGCTCCGCGATCTCCTCGAGCCGGTCGGCGCGTCGCGCGACCAGCACCGTGGGGACACCCGCCTCGCCGAGCAAGCGGGCCATCTCGGCCCCGATCCCCGACGAGGCACCGGTGACGAGTGCTGACGTGAACGGGTAGGTCGACATGGGCGTAGAAACTACCGGCGCACGCAATCGGTCGCGTACGGACCGGTCCGACGGCGCGCTCGATCGGTCAGAACGCGTGCCGACGTTCGGCCGAGTCAGCCGAACTCGAGCGTGATGTACCAGGTCGTTCCGACCTGGTGAACACCCACGCCGACCGCCGTCCAGTTCGGGTTCGTCATGTTGGCGTAGTGGGGCGGGCTGTTCACGAACCCGTCGTGGAGCGCCTTCGCCGCGTCGGTGGGCAGAGCAACACCCTGCAGCCACCCGATGTTCTCCGCATACGGACCAGTGCTGTGACGGAACCCGGACTGCGCCATCGTCGCCGACCAGTTCCGCGCAAACGCAGTCATCGTCGCATCGAGGCTCACAGGACGCAGCCCACGCGACGCCCGCAACTGGTTCACGAGGTTCAGTGCGGTGTCCTCCGCCGAAGCGCCGGGCATCGGCCCACCGCGGGTGTCGATCAGCCGGGCAGGAACAACCGACCCGAACCGCGTCGACGGCGAGAAGTACCCACTGACATCCACGATCACATGCGTCGGCGCCGAGTTGTAGATGCACACCGCACCACCATCACCAACGCTCGTCGTCACCGCATTCGCCACCGTCGCCCCCGCAGCAAAGTTCAGATTCGACGTATTCGGCCGCGACGAACCACACGGAAACACCGTCACGAACCCCGCCCCACGACTCCCCGTCGACGTCACATTCAACGTCACCGCCCCCGCATCGGACGGAACACCACCACGACCCGCCACCGGCAACACCGTCGTCACCCCGGCGCCAGGCATCGACGAACCCCGGGTGTCGGTCAGCCGGGCAGGAACAACCGCCCCGAACCGCGCCGACGGCGAGAAGTACCCACTGACATCCACGATCACATGCGTCGGCGCCGAGTTGTAGATGCACACCGCACCACCATCACCAACGCTCGTCGTCACCGCATTCGCCACCGTCGCCCCCGCAGCAAAGTTCAGATTCGACGTATTCGGCCGCGACGAACCACACGGAAACACCGTCACGAACCCCGCCCCACGACTCCCCGTCGACGTCACATTCAACGTCACCGCCTTCGCATCGGACGGAACACCACCACGACCCGCCACCGGCAACACCGTCGTCACCCCGGCGCCAGGCATCGACGAACCCCGGGTGTCGGTCAGCCGGGCAGGAACAACCGCCCCGAACGGCGCCGACGGCGAGAAGTACCCACTGACATCCACGATCACATGCGTCGGCGCCGAGTTGTAGATGCACACCGCACCACCATCACCAACGCTCGTCGTCACCGCATTCGCCACCGTCGCCCCCGCAGCAAAGTTCAGATTCGACGTATTCGGCCGCGACGAACCACACGGAAACACCGTCACGAACCCCGCCCCGAGACTCCCCGTCGACGTCACATTCAACGTCACCGCCTTCGCATCGGACGGAACACCACCACGACCCGCCACCGGCAACACCGTCGTCACCCCGGCATCGCGCAGGCCGAGCTTGGCGTAGCGGCCGTCGACCGTCGTGGCCGCATCGGCGGTCGGTGCTCCGGCCATCACGGCAGTGGTCAAGGTGAGAACGAGGGCCAGACCGAAAGCAAACAGTCGCCCGGCGCGCAAGGGAAGTCTCGACACGTGGAGTCACAGCCTTTCAAGAGGATTCAGGTGGGCGTGGCGCCACACAACGACAAGATTCGACGATTGTAACAAGACCCGTCACGAATCTGTAACAATTGCAACATTCTTCGCGACAGGGCCGCAGCGGCGCCGAGAGACGGGTGCAGCGCTGCGAACTCAGGCGGTGAAGGAGATGCCCGCCGCGGTGAGGCGGGCCTCGGCGCGAGCCTTGCCGGCGAGCGCATGAGTGAGCGCTTCTTCGTCGGCTTCCTGCTTGAGGATCAGACGGTGGCGCTCGAGTGCTTCCTTCGCGCGCTCGACATCGATGTCGGTCGACAACTCGGCGGTGTCCGACAGGATCGACACCTTGGTCGGGTTCCCGTGCACTTCCACGAACCCACGATGGACTGCGATGTCCTGCACCGTGCCGTCGGTCTGGAAGACCCGCGTGTGGTTCTCGACCAACGCACCGAGGAAGGCCTGGTGGCCGGCCTGGAAGGCCACCTCGCCGCCCTCGAGCGTGCGGGTGATCAGCATCGTTGCCTCACCCGAGTACAGCACCGCCTCCGGCGACACCACCTCGACCGTGATCGGTTCCGCCATCTCAGCTCTCCTGGAGCTTCTTGGCCTTCGCGAGGACCTGCTCGACGCTGCCGACGTTGAGGAACGCCTGCTCGGGCACCTCGTCGAGTTCGCCGTCGATGATCGACTCGAACGACTCGACGGTCTCGGCGACCGGCACGAACTCGCCGTCGAGGCCGGTGAAGACCTTGGCAACGAAGAACGGCTGCGACAAGAAGCGCTCGACCTTGCGGGCCCGGTTCACGATGAGACGGTCCTCTTCGGACAGCTCGTCGAGGCCGAGAATGGCGATGATGTCCTGCAATTCCTTGTAACGCTGCAGGGTCTCCTGGACGCGGCGGGCAACGGCGTAGTGGTGGTCGCCGACGACTTCCGGCGACAGGATCGTCGACGTCGACGCCAGCGGGTCGACCGCCGGGTAGATGCCGAGCGCCGCAACCTGACGCGACAGCTCGGTGGTTGCGTCGAGGTGCGTGAAGGTCGTGAACGGCGCCGGGTCGGTGTAGTCGTCGGCGGGCACGTACACGGCCTGCAGCGACGTGATCGAGCGGCCCCGGGTGGAGGTGATGCGCTCCTGGAGCTGGCCCATCTCGTCGGCGAGCGTCGGCTGGTAGCCCACAGCGGCCGGCATACGGCCGAGCAGGGTCGACACCTCGGAGCCCGCCTGCACGAACCGGAAGATGTTGTCGACGAACAACAGCACGTCCTGGTTCTGGACGTCACGGAAGTACTCGGCCATCGTCAGCGCCGACAGGGCGACGCGCAGGCGCACGCCCGGCGGCTCGTCCATCTGGCCGAAGACCAACGCGGCCTTCTCGAACACGCCCGACTCCATCATCTCCAGTCGGAGGTCGGTGCCCTCACGGGTGCGCTCGCCGACACCGGCGAACACCGACACACCACCGTGCTGCGAGGCGACACGGTTGATCATCTCGGTGATCAGCACGGTCTTGCCCACGCCGGCGCCGCCGAACAGGCCGATCTTGCCGCCAGCGACGTATGGGGTGAGGAGGTCGATGACCTTGATGCCCGTTTCGAACATGCGTGCCGACGGCTCGAGTGCATCGAAGTCGGGGGCGTTGCGGTGGATGTCCCAGCGCTCCATCTCGTCGAAGCCCTCGGGGGCCTCGTCGAGGGCCTCGCCCCACACGTTCCACACGTGACCGAGCACCTTGTCGCCGACCGGCACCTGGATGCCGTGGCCGAGCGAGCGCACCGGGGTACCGCGCACGAGACCGTCGGTCGGCTTCATGCACACCGCACGCACGCGGCTGTTGCCGAGCTGCTGGGCGACTTCGGCGAGCACCTTGATCGTCTCGCCTTCGAGCTCGACGTCGAACTCGACGGCGCTGTTCAGTTCGGGCAGCGCCCCGCGGGGGAACTCGACGTCGATCACCGGGCCGGCGATGGCAACGACTCGTCCGTCCTTGGTGGCGGTGGGGGTGTCTTCGGTGATGGTCATGAAGGTGGTCTCCTGTGGCCGGTACTCAGATGGTGGCGCCGAAGGCGCGGTCGAAACTCTCGACGTCGTACGACGTCGACTTGCTGTCGGAGTCGAGGGCTTCGGCGCCGCCCACGATCTCCATGATCTCGGTGGTGATCGAGTCCTGACGGGCCCGGTTCATCACCCGGCTCAGCGACTTGATCAGCTCCTCGGCGTTGTCGGTCGCCGACTTCATCGCCCGCTGACGGAACGCGTGCTCGGATGCTGCGGCGTTCAACAATGCTGCGTAGACGCGGGCCTCGACGTACCGAGGGAGCAATGTGTCGAGGATGGCCTCGGGGTCGGGCTCGAAGTCGTAGTCGCTGCCCGCGTCGGACTTGCCGTCGCCGCCTTCGACCGTCTCGGTCGACAGTGGCACGAGGGGCCGCAGCACGACCTCTTGGCTGCCGGCGGACACGAAGCGGGTGTAGACCAGCTCGACCCGGTCGACCTGGCCGCTGACGAACAGGTCGACGACGTGCTCGCCGATGGCGCGGGCGTCGTCGTAGCTGGGTTGACCGGAGAACCCACTGAACACCTGTCCGAGCGTGTACCCACGGAAGCGGAAGTACCCCTCGGCCTTCCGGCCGACCGGGATGATCGTGTAGTCCTCGCCCTTGAGGACGTCGGCTTTGACCTCACCCTCGGCGGCGCGCTGCACGCCGGAGTTGTAGCCGCCACACAGACCGCGGTCGGCCGTGATGACGACGTAGCAGGTGTGCTTCACCTCGTCACGACCGGCCAGCAACGGCGAGTCGGACGACGCTCCGCCGGCGGCGAGATCCTTCACGACGTCGGTGATCAGCTCGGAGTACGGCACCGCAGCCGCGACACGGGCCTGCGCCTTGACGATGCGCGAACCTGCGATCAACTCCATGGCGCGCGTGATCTTCTTCGTCGCGTTGGTCGCGCGAATCCGCTCCTTGAGTATGCGCTCCTGCCCTCCTGCCATCTAGATCACTCCGTTGCGAGGGTCTTGTTGGACGTCGCGTCGCCGACTTCGTCGACGTCGAGCTTGGTCGGGTCGACGGCGTACTGATCGGTGCTCGACGCGAAGTTCTCCTTGAACGACGCAATGGCGTCGCTGAGGCCGTCGGGAATGCCGCCGGTGCGGAGCTCCGAGAGCAGCCCCCCGTGGGTGCTCCGCATGTACTCGATCAGCTCGGACTCGAAACGCACCACGTCGGCGGCGGGGATGTCGTCGAGGTACCCCTTCGTACCGGCGAAGATCGACACGACCTGCTCTTCGACGGGCATCGGGCTGTTGAGCGGCTGCTTGAGCAACTCGACCAGGCGATAGCCCCGCTCGAGCTGCGCCTTGGAGATCGCGTCGAGTTCGGAACCGAACGTGGCGAACGCCTCGAGCTCGCGGAACTGGGCGAGGTCGAGCTTGAGCGTGCCGGCCACCGACTTCATCGACTTGATCTGCGCGGCGCTACCGACTCGCGACACCGAGATGCCCACGTCGATTGCGGGACGCACACCCGACTTGAACAGGTTGTCCTGGAGGAACACCTGGCCGTCGGTGATCGAGATCACGTTGGTCGGGATGAACGCGGACACGTCGCCGGCCTTCGTCTCGATGATCGGCAGTGCGGTGAGCGAGCCGGCACCCATCTCGTCGGACAGCTTGGCTGCCCGCTCGAGCAACCGGCTGTGCAGGTAGAACACGTCGCCCGGGTAGGCCTCGCGGCCCGGGGGCCGGCGCAACAGCAGCGAGAGCTGGCGGTAGGCGTCGGCCTGCTTGGAGAGGTCGTCGTAGACCACCAGTGCGTGCTCGCCGTTGTCCATCCAGTGCTGACCGATGGAACAGCCGGCGTACGGGGCGAGGTACTTGAACGGTGCGGGGTCCGACGCCGAGGCGACGACCACGACGGTGTACTCCATCGCACCGGCCTGGCGCAGCGTGTCGACGGTCTGGGCGACGGTCGAGCTCTTCTGGCCGATCGCGACGTAGATGCACTTCACGCCGAGACCCTGCTGGTTGAGGATCGTGTCGATCGCGACCGTGGTCTTGCCGGTCTTGCGGTCACCGATGATCAGCTCGCGCTGGCCCCGGCCGATCGGCGTCATGGCGTCGATCGCCTTGATGCCGGTCTGCAGCGGCTCGTGCACGGGCTTGCGGCCCATGATGCCGGGCGCCTGGATCTCCATGCGGCGTTGCTGCGCGCCGACGATCTCGCCGCTGCCGTCGATCGGCTGACCGAGGGCGTTGACCACACGGCCGAGCATCGCGTCACCGACGGGCATCGACAGGATGCTGCCGGTCGACTTGACGGTCTGGCCCTCCTCGATCTTGTCGACGTCGCCGAGAACGACGGCGCCGATCGAGGTCTCGTCGAGGTTCAGCGCGAGGCCGACCGAGCCGTCCTCGAACTCGAGGAGCTCGTTGACGGCCGCGTCGGGCAGGCCGCTGACGCGGGCGATACCGTCGCCGACTTCGGCGACGCGGCCGACGGTGCGCGCTTCGAGCGACGGCTCGAAGCCGTCGAGGTTGGACTTGAGTGCCGAGGCGATGTCGGCGGCGGAAATGGTGAGCTCAGCCATGGAGGTCTCTCTTTCGATCCTGTGGTCGGCTCAGAGCCGGCTCTTGAGCTGGTCGATGCGGGTGCGGACGGTGTCGTCGATGACGGTGTCACCAACGGTGGCGACGACGCCGCCGACCACGGTGGGGTCGACGACGGTCTTGAGGTTCAGTTGCTTGCCGGTGGCGTTCTCGAGCGCAGCCTTCAAGCGGGCCTGCTGATCGTCACTGAGGGCGACAGCGGTGCGGACTTCGGCCACGTCGAGCTGCTTGGCCGACGACGCACGCTGCACGAGCGAGTCGACGATGGCGGGCAGATCACGACCGCGACCCGAGCCGACCACCATCGAGACGAGCTGCACGGTGGTCGAGGTGGCCTTGCCGTCGAGGAGGTCTTCCACGATCGCCTGGCGCTTCTCGACGGGCGTGCGCTCGTCGGTGAGCGCCGTGCGGAGTTCGTCGCTCGACTCGTACGAGCGAGCAAACCGGAACAGTTCGTCTTCGACCTCGTCGAGGGTGCCGTCGGCGCGGGCGACTTCGAACAGTGCTCGTGCGTAGCCTTCGATCTGTGCGTCGCTCATGACGTGGCTCCTGCGCTCGATGCGCCAACGCGCTGGATGAAACTCTCGATCAGGTCGTGCTGGGCAGCGTCGTCGAGCGTCTCGGTGACGACCCGGTCGACGCTGGCAGCGGTGTGGCGGCCGATGTCCGAGCGGAGTTCGTCGCCACCGCGGCTTGCAGCGGAGACGATGTCGGCCTCGGCACGCTCGTGCAGTTCGGCGATCTCCTGATCGAGGCGGACCCGACCGTCGGTGAGAATGGCCTCGGCCTGCGCGTCGGCCTCGGCGAACAGTCGCTGACGTTCGCCGTCGATGTCGCCGAGCGCCGTACGGATCTCGGTCGCCTGGCTCTCGGCATCGACCTTGGCCTCGCTGGCACCGTCGAGCTCGCCCTGGATGCGCGCCGTGCGGTCGCGCATCGCCTTGGCGATCGACGGTCCGGCGAACTTCCAGATCGCAACGAACACGATCAGCGATGCCGCACCGCCGATGAAGATCTCCTTGACCGGCGGCAGGATCGGATTGGCGGCGGTGACGTATCCGTCGTCGTCGATGTCGTACTCGACCTGGACGAGCGAACCGGCGATCGCCTGCATGTTTGCGACGATGCTCATTGTGCCACCTCCGCACCCATGGTCTGGCGGACCGCGCTCTCGACCGTCGACCGATCGACGGGGCGACCCGTCGCCAGCTCGGCGAGCCGTCCGACGACATCGACGACCGCAGTCTCGACATCGCCCTGCGCTGCGGCGCGTGCCGCATCGACCTCGGCCATGGCGGCACTGCGACGGTCGGCGATCTCGGCGTTGGCAGCAGCGAGTCGTTCGGCTCGCTCGGCCTCGATCGTCGCTCGCGCCACCTCGACGCGTTGCTGCGCCTCGGAGCGCAGGCTCGCGACCTGTGTCTCGTAGCCGGCCACATCGTCGCGGGCCGACGAGGTGAGCGCCTCCGCGGCCTCACGCTCGCGACGCACGCTCTCGGCACGCTCGTCCATGCCGCGCTTGAGCTTGGGATACAGCAGGTAGCGCAGCACGAGCGCCATGACCACGAACGAACCGAAGCCCCAAGCGAGCTCCTTCATTTCGATCGCGATGGGGTTGAGGTCGTTCTCGGGGACTTCCTTTTCCTCGGCGGCCACGAGGGCCTCGACGAATTGGTGGTCGCCGAGGAATGAGACCTCGAGCGACTCCCCGGAACCGGTGACGACGGCTGTCAGCACGTCAGCTCCTTACGAATTGGTGGACGGATCGACAAGATGCGCTGAAATCGGCTCAGGCGAACTTGAGCAGAATGAAGACCACGAAGCCGATCAGGGCGAGCGCCTCGGTGAAGGCGATGCCCAGGAACATCGTGGTACGCACCATGCCGGCAGCTTCGGGCTGACGGGCCATGGCCTCGACCGACTTGCCGACGAGGTAGCCGATGCCGATGGCCGGGCCGATGGCGGCGAGACCGTAGGCGAAGCCGGCGTTCGCCGCAGCCGCGATCGACTTCTGGTCGGCAGCGGACAGGCTCTCTTCGGCCTGCTGGGCGAGGATGCTGAGTGCTTCCATGGTGGTGGTTTTCTCCTGTGTTGTCTGAACGAAGATCGGTGTGTTGATGGGTGTGGTCGAAACGACCGGGTGTCGAGCGCTGACGGATCAGTGCTCGTCGTGCGCTGCCATGGAGTTGTTGATGTACACGGCAGCGAGAATCGTGAAGATGTAGGCCTGCAGCACGGCGACGAGCACTTCGAAGGCGGTCATCAGGACCAGCATGATGAACGGCAGGATGCTCATCGGCACGAGGAAGATCTGGCTGGTCTCGGCGAACAGCAGCGCCTCGGTCAGCAGACCGAACGTGACGAGCAGGATGTGGCCGGCGAGCATGTTGGCGAAGAGACGAACCGTCAGCGAGAACGGCGTCACGAGGATCGTCGAGATGAACTCGATGAGACCGACGAGGGGCTTCAGGAACGTCGGCACCCCCGGAGGCCAGAGCAGGTGGGTGAAGTAGCCGATGCCCTGATGCTTCAGGCCGGTACCGATGTAGGTGACCCAGACGAGCAGCGACAATGCGAGCGGGATGGCCATGCGGGCGGTGGCCGGCATCTGCAGCACCGGCAGGACGCCGGGAATGTTGCAGAGGAAGATGAACATGAACAGGCTGAGCAGCAGCGGGGTCCAGTTGAGGCCCGCCTTGCCCATCGTCTGCATGATGATGCCCTCTTCGATGAACTCGACCGAGGTCTCGGCCAGGTTCCGGACGCCGGTGGGAGCCACGGCGGGGTTCGCTCGGTTCGCGAACGAGTAGAAGATGATCACGATCAACGCCGACATGACGGCGATCAGGCCGATCTTGTTGAACGTCGGGAAGATGTCCGGCCAGCGGAGCAGAGCGTTGATCGGCGGGAACTCGAGAGCGAAGAACACGTGGGGATCCGTTTCAGTCGTGCGTGAGCGTCGTGGTGGACGGGGGCGTGGGGTTCGAAGCGGGCTTCGTTGTGGAACTCGGGGCGGTTGGTTTGAGCCCCGGGTGGGCGAGGGTGAGGGAGACGTGCTTCATCTCCCACACCAGCAATCCGAGGTGCGTGACGATGATGGTCGCTCCGAGGGCCGGAAAAGAAATCCAAGCGGCATCTTGCACGAACCAGACGGCCGCGAAGATGAGCGCGAGGCGGGCGAGGTAGCCGAACAGCACGGCCCCCATCATCACCCCGACGGAGATCTTGGCGGTGAACGACACCAGCGCAGCAGCCAGTGCGAAGTTGGCGAGCACGATCACGATGCCGTATGCCGACGACCATGCGCCGTCGGCTCCCCAGATGACGAGGCACAGCGAGATGAGCACGGGCGCAGCGATCAGGCCGCGCTTGACGATGTCACGCGAGACCGCCATCTCGGGTGCCGGGCCGTCGACGCGGGTGATCAGCAGGTCGGTCTTCTCACCCACGCTGATCACCGATCGGTGTGCTGGGCGGTGTGTTCGACGGTGTGCTGGACGGCGTGCTCGCTCGTGCCGCGATGGCGTCGCGCCGCTCGGCTTCCAGGGCGTCCATCTTCGCGTCGTAGCGGTACTTGTGCTTGGTGAAGAGTCCGACGGCTCCGAGCACAGTGCCGACGATCATGAACAGCGGCAAGGTGCCGAGCCACTGGTCGAGCGCGAACCCGCCGCCGATGAACAACGCCATCATGATGGCGATCTCCATGGCCATACCGAGCGCGTCGTCGGTCTGCACACGTGTCTGTTTGGGGAGGAGCTTCATTGATCCAGAGGTGCGTTGGCGGGGCCTGCAGGTGGCAGCGCCGCTTGTGAACGCGAGCACAACCTAGTGTCCGCCACCGGCCGGGGGCAACCCTTCGACCAAAGTCTCCTCATCCGTCGTCGAGTCGGGCGAGGGTCCTGCGTCCGGTTCGGCGATCGCCCTCCGTCGGGCACGGACACTCGGATGCAACACCGTGAACAACACGATGAACAACGCAACGATGCCGAACGGGAGATACGTCGGGTTGCGGCCGGTGAGGGTGGGGTACAAGACGAACGCTGACAGCAGCAGCGTCCAGGTCCACAGGATCACCACGCTGCGGCGGTGACCGTGGCCGAGATCCATCAGGCGGTGGTGGAGGTGGCCCTTGTCGGCGGTCGACAAGGATCGCCGGCTGGTCGCTCGACGGAAGATCGCGAACGCCATGTCGAAGATCGGCACCCCCAAGATCAACAGCGGGATCGCCAGCGGCGCGAGGAAGAAGTAGGTCTGGCCGACGAACTCCTGACTGAAGGAGTCGGCGCGACCACCCACGACGCTGGTCGCGACTGCGAGCAGCAGCCCGAGCAGCAGCGCTCCCCCGTCGCCCATGAAGATGCGCGCCGGATTGAAGTTGAACGGGAGGAAGCCGACACACACGCCCACTGCGATGATCGCGAGCAACGGCCCGATGTTCCGCACATCGAGCACATCGCGATCGATGAGCTCCTGGCTGTACAAGAAGAACGCGCCGGCGCCGATCGCGACGATGCCCGCAGCGAGGCCGTCGAGGCCGTCGATCAGATTGATCGCCTGGGTCATGCCGATCAGCCAGAGCACGGTGACGAGCGGCCGCCACTCGGCCGCGAGCAGAATCGGGCCGTCGAAGAACGGCAGCCGGAACGCATACATCACGACGCCGAACTGCACGAGCGCGAGCCCGGCGACCACCGTGCCGGTCACCTTCGCGGGCGGAGACAGCCCACGAACGTCGTCGAGGAAGCCGACGACGTAGATGATCGTGGCTGCAATCACCACGCCGATCGGTTCGGAGTTGCTCTCGAAGAGCACAGCGAAGGCATCGAGCATCCACGCAGTGGCCATCGCCGCCAGGAACCCGAGGTACATCGCCAGGCCACCGACGTCCGGCAAGGGCGTCTGGTGCACCGTTCGATCGTTGGGGAGATACACCCAGCCGCGGCGTCGAGCGACCAGGCCAACGAGCGGCGTGGTGGCGAACGCGACCACCGCGGCGACGGCTCCGATCAGGAGAAAGGAACCGAGCTCGGGCACGGTCGCTCAGCCTCGGGCTGCGTCAGTTCGCCGGATAGGCCGGGAATCGAGCGCACAACTCGGCCACGTCTTTTCGGACGAGTTCCAGTTCGGCGGCGTCATCGCGGCCGCGAAGCGCTCGGGCAATGAAACCTGCGATGACCGCCATCTCCGGCTCGGTCATCCCTTGCGTCGTCACCGACGGCGTGCCGATGCGAACCCCACTGGTGACGAAGGGGCTGCGCGGGTCGTCGGGGATCGTGTTCTTGTTGAGGGTGATGCCCGCCTCGTCGAGCTTCGCCTGGGCTTCCTTGCCCGTCAACTCGGCGTCGAACGGCGTGAGATCGACGACCATCAGGTGGTTGTCGGTCCCGCCGGAGGTGAGGCGGAAGCCCTCCTGAACGAGCGCATCCGCGAGCGCCGACGCGTTCTTCACGACCTGGTGGGCGTAGTCACGGAACGACGGATCGGCGGCCTCGCGGAACGCAACCGCCTTGCCGGCGATGACGTGTTCGAGTGGGCCACCCTGCCAGCCGGGGAACACCGCCTTGTCGATCGCCTTCGCGTGCTCGGCCTTGCAGAGAATCGCTCCACCGCGTGGACCGCGCAGCGTCTTGTGGGTGGTGAAGGTGACCACGTCGGCATACGGCACCGGGTTGGGGTGCGCGCCGCCGGCGACGAGGCCCGCCAGGTGCGCGATGTCGAACAGCAGCAACGCACCGACCTCGTCGGCGACCTTCTTGAACGGCTCGGGGTCGAGACGCCGCGGGTACGCGGTGGTACCCGCCACGATCATCTTCGGGCGGTGCTCGAGTGCGAGTGCACGAACGTCGTCCATGTCGATGCGGTCCTCGGCGCCCGTGCCGTACGACACGAAGTTGTACAGCAGGCCACTCGCGTTGACCGGAGAGCCGTGCGTGAGGTGGCCGCCGTGATCGAGGCTGAGACCCAGCACGGTGTCGCCGGGCTCCAGCAATGCCTGGTACACGCACATGTTGGCGTTGGCGCCGGAGTGCGGCTGCACATTGCGCGTGGTCGGCGCCGAAGAGCGCCTTGACTCGATCGATGGCGAGCTGCTCGATGTCGTCGACGATCGCGTTGCCGCCGTAGTAGCGCTTGCCGGGATAGCCCTCGGAGTACTTGTTGGTCAGCGCTGAGCCGACCGCTGCCATGACGGCCGGCGAGGTGAAGTTCTCGCTGGCGATCAGTTGGATTCCGGTGGTCTGGCGTTCGACCTCGCGCTCGATGAGGTCGATCACCTCGAGGTCGGGATCGGTGTCGGAGGGAAACGGCATCGGGGTTCCTGTTCTGGATGTCGGATTCGGTGACGCCGGTGCCAGGCACCGACGCAACCAGTTGGTCAGAAGTCGGTTTCGAGTTGGGAGAGCTGGTCGACCCGTCGGGCGTGGCGGCCGCCCTCGAAGTCGGTGGCGAGGAACGTGGCGACGATCTCGTCGGCGAGCCCCTCGCCGACGACACGGGCACCCATCGACAACACGTTGGCATCGTTGTGGGCACGGGCCATCCGTGCGGTGTAGAGGCAGTTGCACAGTGCGGCGCGGACGCCTCGTACCTTGTTGGCGGCGAGCTGTTCACCCTGACCGCTGCCGCCGAGAACGATGCCCAGGTCGGCGTCACCGTCACGCACCGTGCGGCCGACGCCGGCACAGATCTCGGGATAGTCGACCGACTCGGTCGAGTACGTGCCCTGGTCGTCGACCTCGTAGCCCTGCACCAGCAGCATCGTGACGAGGTGCTGCTTCAGGTCGTAGCCGGCATGGTCCGATCCGATTGCGATGCGTCTGATGCCGGCGGCCACATCCATGCGGGTCGAGTGTACGTGTTCGCCACCCGAGCGCCAGATGTGAGCCGAGCACGACTGCTGCGTATGGTTCCGGCGTGACATCGCAACAGCGACCCGACCCTCGCCGACCCGACGACCGCACCCCCGTCATCATCGGTGTCGGCCAGTTCGTCAACCGGAGCGAGTCGCTCGACGACGCCCTCGAACCGGTTGCGCTGATGGAACAGGCGGTGCTCGCTGCATCGAGCGATGCCCGACTCGACGGCCCGCCGAAGGCAGACGCCGTCAGAGTGGTCGGGCAGCTGTCGTGGCGCTACGGCAACGTGCCCCGCTTCCTCGCCGAACGCATCGGGCTCGAGCCGACCCGCCTCGACTACACGACCATGGGCGGCAACAGCCCCCAGACGCTGGTCAACGCCACCGCCCTCCAGATCCAGGACGGTGAGATCGACATCGCCATCCTCGCCGGTGGCGAAGCCACGAGAACGCGCCAGCGGGGACGTGCAGCCGGCATCGAGTTCGACTGGCCGAAGTCCGAGCCGGGCGACGAGCCCACCATCGTCGGCGAGGAACTGGTGATGAACCTCGACGCCGAGATCGAACGAGCGATCGGCCTCCCGGTTCAGTTCTACCCGATGTTCGAAACCGCGATCCGGGCGGCATCGGGACGATCGGTCGACGAGCATCGGGCCCACCTCGGGCAGCTCTACGCCGGGCTCAGCGAGATCGCTGCGAGGAACCCGTTCGCCTGGATCCGCGACGCGAAGACCGCCGACGAGATCATCACCGTGTCCGAACGCAACCGGATGATCGGGCTGCCGTATCCGAAGCTGCTCAACTCGAACAACGGCGTCGACATGGCCGCCGCGGTGATCATGTGCTCGGTCGGCGCCGCTCGCCGGCTGGGCGTGCCGGACGACCGCTGGGTGTTCCCACATGCCGGTACCGACTGCCACGAGCACCAGTTCGTGTCACATCGCGACACCTTCGCTCGCACGCCGGCGATCGAGATCGGCGGCGGGCTCGCGTTGGAACTGGCGGGGATCGACATCGACGACGTCTCGGTGATCGACCTGTACTCGTGTTTCCCGGCCGCCGTCCAACTCGGCGCACAGTCGCTCGGGATCGACCTGGCGACGCGCCAGTGGTCGCGTACGGGTGGCATGACCTTCGCCGGCGGACCGTGGAACAACTACGTCATGCACGCCATCGCCACGGTCGTCGACGATCTGCGCGAGCGGCCCGGCGAGTACGGGCTGGTGTGGGCCAACGGCGGGTTCGCAACCAAGCACGCCTTCGGGGTGTACTCGACCACACCGACCGACCGGTTCCGCCACGACAAGCCGCAGGCGCAGATCGATGCGCTCCCCAAGCGCGAGCTCGCCGGGCCAGCCGACGCCGCAGGTACCGCGACGGTGGAGGCCTACACGGTGATGTTCGATCGCGCGGGTGCACCGGAACGGGCGATCAGCACCTGTCTGCTCGACGACGGGCGGCGAGCGTGGGGCACCTCCGAAGCCAGCGACGTGACCACCGCGATGTGTGACGGCGAGTGGGTGGGCCGGCCAGTCGAACTCGACGCCGACGGCAACCTTCGCCCCGCCTGAACCACTGACCACCTCGATGCGCAAGCGATGAGGCTCCGCGCCGGCTGCCGGCACGGAGACTCATCGCTCGTCGGTCGCGGCGGCTCAGTCGATGGCGTCGTTGCCGCCGAGAATCCCCTGATCGGGACAGTTGTCGGCGAGGTAGCCGAACGTGGCCGGCGCAGTCGCTGCGGTGACCAGACTCGGATCGTCGGCGATCGCAGGAACCGCGGCGACGAACTCGACGACCGCCGCGTCGACGCCGCCGGCGAGGCCCGCCGGAACGACGACGGCGATCTCGGGATCGCCGACGCCGGCAGCAACCAGCGTGCCCAACCACAGGTCGCCGAGCGCCTCGAGTTCGGCACTCGAGAGGCCCGCCGTTGCAAGCGCCTCGGTCGCCCGCTCGAGCGCGTCGCGAGAACGGGCCGATCACCCCGTCGACGAAGGCCGTTCGCTCGCCGGCGACAGCGTCAGGGAGTGCGGCGTCGAGCGAGCGCGCAGCTGACACCACTGCGGGTGACGCCACGACTTCGAGCCGAGCCGCCTCGACAGGATCGGCCCCGACGCTCGACACCAGGACGAGCGACTGGAACGAGCCGGCGAACTCACCCCACGCACGACAGAACGCGTTCTCGCTGTCGATGCCCGGCACCCCGTCGTCGGGCACCGTTGCGATCGTGGCGGGCGCAGTGGTCGGTGTCGTCGGCCCGACGTCGGTCGTCGGTGCTGCCGTGGCCGGCGCACTCGACGTCTCCACGGTGGTGGTCGCAGTCGTGGTGGCGACTGCCTCGGTCGTGGCGACCGTGGCCTCGGTCGTTGTGGCGGTGGGCTCGGTCGTGGCAGCTCCGTCGCTACAACCGACCGCAGCGAGCACCAGAACACCGATCGTCGCCGCACGCACGATCACGGCGGACCTCTCGACTCGATGCGGGTGGTGGCGCATCGGAGGAAGCTACCGCGCCGGTTCGCTGGTGGGAACCAGGGGGTTCGCTGATGGCATGCTCGCGCCATGACGCCGCGGATTCTGCTCGACTGCGACCCCGGTCACGACGATGCGATCGCGATCGTTGCTGCTGCCCGCCACGCCGAGCTCGTCGGGATCACGACGGTGGCCGGCAACGCCCCGCTCGAGCGCACCACCCACAACGCGCTCGTGGTCCGCGACCTGCTCGGCATCGACGTGCCCGTGCACGCCGGCAGTCCCCAGCCACTGCTCGGCCCGGTCGGCCACGGCGCCGCCCACTCGGTTGCAGTCCACGGCGAGAGCGGCCTCGACGGAGCCGACCTGCCGGCGCCGACCACCCCGCTCGACAGCGACGACGCGATCGGTTTCATCATCGAGACCTGCCGCACCATCGACGATGTGTGGCTCGTGCCGGTCGGCCCGCTGACCAACATCGCAGTCGCTCTGCGCACCGCGCCGGACATCGTCGACCGGATCGCCGGCATCTCACTGATGGGTGGCGGAACGTTCGGAAACCGAACGGCGACCGCCGAGTTCAACCTCTGGGCCGACCCGGAAGCAGCCGCGATCGTCTTCGGATACGGCGGATCACTGGTGATGGCGGGCCTCGACGTGACCCACCAGTTCCAGGCGACGCCGGCGCGGATCGCGTCGATCGGCGCGCTGCCCGGCGTGCTCGCCGCCGTGCTGGCCGATCTGCTGACGTTCTTCAGCGACAACTACCGCACGCGCCACGACCCGGGGTCGATGCGGGGCGCAGCGGTCCACGACCCGCTCGCCGTGCTGGCGCTGACGCACCCGGACCTGTTCGGCCGGTCGGCACGCCACGTGTCCATCGAGACTCGTGGCGAGCACACACGTGGAATGTCCGTGATCGACCAGCGCGCCATCACCGCTCGGGCCGCCCCCAACTGTGACGTGCTCACCACGGTCGACGACGATGGCGCCTTCGCGCTCCTCGTCGACGCCATCGCCCACTTCAGCCGGTAATCCACCCCACCCGCGCCACCCCACCCCATCGCTTCCCATCCCACCCCTCCCCGTCCCCCCCACCCCCCTTCCGCCACCCACGTTTGCGTTGCAGAACGGAAGGGCCGGGGCATCCGAACTGCAACGCAAACGGGGTTTCCGGGTCGCTGCACGCTGGCGGCGACGTCGTACTGTCGACCCATGCGCGCCACTGTGATGACCAACTGGGAACTCCGCGTCGACGACATCGACATCCCGACCGCCGGACCCGGCCAGGTGCTCACCAAAGTGCTGTCGTGCGGGATCTGCGGCAGCGACCTGCACCTGCTCCAGCACGGCGAGGAGTCGCGTCGGTTGTCCGACGAGATCGCCGCCGAACAGCGCGCCGACGGGATCGAACCCGAAGGCGGCGCCATGATGTTCGATCCTGCCGGCGACCTCGTGATGGGCCACGAATTCTGTTGCGAGGTCGTCGAGACCGGGCCCGGCGTCGAGCACTTGGCCGTCGGCGACACCATCGTGTCGGTGCCAGGGGTGTTCGACGCCGACGGCGTCCACCCGCTCGGGTTCTCGAACCGCTACCCGGGCGGCTATGCCGAGTTCATCGTGCTCAACGAACTGCTGGCGCTGAAGGTACCGGCCGGACTGCCGCACGAGATGGCCGCGATGACCGAACCACTCGCTGTCGGTGTGCACGCCGTTGCGAAGTCAGCGATCGCACCCGGCGACGCCGCCATCGTCATCGGCCTCGGCCCGGTGGGCCTGGCATGCATCGCCTCGATGAAGATGTTGGGGATCGGCCCGATCGTCGGTGCCGACTTCTCCCCCGCCCGTCGGGCACTCGCGGAGCAGCTCGGCTGCGACGAGGTGGTCGACCCGAACACGGAGACTGCGATGCACGCCTGGCGACGCATCGATGGCGCCAAGCCGCTCGTCGTGTTCGAGGCGGTCGGAGTGCCCGGCATGATCGAACACACGATGCGCATGGCCCCGAAGGACAGCCGGATTCTGATCGTGGGTGCGTGCATGCAGGAGGATCGAATCCATCCGATGCTCGGTATCGGCAAGGAGCTGTCGCTGCAGTTCGTGCTCGGCTACACCCCCGAAGAGTTCGCCCAGTCGTTGCACGCGATCGCCGAGGAACGCATCGACCTGTCGCCGCTGCTGACCGGGTCGGTCACGATCGACGAGATCCCCCAAGCCTTCACCGACCTCGCCAACCCCGAAGCGCACGCCAAGATCCTCGTGCAACCATGACGCCGGGTCGGCACCGGTTTCCTACAGTGGGGTCGTGACCGACAGCTTCCCCCGTCAGCACGCTCGAACGCAGCGACTCACCCTCGGCGAGCCACGCAACGTCAGCGTGTCACCCGACGGCAAGCGGGTGGTGTTCCTGCGCAGCACCGGCGGCAGCGATCACGTGAACGCCCTCTGGGTGTTCGACGTCGACACCGGCACCGAACGCCTCGTTGCAGATCCTCGCACGTTGCTCTCCGACGACGACGACACCGAACTCCCCGCCGAAGAGCGGGCGCGGCGAGAGCGCGCCCGCGAGGGTGCCGGCGGGATCACCGCGTATGCCACCGACAGCGAATGCACTGTGGTGGCCTTCGCGCTCGCCGGTCGGTTGTTCGCCGGCGGTCTGGTGTCGGGCCGCGCCCGGGAGATCGGCGTCGACGGTCCGGTCTTCGATCCCCGTCCTGACCCGACCGCCCAACGGATCGCATACGTGAGCGGTCGAAGCCTTCGCATCGCCGAGCTCGACGGAACGTGGCGAAGCGTCGCCGGTACCGCCGGCACCGAGCCCGACACGGTGTCGTGGGGCAGCGCCGACTTCATCGCGGCCGAGGAGATGGGCCGGTTCCGCGGCTACTGGTGGAGCCCCGACGGCACCACGCTGGCGGTGTGCCGCGTCGACGACGCGCCGGTCGCCAGCTGGGTGATCGCCGATCCGGCACACCCCGACCGTCCGGCGCGCACCATCCGGTATCCGGCTGCGGGCACCGCGAACCCCGACGTGTCGTTGCATCTCGTCGGCCTCGACGGTTCGATGATCGCAGTCGACTGGGACCGCGAGTTCTTCCCCTACCTCGCGGCCGTCACCTGGACCGAGGTCGGCCTCACCCTGCTCGTACAGGCACGCGACCAGCAGGGCAGCATGGTGCTCCAGGTCGACACCCGTGACACGCCGACGCGCGGCGAAACCACGGTGCTGTCACACGACTACGACGACGCGTGGGTCGAACTCGTTCCGGGAACCCCGGCTCGAATCGCCGACGGGCGGCTCGTGATGACCGCCGACCGCGACGGCGCGCGCCGATTGCTGATCGCCGACGAATCCGTGACACCGACCGACATGCAGGTGCGGTCGGTCGTGGCGGCGACCGGCGAGGACGACAGCGCAACGGTGACGTTCTGCGCCAACCCGATCGACGACGCAACCCAGCTCCAGGTGTGGCAGTGGACCGCCGACGATCTGCAGCCGCTCACGGCGGAACCCGGGGTGCACGGCGCGGCGATCGGTGGCACGACCAGCGTGATCAGGTCGGCCACCCTCGACCGGCCGGGCACGCGTACCACGGTCCGCTCGTCGTCGGGCGACCACGAGATCGCTTCGTTTGCCGAAACCCCGCTGGTCGAGCCGAACGTTCAACTCCTCCGTGTCGGCGATCGAGAACTCGCTTCGGCCGTACTCCTGCCTCGCGATCTCGATCCCGACCACGGACCGCTGCCGGTGCTGCTCGACCCCTACGGGGGGCCACACGCTCTGCGGGTCACCCAGGCCCACAACGCCTACCTCGCCTCGCAGTGGTTCGCCGACCAGGGCTTCGCCGTGATCGTCACCGATGGCCGAGGTACGCCGGGGCGGGGCAGCGATTGGGAACGGGCCGTGCACGGCGACTTCGCGGGCCCGACCCTCGACGACCAGGTCGATGCGCTGCACGCCGTGGCCGAGCAGGTTCCCGGCCTCGATCTCGACCGAGTTGCGATACGAGGGTGGAGCTTCGGCGGCTATCTCGCTGCCCTCGCCGTGCTTCGACGGCCCGACGTCTTCCACGCCGCGATCGCTGGCGCACCGGTCACCGAGTGGCGTCTCTACGACACCCACTACACCGAGCGCTACCTCGGCGACCCGGCCGACCAGCCCGACCGCTACGACGCCAACTCGCTGCTGCCACTCGCCGGCCAACTCACCCGACCGCTCCTCTTGATCCACGGGCTCGCCGACGACAACGTCGTCGCCGCCCACACACTGCAGCTCTCGGCGGCGCTGCTCGAGGCAGGGCGCCCGCACGAGGTCCTGCCGCTCGCCGGTGTCACGCACATGACACCTCAAGAGGAAGTTGCCGAGAACCTGCTGCTGCACCAACTCGACTTCCTCCGCCGTTCGCTCCCCCCGACCGCTGCAACCACCACCCCGAAGGACCCATCGTGAATCGACGTCTCGAAGACCTCTACCGCGGCGTTGCCGTGCACGCCACCGCCGACCTCGAGCACATGGCCGCGCTCGAATTGCTCGCACTGGTCATGCTGTCGGACGACAACATCAGCGACGACGAGATCGCACTCGTTCGCGAGATCAGCACCGACTGGCGCGCCGAGGGCGCAACGTTCGAGCAGTACATTCGCCCAGCCATCGAAGCGGCTCGCCACGCGATCGAACGCAATGAGATCGAGTCGTTCCTGGATGCCATCGACGACCGAATCAGCAGCCGGGTGCTGCGCTCGGCGTTGTTCTCGGCCGCACGCGATGTGGCCGGCGTCGACGACAACGTCACCCCTGAGGAGGGCACCATCCTCGCCGAAGTCGCGGTCCGCTTCGGCTGATCGTGCATGCCTTCGGTTCCCCGTGCCCTGGGCACGGGGAACCAGGACCGTGCGCGCCTGGACCGTCAGGCGGGGCGGCGGGCGATGGCGATGCGGTCGCGGCCGGTGAGATCGGAGCGGATTTCGATGCCGGCGAATGCTGCGTCGTCCAGAATCTCGGCAACGGCCCGACCCTGGTCGGCGCCGATTTCGAGCACCAGGCTTCCGCCAGGGCGCAAGCGTTCGTCTGCGCCGGACGCGAGCAGCCGGATGTCGTCGAGTCCGTCGTCGCCTGCGAACAGCGCACTCGACGGCTCCCACTCGCCGACGGCTTCGGCGAGATCAGGCGACCCCACGGCCACATAGGGCGGATTCGAGACGATCACATCGAAGTCGATCTCGTCGGGAAGCGCGTCGAACCACGAACCGTGCGCCACCCTGACGTTCGCGGCCGCCGGGCCGATCCCAGCGAGGTTCGCACGTGCGACATCGAGCGCATCGGTACTGACGTCGGTGATCCAGACTTCGGTTCCCTGACGCGGGAGTTCGTATGCCATCGAGAGCCCGATCGCTCCGGATCCGGTGCCGAGATCGGCGACCGAGCGAGTCGGCCCAATTGCTGCTGCGAGCTCGATCGCAATGCCGGCGACCACCTCGGTCTCGGGTCGCGGGATCAGCACCCGTCGGTCGACGGCGAGCCTCAAGTGCCGGAAGCTCCACTCTCCCAGCACGTACTGCAGCGGCTCGCCGGATCGGTACCGCGCGACCATCGAGTCGAGGTGCGACACCATCCGCACCGTCGCTGCCTCGTCGAGGCGTGCAAGGAAGTCGTCGCCGTCGACGCTGGCCGATGCGACCTCGCACAACCATCGAGCCTCGATCCGTTCGTCGATGACCGCAGTCGTCTCGGCCCACAACTCCCGCCACGTGACAGCGTCCCCCTCGACGGGCCGAGCGTCGTCGCTGCTCATTGCCCGTCGGCCAGGAGACGGGCACGCTCGTCGGCCTGCAGCGCGTCGACCACCATCTGCAGATCCCCTCCCAGCACCGCAGCCAGGCGGTACACGGTGAAACCGATCCGGTGGTCGGTGACCCGGTTCTCCTTGAAGTTGTACGTACGGATCTTCTCGCTGCGACCGCCGCCACCGACCTGCGAGCGCCGCTCGGCCGACAGCTCGTCGCTGCGTTCGCGTTCGGCCAACTCGAACAGCCGGGCTCGGAGGACCATCATCGCTCGCGCCTTGTTCTGCAGTTGTGAACGTTCGTCCTGCATCGCGACCACCACCCCGGTGGGACGGTGCGTGATGCGCACCGCCGAGTCGGTGGTGTTGACGCTCTGCCCTCCCGGGCCGCTCGCTCGGTACACGTCGACGTCGAGATCGCGGTCGTCGATCTGAACGTCGATCTCGTCGGCTTCGGGCAGCACCGTCACCGTCGCCGACGACGTGTGCACACGGCCCTGACTCTCGGTCACCGGCACCCGTTGCACCCGATGCGGCCCACCTTCGAACTTCAAGTTCCGCCAGGCCGTGTCGCCACGCACTTCGAAGGTCACGTCGTTGAAGCCACCCATGTCGCTCGGCGACGACGAAAGGGTCTCCACCTTCCAGCGGTGCGACGAAGCGTACGCGAGGTACATCTCGTAGAGATCGCGAGCGAACAGGTTCGCCTCTTCGCCACCTTCTGCGCCTCGGATCTCGACGATGACGTTCTTGCCGTCATGCGGGTCCTTCGGCAGCATCAGTTCGCGCAGCTCGTCCTCGATCGATCCGGCCTCGCTGTCGGCCGACTCGATCTCGGCAACGAGCATGTCGCGCTCGTCGCCGGTCGCCCCGACGAGCATCTCCCTGGCTGCGTCGGCGTCGGCGCGGCGCGACTCACGCCGACGGTAGGCCTCGACCACCGGTCCGAGTTCGTTGTATCGCTTCGACAGCCGTCGGAGCTGATCGGAGTCGGCCAGGACCTCGGGATCGGACAACTGCTGCTCGAGCGTCTCGAACTCGTCGACGACGTGGCGGAGGCGATCGAGCATGGCGACTTGAGGCTACTGGTCGGCGACCTGGCGCCAGGCGTGACTCAACCGACGAGGCGGACGTCGACCGGTGTCGACAGCAGCCCGAGCAACTCGTGTGTGATCGCCATCGCATCGCGAGGTCGCAGTGCCACGATCACCGGTTGGTCGAGCAGCTCCTGGACATCAGCAACGAAGCCGACCAGGTCGAGGTCGACGCCGACCGAACAGACGATGGTCGCACCACTCCCGTCGGGGGCCTCCCCGCGAGCGACACACGGGATCGGGTCCTTCAGGTTCGGCCGCGGCTGGGGCGGGTCGACGGCGGCCACCTCGACCATGCCCACCGCAGCCGGGTCCTGCTCGAGCTGCCACCGCAGGAAGCGCTCCTGGCCGAGACGGTTGAGGGGATGCTGCGGGGCATCGGTGGAGCGGTGCTCGAGCACCGAGTCGACGACAGCAGCGAGCGCTTCGACCGTCGGGATGTCGCCGTGCAGCATCCGGAACGCCTCGCGGTCGTTGGCCCCGACACCGACCTCGAGCAGCACACCGTCGGGCGATTCGTCGGCGGGAGCGGGGATCTCGAAGTCGCCGAGCTCGGCGAAGTGTCCCACCGTGGGGTGGTCGACGACGCGGCACACCTCGAGTCCACGCACCTCACCGACGACGACACCATGTTCGACGACGGCCGTGGCGCCGGCCCCCTCGATCACGTCGATGAGCCCAAGCTGCGCCGGTGTCGGAGTCGCTGGGGCCGCGAGCGGTTCGGGCACGACGGGGAGCAACACCCGACCCTGGGGGAACCACACCGTGACCGGGAAGGCGCAGCGTTGGGCTCGCCGAGCCAGCAGCCCCGAGTCGTGCTCGACCACCAGCTGCAGCGACGTCGCGTCATGGCGGATCGACCACGCCAAGGCGGGGCCGAGCGAACGTGCTGCTGGGCCATCGATGAGGATCCATGCGACATCGTCGAGCTGGAGGGCAGCACCTCCGGGGAACGCAGCGAACTCGGCCTCGACGGTTCGCCCGAGGTGATCCCCGATCAGGGCCCGCAGCTTGATCCCGAGCAGCCGACTGCGACGATCATCGTCGATCGGCGGTGGGCCGGGCGCTGCGGGAGTCTCGCTCACGAGCGCGAACCTATCGGCGAACCGGCGCTCGACTCAGATGAAGTAGCCCGTGACGTCGGCGATCAGTTCGACGCCGCCAGCGTCGTTGTAGAGACGCACCTTGCCGTTGGCGCCGACCTTGGCGATCACCAGATTGGCGATCGTGGCGCCCTGCCCGACATTCAGGCTCGACGCGTCGGGACGTCTGACGCCCTCCGGGTACACCGTCACAAACGTCTCCTGGGTCGCTCCGGTGGCGGTCACGTTGAGCACGACGGCGGTCGCACGCTTGTCGACACCGCCGACGCCGGTGACGTCGAGGTCGATCTCACCCTTGGGCCCGACCGGGCCACGCCGGGCGCCACGCCCGTGACGGGTGTCGAGCAGTCGAGAAGGTGCGACCGGAACCACGCTGGCACCCTTCGAGGTGAAACAGCCCACGACGTCCGCGATCACGTCGAGTTCACCGGCGTTGGCCTCGAGGCTCACCGACCCGCCGGCGCCGACCTTGCAGACGACGAGGTTGGGAACGTTGCGGCCCGGATCGAAGTTCAGGTTCGAGACATCAGGCGTTGCCATCCCGGTCGGCCACACCGACAAGAAGCCGGCAACGGTGGGTCGCAGCGCTGCGACGTTGAGCACGACGGCGTCGACGCCGGACGCCGGCACGCCACCGCGGCCCGTGACCTTGAGGTCCGTACGGCGTCCGCCTCGCAGCTTGGCGGTGGGACCGCCCACACCGCTCCGTGTGTCGAGGAGCCGTTTCGGCACGAGCGGGAGGAACCCCGAGGCGGACTCGGCACGGACGTAGCCCATGACATCGACGATGCAGTCGGTGGTCCCCGAGGCGTTGAACACACCGATTCGGCCGTCGGGTCCGACGCCGACGATGGCCATGTTCGGCACTGCACGGCCCGGCACCGTGTTGAGGCTCGATGAGCTCGTGGCGGTGACGTTCGACGGGAACACGCTGAAGAATCCAGGTTCGGTCGGGTTCACCGAGGTGATGTTGACCGCCACGGCCAACACGCCGTTCGCCGGGACTCCGCCGCGCCCCGCCACCTGCACAGCGAGGGTGTCGCCGGGACCGATGGGGGTGCTGCGACCGCCCAACCCGTTGCGTGTGTCGCAGATCCGCTTCGGTGCGAGCGGCACGAACCGCCCGGCCCGGTTCACGCTTCCCGGCCCCACGGACGGCGTGTCGGCAGGCGAGGGCGGCTTGCCGGTCGGAGGCGGGACGACACCGGGCGACCGGACGAACAAGCCCAGGTCGTCGACCGCTCGCCCACCGAGGACATCGGACGCGCCGCCGCCGAGCCACCCATCGATCAGGCTGCCGTAGTAGTCACGGAAGTCGACATGGAACGGCATGCGATCCCAACGCGCGAGCCCGGCGAGCGACGGTCGCTGCCCGTAGCGCCCGCCGCGGACGTTGGCGCCGAACACGAAGTGCGGCGCCGCCGTGCCGTGATCGGTGCCGGCGCCGTCGTTGCTCCAACTCGTCCGGCCGAACTCGGAGAACGTCATGATCGTCACCCGGTTCGACCACGCCGGTGACAGCACCTGGAAGAACCTGGCGACCGCTGCGTTCAGTTCGCGCATGCGCGCCGGATGCTGGTTCGGCTGTCCCGCGTGGCTGTCGAAATCGCCCCAACCGGCACTGAGCACGCGCATGCCGAGATTGGCGTTCACCAACCGCGCCATCACTTCCATCTCGGCGACCAGTGGCATGTCCGACATGTCGTCTGCTGCCGGGATCAGCGGCGCCAGGGTGCCGGCGAGATCGAGTTGATCGACCATCGCCTGGCCGACACGGCCGTTCCAGGTTGCGGGATCGCCGGCGCCCAGACGCCGGACCCCGGCGTACACCTTGCGGTCACCGGCATTGCTCGACGCGCCGAACGACGGGCGACCTGCGGGCACGGCGGTGCCGCGTTGGGTCCGTCCGACCAGATGCAGCGGCACCGACCGGCCGATCTCCGCTGCGGCGTAGAGGTCCTTGCCGCCACCGATGTAGCCGTCGAGCCAGCGCCCGAGCCATCCGGAGGTCGGGATGCCAGTCGGGCTTCCGGCCATCCACTTGGCCATCGAGTTGAAGTGGCTCAGGTCCGGGTTCGGGTAGCCGATTCCCTCGACGATGGCCAGTTGGCCCGCATCCCAGAACTGCTTGAACGCGGTGAGTTCCGGATGCAGCCCGGTGGCGCTGTCGATCGGCAGGGTGTTCTGCGGGCTGATCGCGAGCCTGCCGTGTTGGCCGTAGTACCGCTGGTCCGTGATCGGCACGACCGTGTTGAGCCCGTCGTTGCCGCCGAACATGCCGATCACGATCAGCACGCCGTCGTTCGGCCCGATCGGGCCGGCGGCCCAGGCCGACGGGTCGAGGCCGGGAAGTGCCATGTCGAGCAGCGAGCTGGTCGGTCCGGCGAGCGCCCCGGCGCCGACACCGAGGCCGACGAGCTGGAGGAACCGTCGACGATCGATCGCATGGCGATCGTTCTCGGCGACCTGCAGGTGGCGCAGAGCGTCGGCGGTGGAGATGTCGGGATCGAGCATGGTCAGGCCAGGTGCAGTTCGGGGGCGAGCATGATGAGCAGGAGTGCGTTGTTGCGTTCCCAGACCGTCGCTCCGTTGGCGTAGGCGACGATCTCGGCGACAGCTGCCGGCGAGTAGCGGAGCCGCATCAGATCGAGCAGCCGGGCCACGAGGTCATCGTTGCTGAGAGTCGGGAGCTGCGCTGGGGGTGTCCGGGCGGTGATCTCGGAGCGCATGATCGATCCGCCGGCCAGCGTGATCGGACCGTCGGCACCGTTCCAGTAGTCGCGGCTCGACGCCCACGCGAAGCTCTGTGCTGTTCGGGCACGGCCCTCCATGGCGCTGGCATTCACCCAGTACCCATTGGGGCGCCACCCGCTGACGTTCGGTGGGAAGAGCAGGCGCTGACCCATCGACTCCATCAGCCAGGTCACGTTGGCCTGCCGGGAGCGCTGACCGGTCGCAGTCATCAGTGCCACCACGTACTCGACGGGCGTCCGCACGAGGCCCTGCTTGACCGAGTCGCTGTAGAAGTCGGGGTGGGTGAGCATGGCAGTCACCCACGGCCGCACGGAGAAGCCGGTCGTGGTCAGCGCCGCACGCATCGCTCCGGCCACTCCCGCCGGCGGTGGCGTGTCGGTGGCGAACGACGTCCACAGTTTGCGGGACAGGAACTCCGCCGAGACGTCGCGAGTCGGACGTCCCCGGTTGGACACGTTGTCGGCCCCTGCCGGCACGACGCCGTTGCCGAGGATCACCGAGATCGTCTCGGGACCGTGGCCCGGCCACGCCGACGTTGCCGGGTCGGTGTTGATGTTTCGTCCGAGGAAGCCCTTCGGGGCGGCGTCATGCCACTCGGGCCGCCATCGGTATGGGCTGACGTCGTCGTTCCACTGATCGCTGTGGCCGGTCCATGCAGCGGTCGATGCCTCGACGTCGGCCTCGGTGTAGTTGCCAACACCGAGGAGGAACAGCTCCATCAGCTCGCGAGCGAAGTTCTGATTGGGCGACGACTTCTTGTTCTGGTTGTTGTCGAGGTACCGGATCATCGCCACCTGCGTCGACATCGTGGTCGCGAGGGTGTGCACGTCGCCCAGACCCTCGCGTCGCCACAGGTCGATCTGTTCCCGCATCAGCATCGACGACCCGACCTTGCCGAACTCGCTGCAGAAATGGCCGTGCCAGAAGAACGCGAGACGTTCCTGGAACGGACGAGTCGAGTCGTGCGCCATCTGATCGAGCCAGAAGTGGGTGAGGTCCTGGCCCCGCTCCCAGTCGCGATTCGCGGGAGCCGTGAACGTCACCGACGGCGGATTCGCCGAGACGGCGAGCACGTCGGCGACCGCCACCTCGATCGACTCCATCGCCATCAACTCCGAGACGCGGTCGGGCCGATCGACGAATTCGGTGCGTCGCAGGAGGTGCCGTACGTTCGCTTCGGTGAGAGGTGGTGGCGCCATGTCGGATGTCCCCACCAGTCATCGGCGCGCGACATCTCGGACTTGAACGATTCCTCCGAGAATTCTCTTCGGGGCAGACCCGACAACGACGAACGCCGCCCCGGGGGGCGGCGTTCGACAGGTCGGGATCGGGCTGACGCCCGAGTCGGTTCAGTCCTCGGCGGGAGTGGCCGGAGCGTTCTTGCGCTGGCCGTAGCGCTTGTTGAAGCGCTCGACGCTGTCCACCGGAGTCGACGAGCTTCTGCTTGCCGGTGAAGAACGGGTGGCACTCGTTGCAGAGCTCGACGGTGAGGTCGCCCTCGCGGGTCGACTTGGTCACGAACGTGTTGCCGCACGAGCAACGCACCGTGGTGTCGGCGTAATTGGGATGGATGTCGGTCTTCATGATGGATCTCCTGTGGATGGCTGAGCGGGTGGGCCCTGTGCCCCCGGTCGTCACCCAGATCGGCGTCCCACGCTATCGAGCAATCACGTGTGCCCCACCTGATGACGCCGGTGCCAGGCACCGGCGTCAGCGGGTCACATCGAGGGTTGTTTGGCGATCTCGGCGAGGAACTCGTCGTTGGTGCGGAACGTCTTGAGACGGTCGATCAGCAGCTCGAGACCTGCAGCAGCGCTGCCGTCCTGGGCGAGCCCGGACAACACCCGACGCAGCTTCCACACCTGCTGGAGCTGCTTGCGGTCGAACAACAGCTCTTCGTGGCGTGTCGACGACGCGTCGACGTCGATCGCCGGGTAGATGCGTCGTTCGGCGACCTTGCGGTCGAGACGCAGCTCCATGTTGCCGGTGCCCTTGAACTCCTCGAAGATCGCGTCGTCCATGCGGCTGTTGGTGTCGACCAGCGCGGTCGCGAGGATGGTGAGCGAGCCGCCCTCCTCGCAGTTGCGGGCCGAACCGAAGAACTTCTTCGGCGGATACAGCGCGCCGGCGTCGATACCACCGGAGAGGATCTTGCCGCTGGCGGGTGCTGCGAGGTTGTAGGCGCGGCTGAGGCGGGTGATGCCGTCGAGGATGATGACGACGTCCTTGCCGGCCTCGACCATGCGACGCGCCTTGGCGATCGTCATCTCGGCGACGTGGGTGTGCTCGTCGCTCGGACGGTCGAAGGTGGAAGAGATCACTTCACCCTGGACGCTGCGGCGCATGTCGGTGACCTCTTCGGGCCGTTCGTCGATCAGCAGCACGAGCAACTCGACTTCGGGGTTGTTGAGCTCGATCGACTTGGCGATCGTCTTCATCACCGTGGTCTTGCCGGCCTTGGGCGGCGAGACGATGATGCCGCGCTGGCCCTTGCCGATCGGCGACACGAGGTCGATGATGCGCGCCGTCATGTTCGCCGGATCACTCGGATCCTCCAGCGTGAGGCGCTGGTCGGGGAACAACGCCGTGAGGCTTTCGAAGTGCGGACGCTTCTTGGCCGCTTCGGGGTCGCCACCGTTGATCGTGTAGACCTCGAGCAGACCGGGATTCTTCTCGTTGCGACCCGCGGGACGCACCTTGCCGGTGATCTTGTCGCCCTTGCGGAGGCCGTACTGGCGGGCGAGCTTCAGCGGGATGTAGGCGTCCTGCTTGCTCGGGAGGTAGCCGTTGATGCGCAAGAAGCCGTAGCCCTCGTCTCGGATGTCGAGGTAGCCCTCGACATCGACCGGCTCGCTGCTCTCGAAGCCGGGGTCCTGCTCGAGCAGCTCGATGTCTTCGCCCTGCGGACCCTCTTGGCCGCCGCGACCCTTGCGGCGGCGACGACGACGCTTGTTGCCGTCACCCGGCTCGTTGTTGCGGTTGTCGTTGCGCTGACCGCCACCCTGACCGCCACCCTGCTGGTTGCGGTTCGACTGGCCACCGCCCTGGCCACCCTGGCTGCGATCGTTGCGCTGCTGGTCGTTGCGACCCTGGCCGCCCTGGTCGCCGCTCTTCTGGTCGCCGGTCTTCTGGTCGCCGGTCCTCTGGTCGCCGGTCTTGGCGTCACGTTGTTGACCGTTGCGACCCTGGGCGCCGCCGGAGCGGCCACCACGCTGGCCGCCATCTCGCTGACGTGCGTCGCCCGACGCCTCGTCCCCGCCCGACTTCGACTCGGCCGGCTCTGCGGCCTCGCCGCGCTTGGCCAACTCGATCTCCCAGTCGGCGAGCGGTTCGCCGTCAGGTCCGAGCACGACCTCAGCCGACGCGGCGGCCGCCGAAGCGTTCGATGCGTCCTTCGACGCCTCTCTCGACTGAGGGGCGTCCTTCGCTGTGGGGGCGTCCTTGCCCGGCGCGTCCGGCGATGTCGCTTCGTCGACCGGCTGGCCATTGCCGGCGCTTGCGTCGGCGGCTGGGGTGCTGGGGCCGGTGGTGTCGAGGATCTTGTCGATGATGTCCGACTTCTTCTGCCGGGAGGTGACCTTGACGCCGAGCGCCTTCGCCATCTCCAGGAGCGTGTCTTTGTCCTTCGATTCGAGCATGGACTGTTCGAGTGCAGCTGCGGCCACGAGGATTCCTCTCTTCTCGTCCGCCAACGTGGGGCGCAACGAGTCGTCGAGTACCAGAGAAAGGGGGTGTGTGGAGACGCAACGTGCGTCCGCAGACGGGATTCCCCTGGCAGAAATTCGCACACGACCGAGAATTCGGGGTGCGGCTCAGATGAACCGAGCGGACGTCACTGTACCACCACGCCATCCAACAACCACGCATCCCCACCTCACTGCTCCCCACCTCACCCCCAGGAGCCGAAAAATGCGCACAGGAGCGGCACCGGCGGCACGATCTGCGCACGTTTCCGGTCAGCCGTGAGCCGCGAGCCGTGAGGCTCAGCCGAGGGTCAGTGCTTCGACGAGCGCCTCGACCGCTCCCAGGTCGTTCGCGACAGTCCGGGTACGTTCGGTGCGATCGAACAGGTCCTCGAGGTGCGGCGGAAGGGCCGGGCGCTGGCCGATCGCCCGCTCGACGGCGTCGGGGAACTTGGCCGGATGGGCGGTGCCCAAGGTGATCACGGGATGGTCATCGAGATCGAGGCTGGTCAGCATCGACGCCGCCGCAGTACCGGTGGCCGTGTGCGGGTCGAGCACCACCCCTGACGCCGCATGCACACGCCGGATCTCGGCGAGGGTCGCGTCGTCGTCGAACGCAGCTGCTCTGAAGTGGCCGGCGAGGAACTGCTCACGCTGGTCGGCTTCGATGTCGAGCTTGCCGGTCGCCCTGAATCGACCGAGCTGTTCGGAGGTCATGCCACCGTCGCGCCCGTTCATCTCGAACAACAGCCGCTCGAAGTTCGACGACACCTGAATGTCCATCGAGGGGCTCAATGTCGGCACCACGTCGCGGGTGCTCATGTCGCCGTCATTGACGAAGCGAGTGAGGATGTCGTTGGTGTTCGACGCGACGATGAAGTCGCGGATCGGCGCGCCCATCTCCCGGGCGATCCATCCCGACAGCACGTTGCCGAAGTTGCCCGTCGGCACGCTGAAGGTGACCGGCTCGGCGAACGTCTCGGCGGCGGTCACGTAGTACACGGTCTGTGCCATGACCCGCGCCCAGTTGATCGAATTCACCGCCGACAGTTGGTTGCGTTCACGGAACGGCGCATCGTTGAACATCGCCTTGACCAGGTCCTGGCAGTCGTCGAAGGTGCCCTCGACCGCGACAGTGTGGACATTCGGTTGATCGACCGTGGTCATCTGGCGGCGCTGCACCTCGCTGGTGCGACCGAGTGGGTAGAGAATGACGATGTCGACGTGTTGACAGCCGACGACTGCATCGATCGCCGCCGAACCCGTGTCACCACTGGTGGCACCGACGATGGTGACGCGCTGGCTGCGCTCGCCCAGCACGTGATCGAACATCCGGCCGACCAACTGCAGCGCGACGTCCTTGAACGCCAGCGTCGGGCCGTGGAACAGCTCCTGGATCCACTGGCGGTGATCGAGCTGCACCAACGGCACCACGGCGGGGTGCCGGAAGGTGTCGTACGCCTCGACGCACAGCCGTGTGAGCGTGAGCTCGTCGATGTCGGGCTCGACGAACGGCCGCATGACCTCGACAGCCCGTTCGGCGTAGGTGTGCGCGTTCGACGGCGCCAGCGTCGGCCAGTGTTCGGGCACGTAGAGCCCGCCGTCGTTGGCGAGTCCGGTGAGCAGGACGTCGGCGAAACCCAGCTCGGGAGCGGTGCCACGGGTGGAGACGTACCGCACGGTCAGTCGCCGATCACGCGCAGCAGGCCGCCGACGTTGCGAACCACGTCGAGGTCGCGCAGCTCGCGCACCGTTGCCTGCACGTCGGCCTCGCGTGCCGAGTGCGTGATGAACACGAGTCGAGCGTCGGGGCCGTTGCCCTCCTGCTCGGCGACACGGATGCTCACGCCGTGCGAGGCGAACACGCCGGTGACCGAGTGCAGCACGCCAGGCTTGTCGGCGACGTCGAGGCCGAGCAGATACTCAGCGGAGGTCTCGTCGATCGCCCGGATCGACGCCGCTTCGAGCGCCCCGAGCGAACCGTGGGTCCCGTTGCGGAGGTTGATCGCTGCGTCGACGACATCGCCGAACACCGCGCTGGCGGTCGGGGCACCGCCCGCACCGCGGCCGTAGAACATCAGCGAGTCGACGAAATCGCCCTCGACGAACACTGCGTTGAAGCTGTCGCGGACCGATGCCAGCGGGTGATGGATCGGGACCATTGCCGGGTGGACGCGGACGCTGATGTCGCCGGTCTCGGCGTCGCGCTCGACGATGCCGAGGAGCTTGACGACGTACCCGAGGCGGTGTGCGATGGCGATCTCGGAGCCCGTGATCCGGCTGATGCCCTCGTGGTAGACGTCACCAGCGACGACCTTGGCGCCGAAGGCGACCGTTGCGATGATCGCTGCCTTTGCGCCGGCGTCGAATCCCTCGACGTCGGCGGTCGGGTCACGCTCCGCGTAGCCGAGACGCTGCGCTTCGCTCAGCGCTGTGGCGTAGTCGGCGTCTCCGCCTCCGGCGACCGCGTCGGTCATCTTGGTGAGAATGAAGTTGGTGGTGCCGTTGATGATGCCGAGGACCCGGCTGATCGGCTCGCCGTGGAGGCTCTCGCGCAGCGCCCGCATGATGGGGATGCCGCCGGCGACGGCCGCCTCGAACAGGAGGTCGCGCCCAGCGGAGTCGGCGGCTGCGTAGAGCTCGGCGCCGACGTTGGCGAGCAGTTCCTTGTTCGCGGTGACCACCGGCTTGGCGTTGGCGAGCGACTCGAGGATCAACTCGCGTGCCGGCTCGATCCCGCCGATCGCCTCGACGACCAGATCGATGTCGGGGTCGTTGACGACGGCGTGCGCATCGCGGGTGAGTACGCCGTCGGCGAGTTCGACGTCACGCGGGGCAGACAG
The DNA here is from genome assembly GCA_963716095.1 of Ilumatobacteraceae bacterium. Classification (GTDB taxonomy): domain Bacteria; phylum Actinomycetota; class Acidimicrobiia; order Acidimicrobiales; family Ilumatobacteraceae; genus Sva-07. The sequence continues at coordinate 10,053 of CAVQSV010000026.1, read as the reverse complement.
GTTTCGCACCGCCACCCGGGTGACTTCGAGGCGGAGCCCCGTGCGTCGCTCGACGGTGTCGCGCTGTGCTTCGACGAGTTGCACGAACGCCGCCCCCACGTTGCCGCAGCCGAGGACACCGATCCGGACGGTTTGGTTGTTGTTCGCCACGAAGAGGGAGGCTACGGGATCGGTCGTCGCCGACCATGGACGTTTCGGGCGGATGAACGTTCGGCGCTCGCATCCGCTGGGCGCCGATTCGTCGCCTACGTTCGCAACGTGACCAGCTCCAACAGCCTGCGCCGCGCCGCCGACGGGTTTCGCGCCCTTGTCGCCGAGATCGATGTCGATCAATGGCAACTCGAGACTCCGTGCGACGGATGGACGGTGCGACAGCTGGTCGGTCACGTCGCGGCCGGATGTCAGATGGCCGCAACGCTTGCCGAGGGCGGCGACCGACGGGATGCGATCGCTGTGCTCGGTGTCGATCACCTGGGTGACGATCCAGTTGCTGCGATCGACGAGGCGCTACAGCGCCAACAGGCGGCGTTCGACCGCCCCGGCGTCGAGAACCACGTGTTCCAGCATCCTGCTGGCGACATGCCCGGCGCTCAGGTGTTGCAGTTCCGCCTCGGCGACGTGCTGGTGCACCAATGGGACCTCGCACGAGCGATCGGCGCCGACGAGAACCTCGATCCGGAGCTGGTGGACGAGGTGTGGACCGGCGTCGCTCCGATGATTCCGATGATGGCGAACAGCGGAGTGTTCGGCACCGGCCCGAGCGGTTCGCTCGGCGATGACGCGTTGCCGCAGCAGCGGTTGCTCGACGCGATGGGCCGGCGCCCGTGACGGATCCGCGCCGACCGGACGTCAGCTCGTTGCGAGATCGTGGTGTTGGCCGACGCCTTCGACGACGGCATCGAAGCGTGGACGGTCGAGCACCGAGCCTTCTCGACGAACGTCACGTTCGCGCACCACGATGAGTTGATCGACCTTGGCGTAGCTCGGGCGGCCGCTGCGGTCCCAACCGCCCGTGCCGACGGCCACGGCGCCGTGACCACGGTCCTTCGAGGTGAGCGGGACCCCCGCCAGGTCGGCGCCGGACCGCCCGATGATCACGACGGGCCGATCCTTTCCCTTGCTGGGATCGTCCTCGTAGGGGACCCAGGTCCAGACGACCTCGCCGGGATCGGCGTCGCCGTCGATGTCGGGCGAGTACTCGACCTGAGTACCTGCGGGGACTCGCCGGGTGGTGGGCTTCGATTGCTTGCGGGTCTTGCCCGCAAGCCGGTCGCGCTCGGTGAAGAGCGCAAGACCAGCGGTGATGAGCCCAGCGATCAGGCGACGGTTTCTCGACATCCGAGCGAGCCTAGGACCGTTCGCGTTGCAGTTCGGATGGACCGGCCCATCCGAAACGTCACGCAAACGGGGTGGGACGGCGCCAGAACCGTTCGCGTTGCAGTTCGGAAGGACCGGCCCATCCGAAACGTCACGCAAACGGGGTGGGAGGGGGTGCGAGTCAGCCGAGGTCGGTGGCGAGGAGGTCGGCGTAGGTCTCGCGCCGAACGACCAGGCGGGCCTCACCGTCGGCGACGAACACCACCGGCGGACGGGTGATCTTGTTGTAGTTCGATCCCATCGAGTGGCCGTAGGCGCCGGTGACCGGCATCGCGACGAGATCGCCAACAGCGAGATCGGACGGCACCTGCGCAGCACGGGCGAGCACGTCACCGGACTCGCAGTGCTTGCCGACCAGGCGGACCGTGAGCTCACGGTCGGCGTCGACATCGCGCGGGAGGAACGACTCGTATCCCGAGCCGTACAGCACCGGGCGGGGGTTGTCGCTCATGCCGCCGTCGACCGCGGCGTAGGTTCGCACGCCGGGAATCTCCTTGATCGTCCCGACCGTGTAGACCGTCATCGCCGCGGACTGCGACGATGGCTCGACCCGGCTCGACACTCACACGCGACCTCACCCCGAGGGCTTCACACGCGTCGAGCAGCACGCTCCCCCACCGACCGATCGAGGGGGCTTCTTCGCTCTCGAGATACGCGACACCGAGCCCACCTCCGAGGATCAACTCGGGCAGGTCGAGTGGGACGGCGAAGTCGGCCATCACCTCGGCCGCCTTGGCGAACGACGACGCCTCGAACACGTTCGAACCGATGTGACAGTGCAGGCCGACGAGCTCCATCGCGTTCGAACGGCGGGCGTGGTCGACCGCCCTCAGCGCATCGCCATTGCCGAGGTTGAATCCGAACTTCGAGTCGTCCTGGCCGGTGGCGATGAACTCGTGGGTGTGTGCGTGGACACCTGGGGTGATGCGCAGCACCACCCTCGGCGCCGGTCCGACACCGGCTGCGGCGAGCACGTCGAGCCGATCGAGCTCATCGAAGGAGTCGACGACGATGTAGCGAACCTCGGCTTCGATCGCCTCGCGCAGTTCGTCGCCCGACTTGTTGTTGCCGTGCACCGTGCACGCGCTCGCCGGCACACCGGCGGCCATCGCCACATGGAGTTCCCCGCCGGTGGCGACATCGAGCAGCAGCCCCTCGTCGTAGGCGAGCTTCGCCATCGCTCGGCACAGGAAGGCCTTGGTGGCGTAGATCACGCGTTCGTGCCCGAAGGCGGCAACCGCCTCGCGGCAACGAGCGCGCAGATGCGCTTCGTCGTAGACGAACAGCGGTGTCCCGTACTCCTCGGCCAGCGCCTCGATGGAGACCCCACCGATCTCGAGCCAGCCGTCGTGGCCGACCGCCGCCGTGTCCGGCAACAGCCGCCGCGGGATCGCCGTCACATCTGCTCCGGAGCGTCGATGCCGAGCAGAGTCGAGGGCATGGGCGAGGGTGCGGGCGGTCACGTCGCACAGCGCAAGGCGGCTCGACCGCAGCGGCTCGTCGACCTTGAGCACCGGACAGTGCTCGTAGAACGAGGTGAAGTCCGTGGCGAGGTCGTACACGTACGTGCAGAGCTTGTGCGGGCTGTAGGTCTCGAGCGTGCTGGCGATCGCTGTCGGATAGGCGAGCAAGCGGAGCGCCAGCGCTCGCTCCTGCGGGGCATCCAGTGTGATCGGCAGACCGCGAACCGACGCTCGGTCGATGCCCGCCCGGCGGAAGATCGAACAGATGCGAGCGTGGGCGTACTGCAGGTACGGGCCGGTGTTGCCGTCGAACGACACCATCCGGTCGAGGTCGAACACGTAGTCCTTGACCCGGTCGGTCGAGAGGTCGGCGTACTTGACCGCACCGATACCGATCATCCGGGCGACCGCCGCCCGATCATCGCCGTCGAGGTCGGGGTTCTTGTCCGCAATCGCTGCGTCGGCGCGCTCGATCGCTTCGTCGAGCAGATCGACGAGCTTGACCGAGTCACCGGAACGGCTTCGCAGCATCTTGCGATCGTCGCCGAGCACGTTGCCGAACGACACGTGTACCGCCTCGGTCGGCGCCACGAGCCAGCCGGCCATCTCGCAGACCTTCCACACCATCTGGAGGTGTTGAGCCTGCGGAGCACCGATCACGTACACCATCAGGTCGGCACCGAGCCGTTCGACGCGGTCGATCACACATGTCAGGTCGCTCGTCGCGTAGTTGAAGCCGCCGGTGCGCGCCTGGATGATCAGCGGGAGCGGGTCGCCGTCGCGGTTCTCGAAGCCGGGCGGGAACACGACCTTGGCACCGTCGTCCTCCACCAGCAGACCAGCCTCGTCGAGGCGAGTGACCGTCGCATCCATCAGCGGCTGGTACATGCTCTCGCCGGCCAGGTCGTCGTCGGTCAGGCGAACGTCGAGCTTCGAGTACACCGAGTTGAAGTAGGCGGTCGACATCTCGACGAGGCGCTGCCACAGCCTCGTCGTCTCGGCGTCACCGCGCTGCAGCAGGACGACCCGGTCGCGGGCACGCTCCTGGAACTCCTCGGACTCGGCGAACTTGGCATTCGCCTGCTTGTAGAACCCGTCGAGGTCGCCCTGGGTGAGCCCGACCGCTGCGACATCCTCGCCGAGATCGAGGAGGTGCTCGATCAGCATCCCGAAGGGCCGGCCCCAGTCACCGATGTGGTTCTCGCGGACGACGTCGTGACCGAGGAACTCGAAGAGCCGGACGAGCGAGTCACCGATCACCGTCGAGCGAAGGTGTCCGACGTGCATCTCCTTCGCGACGTTCGGAGCCGAGTAGTCGACCACGACCGTCAGCGGTGGAACCACAGCAGCGACACCCAGACGATCGTCGGCCGCGACCACCCCCAACTGCGCCGCCAAGAAGTCGGGGGAGAGCGTCACGTTCACGAATCCCGGACCGGCGATCTCGAGCTCGCTCGCCACACCGTCGAGCGCACCGGAGTCGACGACACGCTGCGCGATCTCCCGAGGATTCGACCCGAGGCGCTTTGCGAGCGGGAGTGCCCCATTGATCTGCCGCGTCCGCACGGTCGGATGGACGCACCGTCGGATCCGCCGGCACGCCACCGTTCAGTTCGGCGAACACCGGGGCGAGCAGGTCCGAGATCGTGGCGATGGGGTCCGACATGATCGTCACAGTCTGCCGGATTGCAGTGCCGCACTCACAGAGGGGTCGTGAGCTGGGACTTCATGCACCTGTCGAGCCCCCGTGTTCCTGCGGCACGTCGCGGTCAGGCGGTCGCTGGCGCCTGGTCCGGCGTGGGCGCCGGCGCAGGTGGGGGCACCGGCTCGAGTCGGGCGGACACGACGTAGGAGACGACGACCGCCACGATCACGAGCGGCGTCAATTGCAGCCCGTCGGCCTGCAGGAACAGCACGACCAGCAGCACCGAGACGAGCGGCAAGCCGAGCATGGCAACCGTCAAGGCGCCGATCCCCATCGCCACCCCGGAGATCAAGGGCAAGCCGGGCAGGTGCGACAGCAGGATCCCGAGCGTCGCGCCGACGAACATGCCGGGGAACACCGGCCCGCCTCGGAAGCTCGTCAGCGCCGCTGCGTAGGCCAACGACTTGCACACGACGAGGAGCAGCAACGCACCGACCGTCCAACTCGACGCGTCGGTGATCAACGGGCCCAATTGATCCTGCCCGGAGAACAACACATCGGCCGAGGTCTTGTCGGTTGCGCCGACGAAGATCAGGCTGAGCACGCCGATGGTGATGCCGACCACGGGCATCAACAACACCATGCGTCGCTCGATGATCGGCTGGAAGAACAGGGCCGATCTGGTGATCCCCGCACCGAGCACCGCCGCGAGCACCCCGATCACGATCGCCCACAGGAACTGAGCGACCGTCGGCGTGCCGGCAGCCGGAATGTCGGGGATGGCGAGCGAGAACGTTCCGAATCCGGTCCAGTTGTCGAGCCCGACGTAGATCAACGACCCGACACCGGCGGCGAGCAACCCGGGCACCAGGACGACGCCCATCATCGCCCCACCGAGTCCCGCTGCCTCCATGAGCAAGAATGCGCCGGCGAGTGGAGATCCGAGCAGTGAGGCGATCGCTGCGAAGCTTCCGGCCCCGCCGATCACCATTGTCGCCATGGCCGGCGCATCGCGTTTGATCAGGCGCACAGCGAGCACTCCCATCCCGCTGCCGATCGCGATCAACGGAGCCTCGGGACCCAACACCACGCCGAGGCTCAGCGTGAAGAACGCGGCGAGGATGATGCCGGGCAGCTCGATCGGTGGAACCGCACCACCAGCCTTGAACCCCTCCGCCGGTTTGTGACCGGCCTCGCCGGGCAGGTACTTGATCGTGAGGGCGACGAGCAACCCGCTGAGTGCGAGCGGGAGAATCGGCCACCATCCCGGCTGGTCGCCGAAACCGAGATCTTCCGGCAGCGTCGTGAACACGTAGTTCTGTGCCTCGGCCACGGCCTGCAGGAAGAAGTAGGCGACGACGGCCACCGGAACACCCGTGATCGCGCCCAGCACCAACAGCCCGAGGTAGCTCGGGCTCCGCAGCAAGGCCGCCGGATCAGGAGCAGCGCCGGCTTCGGCAGCCTGACCAGCGATCGCTGGTGGCTGGGTCGACGGCGGATCGGCGCTCATGTCGCCCATCGTGGCAGAGACTCCGGCGTCCACCGCGACCTCGACACGACGGCAGTGACGGTCGTCGTCACCTGCGTGGCGCCCTCGGGAGGATTCGAACCTCCGCACACGGCTCCGGAGGCCGATGCTCTATCCCCTGAGCTACGAGGGCGGGAGCTGCGAGGTTACCTGCGCTTCAGTCGTTCGAGACGGCTCCGCTCGTCGATGGCGCGTCAATCGCAGCCGTGGTCGGCGCAGCTGATGTGGTCGTCGACAGCGTCGTGCTGGTGGTCCCAGCTGGTTCGGTGGTGGTCGACGAGGCCACCGTCGACGACGTCGTGGGTGCGGTCGTGGTGGTGGTCGTCGATGTCGTGCTGGTCGTCGATGTCGTGGTGGTCGTCGATGGTCGTGGTCGTGGTCGATGGTCGATGTCGTGGTCGTCGTCGTGGTGGTGGTCGGCACCGGTCGGGGCGGGGCGGCGACCCACGGGGTCGCGAACGCGATCGGCCGATACATCGACGGATTCGGCCATGCGTCGCGCAGCATGTTGCGGGCGTTGTTCGACACCGTCACCACCAGGTTGCCGGCGCCGTCACGCCAGGGCGCGAGGTGGGCGTGGTACGTGTTGCGCAACGGATCGAAGCCGCGCGGGAACAACTGCCCCGAACGGACGGTCGTCCACGGTCCCCACGGGTCGTTGGCGACGTCGATCTCCAACTCGTCACCCCAGTACCCGTTCACGGCGGTGGCAGCGACCCATTGCCCGTCGACGAGCCGCGGCTGCATGGGGAACTCGGTCCAGTGCCGTTGCAGGATCGGCACCGCGGCCGCTGCCAGCGGCGACCAGCCGTCGGCGGTTCGGTACTCGTAGCTCTGCCCGAGACGACCCCGCGGCACACGTGCGAGGTACATGTTCGTTGCGGAGTGTGGGCCGTTCCAGAAGCCACCCTCTCGTGACAGGTTCTGCTCGAAGGTGTTGCCGAACAGGTAGGTGTACTCCGCGTCGCTCTGCACCGAGTAGCCGTAGACCGGCAACACTCCCCGATCGGCGGCGGGCTCGAACGACGTACGCGCCAGGGTGACCGGATCGTAGGTGGCCCGCCAGGTCATCGTCGGGTGCCATCCGAGCCCATCGGGCGGCAGCGGGTCGACGGAGTCCTTCGCCATCTGCACCCAGTACACGTGGAGTTGGCCGTCGATCAGTTCGCCACCCTTCGGCCAGAACCAGGAGCTGAGCGTGCGGCTGCCGGTGCCCAATTCGAACTCGGCCGGACGGTCGGCCGTGCCGTGATGCAGCAGTCGGAAGCACCGGCCGTCCTGGATCATCGCTGCGTTGTGGACGAAGCTGGATTGCCCGAGGTCGGTGGCGGCGCCGGTGTGGTCGACGAAGGTGTCCTGGAACAGCCACAGGTATCGCGCCTGCCCGAGCGGATAGATGTGTTGGTAGTCCCACCCGAGTACCGGTCCGAGCCGTTGCGAGAAGAAGCGGTCGAGTGATGCGGCGTCGAGGCCGTCGGCGCACCCCAGGTCGGTCGACACGTGCCCGCCAACGGTCACGGTGCGGGTGAGCGCCCACGGCGGAGCGGGGGCCACCGGTGGGGCCTCGGCCGGCGCCGCAGCCGGAACCGGCCGGGCGACCACTGCCGGTGCTGCTTCGTCCTGCGGAGGCGCGGTCGGCGTTGGGGCGACCTCGGTGGTGGCTGAGATGCCGGCTGAGGCGGTTGGAGACGGGGACGGCAGCGTCGGCACGGCATCGTCGACGACGAACGGTGAGCTCTCCGCAGCGGGTGACGACGTCGTACTGGCCGTCGCCGCGTCACGACGTCAGCGTCGGCGTCGGACTGGCCGTCGGTGCGGCCGATGGCGGCAACCGCCGCAAGGAGGACGGCCAGTATCGCAAGCGCACCCACGGCGACGCGCCGGCGGCGCGACTGCGTGAAGCGATCCGGGTCGACCTGGGCCACGATTCGACTCTAGGGGCGGCAGTCCGACGACGTCACGCGGCCGGCAGCAGGTTGCGGTCCGGCACATGTGACGATCGGTGTCTGACACCAATCGTCACATCAGTAGGTGGAGCTGGACGGCGTGTCGGTGAGCAGTGCGTCGAGCAGACCGCTCGCACCGAAGCGGAACGTCGCAGGAGTTGCCCAGCCCTCCCCCATCACCTCGTCGGCCAGATCGACGTAGGCGAACGCCTCGTCGGACGTGCGGATTCCTCCCGAGGGCTTGAGCCCGATGCTGCGACCGGTCTGCGCAGCGGCACGGATCTCGCCGAGCATCGCTCGGGCCGCCTCGAGTGATGCACCCTCGGGGATCTTGCCGGTGGAGGTCTTGACGAAGTCGGCGCCGTTCGCGATGGCGAGGCCTGCGGCGCGAGCCACCGTGTCCATGTCGGGGAACGCACCGATTCGAGAATCACCTTCAACAGCCTCGGCGACTCGACCAGTGCGGCGAGCGCCGCGACCATCTCGGCAGCTCGCTCCGAGTCACCGCCGAGGAACGCCCGATACGGGAGCACCACGTCGATGTCGTCAGCGCCATCGGCCAGGGCGGTGCCGGCCAGTGCGACGACGTCGTCGACGGCCTCGTCGCCCGACGGGAAGTTGACGACGGTCGCCACTCGCACGTCGCAACCGGCGAGCAGCTCGGCGCACCGGGCCACGTATTCGGGCCACACGCACACTGCAGCGGTGCCGTGCTGGCGGCGCGGCGGCACAGCTCGTCGATGCCATCGGGCGAGTGGTCGTCGGCCAGGTCGGTCAGGTCGATCAATCCGATCGCTCGGCGGGCTCGGTCGGCTCGTACGTTCACGCCTCGAACGTACCCGACTCGAGGGTCTCCGTGTCCGAGTCGAGCTCGAGACGCGGGATGCTGCCCGTGTCGAGTCGCAGCTGGCGTTCCTTCGGTGACTCTGCGAGCACGCTGTCGAGGTAGTCGACCATCGCTGCTTCGTTGGTGACGTCCTCTCCACGGCGTTCGGCCATCAGGTACCGGTGTTCGAGCAACTGGTGGAACACTTCGGCCGGTTCGAGCCGGGAACGCAGTTCGTCGGGAATCGTGTCGATGATCGGCTCGTACACCTCGGCGAGCCACCGCGCGGTCGCAACCGCACGTGGGATCGATCGATCCTCCTGAGCGTTCGAGCCAGGCCCGGAACTGGTCGATGTCGGACAGCGCCGGCGTGCCTGGTTCTCCTGCACGTCGAGCCCGGTTCGGCGCCGGAGGTCGCGGGCGTGGTGCCCTTCTTCGATCAGGGCCGGCTTGACCGCGAGCGTGCGCCCGTCGCGGTTGATCGACAGCTCTTCGACGTCGAAGCCGAGATCGTTGATGCGACGGACCCGCTGCTCGATCTGCCAGCGGTCGTCGAGGTCGAACTCGTCGACGCGGGTGAGCTCACCCCAGCGCCTCGTACCGGGTTCGCAACGACTCGGCGATGCCGAGGTGGTCGATGTCGTACGCGATCCGTCCGCTGGCCTGCAGTTCCATCAGCCCACCGATCACGTTCTCGACGGCGATGTCGATGTCGGGGCACGCATCCGGTCGCCGATCGTGGCGTGACGTTCGGTCGTCTCGGCGTCGACGAGGTACGCCATCATCGCCCCGGCGTCACGGCGCCAGAGGATGTTCGACAGCGAACAGTCACCCCAGTACACACCTTCGAGATGGAGCCGAACCAGCAGCACGACACCTGCATCCATCAAGCGATCCGCGAGCGTCCGATCGTCCCGGCCGAGCAGATACCAGTACGGCAGCGAGAAGTCGAGGTACCGCGTGATCAGCACGCCGTCGCCTTCGTTCGGCGCATCCGACACGACCCCGACCGGTTCGACCACCGGCAGATGGTCGTCGTGGCAGGTCGCGCAGCACCCGGTACTCGTGGTGTGCTCACGTCCAACCCGGTTGCCTTCAACCGCGTAGACACGATCGCCGAAGCGGATGAAACGGACGATGTGACGACTGATGCCGTGGGCCATCGTGACGAGCCGATGGTCCGTCCACTCGGCGAGCGGCTGCTCCCACGGCAGGTCCAAGAAGTCCGGGTGTCCCTGTTTGGTGACGATTTCCATCGGCAACTGCCT
>CAVQSV010000025.1:0-10145 GCA_963716095.1 Ilumatobacteraceae bacterium | reverse complement strand
GCACTCGGACGACCAAGCGCGTCGGGGTCGGATGAGGCAGACCCCCGGCGGTGACGGCTCGACGATGAGCATTCGCGTCGATCGAGTCGGCTACGACTGGCGTCGCCTCGCTGAGAACGTGGCCTACGGCCAAGCAGACGTTGCGGCGGTGATGTACGTGTGGATGTCGAGCTCGGGTCATCGGCGGAACATCTTGTCGACCAATGTCCACATCGGCGTGGGTCTGGCGTACGGCGCCGACGGTCGCCCCTACTGGACGCAGGTGTTCGCCACGCCGGCGTGAGCGCCACCGCTGGGTCAGCCGCCGATGTTGCTCGATGACGTCGCTCGCTGATGTCGTTCGGTCACGCCCGGCTTGCGGAACGGCGCTGGCGACGGCAGGCTGATTGCTCCGTGAAGTGGCCGACGTGGAGTCAGGCGCTGGTGGCAGCGCTGGTAGCTGGCCTCGTCGTGCTCGGCGATTCGACTCCCGGGCACGACCCCACTCGCCTCGGTGACATCGTCGGCCCGGCCTCCTCTTGAGTTCGCCTTCGTCGCTGCGCTGTACTCGATCTGGCGGATGGCCAAGAACCTGCCGCTCACCCAGGCTGACGGCGCCGTCGATCGAGCCCGTGAGATCGTGAGCGTCCAGGAGTTCCTTCGCATGCCGAGCGAACTGTCGCTGCAGCGGTTCACACTCGACCACGAATGGTTGGCACAGTTCTCCGCCGTGTTGTATGCGATCGCGGACGTGCCGGGCATCCTCATCTTCCTCGTGTGGTTATACGCACGCCACCGCGATGCGTATCCGCACTGGCGCAACGTGTGGCGATTCTGACGGCGTTCTGTCTGTTCATCCGTTTCGTCAAGGTCGCGCCGCCGAGGTTCCTCACCGACCTCGGCTACGTCGACGTCTCGGAGATCTACAACATGTCGGTCTATGGCGAGGCGGGCACCGGTGTGTCGTCGCAGTTCGTGGCCATGCCGTCGCTGCACGTGGCGTGGGCCGCGGTCATCGCCTTGGCGGCGCCCTCGCTGCCAGCACGAGTCGATGGCGGTGGATCGGCATGGTGCACCTGGTGATCACGATGCTCGTCGTGTCGGCAACCGGCCACCACTGGTGGCTCGACGGGATCGTCGTGGTCGGGCTGCTGTGGGTGTCGCTGGCGATCGACACGGCCGGACGCCGTGTGGTCAGCGCATAGGACGGGCTGCCCAGAACGCCGGTGCCGCTGTGACGTTCCTCGACGAAAGGTCGAATCGGAGGTACGCTGATGACCGCCCACGCCGATGTGATCGCAGATCTCGACTCACCTCGGCCTGGTCCCTACGACGAGTTGGCCTGCGATCCAGTTCTCGTGGACACCGCACAGTTCTGTGAGGCCTACGGCATTGCGCCGGAGGAATCGGCGAACGCCATCCTCGTGGCATCGAAGAAGCCCGAGGGACGGCAACGTGGTCTGTGTCGTGCTCGCCCACACTCGGCTGGACGTCAACGGCACCGTTCGGCGAAAGCTCGGCGTTCGCAAGCTGAGTTTCGCTCCGGCCGCGATGACCAAAAGCGAGTTGACCGGCCAGGAGATCGGCGGCGTCACGATCTTCGGACCGCCCAGTGGACTTGCGGTGTGGCTCGATCGCCGAATCCTCGACTGCGATCGGATCGTCGTCGGCGCCGGGACGCGGTCCGGCGAAGATCAGTCTCGATCCGGCGCAACTGGTTGACCTCGACGGCTACGAGTTCGTGGACGACCTGGCCACGGTTCCCGAGAACTGAGGGCATAGTGCCATGGTTGGCGAGACAACCGGGTCGAAGTTGCTGTCGACGCCGGCACCGCCGGATTGACCCCCGACGATCAGGTGCTGGCCGACGCCGTTCGCCGACGAGGTCTTCTTGTTCGCCCGTGGCGTGGTCGTCGTCGTTCACTGCCGACGACGTCGTTCTGATCCGGTCGCCGTACGACTACGTGGAGCGACCAGCCGAGTTCCGGAAGTGGCTCGACGACCTCGACGAGCGCGTGGGCTACGGCGCCGAATTCGACGTCGCTGCTGCGGTGGAACATGCACAAGGGGGATCCTACGCCACCGGCGCCCGTGGCGTTGCGCGGGCGCCGACCGAGATGTTGACGCAGGGATCGACCCGTTCGCCGATCTACTGACCGATCGTGGTCTGGAGCAGAGTGGTCGTCAAACCGGCGATCGGCGCCTCGGCGCGTCAGACCATTCGGCGTCGAGCGGGGCCGCACGCGGCCGAGCGCTGCCGTCGGCCGATGCGCATCGTTTCGACGACTCGTCGCCGCGCGAGGACGTGCTCGTGCAGCCGTTCATTCCGCCGTCGATCGAGACCGACTGCGGGAGCTCTCGGTGGTCGCCATCGGCGGCGAGATCGCCACGCAGTTGTCAAGCGACCGACGGTTGGCGAGTGGCGTGTCCAGAGCGACTTCGGCGGTTCTGCCGTGCGGGTCCCGGTGACGGCCGAGCACGAGCGAGCCGTCTCGTCGGTGCTCGGTGCCGTCGACGGCGCTCCCACCTATGCCCGTGTCGACCTGGTCGCCATCGACGGTGCGCTGCACCTGATGGAGCTGGAGTTGATCGAGCCGGAGCTGTTCTTGCCGAGGCTTCCGATCGTCTCGCCGAACTCCTCGCCGATCTCGTGCTGGTGGGGTCGCCGGTTGGGCACGGACCCGATCGGCCACCCACCACGAGCGTTGCGGCCGCACCTGGCCGCACCTGGCCGCAGACGGCCGCCTGAGACGCTGAGCCGGGATCGGTCGACTCGTCGGATCCGGGATCACGGTCAGCCGGTCATCGGTGGGGCCTCCGGGTTCGGCTCGCAGCTGGGGTCGCCAGACACGTATCGTGGCCAGTGCCGGCGGCGCCACGGGCTGCACGCACCGCAGCGCTCAGGCATCGGCGGACCGCGCCGTGTCGGGTTCGTTCGGACGCCCCGAACCGGCCGTTGCCGGTCAGGCGGCGGGTTGTCGGCGTCGGGGTGGGCCGGTGGTGTGGGTGTTGCCGTCGGGGAGGGTGAGGGTGAGTTCTCGGTGGGGTCCGAGTTGGATGATCCAGCCGTCGTGGTGGATCTTGGTGTGGTGGTGTGAGCACACCGGTAACAGGTTGGCGAGGTCGGTTGGGCCGCCGTTGGTCCACCAGATGATGTGGTGGAGTTTGCAGCGGTCGTAGGCGACGGTGCAGCCGGGGATGGCACAGTGCTTGTACAAGCCCCGCAGCGCCCGGCGTTGGGCCCGGTTGGCCAGTCGGGTGGTGCGTCCGAGGTCGAGTTGGCCGGGTGCGTGGAGCACGACACCGTTGCGGACGATGATGGCGTGGGTGTCGGCGTCGCCGGCGAGTTCGGCGAGGATGCGGGCGGGGATCTCGACGGGGATGGAGAACTCGGCGACGGGGCCGTTCTGGTCGGGTGCGTCGGCATCGATGACTGCGACGTACTCGGGCTTCGTCGGCTCGCCGGCCGAGCGTTGGCGGTCGGTCTCGTCGGCGTGCGCGGCGGCACCTGGCGAGCCAGGTGTTGTCGAGCAGGAGGCGGGCGACGGCCTGGGCGGCCAGGTACCGCTGTTTCTCGATGGGATCGGTGGGGCATTCGTCCGGCACCGCTCTCGGCGAACAGCGACTCGGACGATCGTGTCGATGCGTGAGGCGATGCGCACGCCGGTGACGGGGTCGAACTTGGCGGACAGGTTCCACATGCCGTCGAGGTCGACCCAGGAGCGGGCTCGGGCGTTGCGACGCTGACGTTCGAGGCGGTCGATGCCGTCGTCTTGTTGGAGCTTCTTGGCTTCGAGGTCCAAGCGTCGGGCGAAGTCGGTGACGGTGCCGGCTGTCCGCGATGGCGGTGAGTTGGTCGGCGCGGTCGATGAACGTGTTGCGTTGGGCGCCGTCGAGCTTCTTCGAGGCTCGGGTGACGGCGTCGACATGGTCGGCGGTGATGGTGCCGTCGGTCAATGCTTCGGTCAGCTTCGGCGTTGCTGCGAGGGTGGTGGCGCGTTCGGTGGACTTGGTGGCGTGTCCGAGGGAGCGTTTGGAGGCGTCGGCGATCCGCTTCTCGGGGAACGAGTCGATGCCGCGCAGTTGGGTGACGAGGCCGGCGTGTTGGGCATCGCACCACGCCTGAAGTTGGCGGACCGAGACCAGGCCCGCTTGGATCTGGTCGCCGTCGGCGGAGGCGTCGCGACGGACGGCGGTGATGTGTTCCACCCGCTCGACGATCGCTGCGATGTCCATGTCGACGACCATACGGAGGGCAGGTCGCGACGACAAGAGCGATGAGCGAAATGGCCGTATGTGGAGAGTTCGCTCATCGCTCGCAGTGATTTCGGGGGTCGGTCGGGCCGGAAGGGACGGGTCTCCGACGGCGTCGCCGGGGCGAGTCGGGTCGCTACGTTCGGCGCATGGACCGCATCGAGATCGAGATCAAGCTGAACCGTGACCGAGCCTGGTTGCTCGAGCGGCTCGGGTCGATGTCCGCCGACGAGTTGATGGCGCCGCGGACGTTCAGCGAACACGATCCAGACAGCCGGTGGTCGTTCGCCGATCACTTCGTCCACACCACGCTGATCGAGCAGAACTGGAACGCGATGTTCCGACGCCACGTCGCCGGCGATCAGGGCCTCGAACCGCGACTGCGAGGTGATGGGTCACCGCAGTCGATGGAGCAGATCATGGCGTCGATCCATTCGTGGACCGAGGAGTGGAAGGCCGAGCACAGCGGCAAGCCGTTCGTCGAGCTGGTCCGCATCGGACAAGCGGTCCGCGCCGACACGCTGGCGCTGCTCGCGGAGTTGTCCGACGCCGACCTCGCCTCGAAGATCCCGGGGGCACCGTGGGCCGATGGCACCGTCGGCGGGATCATGGCCGCCAATGCCGATCACGGCCGCATGCACTTCGCCTGGGCTACGGAAGATCCCGTCTCGGCCACCGCCGAGCCCTGATCGAGATGCCTCTGCGGTCGCTCATCACGCACATGCGGACTGGATGCCCTCGTCACCAGGCACGAATCGCTCCCACTCGTCGGGGGTGAGGTCACGGCCGACGATGGCGCAGGCCCGCTCGACCCACTGCTCGGGGTCGAGGGGAATCTCGAGCAGGCGGCCCGACGTGAACACCCAGATCGACTCGGTCGACGGGTCGTACCACGACGGTGACGAGAAGCCGACGCCGGTGCCGTCCCAGACGAGGCCGGCGGGTGCGTTGCGTTCGAGATCCCACACCCTGACGGTCCCGTCGAAGCCCGTGATCACCAGCAGCTGCCCGTCGCGAGCGAATCCGAGGTTGGCGACCCCGGCCCGATCGGGAAGCTGGTCCACCTGGCCATTCGCTGGATCGATCACGACGACGCCACCGCTGTCGGATGCAATCGCGAGCACGCCGGTCGTCGGGTCCATCGTGTTGATGGTGGCGAATTCGGCCCCGGTTTCGAGTTCGCCCGTCGGTTCGCCATTGTCGTCGTAGCTGTGCACGGTGCCGTCTTCGTCGAACACGTGCAGGCCGCCGTTCAACGCCGGATGGACGCTGAATCCGTTTGGAGCGGCGACCGAGAAGAGATTGTCTGCCGAATCGTGCTCGAGACTCGACAGGGTCGCGATCAGGGTGCCGTCGCCAGCATCCACCAGGTTCGCGATCGTGTTCTCGAACCGGGTTCCGGTCAGGATCGGCCCATCGAGCTGGACCCGTTCGACCAGCGTGTCGCCTTCCCAGCGGGCGAGCACGCCCTGCTCGGCGCCAATCGCCCACACTCCGTCGGGCTCGGGGGACACCGAAACGGCGGCAAATTGGTCTCCGTCGAGTGTCGTGAGGTCGTATGCGGTGGGCTCACCAGTGGCGAGTTCGATCACGTTCACGACTTGGTCGGTGACGTTGATGAGGCCGGCCATCCCGGCGTTGAACGCGACTCGTGCGAACGGATCGACCGGCCAATCTCGCTTGATGAGCGCGTTGCCGTCGAGGTCGATCGACTCGAAACTGCCGTCGGTACTGCGCTTGACAATGGTTCCGTCCGGGCGGACCCATGCACTCTTGATGTCGCGGAGGTCGGTGACCGTTCCGGTTGGGCCCGAACGACGGTCGACGAGTTCGACCTGCCCCTCAGACACGGCGACGATCAGGCCGTCGGGTCGGATACCGACTTCGAAGACAGCGGTCGTCGCGGTCGTCGTGATGTCTGAGCGACGCTCGCCCGTGACGAGATCGACGACCATCACCGAACCGTCGAGCATGCCCGCGATCAGCTCGAGCGTGGTTGGATCCCAGGCGAGGGTGATCGCCGGTGAAGCGGTCTCGATCGGGGGGAACAACTCGTCTCCGGTCTGCGCGTCGAAGAGCTGGAGCTGCCCCGGATCGTCGAACTTGCTCTCCGTGCTGACGGCAAAGAACGATCCCGACGGGTCAGCGGAAATCACAACCAGCTGGCCGCCCAGGACCATTGGGGTCCTGGTTGTCTGGCCCGTTGTGAGGTCGTAGAAGAGGAGCTGCGGCCGGGTGCTCGGATCCTGGATGAACACGGCGACATTGCGTGCGCCGCTGAGGCCGACCAGGAACATCTCGCCCGATTGCTCGAGCTCGATCGCATACGGATCGTCGTACGATCCGACCCAACTCTGTTCGCCGTCGCAGCACTGTGTCACGACCCGATCGGTGATCGGGTCGCCCACCCACACGCCGCATCCTGGAGTCGATGGGCCGTGATCGGTGACCTGACCGGTCGTGAGGTCGAGGCTCATCAGGCGGCCATCCACGTCCGCGAACTCGAAGAGTCCGTCGGGGGTGACGAACGTGGGGGTGGGGCAGGATCCGACGTCGAGGCCTGGGAACGTCGCAGTTCGGTTCGGGAGCTGGCTCGTGCCGAGTGCGTTCAGAACGGCTTGTTCGGTCTCAGGGCTCGGCGCTCGACGCTCGGCCTCGAGGGCGAGGAGGAGCGACAGCTCGGGATTCTGGGCACTCTGCGCTGCCGAGCGGCTGATGAGGGTGGCGAGATCGGCGTCGTCGGCGGCCGCACGCGCCGCGGCCGCCTCGTCGTCGGCGCGCCGCTGCTGACGTACGGCCAGGGCCCCAGCGATGAGTGCGACGACCAGGAGCAATCCGACACCGGCGAGCAGCCCGCGCAGGCGGCGGTTGGTCCGCCGGTCGCGCTCCGACTGTTCGCGTTCAGCGGTGATCTCGGCGGTGCGAACACTCGTGCTTGCCTCGAGGAACTCGTGCTCGAGGGGGCTGACGGTCTCTGGTTGTGTACTGCTCCACTCCAGCGAACTCTCCAGTCGAAGCCCTCGGTAGAGCTCGCTGTCGTCACGGCCCTGTTGCTCCCACGTACGCGCAGCTTGGGCGAGCTGAACTTGAATTCGGAGGCCATCGCCGGCGCGTGCAACCCACTCGCCGAACCTCGGCCATTGGCCGATCAGTGCCTCGTGTGCGACTTCGACCGTGGGCTCGCGGGTTGCTGGGTCGTGGTCGAACGTGAGCAGTCGGGAGGTGCCGAACGCATCGATCACGGCGTCCATCTGGCTCGGGTCGCTGGCGGTCGACACGAGTTCGGAACGCAGCGCTCGGCGTCGGCTCACCGACCGCAACTCGTCGACGTTGACGAGTCGGAGGAACATCCGCCTGGCGAGTTCACGTTCGGTCTCCGTCAGACCTTCGAAGACGGCCTCGGCTCGCCCTGCCACCGCGGCGTCCACGCCGCCGAGATCGCGGTAGCTCCGAAGTGTGAGTGCCGGCCCGGAACGACGCTCGAACAGTTCGGTCAGTGTGAACTGGAGCAACGGGAGCGCAGCCGGCTGGTCGAGCACATCGGCGACGAGCTGCGTCGCGAGTGCCGGCTCGACCTCGACGCCGACGCTGGCCGCTGGTCGCGTCACCGCCGCTTCGAGCTCGGTTGCGGACATGCCGACGACGGTGACCGCTCCGTGCTTGATGAGCTGGCCGAATTCGGAGTAGCGCAGCGGTCGGTCGAGGAAATCGGCTCGCATCGTGGCGACGACTCGCAGGTTCGTGTCGGGCCGGGTGATTGCGCTGGTGATGCCATCGACGAACTGCCGGCGGATGGACTCGTCAGCTGTCTGCGTGAACAGCTCCTCGAGCTGATCGATCACGAGCAGCACCTGCTGGTCGGCCGGAACCGCCGCATCGAGGATGCGGGCCACCTCGCCCTCGTCGGGTACGTCGGATCCCGATTCGGCTGGGCCTTGGTCGACGGTGGCGATCGAGCGCAGCGCCGAGGAGAGCTCGCCGAACGGGTTGGACCCCGGCACCATGGTGGCGATCAGCCAGTCGTCTGCTCCCGGGATGGCCCCGCTGCGGAGTTTCGGAAGGAGTCCGGCACGCACGATGCTCGACTTGCCGCTCCCGGACGCACCGATCGCCACGACGAAACGCCCATCGGAGCCGCCGTGACCGAGTCGCTCGACGAGTTCGTCGACGAGCGCGGTGCGACCGAAGAACAAGGTCTGATCGATCTCGGTGAAGGCACGCAGGCCTCGATAGGGGTTTGCGACCTGGTGGCCTCGGGACGTGGGTTCGGAACGTCCGGAGAATGCTGCCTCGAAGTGATCGATGAACGACTCGACGTCGGTGTAGCGATCGGCGACCTCCCAGGAGGTGGCCTTCCACATGACGTCGTCGACGGCAGCAGGCACGCTCGGGCGCTGCACATGGATCGACGGTGAACGGTCGTGTGGCGTTGCGATCGCACGGGTGCCGAACGGCAACTGGCCCGTCAGGAGGTGGACGATGAGCACGGCGAGCGCGAACTGGTCACTCGCCGGTGAGGGCGATTCGCCCGTCAGCAACTCTGGCGACTCGTATCCCGACGAGGAGTACGACGTGCCGTCACCGGTGGCCGACTCGACGAGCGTGGCGACGCCGAAGTCGGCGAGGTAGGCGCTCGACTCGTCGACGAGGACGTTGCTCGGCTTGATGTCGCCGTGCACCACCCCAGCTCGGTGGGCGGTTGCCAGGGCTCCTCCGAGTTGATGGGCGATCGTCGTCGCAGCGGAGACGTCCATCGGCCCGTCGGCCAGGCGCGTACCGAGGTTGTCCGCGAGGAGGCGCATGACGATGTAGGCGCCGCCGGGCTCGCGCCAGTAGTCGTAGATCGGAACGATGTGCGGGTGTTCGAGATTGGCGACCAATTGTGCCTCGGCATCGAACCGCCGCACGAAGTCGGGGTCGTCGGCGAGCTGAGCGCGAATCGTCTTGACCGCAACCTCGCGGCCGACGCCGGGTTGCACTGCCCGATAGACGACACCGTGGGCGCCCTCGCCGAGGGCGGCGCCGACGCGGTAGCCGCGGAGAGGCTGGCCGGCAGGGGAGTCGAGACGCAACGCAGGGTCGTGCGCAGCGATACTCCGTCCGAGTCGAAGGAGTTCGTCGGACGGCTCGAGCCCCACTTCGATCAGTTCGGTCTGGAACTCCTCGAGGCTGCGAAGCGCCTCGACCTGGCGGCCCGCGTGGTAGAGCGCCAACATGTGCTGGGCCCGAGTGCGTTCTCGCAGCGGGTGTTCGCTGATCTGGCTGCGCGTTGCGGAGACCACGTCGTGGGCGAGCCCCGACGCGAGCAGTGCGTCGTTCAGTTCTTCGTGGGCGACGGCCTTGAGTTCTTCGAGACGTGCTGCTTCGGGCTGCGCCCACTCCTCGAACGCGAACTCCTCGTACGCATTGCCGTGCCACATCGCCAGACCGTGGCGCAGGGTCGCTGCGGCTGCGATGGGATCGCGCTCGCCGAGTTGGCGGCGGGCGGTTTCGATCGAGGCCTCGAAGCGGGTGGCGTCGATCGAATCAGTGTTGATGCGCAGCGCGTAGCCGCCCTGAGCGGTTTCGATCAGCTCATCGGCGTCCGGGTCCGCCTGGCTGAGCGCCTTGCGAAGGCGGGCCACATAGCTGCGGATCGTGGTGGAGGCGCCGGTCGGCGGCTCCCCGTCGAAGACGATGTCGAGTACTCGGTCGGTGGAGGCCACCTCGCCGGCGTGGAGGAGGAGGGCCGCGAGCAGGCGGCGTTGGCGAGCGCCACCGATGTCGACGGCACCTGCTGGGCCCGTGACTTGCACCGGGCCGAGTACTCCGAACTCCATTGGCAATCCCCCTGTCACGACGTTAGTGGACACGAGAGCCATGAAATCCCATGAGCGTTGCAACGGCGTGGCAGCGCATCATCCCAGCTCAGC
>CAVQSV010000024.1:0-33497 GCA_963716095.1 Ilumatobacteraceae bacterium | reverse complement strand
TCGTCAAGGCGCAGGCCCGTGTCGCGGCTGCGGTGCCGTACTCCGAGCTGATCACCGACGTCGTGAAGGATCTCGCCGCCGGCGGAGCGTCGTCCGACTCGCCGTTGCTGGCCGGTCGTGACGAGGTGAAGCACACCTGCTACGTCGTCATCACGGCCGACCGTGGTTGTGTGGCGGCTACAACTCCGGCGTGCAGCGCGCCGCCGAGGGTGAGGTCAAAGCCGACGTCCTCAAGGGCGAGGACTACACGATCATCCCGGTCGGCCGGAAGGCCGAGGGGTACTTCCGCTTCCGTGGGTACACGCTCGGACAGGTGTTCAGTGGGTTCTCCGGTCAACCCAGCTACGACGACGCCCGCGCCATCGGCGAGCACGTCGTCGACCTGTTCGTCAGCGGCCAGGTCGACCGGGTCGAGCTGCTCTACACCCGCTTCGTGTCCGCCGGCAGCCAAGAGGTCGTGCTGCGGCCCCTCGTGCCACTGTCGACCGAGACGGTCGAAGGCGGCGACGGCAAGTCCGACGCAGGCAGCGACTACGACTTCGAGCCCGACCCCGAGGCCATCCTCGACACATTGCTCCCTCGGTACGTCGAGGCCCGCGGTCACCAGCGTTGTTGAACGCCGCGGCGTCCGAGCACGCGTTCCGTCAGCGGGCGATGAAGTCGGCGACCGACAACGCCGAGGAGCTGATCAAGTCGCTGAGCCGGGTGATGAACCGGGCCCGTCAGGACTCGATCACCACCGAGATCATGGAGATCGTGGGCGGCGCCGAAGCCCTCGACTCCGACAGCAAGTCGACGTCGTACGACGTCGAGAGTTTCGACCGCGCCTTCGGCGCCACCATCTGAGTACCGGCCACAGGAGACCACCTTCATGACCATCACCGAAGACACCCCCACCGCCACCAAGGACGGACGAGTCGTTGCCATCGCCGGCCCGGTGATCGACGTCGAGTTCCCCCGTGGGGCGCTGCCCGAACTGAACAGCGCCGTCGAGTTCGACGTCGAGCTCGAAGGCGAGACGATCAAGGTGCTCGCCGAAGTCGCCCAGCAGCTCGGCAACAGCCGTGTGCGTGCGGTGTGCATGAAGCCGACCGACGGTCTCGTGCGCGGTACTTCGGTGCGCTCGCTCGGCCACGGCATCCAGGTGCCGGTCGGCGACAAGGTGCTCGGTCACGTGTGGAACGTGTGGGGCGAGGCCCTCGACGAGGCCCCCGAGGGCTTCGACGAGATGGAGCGCTGGGACATCCACCGCAACGCCCCCGACTTCGATGCACTCGAGCCGTCGGCACGCATGTTCGAAACGGGCATCAAGGTCATCGATCTCCTCACCCCATACGTCGCTGGCGGCAAGATCGGCCTGTTCGGCGGCGCCGGCGTGGGCAAGACCGTGCTGATCACCGAGATGATCAACCGTGTCGCCTCGCAGCACGGTGGTGTGTCGGTGTTCGCCGGTGTCGGCGAGCGCACCCGTGAAGGCACCGACCTCCGTCTGGAGATGATGGAGTCGGGCGTGTTCGAGAAGGCTGCCCTCGTGTTCGGTCAGATGGACGAGCCGCCGGGCGTGCGCCTGCGCGTCGCCCTGTCGGCGCTGACGATGGCCGAGTACTTCCGTGACGTCCAGAACCAGGACGTGCTGTTGTTCGTCGACAACATCTTCCGCTTCGTGCAGGCGGGCTCCGAGGTGTCGACCCTGCTCGGCCGTATGCCGGCCGCTGTGGGCTACCAGCCGACGCTCGCCGACGAGATGGGCCAGCTCCAGGAGCGCATCACCTCCACCCGGGGCCGCTCGATCACGTCGCTGCAGGCCGTGTACGTGCCCGCCGACGACTACACCGACCCGGCGCCGTTCACGACCTTCACGCACCTCGACGCAACCACCGAGCTGTCGCGTCAGGTTGCGGCGCTCGGCATCTACCCGGCGGTGGATCCGCTGGCGTCGACGTCGACGATCCTGTCGCCCGAAGTGGTCGGCGACCACCACTACGCCGTTGCCCGCCGCGTGCAGGAGACCCTGCAGCGTTACAAGGAGCTGCAGGACATCATCGCCATCCTCGGCCTCGACGAGCTGTCCGAAGAGGACCGCCTGATCGTCAACCGAGCCCGCAAGGTCGAGCGCTTCTTGTCGCAGCCGTTCTTCGTTGCCAAGGTCTTCACCGGCCTCGACGGCGAGTTCGTGCCGGTCGCCGAGACCGTCGAATCGTTCGAGTCGATCATCGACGGCGAACTCGACGAAGTCCCGGAGCAGGCGTTCCTCAACGTCGGCAGCGTCGAGCAGGTCCTCGCGAAGGCCAAGAAGCTCCAGGAGAGCTGAGATGGCGGAACCGATCACGGTCGAGGTGGTGTCGCCGGAGGCGGTGCTGTATTCGGGTGAGGCAACGATGCTGATCACCCGCACGCTCGAGGGCGGCGAGGTGGCCTTCCAGGCCGGCCACCAGGCCTTCCTCGGTGCATTGGTCGAGAACCACACGCGGGTCTTCCAGACCGACGGCACGGTGCAGGACATTGCAGTCCATCGTGGGTTCGTGGAAGTGCACGGGAATCCCACCAAGGTGTCGATCCTGTCGGACACCGCCGAGTTGTCGACCGACATCGATGTCGAGCGCGCGAAGGAAGCACTCGAGCGTCACCGTCTGATCCTCAAGCAGGAAGCCGACGAAGAAGCGCTCACCCATGCGCTCGCCGGCAAGGCTCGCGCCGAGGCCCGCCTCACTGCGGCGGGCATCTCCTTCACCGCCTGAGTTCGCAGCGCTGCACCCGTCTCGCGGCGCCGCTGCCGCCCTCTCGCGAAGAATGTTGCGATTGTTACAGATTCGTGACGGGTCTTGTTACAATCGTCGAATCTTGTCGTTGTGTGGCGCCACGCCCACCTGAATCCTCTTGAAAGGCTGTGACTCCACGTGTCGAGACTTCCCTTGCGCGCCGGGCGACTGTTTGCTTTCGGTCTGGCCCTCGTTCTCACCTTGACCACTGCAGCGATGGCCGGAGCGCCGACCGCCGATGCGGCCACGACGGTCGATGGCCGCTACGCCAAGCTCGGCCTGCGCGACGCCGGCGTGACGACGGTGTTGCCGGTGGCGGGTCGTGGTGGTGTTCCGTCCGATGCGAAGGCGGTGACGTTGAATGTGACGTCGACCGGGAGTCTTGTGGCAGGGTTCGTGACGGTGTTTCCGTGTGGCTCGTCGCGGCCGAACACGTCGAATCTGAACTTTGCTGCGGGGGCGACGGTGGCGAATGCGGTGACGACGAGCGTTGGTGATGGGGGTGCGGTGTGCATCTACAACTCGGCGCCGACGCATGTGATCGCGGATGTCAGTGGGTACTTCTCGCCGGCGGCGCCGTTCGGTGCAGTTGTTCCTGCCCGGCTGATCGACACCCGGGGTTCGTCGATGCCTGGCGCCGGGGTGACGACGGTGTTGCCGGTGGCGGGTCGTGGTGGTGTTCCGTCCGATGCGGGGGCGGTGACGTTGAATGTGACGTCGACGGGGAGTCGTGGGGCGGGGTTCGTGACGGTGTTTCCGTGTGGTTCGTCGCGGCCGAACACGTCGAATCTGAACTTTGCTGCGGGGGCGACGGTGGCGAATGCGGTGACGACGAGCGTTGGTGATGGGGGTGCGGTGTGCATCTACAACTCGGCGCCGACGCATGTGATCGTGGATGTCGGTGGGTACTTCTCGCCGGCGGCGCAGTTCGGTGCGGTTGTTCCTGCCCGGCTGATCGACACCCGGGGTTCGTCGATGCCTGGCGCCGGGGTGACGACGGTGTTGCCGGTGGCGGGTCGTGGTGGTGTTCCGTCCGATGCGGGGGCGGTGACGTTGAATGTGACGTCGACGGGGAGTCGTGGGGCGGGGTTCGTGACGGTGTTTCCGTGTGGTTCGTCGCGGCCGAACACGTCGAATCTGAACTTTGCTGCGGGGGCGACGGTGGCGAATGCGGTGACGACGAGCGTTGGTGATGGGGGTGCGGTGTGCATCTACAACTCGGCGCCGACGCATGTGATCGTGGATGTCGGTGGGTACTTCTCGCCGTCGGCGCGGTTCGGGTCGGTTGTTCCTGCCCGGCTGATCGACACCCGCGGTGGGCCGATGCCCGGCGCTTCGGCGGAGGACACCGCACTGGACCTCGTGAACCAGTTGCGGGCGTCGCGTGGGCTGCGTCCTGTGAGCCTCGATGCCACGATGACCGCGTTCGCGCGGAACTGGTCGGCGACGATGGCGCAGTCCGGGTTCCGTCACAGCACGGGTCCGTATGCGGAGAACATCGGGTGGCTGCAGGGTGTTGCTCTGCCCACCGACGCGGCGAAGGCGCTCCACGACGGGTTCGTGAACAGCCCGCCCCACTATGCCAACATGACGAACCCGAACTGGACGGCGGTCGGCGTGGGCGTTCACCAGGTCGGAACGACCTGGTACATCACGCTCGAGTTCGGCTGACTCGGCCGAACGTCGGCGCGCGTTCTGACCGATCGAGCGCGCCGTCGGACCGGTCCGTACGCGGCCGATTGCGTGCGCCGGTAGTTTCTACGCCCATGTCGACCTACCCGTTCACGTCAGCACTCGTCACCGGTGCCTCGTCGGGGATCGGGGCCGAGATGGCCCGCTTGCTCGGCGAGGCGGGCGTCCCCACGGTGCTGGTCGCGCGACGCGCCGACCGGCTCGAGGAGATCGCGGAGCGCTACGACGGCTTCGAGGTGCTCGAAGCGGACCTGCTCACCCCGGAGGGCCAAGCGGCGACCGCGGAGCGGGTCACGTCGTCGGCGACCCCGGTCGATCTCGTCGTCAACAACGTGGGGTTCGGCACCAGCGGTGTCTTCCACGAACTCGACGCCGACCGGCTCGGCGACGAAGTCGAACTCAACGTCAAGGCCCTGACAGCGCTCAGCCATGCGGCACTGACGGCGATGGTGCCACGGGGTCGGGGCTACCTGCTGAACGTGTCGAGCGTCGCGAGTTTCCAGGCATCGCCGGGTCTCGGCGTCTATGCAGCGACCAAGGCCTACGTCACCAGCCTGACCGAGGCGCTCCACAGTGAGGTCAAAGGGTCGGGCGTGCATGTCACCGCGCTGTGTCCCGGCCTGACGAAGACCGAGTTCCAGGAGCACTCGAACACCGACGGTCTGGCATCGAAGGTGCCGGACTTGCGTGGACGACCGTCGAACAAGTTGCCTCCACCGGGCTGCGCGACGTGGCGTCGAACAAGACGATCTCGGTACCCGGAGCGCTGTACAAGGTCGCCGTCACCAGCAGCGACATCCTGCCACGCTCGATCACCCGCTTCGTGAGCGGCTCGATCACCCGCTGACGGGCCTCCGCCGTCCCCCCTCGGCCGTACCGACCGGTGGCCAGGCATCGATGGGCCGTCGTGACGCGGTTCCCGTTGCCCTGGGCACGGGGAACCGGTTGGTGGTTCCCCATGCCCTGGTTCCCGTTGCCCTGGGCACGGGGAACCGACGGGGCCGTCGTGACTGGTCGTCAGTAGTCGATGGCGGCGAATTCGCGGAGTTTGTCGACTCGGTGACGAGCATCGATCAGTCGGACCGTGCCGCTGCGTGAACGCATCACCAGGCTCTGGGTGCGAACGCCGCTCGAATCGATCCGAACGCCGCGCAGCAGCGCACCGTCGGTGAGCCCAGTGGCGGCGAAGAAGCAGTTGTCGCTCTGGATCAGGTCGTCCTGGCTGAGCACACGATCGAGGTCGAAACCGGCGTCGAGCATCGCGGTGCGTTCCTCGTCGGTCTGCGGCGAGAACCGAGCTTGGATCTCGCCGCCCATCGCCTTCATCGCTGCGGCGGAGATGACGCCCTCGGGGGTACCTCCGATGCCGATCAGTACGTCGGCGCCCGCATCGGGCCAGCACGTGGCGACCGAGCCATAGACGTCGCCATCGGTGATCAACCGGATCCGAGCCCCGCTGGCGCGGACCTCGGAGATCAGGTCGGCGTGACGGGGACGGTCGAGGATGACCACCGTGAGGTCGCGTACCTCTTCTCGCTTCGCCTTGGCGATCCATCGGAGATTCTGTGTCGGCGTGGCGGTGATGTCGATCGAGCCCACCGCCTCGGGGCCGACCGCGATCTTCTCCATGTAGAACGAAGGTCCCGGGTCGAGCATCGATCCGCGGTCGGCGACTGCGATCACCGCCAGGGCATTGGTCTTGCCCTGCGCAGTGAGCGTGGTGCCGTCGATCGGGTCGACGGCGACGTCGACGTCGGGGGCGCTGCCGTCACCGACGTGCTCGCCGTTGTACAGCATCGGGGCGTCGTCCTTCTCGCCTTCGCCGATGACCACCACGCCGTCCATCGACACCGTCGACAGCGACAGCCGCATGGCTTCGACGGCAGCGTTGTCGGCGGCGTTCTTGTCGCCACGTCCGACCCATCGGGCAGCGGCGAGGCAGGCGGCCTCGGTGGAACGAACCAGGTCCATTGCGAGGTTCCGGTCGGGCTGTTGACGTGACGACGTGGTCATGGTCTCACGGTACCTCCTGCCGTACGATCGGATCACATGGCCGTGCCCGCGACGACGCAGCCCGAGGCGGCTGGTCACATTCCGGTCGAGTGGTGTCTCGCCGGTCGGGAACTCACCGAGCCACGACTCTCTCCCGACGGCGTCGCCGTCGCTGTCGTCGTCCGTTGGCAACGGTCGGTCGGCATCGTCGTCGTGCCGGCGATCGGCGGCCCCGAACGGCTCCTGACGACGCAGCCGATCCCAGCGCCTGGTCGTGGGCTCGGCGGCGGGTGCTTCGACTGGCTCGCCGACTCGAGCGGGATCGTCTACGTCGCTGCCGACGGCGAACTCTGGTGTCAACCGTTCGCTGCCGCGCCGCGGCCGGCTCACCTCGTTCGAACGAACGTGTCGTGCCCCGTCCGTGGCGCCCGACGGCACCTTCGTCGCCGTCATCGTCGACGAGGCCGAAGTGTGGCGCGTGCCGCTCGACCCCGACGGACCGGCGCTCGCGAGGCGGCTCGACGACGGCGGCGACGCGTTCTGCTTCGATCCCGACGTGTCCGACGACTCGAACCATGTGGCGTGGGTCGGATGGAGCCCACCGTCGATGCCCTGGGACAGACGTGCACGTCGTGGTGGCGTTGCAGGGTGCGCCGGGGACGGACATCGAACGCCGGGGGCTGGCAGCCGCAGCGATGCAACAGCCGCGATGGTGCCCCGACGGTTCGCTGGCGTGCGTCCACGATGCGTCAGGGTGGCTGAACGTGTACGTCGACGGCCACGAGGTGGCTGCCGAGCCGTTCGAGCATGCCGGCCCGGCCTGGGGGATGGGCCAGCGCAGTTACGCCACATCCCCGGACGGAGCCCTCGTCGCGTTCACCCGCAACGAGCACGGTTTCGGGCGCCTCTGCGTGGCCGACCGCGCCACGGGCGAGGTGCGCAACGTCGCCCGTGGTGTGCACGGTCAGCTCACCTGGGTCGGAGAGACCCTGGTTGCGCTGCGCACGGGCGCCCGCACACCGACGCAGGTGGTGGCCTACGAGACCGCCGACTGGAAGCGCACGGTGCTCGCCGTGGGTCCGAGTGTCGGCTGGGACCACGTCGAACTGCCGGAGCCCGAACTGGTCGTGATCACGTCGCCGCTCGATGGTGACGCGGGTGGCCGACCCGATCTCGACCTCCACGCACGCCGATACGCCGCCGACAACGGCCGGCTGCTGTGCTGGATCCACGGCGGCCCGACCGATCAGTGGCAGGTCGATTTCCGGCCGCGAATCGCCTACTGGTGGAGCCGTGGTTGGGACGTGCTGGTGGTCGATCCGAGGGGAACCACCGGGCACGGGCGCCGTTACCAGCAGGCGCTCAACGGGGGATGGGGTCGCTACGACGTCGATGACACCGCCGCACTGATTCGCCACGCCCACCACGAGGGATGGGCATCGCCGGCGCACACGGTGGCGATGGGGGCCTCCTCTGGTGGCTTGACCGTGCTCGGTCTGCTCGCTGACGCCCCCGATCTCGTCGCCGGGGCGGTTTCTTCGTATCCCGTGAGCGATCTTGCCGACCTCGCTGCTGCAACCCACCGGTTCGAGGCGCACTACACCGACACCCTGGTCGGCGCGCCCGACGACCCGGCCACCGAGCGACGGATGGCCGAGCTCTCGCCGCTCCACCGCGCCGAACGCATCGCCGGGCCGCTCCTGCTGTTTCACGGCAGCGACGACCCCGTGGTGCCGATCGCGGAGAGCGACCTGCTCGTCGAACACATCCGTCGCGGCGGGGGCGACGTCGACTACGTCGTCTACGACGGTGAGGGTCATGGCTTCCGCGACCCGCTCAACCAGCGTGACGAGTACGACCGCATCGAACGATTCCTCGATGCGATCGCAGGCACGACTTCGAGTGGGTAGCCACTGCCGGTAGCGTTCTGACGTGGCTTTCGTCAACAAGCAGGCCGGTGCCGAAGCGCAGCAAGACCGCGGAGCATCCGGCGAACCGTTCGATTTCGACCCCAATGACCCGGCGGTGGTCAAGGTCCACTACGACGTGTCGGGCTGGAACTTCGACCAGCGAGCCGAGCTGTCCGAGGCATTGGCCGAAGCCGAGCTGCCGCATGTGTGGGACGGCGACGAGGTCGTCGCCCCCGAGGTGTTCGAGGACCGCATCGATGCACTGTTCGATCAGCTCGAGAAGATCCTGGGCCCGTTCGCGATCGTGCTCGCCGACGACGCTGCCTCCACCGAGTTCGGACTCGATGAATGGACTGCCGCCGACCGTACCGTGCTCACCGAGGCGCTGATCGATTCCGAGGTGCCCCATCGGTGGGAGGGCACCACGGTCGTGGTCGCCGAAGATGCCGAGCACGCCGTCGACGATCTCCTCGATGCGATCGAAGCCGGCGAACTGCTCGTCGACGGTGGCGACACCGCCGTTGCTCCCCCCGAGGGGGCGCTGAGCACGATGTTCCTGTCGGCTGACCGGCTGGCCAAGGACCCGATGGACGCCGGAGCGAGGCGCGACCTGCTCGGGCTGGCGCCGCTGATCGATGCCAAGCATCCTCCCTACGGCATGGCGCCGCGCCCGTGGGCCGGTGCCGTCGCCGGCGTCGATGCACTCGTCGAACTGATCGACGCCGACGCAGCAACGGGATCGCCCGGCGACTCCGACGAGTCCGAGATCATCGGGGCGGCCCAGGAGCTCCGGTCGCTGCTGCGACCCTACGTCTGAACACCGTGCTGCTCGCAGAGATCGAGATCTGGCACACGCGGCCGGCCCAGCCGACACGGCGGCTTGCACTCGGTCATCTCGTGCTGCCCATCGATCCGTCGCCCGGATTCGGCGGGCTCCTCCTCGGAGCGATCGTGGCCGAGTACCTCTACGGCGTCGACGACGACCTGGTGAACGACGTCCACCGATTGCTGGCCTCGATCGAGCACGGTGATCGCATCGTGCAGCCACGGCTGCGGCATCGGTTCCAAGTCGACCGCCACGGGCTGGCGAAGAGCCATCACCGCATGCTCGGCAACGGCGATGACATCTCGTTCGATTTCCGCTCGGTCGGCACCGACCTGTCGCAGGTGCTCGGTGCGATCTACGCCGTCGAACGGTTTGCGCCCGAGCACCGCAGGCGCATCGTGCCGGTGCTGCAGAAGGCGGCGCGGTGGCGGGGGCCGATCGGCCCGGCGATGATCGCCTACCTTGCGGGATCGCAGACGTTGGAACTCGAAGCGCTCGCGGATCCGCGGGCCTGGGCCCTCGGCGTGCTGGGCTTCGAATTGGGTGCCAAGTCCCCCTCCAAACGCGACATCATGGCCAAGTTCCGAGAGCGGATGCGTGACGTCCACCCGGACCACGGTGGCGACAGCCTCGATGCAGCCAAGGCGATGAGCGACCTCGCGGAGGCCCGACGGGTGCTCAGCACGACGCCGGAGTGATGGTCTGTCACACCGACCGTGAGGTGCGCTGATGGCCAAGCCGACCCTGCTGCTGTACCCGGGCGCCGGCTCGGATCGGGAACACTCGAGTCTGGTCGCTGTGGAGGACTCGCTCGGGGGACGGGCCTCGGTCCAGCGCCTCGACTTTCCGTACCGGCGCGAGGGTCGTCGCGCCCCCGATCGGGCACCGAAGTTGATGGCCGCGATTCGCGAGGACCTGTCAGCGGTGCGTCGCCGGCGCGGTCCTGTCGTGATGGGTGGCCGCTCGATGGGCGGGCGGATGACCTCGATGGTCGCTGCCGACGTCGATGGCGGTGGCCCGGTCGCCCGCCTCGCTGGTCTGGTGCTGATCTGCTATCCACTGCACCCACCCGGCAAGCCCGAGCGGTTGCGTGTCGAGCATCTCGTCGATCTCGCGGTGCCGTGTCTGTTCGTGTCGGGCACTCGTGATCCGTTCGGGACGCCTGCCGAGCTGACCGAGTGGACGGCCACGATCCCGGCCCCGGTCGAACACGTGTGGATCGACGGTGGACGACACGATCTCAAAGGCGCCGACGACACGATCGCCACGGCGGTCGCCGACTTCGTGGCCCGCGTGGCCGCTCCGGCCTGACACCCAGTGTTCGCACCGGAGCCTGCGCCGCTCGCCGTCAGCTGGTCGGCGGAGGCGTGTGGTGGAGGTCGATCGGTGTGTCCTCCGGGTTGAGGGCCTCGAGTTCGAGGTGTGCGGTTTCCGGGTAGCCGACCACGACGAGCACCGTGACCACGAGCTGACAGAGGCCGAGCAGCCCCATCACCTGGCCGTACGACCACCCGGCGTCGAGCAGGAGTCCGGTGAGGAGGAGCCCGCCGATCCCGCCGATCAGTGCTGCGCCGGTGATCAACCCCGCCGCCCTGCTGCGATTGCCGGTGGGGAACAGCTCGGTGCGGTACACCGCCAGTGCCGGATACGCAGCGCTCGACAGGATGCCACCGAGCAGCGAGAACGCCCAGAGTGGCGGCCCGCCGACGGTGAACGCTGCGACGATGGCGGCGGTGCCGAACGGGAGGGTGAACGCGATCAGCCGGCGACGCCCGCTGGTGTCGGCCACGCGTCCGCCGAGGATCAGACCGATGCTCGCCGGTGTGCCGACAGCGATCGAGAACAGCCCGATCATGCCGCCGGAGAAGTCGCGGATGTCGGCGAGGTACCGGTTCTGGAAGAAGCTCGCAGGAGCGATGAAGATGTTGCCGATGAATGCGACGGCAGCGATCAGCCCAAGTCGCCGGAGGTTGAGGCGAGGGGGTCGTGACGTGCGTTCGACGTGGGCGACGGCGAACCGCCGCGTCTCGGGCAGGCGGCGGGTGAGGTCGAGCGCCACGATGCACCAGACCGCGGCGATCAGATAGATGTAGCGCCATCCGTTCTCGCCGATGTCGGCGAGGCGAAGCGACATCACGGCCACGCCGGCACCGAACCCGGCTGCCATCGCCAGGACGCTGACGGCGTATGCCCGGCTGTTGCGTGGCATCTCCTCGGAGGCGACCACGCCGACCAGGAACGCCAGTGCGATCCCCATCGGCCGGGCGAGGGTCTGGGTCGCGACGAGTGCGACGAAGCTCGGCGCGAGCGCGCCGAGCAGCGACAGCAGTGGCCCGAGCCATGCGACCGCCACGATCACGCGTCGGCGGCCGATTCGGTCGGCGATGATCGCCGCGGGAAGCGCGATCAGGATCCCGGCGCGTACGACTGCACCTGCCACTCCGATGCCCGTGTCGCTGACACCGAAGTCGTCCGCGGCGAAGTTGACCGTCTGGGTGAAGAGCGTGTTGACGAACGCAGCGCTCATCGATGCAGCGGCAAGCAGCCCGACGACCAGCAATTGCGTGGGATCGAGGCGGTCCGGTGGCGCCCACCAGCTGCGGTACGACCCGGCTCGGGCGAGGACACGTCGTACCGGAAAGCGAAACAGCCAACCGAACCACGGGATCACCACCGTGTAGTGGGTCGATTCGACCAGTTCGCCGGTGTCGGGGTCGGAGGTGACCGTTCGCCGGTACGCGGTGAACGGCCCGTCCTGCTGTCGGAACTGCCCGGATGGTGCGGCTGGGATCGGGGGCGGTGCCGGGATCGCCCGGTGCGGCGTCGGGCGTCTCGTCAGCGGATTCGAGGAGCAGATCGTCGCGGGGTGCCAGGAGCTGCTCGCGCCGTTCCGGGGTGTCGGGCCAGCGACGAATCAGCATGCGCCCGCCTGACTCCACGGGCCGAGCATACTGGTGGCCCATGACCACGAACCCCGAGCCGATCGCAGACGCCGCCGTCATTGCCGTGCGCGGCAACGGCGCGCTGTCGGGGCAGGGTGTTCGTTCCCGGTGCCAAGAACTCGGTGCTCAAGCTGATGGCGGCCACTCTGCTCACCGACGGCACCTTCGAGATCACCAACGTGCCGGCGATCGCCGACGTCACGATCATGGGCGATCTCCTCGAAGCGATCGGTGTGTCGATCGAGCGGCCGTCGCCCGATCGGCTGCTCCTCACCGACAGCGGCGACCTGACGCCGGTGGCCCCCTACGAGCTCGTCGAACGGATCCGGGCCTCGGTCAACGTGCTCGGACCGCTCCTGACCCGCTGCGGCCACGTTCGGTTGTCGATGCCCGGCGGCGACGACTTCGGTGCCCGGCCGATCGACATGCACGTCGCCGGACTCGAAGCGATGGGCGCCACCTTCAAGTTCAGCCATGGCTACCTCGAAGCTTCCGCCGATCGGCTCCACGGCGCCGACATCACCTTCGATTTCCCGAGCGTCGGCGCCACCGAGAACCTGCTGACCGCGGCGGTGCTCGCCGACGGGCGCACCACGATCGACAATGCCGCTCGTGAGCCCGAGATCACCGATCTGTGCGAGTTCCTCATTGCGATGGGTGCACAGATCTCCGGTGTCGGCACCTCGACGCTGGTGGTCGATGGGGTCGAGGCGAGCGAGCTCCGAGCCGTCTCGCACCACACCGTGCCCGACCGCATCCAGACGGCGACCTACCTCGCGGCGGTGGCCGTTGCCGGCGGCGAGTTGGAGATCGCCGGAGCACGCCCCGAACACATGACCATGCTGCTCGACCGGTTCGCCGACATGGGGCTCGAGATCTCGACGATCCCCGATCGCGCCGGCGACCGGATGCGCGTGGTGGCCCCCGATCGGCTGCGGTCGATCGATGTGGCCACGTTGCCCTATCCGGGGATTGCCACCGACTACAAGCCGCTGATCATCACGATGCTCGCGGTTGCTGACGGTGTCGGCATCGTCACCGAGAACCTGTATCCCGGTCGGTTCCGGTACGTCGAAGAGCTGCAGCGCCTGGGTGCCGACGTGCGAACCAGTGGCCACCATGCCGTCGTGCGGGGGCTCCCGCGCCTGTCCGGTGCGCCAGTGCGTGCCCACGACATCCGAGCCGGTGCGGCGATGGTGGTGGCCGGGTTGGCTGCGGAGGGCGAGACCGAGATCACCGGCGTGCACCACATCGATCGTGGGTACGACGACCTCGTCGGGCGACTCGCCGCGGTCGGCGCCAACATCGAACGCCGCTGAACCGCCATCACCCCACGTTCGTGTTGCGGTTTGGATGGCCCGCCCCGTCCGAACCGTCACGCAAACGGGGTGTGTGGGCCGGGACTCACGTTCGTGTTGCGGTTTGGATGGCCCGCCCCGTCCGAACCGTCACGCAAACGGGGTGTGTCAGTCGGGATCGGGGTGGCCCTGCAGCGAGGCGGCATGGTCGACGCGACGCTTGGCCAACCACAACAGTCCGATGATCACCACGATCGGTCCGCCGATCAGGAGCGCTTCGTCCCAGCCGCCCTGGTGGGCCAGCAGCACAGCGCTCGTCGACGTCACCGCGGTCACATTGATTGATCGTACGGCCTGCGCTGATTGAATGGTCGTCGTCATGCGGGAACAGGTCGAAGCCACCATCGGGGCCATCCGCCCGGCGCTCCAAGCCGACGGTGGCGACATCGTGTTGCACAGCGTCGACGAGGCCACTGGGGTCGTGTCGGTCGAACTCGTCGGAGCCTGCGCCGGGTGCCCGTCATCGGGGCAGACGCTGAAGGTCGGCGTCGAGCGGATCATGCGCGACCGCGTCGACGGTGTGACCGCAGTGGTCAACGTCGCTGTCGAGGCGGCGTGAGGGTCATCCGGTGAGCCGGCGCCAACTTCCCGCACCCGAACTCTTCCAGGCCGCGCTCGACGGTGACCGCAGCTCGCTCGCTCGACTGCTGTCGCTGATCGAACGAGGCGATGACGATGCCCGCACGATCGGCCGTCTCGCGTACCCGATGAGCGGCTCCGGGTACACCGTCGGGCTCACCGGTGCGCCCGGTGCCGGCAAGAGCACGTTGACGAGTTCGATCATCGGCCATCTGCGCGCCCAAGACCTCGAGATCGCCGTGCTCGCGATCGATCCGTCGTCGCCGTTCACCGGTGGTGCCATTCTCGGCGACCGGGTGCGGATGCAGGATCACGCCACCGATCCCGGCGTGTTCATCCGGTCGATGGCCACCCGGGGTCACCTCGGCGGACTCTCCCTGGCAACACCCGAGGCGGTTCGTGTGCTCGACGCCATCGGCCGCAAGTGGATACTCGTCGAGACGGTCGGCGTCGGTCAGGTCGAGGTGGAAGTCGCCGGCAAGGCCGACACCACCGTGGTGGTCGTCAACCCGGGATGGGGCGACAGCGTCCAGGCGAACAAGGCCGGTCTGATGGAGATCGCGGACGTGTTCGTGATCAACAAGGCCGATCGCAAGGGCGTCGAGGAGACCAGTCGTGATCTGATGCAGATGCTCGACCTGTCCGACTTGCCGCACGAATCGTGGCGGCCACCGATCATCCCGACTGTTGCGTCGACGGGTGACGGAGTACCCGAATTGTGGGACGCCGTGCTCGCGCACCGACAGTTCGCCGAGCAGTCGGGCGATCTTCGCCGGAGACGCGAGTTCCGGTTGGCCGAGGAACTGCGTGAGATCGTGGCGCAGCGGCTCGGCCGCCGGGCCCGTCAGATCTGTTCGGGCGATCGATGGGACGAACTGACCGTCGAGGTCGTCGAACAGGTCACCGACCCGTGGACTGCCGCCGACGAGATGCTCGCCGCTGTCGACGCCTGATCGTTCGGGTTCTCAGAGCGACAGCATCGCCACGGCCAGTGCGATGAAGAGCAGCGGGCCGGCGTACGACGACTGTTGGCGCAAGTGGATCAGACGTGTCTTCACACCATGTCATCGCCCGAAATCGGGTGGGCTGGAGTACGTATTCCGTCAAGCCTGCCGAGCGATGAGCGACGTGGCCGTATCCGGTCGGTTCGCTCATCGCCTCCGGTTCACCGGCCGGTGAATGTCGCCTTGCCGGGACCGTGTTCGAGGAAGCTGGCGACGCCGGTACGGGCGTCGTCGGTGCGGAACACCTCGACGAACGCCGCCCGCTCGAGCGCCAGCCCGTCGGCGATCGGCACGTCGAGGCCGTCGTCGATCGTTCGCTTGCAGATCGCCTGAGCGGCGAGGGCGCCCGTCGCCACCTGCGCAGCGAGCGCGAGCGCCCGATCGGTGAGTTCGTCGGGTGCGACGACCTCGTCGGCGAGCCCGATACGCAACGCCTCCTCGGCGCGCACCTGGCGTCCGGTGAGGCAGAGCTCCTTGGCGCGGCTGGCACCGACCGTCCGGGGGAGTCGCTGCGTTCCGCCACCGCCCGGGATGATGCCGAGCAGGATCTCCGGTTGGCCGAACACGGCCTTCTCGGAGGCGATCCGGTAGTCGCAGGCAAGGGCGAGTTCGCAACCGCCACCCAGCGCGTAACCGCTCACCGCTGCGATCACGAACCGGGGAATCGCGGCGACGGCATCGAGCGCCTCGTGGAACGCAGCGCCGATCGTGGTGGCCTCGTCGGGCCCACCGAACTGTGCGATGTCGGCGCCTGCGGCGAAGAGTCGGTCACCGCCGGTGATCACCACCGCGCCGGGCGGATGCTCCGTCAGCTCGATTGCGACCGCCCGGATCTCCCCGAGGAGTTCGGTCGAGAGCGCGTTGACCTTGCCGTTGGCGAGGGTGACCATGGCGACGCCGTCCGGGCGTCGTTCGAGCGTGAGCAGTTCAGCCATGCCCCGAGTCTTGCCGACCGGCCCCGGCCCGTCCGCACCCCCGGCGTCGAACTCGACGACGACCCGTGGGCGTCGACACGCCGCCAGCTCTCAGTGAGCGGCGTCGACGTGGAGCGGGCGCTTGAGCGACCACGCCGACCGCGCCAGCCAGACGCCGGTTGCCACGAGCGTGACCATCACCGCCGCACACGCCAGGTAGGCCGTGGTGCGACCGAAGTTGTCGTACAGGACGGCGGTCACCACGGCCATGATCCCTGCCGACAGCGCTTGAGCCGCACCGAGCACTCCCTGCGCGCCGGCCTGGCGGTCTTCGGGGATGACCATGCCGACCGCAACGCCGCTACTGGACACGGTGATGCCGTCGGCGACGGCATGCACCATGGCGACGGCGAAGATCCAGGTGCCGGTGGGCAAGATGCCGTACATCGACATGAAGAACGCGCCGAGCATCAATCCGATCGCGCTGACTCGGAACGGTCCGTGGACCTGGGCCAAGCGTCCACCGGGCGGGCCGAGCACGATCAAGGGCAGCGCGAACAGCGTGATGCCGAGGTTCGCGATCCACTCGTTGGTTCCGAGGTCGTCGTGCACCACTGCCCACAGTGCGTCGAACGAACCGATCATCACGAACACCCCGGCGCCGAGCACGACAGCGCCGGCGAAGGGTCGAATCGCCAGAAGGTCGATCGCCAGCCGCCGCTTCGGTGGGGTCGCGCTTTCTTCCACCTGCACCCTGGCCACGAACGGCAACAGCACGGCGGTGGCTGCCGCAACGACGATGAACGGCGCGGGGATGCCGAACGGGCCGACCAGGATCGCCGACACGGCCGGTCCCATCGCGAAGCCGAACACGTCGGCCGCGAGGAGCCGCCCGAGGTTCTGCCCGAGATGGTTGGGATCGGCCAGGATCACGATGCGGCGGGCAGCGGGCACGGCGGCGCCGATGCCGAGACCCGAGATGAACCGCCCGATCAGGATCGGTGTGAGCGTCGTGCTGAATCCCATCAGCAGCAGTCCGACGATGTTGATGCCGACGCCGAACAGCACGACGCTGCGAGCATGACCGCGGTCGGCGAGCGGAGCGATCGCCACCTGTGCGAGAAAGGCCGCAACGAAGCCGATGCCGATGACGACACCGATCGCTGTCTCGTTGATGCCGTACTCGTCGCGGTAGTCGTCGACGATCGTGAACAGCACGCCGTACCCGGCGGCGAGGCTGGCCATCAGGCCGCCGAACGCGAAGAAGAGCACCGTCGGCGACGGTGGTTCACTTCGTGTGGCCGGCGCCACGTCGGGAGGTGACGTCGTCATCGAACGCAGGCTACTGATCGTCGAGCACGCGCTCTGTTCCGGTTCGTCGTCGGTTGCCCGCCCGCTCGCCGGCGTCAGCCGGTGGTGAGGAGACCGGTGTCGAACAGCCCTCGCTGGTGCGGGTGCGATGGCAGCGCCCGAGCGGCAACTCCCCAGCGGCCGGCGCGATCCGGCGCGAACGATGCGCGATACCGCCCATCGTCACCGAGGGTGGTCGCCACGACGTCCATGAGTGCCTCGTCGAACGAGCCGTCGCCCAGGACCGGCCCGTGCACGAGCTGCACGGCGATCTCGTCGGGCCGCAGCGAGCTGGGATCGACCTCGATCACGACGTTGCGGGTCTCGCCAGTGGCACCCGACCCGATGTCGGAACCATGGTCGACCAGTCGTACCTGCACGTTGTGCCAGTCGGCCCTGACGCGTTGTTTCCACGCGGCGAGGTCGCGTGCCGGAGCGGCGGCATCTGCCGTCATCGTGGTGGTGCCGATTCCAGCAGGTTCGTAGTACTGGGTGACGTAGTCGCGCACCATGCGGCCGGCGATCGCCCGCCACCCCAGCGTCGACCAGTTCGTCATGATCTTGTCGATCCAGCCGTGCGGCAGCCCGTCCCCGTTGCGGGCGTAGAACAGTGGCACGATCTCGTTCTCGATCACCTCGAACGCTGCGTTCGCTTCGCGGCGGTCGCGCCGATCGAGATCGGTGTCGTGATCGAACGATGCGATGTCGAATCCGTTGTGGCCGTTGGACATCTCGTCCCACCAGCCGTCGCGTATCGAACAGTTCAACCCTCCGTTGAGCGCCGCTTTCATCCCCGAGGTCCCGCATGCTTCCATCGGTCGGCGCGGCGTGTTCAACCAGACGTCGCAGCCGTGATACATCGTCTTGGCGATGCCGATGTCGTAGTCAGGGATGAAGACGAAACGGTGGCCGACATCGGCATCGCGCGTCAGCCGGTCGATCTCGCGGATCATCGTCTTTCCTGGTTGGTCGGCCGGGTGCGCCTTGCCGGCGAACACGAACTGCACGGGCCGGTCGGCGTCGAGCAGGAGTGCTCGCAGGCGGTCGAGCTGTTCGAGCAGCAGCGTCGAGCGCTTGTAGGTGGCGAATCGACGGGCGAACCCGATCGTGAGTACACCCGGGTCGAGCACCGTGCTGCCGAGACGATCTCGCACCATGTCGACCAACTCGCGTCGACCTTCGTTGCGCACGTCCCAGATCTCGCCGTGGTCGAGTTCGTGGACCCGACTCCAGTCGCTCTCGTTCGCGAGATGCCATTCGTCGCCGATCATCTGCGACAACAGCTCATCGACCCGATCGCTGACCCACGTCCTGGCGTGCACCCCGTTGGTGACGTGGCCGATCGGGACCTCGCGTGTGGGGAGCCCCGGCCAGAGGTCGCCGAACATCTCGCGCGACACTTCGCCGTGAAGACGAGCCACGCCGTTGGAGTGGGCGGCGAGGCCGAGCCCCATGACCGCCATGTTGAACTTCTCGGTCTCGGCCTCGCTCTGGCCGATCGACATCAGCTCGTCGATGGTGACACCGCACTGCTGAGCGAAGTCGGTGAAGTACTTCTGGAACAGTGCGGGCGGGAACCGGTCGATGCCCGCGGGTACCGGCGTGTGGGTGGTGAACAGACTGCCGGCGCGGACGGCCTCGATCGCCTCGTCGAAACGCAGACCGCGATCGACCCACTCGCGGATGCGTTCGAGACCGAGAAAGCCGGCATGACCTTCGTTGGTGTGGAACACCTGCGGGTGGATGTCGAGTGCTCGCAGTGCGCGGACGCCCCCGATCCCGAGCACGATCTCCTGACGGAGACGGTGCTCCTCGTCGCCGCCGTAGAGCCGGTCGGTGACAGCGATCGCCTCGGGCGGATTGGAGGGCACATTCGTGTCGAGGAGGTACAGCCGGACCCGTCCGACGTCTGCTCGCCAGACCTTCACGGTGACAGCGACATCGGCGAGGTCGACCACGATCTCGACACCGGTCGGGGTGGAGTCCGAGCCCATCGGGGTCGATTCGCTCGTTGCGTTCCTGCTGCCAGCCGTCGCCGTCGAGCAGTTGATGGAAGTACCCCTCGGTGTACAGCAGGCCGACCCCGACGAGCGGGACGCCGAGATCGGAACTCGCCTTCAGGTGGTCACCGGCGAGCACACCGAGCCCTCCGGAGTACTGCGGAAGGGCTTCGGTGATCCCGAATTCGGGCGAGAAGTAGGCGACCGACTCGAGTGCGGTGTCGCCGTCGGCGCGGCGCCGGGCGAACCAGCTCGGCCCGTCGAGTGCGTCGGCGAGGCGCTGCTCAGCTCGACCGAGCTGCTCGATGTACTGCTCGTCGTCGGCAAGGGCCGCCCAGCAGGCCGGCGAGGTCCGCCGGACCAGGTCGACCGGGTGTTGGCCGGTGTCGCGCCACGATCGACCGTCGTGGGTGCCGTCGAGTCGGTCGAAGAGGTGGGCCAGCTGCCGATCCCAGGCCCAGTGGAGGTTGGCGGCCAACGACTCGATCGCACGGAGCGATTCGGGCACGTTGCTGATGACGTTGAAGTGGTGTACGGGGCGCATCGTGCCACGACGATACCGAGCGGGCCGCCCGCTCTGGGTCGCGGTGGCGGGTGTTCATCAGCCCGTCACGATGGTGGCCACCGTCAGCGGTCAGAACGTGACGCGGCGGCCGCCTGCCGCCACCTCGGTGTACAGGTCGGATGTGCTTCGGGCGATCGCTGTCCAGGCGTACTTGCGCTCGACGAGATCGCGTGCGTTGGCAACCAGGAGGGTGGCGAGCTCGCTGTTGGTGAGTACCTGTTCGATCGCGTCGGCGAGGTCGTCGGGATTCCCTGGCTCGAAGGTGATGCCGGCGTCGGTGTCGGCGACCAATTCGGCGAGTCCGCCGGTGCGGGCGACGATCAGGGGAGCGCCCGCGGCGAGCGCTTCGAGCGCCACGATGCCGAACGGCTCGTACAACGACGGGATCACCACGCAACCCGCGCGGTGCACGAGTTCGCGGAGGTCGGTGTCGTCCAGATAGCCGGGGAGGCCGACGATGTCGCTGACGCCCTCGACGTCGACCTGGGTCTGCAGCTCCGGGAGGTAGCTGCCGCGGCCGGCGATCACGCTCTCGACGTCTGGGACCCGGCCACGCAGCTCGTGCATTGCCCGGGCCAGCACCTGGAACCCCTTCTCGTACTGCACTCGTCCCCACGAGACCACCAGTGGCGGCCGCGGTGCCGGCGGCGTGCCGAAGCTGTGGGCGGGTCGCCACTGTTCGGGGTCGATGCCGTTCGGGATGTGGGTGACGTGGTCGTCGGCGAGCTCGAAGCCGGTGATCAGCTGTTCGACGATGAACCGGGTCGGCGAGATCATCCGGTCGGCCTGGAACGCGAGCCACCACTCGATCGAGTTGATGTCGGTCGGATGTCCGAGTGGCAGCTGGCCGCCGTGGCGAACCCGTTCGGTGCCGTGCATCGTGAGGACGAACGGTACGTCGTAGCGGGCGGCGAGCGAGTCGGCGGCCCAGCCCAGTTGCCAGTCGTGGGCGTGGACGATGTCGGGTTCCCACCCGTCGAGATCGCCCACCAAACGGCTCCCGGCCTTGGTGACGGCATGGTTGGCCGAAGCGATCCGCGTCACGGCCTCGGACGGCGGGAGCCACGGGAGGTCGACCAGGGTTCGCACCACCCGCACCCGTTCGGGCGGTTTCGCCCCGAGTTCGGCTGGTCGATCTGCCACGGTCAGCACCACGACATCGTGGCCTGCGCTGGCCAGTGCGGACCCGAGCCCGGCAACGTGCGCAGCGATTCCTCCAGTGGAGCGCGGGGGAAACTCCCACGACAACATCAGCACGCGCACGAACGCGGACTGTACTGCCTGGACCCCGTCGTCGGGGGGCGACTCAGGGAGCGGCGACGATGGTGGTGGTCGTCGGCGGGGCAGAGGTGGTCGGCGTGGTGGTGCTGACCGGTGGGCGCGTCGTCGGCGTGGTGGTCGCCGGCGGTGCCGTCGTGGTGGTTGCCGGCGCCGTGGTGGTGGTCGTGGTCGTCGACGTCGTGGTGGTGGTGGCGTTCGGGTCGGGACGGTTGAACGACGGGAGCGACTCTCGTTCGCTGTACTGCTCGGGTTCCTTGCCGTCGTGGCCCCAGACGTAGACCCGGTCGCCGCGCTCGACGAGTTCGGGGAAGACGTCGGCGAGCGAGTTCGAGATCCGGATGCAGCCGTGTGATGCGGGGCGGGTCGGGACGTTGATGGCGCCGTGGATCGCGATGCCGTAGTTGAAGTACCAGGGGTTCTTCATGCCGCCGAGCGGGCTGACCCGCTGGCCGTCGTAGGAGCGGTTGAACTTGAACACGCCGCCCGGCGACTTCGATTCGGCACACACCTGCTTGGTGACCGGCTCGGGGTAGGGGTTGCCGTACTCGTCGGTGTCGTAGGTGGCGGTCTCACAGAACGTGGCCGGCTCGCCGTCGGGTCGGAGTTCGCCCGAGGAGATGTGCGAGATGAAGATCGGCTCGTCGTCGCGGAACACCGCCAACACCTGGGTGGGGAGGTGGACCTCGACGTGGGTGCCGGGTCCGGGCCGACGCGGCAGGAATCGAACCGTTGGGTCGAACAGCTGCTGCCACAGCTCGTCGGTCACCACGGTCTGGTCGTTCCGCTCGGCGAAGTCTTCCCAGGCGATGTTGCCGACGAGCTTCTTGAAGGCCCAGACCGCCTGCTGCGTGCCGCTGCCGAACTGCCCGTCGGACGGGCCCGGCTGGAAACCCAGCTCGGTGAGACGTTCCTGCAGGCGGCGAACGTCGTCGCCCACCGAACCGAGCGAGAGCGGCGAGGCCAGGGGGGCAACGACCGGTGTCGCAGGTGCATCGTCGGTGGCGACCGGCGCGGCGATGGCCGACGGCTGACCGGCGCCCGATGGCGTGGTCACCACGACGGAACCGTTGTCGACCGTCGAGCTGTTGGGGTCGTCGCTGGCGTCACTGCCGCCGGCAAAGGCGCCGACGCCGACCACCAACGCCAGCACGAGGCCGGCTGCTGCTGCGGGCAGCCACGAACGGGAGTCGGTGGGGCGAGATCGGGATTCGTTCATGACGATGTGGAGGAGAGGTGGGGGGTCAAAGGGGTGGAGGGAGGAGTCGGAGAGGTCAGGTCAGGCCGACGCTGCGACCGAACGCAACGAATCGCAGGCCTGTTCGGGCGGGACGATGTTGATCATCACGCCGGTGCCACGTTCGAAGCCGGCCTGGGTGACCAGGTTGGGCCAGATGTGGATGTGCCAGTGGTACTGGCCCGTGTGCTGATGCGGAGCGGTGTGGAAACCGAGATTGAACGCCACGTCGCCGAGTGCGGCGTTGAGGTGCCCGAGGGCGTCGCGGACGGCCCGTCCAACCGATTCGAGGCTGTCGTCGGGGGCGTCTTGGAGATGTGGCTCGTGGTGCCGTGGCACGATGAGCAGTTCGTACGGAGCGCCGCTCCAGTACGGGGTGATCACGGCGACGTCGTCGTTGGCGAAGACCACGCGCTCGTCGGCGGCCAGCTCGGCTTCGACGGTGGTGCACAGCAGGCAGCCCCCGGCGAAGCGAGCGAACGCGCGCTCCTCGTCGAGGATCTCTCCCGGCACGAACGGCAGACCGAGGATCTGACCGTGCGGATGCGCAACCGATGCACCAGCTTCGCGGCCGTGGTTGACGATCGCCTGGGTGTAGCGGACCTGTGGGGTGGCGGCGTGCTCGGCGAAACGGTCGCGCAGCACGTGCATCAGCTGCTCTGCGTGGGTGTCGTCGAGAAGGTGGAGTCCCGAGTTGTGGTCCGGGGTGTAGACGAAGACCTCGTGGATGCCGCTGGCCTCGGCCATGACGAACACCGGTCCGAGATTGTGGACGGCAAAGGTCTCTTCGCCGTCGAACGCCGGGTAGCGGTTCGGGATCACGCGCATCGACCAGGACCCGTCGTGCTCGACCGTTTCGAGGGCGGGTGGCGTCGCCTCCTCGTGGCCCGGGCAGAATGGGCAGGGGCGGGTCGGGTCGTCCACACTGCTCTCGCGAGCAGCGAAATCGTTCGGGCGTTCGGCCCGCTCGGCAACGATGGTCACCCACCGACCATTGAGTGGGTTCAAACGCATTTGGCTCATTGTGCGCCCAAGGATACGGGGATCGGGGGGCCGATGCATGGCACTGCCCCAGAACTGTTCAGCCCGGGTTTTCGGGGTCGAGTTCTCGGGATCGAGGTTCCGATGGGGAGAGATCAGGTGCGTCGGTGGTCGGCGAGGGCTGCGCAGCCACGAG
Organism: Ilumatobacteraceae bacterium; assembly: GCA_963716095.1. Classification (GTDB taxonomy): domain Bacteria; phylum Actinomycetota; class Acidimicrobiia; order Acidimicrobiales; family Ilumatobacteraceae; genus Sva-07. The sequence goes on along the minus strand of CAVQSV010000024.1, from coordinate 9,914 downwards.
TTCGGCGTACTGGCGGTCGAGCCGATCCTGGTTCCATCGGTGGACACCCCAACCGATCAACGATCCTGCTCCGAACACGAGGAGCCCGCCCACCCCGTCGAGCCAGAAGTGGTTGCCGGTGACCACGATGCAGAACAGTGTTGTCGCTGGGTAGAGCAGCACGAGCGCCTTGACCCATCTCCGGCGCAGCAACGGCCAGATCGCGATGGCGCACCAGGTCGACCAGCCGATGTGCAAGCTCGGCATCGCCGCATACTGGTTCGAGATCGATGCCATCGCCTCGGAGTCGAACGACCACGGACCACCGAAGTCGGCGAGCGTGTCGACGAATCCGAAACCGCCCTCCGGACGCAGGTCGCTGTCGATGCACTCGCCCCCGTAGCTGATGCGGGCGCCGATCTCCTCAGCGATCGGGGCGGGCAGCGGGCACGGCTCGTCGAGCAGGCGCGGTGGCATCAGCGGAAACCAGGCGAATCCGATGATGGCGAGGGCGGTCATCGCGGCGAGCGAGTTGCGCCACTGCGGGAACACGTCGGCTCGACGCTTGAACAGCAGCACGAACACCGCGATCGTGACGATGAAGTGGGCGGTGCCGTAGTACGTGTTCCAGAACTGGATGAACCGCTCGTAGGGGAGGAACCATGCCTGGACCGTCTGCTCGTGGAACAGGTTCAGGTTCAGTTCCCACTGGATCACCCGTTCGGCGTTCGTGAACGCCTGGTCGGGGACCCCGTCTGCTGCGATGGCGTTCGAGCCGAACAGGTTGCGGGTCCAGGAGTAGATGGCGTAGAAGACAGCGACGATCAACGCTTCTTTCCACCAGTGCATCCGGTGTTCGCGAACCGGTGCCGGAGCTGCGTCGGCCACCTGCATCGATTCCGTACTGTAGGCGCGCGTTACGGTCTTGTGACATGGCAGAGATTTCGGGCCACGCAGGCCAACAAGCGGTGGCGGCAATCGCCGGGTTCGGTACCGACGTGATGTTCACGCTCAACGGCGGTCACATCTGGCCGCTCTACGACGCCGCACACGATCAGGGCATGCGCGTGGTCGACACTCGTCACGAGCAGTCGGCGACGTTCGCTGCCGAGGCGTACGCCAAGCTCACCCGTCAACCGGGTTTCGCAGCGCTCACCGCCGGACCGGGCATCACCAACGGCGTGTCGGCGATCACGTCGGCGCACTTCAACGGTTCGCCCGTGGTCGTGCTCGGTGGGCGAGCGCCGCAAGGACGCTGGGGTGCGGGTTCGTTGCAGGAACTCGACCACGTGCCGATCGTGGCATCGATCACCAAGTCGGCCGCCACCGTCACCGACCCGGAACAGGCGGGTGCGATGGTGCACGAGGCCGCCCGCCTGGCGATCGAGCCGCACCGTGGCCCCACCTTTCTCGACTTCCCGCTCGACGTGTTCGGACCGTCGACCGGTGACGTGCCCGACGTCGCCTCGTGTGACGGGTTGGGTGCTGCTCCTGACGATGATGCCGTGGCTGCGCTCGCTGCGCTGATTGCCGGCGCCGAGCGTCCGGCGTTCATGGTCGGCTCCGACGTCTACTGGGACGGTGCCTGGGACGAGCTGGCCGCCGCGGCTGCCCACCTCGGGGTGCCGTGCTTCTTCAACGGGATGGGTCGCGGGGTGCTCCCTGCCGATCACGAGCTCGCTTTCCTGCGCACCCGTGGGCTGCTCAAGCAGCGCGCCGACGTGGTCGTGGTGCTCGGCACGCCGCTCGACTTCCGTCTCGGTTTCGGCACGTTCGGTGCTGCGACGGTGGCCCATGCGGTCGATGCCGAGTCGCAGCGTGCCGGTCACGTCGACGTGCTGACGGTCGCGGGCGATCTTCGGCTGACACTGCGCGGTCTGGCCGAGTACACCGGCGATCGTGTCGATCACACGGCGTGGATCGCCGAGCTGCGCGAGGCCGAGTCGCGCGCAACGGCCGGTGAAGTGGCGTTGATGGAGGCCGATGGCGATCCGATCAAGCCGAGCCGCATCTACGGCGAGCTGCGCAAGCGCCTCGAGCGAGATGCGGTGGTGATCTGCGACGGCGGTGACTTCGCGTCGTATGCCGGCAAGTTCATCGAGGTCTTCGAGCCGGGCGGCTGGCTCGACACCGGACCGTACGGTTGCCTCGGCAACGGGCTCGGCTATGCGATCGCGGCGAGGGTGGTCCGGCCGTCGTCGCAGGTCGTGCTGTTGCTCGGCGACGGTGCTGCCGGGTTCAGCCTGATGGACGTCGATTCGCTGGTGCGTCACGGCCTGCCGGTGGTGATGGTCGTCGGCAACAACGGGATGTGGGGCCTCGAGAAGCACCCGATGCAGGCGATCTACGGCTGGGACATGGCATGCGACCTGCAGCCCGAGATGCGCTACGACGACGTGGTCAAGGCGCTCGGCGGTGGAGGTGAAACCGTGTCGTCACCGGCCGAGATCGGACCCGCACTCGATCGGGCCTTCGCAAGCGGCGTGCCCTACCTCGTCAACGTCCTCACCGACCCCGGCGACGTCTACCCGAGAACCAGCAACCTCGCCTGAACGGTCGCGCTGTCAGGCGTGTCGCCCGGTGCGGGTTGGTGACAGTTCGTGCGGGTCAGGTGTCGCAGCACTTGCCCATGAAGCGGTCGAGATCGACCACGACACGGGTGATCTTGCCGGCAGCGACGAGCCCACCGGGGTCGGAAGCCGACACGGTGAACTTCAGGCGGCGCCCGTCGATCTTCTCGAGGACGGCCTCCGCGATCACTTCGGCGCCGATCGGCGTCGGCTGCAGGTGGTCGAACTGGATGCGCATGCCGACCGAGGTGGTGCCGTCGTCGAGGGCGTTCTCGAGCGCCTTGCAGCAGGCCTCCTCGCACAGCGCGACCAGGCGGGGGGAGCCGAGAACGTCGACGACCCCCGAACCGAGCGCTCGCGCCGTGTCGGCGTCGGTGACCACCAGCTTCGCATCGCCGCGCATGCCCGTTTCGAGATTCACCTCGACAACGCTAACGCGGTGTCCGTCGTGCGCGTCGTGACCCGCTTGGTTCCGAGATGCGAGCGCCCGGTCGCGAACGTAGGCTCGACCGGGTGATCGAACGAGACGTCCTGCAACGAGTCCTCGCTGGTGCGGTCAGCGGAGGTGCCGAGTTCGCCGAGGTCTACGCCGAAGACAAACGCTCGACCTCAGCGGGGCTCGACGACGGTCGTATCGAGCAGGTGTCGAGCGGACGCGATCGTGGCGCCGGCATCCGCGTGATCGCCGGCGACACCACCGGCTTCGCCTACACCTCCGACATGTCCGAATCGGGCCTGTCCGCGGCAGCGACGGCCGCCGCCGCAGCGGCAAGACAGGGCGGGGGCGGGGTGCGCACGATCGCGCTCACACCGTCGGCCCCGCACCGACCGAACAACGTCGCCCGCGACCCTGACTCGGTTGCCAAGGCCGCCAAGGTCGAGTTGCTCGAGCGAATGAACGACGCCGCCCGCTCGTACGGGCCGGAGATCGTGCAGGTGTCGGCCGGGTACGGCGACAGCCGCAAGCAGGTACTGGTGGCCAATACCGACGGTGTCCTCACCGACGACGAGATCGTGCGGACACTGCTGCGCATCAGCGCCGTTGCCGACGGCGACACCGGGATGCAGACGGGCTCTCAGTCGATGGGTCACACGATCGGTTTCGAGATCTTCGACAAGGTCGACGTCGAGGAGATGGCCCGGGAAGCTGCGCGGCAGGCAATCACCAAGCTGCGCGCCCGGCCGGCGCCGTCAGGGGCGATGCCGGTGGTCATCAAGCACGGCACCGGTGGTGTGCTGTTCCACGAGGCGTGCGGGCACGGGCTCGAGGCCGATCACATTCAGAAAGATGCGAGCGTCTACGCCGGCAAGGTCGGCCAGCAGGTGGCGTCGCCACTCGTGACGTTGGTCGACGACGGCACGATGCCGGGGGAGTGGGGCACCCTCGGCTTCGACGACGAGGGCCACATCACCCAACGCAACGTGCTGATCGAGGACGGCATCCTCACCGACTACATGTGGGACTACCTGCGCGCACGCAAGGACGGGCGCCCGCAGTCGGGCAACGGTCGCCGTCAGAGTTATCAGCACCTGCCGATGGTGCGCATGACCAACACGTTCGTGCTCGACGGTCCCGACGATCCCGACGACATCATCTCCTCGACGCCGAACGGCGTGTACGTCGCCAAGCTCGGTGGCGGGTCGGTCAACACCGCGTCCGGAGACTTCGTGTTCGGCATGACCGAGGCCTACCTGATCGAGAACGGCGAGGTCACCGAGCCACTGCGCGACGGCAACCTGATCGGCAACGGGCCGAAGGTGTTGGCCGACATCGACATGTTGGGCAACGACTTCGCCATGGGGAGCCCCGGTACGTGTGGCAAGGACGGCCAAGGCGTCCCCGTCGGCGACGGCCAGCCCACCCTCCGCGTGAAGTCGCTCACCGTCGGAGGCACGGCGTGAATCACGCCAGGGGTCAGACCCCACACGTGATCAATCACGCCAGGGGTCAGACCCCACACGTGATCGGAGCTGTGCGATGAGTGTGTTCGAGAGTGAGTTGCAGACGGTCGCCGACCGGGTGGTCGAGCAGGCCGGACCGGGCGAGCAGATCGAGGCGTTCGTCGCTCGCGGCGGCGAGACCGAGGTCCGGATCTACCAAGGCGACGTCGAGCACTTCGTGTCGGCGCAGAGCGAGGGTGTCGGCATCCGAGTGATTCGCGACGGTCGAACCGGCTTTGCCTACGCCGGCACGCTCGACGAGGACGCGATCCGCGAGGTGCTCGCGGAAGCGCGCGACAACGTGCAGTTCGGCACCGTCGACGAATGGGCGGCCCTGGCCGAGCCCGACGGGGTTGCCGTCACCGAGCAGTCGCTGTGGAACGACGAGTTGGCCGACTATCCGACCGACCGCAAGATCGACCTCGCCAAGGAGCTCGAGAAGCTGGCGTCGGGCACCGACCCGAGGGTGCGCGTCGACGACTCGAACTACGCCGACGCCCACGGTGAGTCCGCTGTTGCCTCCAGTACGGGCATTCGGATGTCCGGTCGAGAGAACGGTTGCTACGTGTCGGTGTCGACGCTCGCCGACGAGGGCGAGGGTGACGACGCCGAGACGCAGACGGGCTTCGGATTCTCCGTTGGGCGGTCGCCTGACGAATTCGATCTGGATCGTGCTGCCCGGGAGGCCGTCGATCGTGCCACTCGGCTGCTCGGTGCCACCCAGCCTCCGAGTCGGCGGGTCACGGTGGTGCTCGACCCGTTCGTGACCGCGCAGTTCATCGGCGTGATCTCCTCGACGCTCAACGGAGAGGCGGTCGTGAAGGGGCGCTCGCTGTTCCGCGACCGGATCGGTGAGAACGTTGCGTCGCCACTGGTCACGTTGGTCGACGACCCGACGAACCCGAAGGCGTACACCGCCACCGACGTCGACGGCGAAGGCCTCGCCGCCCGCCGCAACGTCCTCATCGAAGACGGCGTGTTGCGGCAGTTCGTGCACAACTCCTATTCCGCTCGTCGGGCTGGGACGGTGTCGACCGGCAACGCCACGCGGGGAGGATTCGCCGGTACGCCCGGCGTTGGTTGCCTGGCACTGTCGCTCGTTCCGGGGACGCGCAACCAGGAGGAACTGATCGCTGACGTCGACGACGGGTTGCTCGTGCAGCAGATGCAGGGTCTGCACTCGGGGGTCAACCCGATCAGCGGCGACTTCTCCACCGGCGCGGCCGGGCTCCTGATCTCGAAGGGCGCGGTCGGAGCACCCGTGCGAGAGATCACGATCGCGTCGACGTTGCAGAAGATGCTGCTCGACATCGTCGAGATCGGCGGCGACCTCGAGTGGCTGCCGATGCGGTCTGCGGGCATGAGTCTGGTGATTCGCGACGTCACGATGTCGGGTAGCTGAGGGCGGACGTTCGATCGATGGCGGCGGCGTCGACCGAGGCGATTGCCCGGCATCCTCATCTCGGCGAACCGCAGCGGGATGGTCGTGTGCGTGTCGATCTGCACACCCACACGATGTGGAGCGGCGACTCGACCACGACGCCGGACGAGTTCGCCGGCGCGGTCGACGCCAGTGGGCTCGACGTGGTCTGCATCACCGACCACAACGCGGTCGAGGGTGCGATGGTGTTGCGTGAGCGTCTGGACTGCCGGGTGATCGTCGGTGAGGAGCTTCGTACTGCGGCCGGTGAGATCATCGGGCTCTTCCTCGCCGAGCGGATCCCGATGGGGATCTCGCACCTCGAAGCGGCGCGAGCGATCCGAGATCAGGGTGGGGTGGTGTACATCCCGCACCCGTTCGACCCGATGCGGCGCAACATGTCGGAAGCGGCGCTGTACGAGTTGGCCGAAGCCGACTTGATCGACGCCGTCGAGGTCCTGAATTCGAAGACGTCACTGTCGAGCCTCAATCGTCGAGCCGTCGAGTTCGCCGCCGAGTTCGGCATCGTCGGCGGCGCGGGCAGTGACGGCCACGTGCCGGATGCGCTGGGTGCGGCCTATGTCGAGATGGCCGACTTCGACACCCCGATGGAATTCCTTGCGTCCCTGGCGTCGGCTGAGGTGATCGGTCACCACTGGGACGAGCCCCGCCCCTGGACCCCGCGCGTCATCCCGTCGCTCACGTGACCGATCACGTCAGGGGTCGGACCCGAGACGTGATCCGTGGCTTCGCCGCGGTTGGGGTGTAGACAGGTCATCCGTGCCGATCTACCAGGCGATCATTCTCGGGGTCGTGCAAGGACTGTCGGAGTTCCTGCCGATCTCATCGAGCGGCCACCTGCTGCTCGTTCCCTGGCTGGCCGGCTGGGACGAACTCGACCCGTCGATCAAGAAGTCCTTCGACGTCGCGCTGCATCTCGGGACGTTGGTGGCCGTCGTCGGCTACTTCTGGCGAGACGTCAGCACGTACGTGGTCGAGGGAACCAAGCTCGTGTTCGTCCGCAAGGTGCCACCGACGACCGACGGCAAGCTCGCCTGGTTGTTCGTGCTCGCGACGTTGCCGGCGGCTGCTGTCGGCGCGCTGTTCGAGGATCAGATCGACACCCGTCTCGGCACACCGACGATCATCGGCATCTCCTTGATCGGATTCGGTGTCCTGTTGGCGATCGCCGACCGCTCGCTCGGTCGACGCAAGGTGGAGGACTTCCGGGCCAAGGACGCATTGCTCGTCGGTGCGGCGCAGGCGCTCGCGCTCAATCCGGGTACCTCCAGGTCGGGCATCACGATGACAGCGGGCAGGTTCTTGGGCTTCGACCGTGAGGCCGCGGTACGGATCAGCTTCGTGATGTCGATCCCGGTGATCTTCGGTGCTGTCGTGTTCAAGTTGGGCGGGCTGGTCTCCGACGGCATCCCGGACGGACTCCTCGTGCCGCTCATCGTCGGCATCATCACCTCGTGCCTGGCGGGCTTGCTTGCGGTGTGGGGCACGCTCAAGATCGTGCGGACCAGCAGTTTCATGCCGTTCGTGATCTATCGGATCGCCCTCGGCGTCGTCGTGTTGATCGTGGCGGCAACCGGCCTGCGCTGAAGCCGTTACTGATGGTGTCAGACACCATCAGTAACGGTCAGGGGAGATACAGCAGGCTGGCGATGCCCTGCTGGGCGGCTGCTGCGACCGCGGCGGCGTCACGCGTGCTCACCGCGACGAAGATGACGTCGTCGACGACATCGGTGACCGTGGCGCTGTCGGCGAGCACCAGGCCGTCGGCGGCGACCTCGACGCGCAAGCCGGGGACGACGCTGCGGGCGAGCGGATCGGACAGGGCAACCACCACCGTGCCCGGCTCGGCGAGCGCAGCCGGCCCGGCGACGTCGGTGATGTCGACGGCGGTGAGTACCTCGCCGGCCGCCACCCGCTGGCGGATCCGGCTGCCGGCCGGTGCATCGACGAGCGTGTCCGCAGGGAGTGCCGCAACCGGCAACTCGACGAGATCGGCGGTGAGCGGATCGCCCGGTTCGTGCTGCTGGCGAGCAACGAGCACCTGTCGAGTGGTTCCCCACCGGTTGCGTTCGGCATCGATCGATGTCATGCCGGTCTGGACGGCGATGAAGGCCAGCGCGGCGAACGTTGCGACGACGGCCCAGTAGACCCAGGGTCGTCGGGCGAGGACGAGTCGGGCTCGGGCCACGACGTGCATCGGTGTCTCCTCGGATCGGTTGGTGATCGGAGGGAGTCGGTCGATCGTCGACGCTATCGACGTCGACGGATGATCGTCAGTCGTTCGACGACGAAGTCGAACCGGCGCCCGAACCCGCAGACGAGGAGCTCGAACCGGACGAGCCGGAGCCGTCCGACTTTGCGGTCGACGACGAACCGGAACCGGTGCTCTCACTCGACGATGAACCGCCGTCGGAGCTCGACGTGGAACCACCCTTGCTGTCGGCGGTGGTCGAGGACGTCGACGGGGTCGTGACGGACGACTTGCCGCGATTGTCGGTCTTGAAGAAGCCGGAGCCCTTGAACGTCACGCCGACCGGGGTGAAGACCTTCTTGACGGGGAGGACCTCGCCGGTGTCGGGATGGGCGATCTCGGTGAGGTTCTCGTCGTGGAAGCCCTGCTGGACCTCGATGGTCTCGCCGGTCTCGACAAACTTGTACACGTAGGTTGGCATCGGACACAGAAGGATATCGTCCGACCCATGCAGGTACGCAGTGCTGTCATCCCGGCGGCCGGTCTGGGAACCCGTTTCCTTCCGGCAACGAAAGCCGTTCCGAAGGAGCTGTTCCCGATCGGCGATCGGCCGGCGATCCAGTTGGTCATCGACGAGGCGCTCGGAGCCGGGTGCGACCACATCGTGGTCGTCAGCAGCCGTTCGAAGCCGGCCCTCGACGCCTACTTCGCCCCCGACGAGGCGCTCATCGACGCGCTCGAAGCCAAAGGCAAGTCGGACACCGCCGAACGGTTGCGTTCGATCGGGCGCGACTGGCGTGTCGACATCGTCTACCAGGACGACCCGAAAGGCCTCGGCCACGCCGTCGGGTGCGCCCGCGAGGCCGTCGGCGACGAACCGTTCGCGGTGCTGTTGCCCGACGAGTTGATGTCCAGCTCGGCGGTGCTCGCGGAGATGAACGGGGTGCTGCGCTGCCACGGAAGGATCCGTGGTGGCAGTCGTCAACGTGCCTCGCGAGCAGGTCAGTTCGTACGGTGTGATCGCTCCGGCGGGCGAGCTGACCCACGATGGCGTGATCCCGGTCCGGGACCTGGTCGAGAAGCCGGCGCCCGACGACGCTCCGAGCAACTTCATCCTCACCGGTCGCTACGTGCTCACCGCCGACGCTTGGGACGAGATCGAAGCGCTCACGCCCGGCAGCGGCGGCGAGCTCCAACTCACCGATGCGCTTCGAGCCCAAGCGGCACGGGCACCCTTCCATGCCGTCGTCGCCGACGAGAGCCGGCTCGACACGGGTACCCCGCTGGGGTTCCTCACGGCGTCGATCCAGCTCGGCATCCACGACCCCGAACTCGGTCCCGATCTCCGCGAGTTCCTCGCGCGCCTGCATCTCTGAGCACCTCCATCTCGGAGCACCACCCGGTTTCACACCCCGCCGCGATCGATTCAGAGGCGGCGGAATGCCTCCGGGGTGTCGTGGACGAGGCCGTACTCGTCGACGTTGAATTCGACTGCCCGTCCGCTCTCGAGATTGGTCCGTCGGAAACGGCGTGCGGCGACCCGTTCGAGATGATGGCCGACCGGGGTCACGCCGAGTGTTTCGACGTCGATCAGCGCCGTGGTCACGTCGGCACCGTCGCCGACGGCGAGGCCGAGCCGTCGAATCGGAACCGACGTGGTGAATGGCGTGACCGCCAGCTCGACGTCGGTACAGCCGGCGAGGTCGTGACGATGCGCCCCGTTCATCTCCCCCCACCTGCCCGTGCCGTCAGCACCGAGCCAGAGGTCGGGTTCGTCGAGATCGCGTCAATC
>CAVQSV010000023.1:0-861795 GCA_963716095.1 Ilumatobacteraceae bacterium | reverse complement strand
ACACGTCGGAGCCGGCGTCGGGCTCGCTCACACAGAACGCTCCGAGCATCACGTTGTCGGCCGTGCCGTAGCACTGCGGCGCCCATTCCATGACCTGCTCGGGCGTTCCGTTGCCGGCGATACCCGCAGCAGCAAGCGCCGAACCCATGATCGCCATGCCGATGCCGGCGTCGCCCCAGAAGAGCTCCTCGATCGCAACCGGGAGGGTCAGCCCGGTGGGGTCCCCCATGGCGTTGAGAGAAATCGACGCCGTAGAGGCCGATCTGGGCGGCTTCCTCGACGACGGGCCACGGGAACTCCTCACGTTCGTCCCACTCCTCGGCCACGGGGCGGATGACGCCCTCGGCGAAGTCGTGGACCCACTTCTGGATCTGCAGCTGGTCTTCGTTGAGGTTGAGCGAGAAGTCCGTCATGGCCTCAAGTTACCCACCGGTAATCGGATTGTCTACCCGTCGGTAACATCCGATCGAGCACTACTCTCGGTCGCAGTGAGCACTGTGGAACCCGCCGACGAGCCGACACGCAGCGACCGCTCCGCTGTCGACTACGAGGCCGAGTTCGCAGCGTTCTTCGCCGCGCACCACGACGCCGTGCTCCGCTCGCTCACCTCCTCGGTCGACAACGACGACGACGCCGTCGACGCAACGCAGGACGCGTTCATCAAAGCGCACGCCCGGTGGTCGACGATCCGCACCTACGACAAGCCCGAAGCCTGGCTGCGGCGGATCGCCATCAACACCAGCCGCGATCGGCGCCGCTCTGATCGACAGCGTCGCGACCGCGAAGCAGCATCCGACGTGGCGATCGATGCCGCTGCACACGATCTCGACGTCGAACGCCTCGGCGCCGACGAGGCCGTCCGCGAGATCCTCGACCAGCTCCCGCCACGCCAACGCGCTGTTGCGTCGATGTACTACGTGGACGACCGAAGCACCGACGACATCGCCGTGGCGCTCGACATCAGCGCCGGCACCGTCAAGAGTCAGTTGGCGGAGGCTCGGGCGCGCCTTCGCCGCTCGGACCTGAGCTGATCGCGACCAACTCACGCTCGACCGGCACGGGCGGCGGCGGGGGTGGGGGTGGGGCAGTTGGTCGAGCAACCGGTACCGCCAGCGGAACTGCTGACAGCGGTGCAGCGGTCTCCGGCGGCGCAGCGATCGGCGTGGACAGCGGAGGTGCCGGAGCGTTGGCCGACGGTGCCGGAGGCGTGGGCGAAGGAAGCTCCGCGCTCGACGCAACCGGCATCATGATTCCAGGGGCACTGCCAGGCAATGGTGCGATCCCCGAGCGCAGTGCGGAGACGACCGGCGGCCGGTCGGGAGCGGGTCGAGCCGCCGGCGCAAACCGGCGCGCTGGGATCGGCGGTGACGGCGGCACCGGGGGTGCCGGACGCACGATCGGCACCGCCGCCGACTCCAACTCAGGCTCCGGCTCCAACTCCGGCAGCGGCTCCAGCTGGGCTGCGACCGCTCCCGCCTTGGCCCGAAGGACAACGACCAGCCGAACGGTCAGGCCGACTACCACGACCAGCGACAGCCACGCCGCTGCTCGGAACCACTGATTGCCGGCGTCGGTCCCGGCGGTGACACCGTGCCACGTCGCCGTCGCGTACAACACGAAGCTCGACCGATGGACCCATCGCCACAGCTGGCGCGGGAGATGGCGTATCGCGAGCGACGTTGCCTCGATCGCGACCAGGAGATACATCGCCACCACTCCGAACGCCACGGCCCCCGGCTTCCACTCCGACGCCATCGGCACCAGCACCGCCGCCCAACTGAACGTCACGTAGCTGTCGGCGACGATCCCGATCAGGTGGATCACCGTGAAGATCACCGCCAGTCCGCCGAGATGACGGTGCAACCCGAGCAGCCACGCCGGCCGGAGTCGGCGAGCGGCAATTCGCGTGGTGGACACCTTCGTGGAGAGCAGCAGGCCCCACACGACCGACATCGACAGCAGCGCCCACGCAACGATTCCCGACGACCGCGCCACGAACCACCAGACCTGGGAGTTCATGCCGCCACCGGCCGACGCGTGACCGCCTCGTAGCTCGGCTGCGTGCCACCAGCGACGAGCACACCGGTCATGTCGAACCCCTCGAGTGTCCGGCGCGCGCCGGTCGACCCGCTGGCGAGTGCGACCTTCGCGACCACTTCAGCCCACCAGAGACTCGGCGCGACTGCCGTCACCGCGTCGAGGTCGGTGTCGGCGCTGGTGCCGGTGCCGGGGTCGAGCACGTGGTGCAACTCGACTGCGTTGCGTCGCCAGCGTCGCCGCACGATGCTGCTGGTCGCCACCCCGCCGGCGGTGAGGCCGATCGTGGCGGCGCGGGCAGCGCCGTGGTCGACGTCGTCGACGTGCACCTGCCACTCGCCGCCGCCCCACGCGGGGCCGTCGACTCGAACATCGCCGCCGAGTTCGATCTGCGCCGACTGCGCACCTTCGCTTCGCAACCTCAGAGCGATGAGATCACCGGCGAGCCCCTTGCCGATGCCGCCCGGATCGAACCTCGTGCCCTCGGGGAGACGCACGGCTCGTGCGTCTGCGAACAGCTCGATCGGCTCGATCGACGCGGCGTGGGCCGTTGTCACGTCGTCGAGGTCGCGGTCGACGTCGTCCCACGTCCGGTCGTAGCCAAGGCGCTCGAGCTGGTCGAGCATCAGCGGGTTGAACGCGCCGCTCGTCGCCAGGCGAGCTTGCTCGGCCCGAGACACCAACTCGAACGTGAGGTCAGACACGACACACACTCGCCCGGACGAGCGGTTGAGTTGGCTGACCTCACTGTCGGGCAGGAATCGGCTCCAGCGCTGTTCGAGTTCTCCGACGAGCGCTGCAGCGTGCTGGGCGGCGTCGGCGTCGGGGGCCACGACGCGGCAGTGCGTGCCCATCGCGCGGAACTCGATCGCCGACCACGTCATGAGGGAGAGGTCGTGGGAGGTGGAGGCGGCGCGGTCGTCGGCGGCGGAGGTGGCGGCGTCGTCACGGGTGGCGGTGGTGTGGTCGTCGGTGGCGCGGGCGGCTGAGTGGTCGGAGGAGCCGTGGTCACGGGCGGTGGCGGAGCCGTGGTCACCGGCGGTGGCGGAGCCGTGGTCGGTGCGGGCGCGACCGGAGCCGGTGGAGGGGCAGGCGCAGGAGCCGGCGCAGGAGCCGGCGCAGGAACCGGTGCTGGCGCAGGAGCCGGAGCCGGCGCTGCTGCTGGTGCAGGCGACGCCGGGGCGGGACCGGGCGATTCCACCGGCGCGACGGCCGCCTCGTCGACAGCCGGCGTGGACTCGGGAGGCGTCGTCTCGGTCACGAGCGAATCGACGGGCACCTCGGTCGTCGTCGACGTCAGGTCGATCGTGGTGTCGACGCCCCCTTCGGGCACCGAGTCGGTCGGTGCCGTGGACGTCGTCGTGGTGTCCGTCGGGTCTGGCGGCTCGACGTCGTCGTCGGCGGGGGCTGCGGTCAGTGGCCCCATCACGGGAACGAGGGCGACGAACCCAGCAGCAGCGGCGATGGTGACCCCGATGCCGCGTGCGCCGGGCTGGGAGCGATCGCCGATGGCCCGTACGAGCAATGGTGACAGGGTCGGCCTGCGGGACGGGCAACTCGACCGCCTCGCCAGACGGCGGGGCAAACGCCGACTCAGGAGCCCTCCGCGCCCGCAACGCAGCGAGGCGCGCGTCGATCGATCGTTCGTCGGTCATCGCCGCTTCTCGGACGCGCAGAGAGATCTCACGACCGGTACACGATGCTGCACGCGCCCTCGGTTGGGCGGATGATCAAGTCTTGACCGACATACGACTCGCCGTGGTCACCCTCCCGGAGCCACCACCCTCAGTGGTTGCTTGACCGCTACACGCGCGACCAGTCGATGAGTCAGGCGTCGGCGAGGCGGAGGAGGTCGGCGGCGATGGTCGTGTAGATCAGGTTGGCGCCCGGCCGGAAGACATGAACCCCGTCCCATCGGTACCCGAGATCGCCGGCAATCGATTCGTCTGTGCACCACTCGTCGGGACCCTCGACGAACTGGACCCGAGGCGACTCGTACGACGAGGCGGTCCAGCGAATCAGATCGTTGACGTGTGCCACGCGCTCGTCGTCGCCACGTTCGGGCAGCGCCCGCACACCGGCACCCTCGACGTTCTGCGGGCGCATACACGCCACTTCCAGCAACGCCACGTTGGTCCCTTCGGCGAGGATCGCATCGATACCCGAGGTCAGGTTCGCAGCGAATCTCACATCACCCTCAGGAGTGTCGAAGCCGTAGACGGTGCCGTCGTCGTCGATGTCGAACACATCCCACGCTCCCACCACGACGAGGGCGACATCGTTGCCCGATGCCGCGTCAGCCCAATCGTCCTGCCAGCCCTTGCAGAACGAGAAGTCGTTGTCGAAACTCACCGAACTCTTCACCGACCCCGAGTCGTGCACGCTGCATCCATCGACGCTGCCATTGACGACCTGGGGGAACACCCCGTCGAGTCCATCGGGGAGATTGACCGCCAGCGCGTGGGCCTGCGAGTCGCCCACGACCGCAAGGTTCACCGAAGGTCCGGGTGCTGCGGTCGATGGGATCGAGGCCACGATCTCCTCATCGACGGCCGGAAGCGCGCCTGCCACCGCGTTCACGGGATCGGTCGACGCGGCGGCATCGGCGTCGAGTTCGAAGACTGCGTCGTCGCCACCTTCGAAACGGTTGAACTGATCGACGTTCACGTAGAAGAGCGCCACCGCGCCGACCAGCACGGCTCCGCCGGCGAGCGGCCAGTAGGTGATGGAAGCGCGGTCGCTCCACCAGCGACCGATGATGCCCAGCCGAATCGGTGTCTCGAGGAATCGATACGACGCCTCCGAGATCACGACGGTCAGGACCATCGCCCACACGAACGCACCGACCGAGCCCTCGGTCGCGCCGACGATCACGAAGATCGGCCAACTCCACAGGTAGAGCCCATAGCTGCGCTTGCCGACCTCGACGAGCGGCGTCCACCCCATCATCTGGCGAAAGCCGGTCGCGGCCGGGTGCACGGCCACCATCACAGCCACGAGCGACAGGATCGACACCAGCGGCAGCAACCACTGGTACACGTAGCCGGCGGTGATCGAGGCGACCGCTGCGGCGCAGCCGATCATCGCGACCGATGCGCCGGCGATCGGATCGAGTACTCGGCCCGCCGGGGCGTCGGTTGCGTTCTTCCAGCGCCACGGCCGCCAGAGAAACGGCGGCTCCCGCCCCGAGGAGCAGGCCGCCCGAGCGCGTGATCGTCGACAGGTAGAGATAGTTGGTGCGATCGAGACCGTCGAACGCTGCCGGCGGGCCACCCAGCGTCGTCGGGGCGCGCGACTCCATCCAGAACATGTAGACGAACACGGCGAACGCTGCGGCAACCACGGCGCCGCCCACGATGCGACGCGGCAGACGCACCCGCATGAGGGCCACGAACACCAGGGGCCAGACGAGGTACCACTGCTCCTCCACCGCAAGGCTCCACAGGTGTCTGAGCAGCGGCGGCTCGCCGGCGAAGTACGGCACGTCGCCGAGAATCTGACCCCAGTTGTTGACGTAGAAGATCGACCACCAGGCGTCACGGCGGAACTGCGACTGCTGCTCGGCCGAACCCGCCAACGCCGTCCACACGCCAACGGCGAGGAGCACGGCGTAGAGCGCAGGGAACAGTCGACGGGCGCGCCGCTTCCAGAACTGGCCGAATGCAACTCGATCGTTGCGGTCGTGCTCGTCGAGCAACAGCGACGTGATCAGGAACCCCGACACGACGAAGAAGACCTCGACACCGAAGAAGCCACCGCTCATCCACGAGAACCCGCCGTGATAGAGCAGGACGACGGCGACGGACAACGCCCGCAGACCGTCGAGCGACGGTTGGTACCCCATCGATGGGAACGCCGGGGTTGGGTTGCCAGCCGAACGGCCGGCGGCGTCGACTGGTCGGTCGACGATCGAGGTCACCGGCGCAGCGACGTACCGTCGCGCGTGGTCTCGACGGTCCACCCGTCGGCCTGGAGTTGGTCGCGCAGCGCATCGGCGGTGGCGAAGTCCTTCGCTGCCCGAGCGTCGTCGAGTGCCTGGGCGCGGGCGAGCGCGTCCGCGTCGACGGTTGCGACCGAGCCGAGGTCGAGGCCGACGGCACCGGCGATCTCCTGGACCGCAGCAACGAGTGGAGCGGCGCTGTCACCGCCTGCGTCGAGTGCGGCATTCGCACGGCGAACGGTGTCGAACAGCACGGCCGTGGCGCGCGGCGTGTCGAGGTCGTCGTCCATGGCGCTTCGGAACTCGTCGAGCACGGCGACGTCGGGTTCGGCGGCGTCGACACCGGCGACCCGCGCTGCGAACGCGTCGAGTCCGGCGAGCGACTTGACGGCGGCGTCGATGCCGTCCTGGGTGATCTTGACCGGGCTGCGGTAGTGCGACTGCAGCAGCACCATTCGGTAGGCGCGCGGGTCGTACTGCTCGATGAGGTCGAGCAGGTTCGACACGTTGCCGAGGCTCTTCGACATCTTCTCGCCCTCGGCGTCGACGACGAACCCGTTGTGCATCCAGTGGTTCGCGAACGTCTTGCCGAGCGCAACCGCTTGGGCGCGTTCGTTCTCGTGATGCGGGAATCGCAGGTCCTGGCCACCGCAGTGCAGATCGAATCCCTCACCGAGCAGATCGAGGCTCATCACCACGCACTCGCTGTGCCAACCAGGTCGACCAGCGCCCCACGGAGACGGCCACGCGGGATCGCTGTCGGTGGCCGGACCGGTGGCGAACTTCCACAGCACGAAATCGGCCGGGTGGCGCTTGCCTGCGGCGCCGACGACCTTGCGATCGCCGCCACCCGAACGCATGTCGTCGACCGACTGATGAGCGAGCAGGCCGTAGTCGTCGATCGACTCGACCGACATGTACACACCGTCGTCGGTGACGTATGCATGGTCACTGGCGATCAGCGTGGCGATCATGTCGACCATCTCGTCGACGTACTCGGTGGCGTGGGGCGTGTCGGTGGGGCGCTCGAAGTTGACGGCATCCATCGCCTGCCACCAGACCGCTTCGCACTTGGTGGTGATGTCCTGCCACGGTCGGGCTTCACGCAACGCCCGCTCGATGATCTTGTCCTCGATGTCGGTGATGTTCGAGACCAACCGAACGTCGAGGCCGGTCCACTCGAGGTAGCGACGCATGATGTCGTACACGAGCGTGGCGCGCCCGTGGCCGAGGTGCGGCGGGCCGTAGACCGTGGGTCCGCACAGGTAGATGCTGACCTTGCCCGGCTCGCGAAGAGCCAGCTCGCGCACGGAACGCGTCGCTGTGTCGTAGAGGTGCAGCACGGTGTCGAAGTCTACGAGCCGCCCCTCGCCCCGACCCGGCACCATTTCCCAACCCCCCACCCCCCCAACCCACCCACCACCCACATCCCGTTCACGTTGCACAACCGAAGGACTGGCCCATCGGAACCGCAACACAAACGGGCAGGGGACGCGGTGGGGGCGAGTCGGTAGCCTCGGCGCCCTATGGCGAACCTTCCCGACAGGCCGACGCTCGACGGCATCGAGAACCGCTGGGCTGCCCAGTGGGACGCCGATGGCACCTACCGCTTCGACAGGTCGGTACCCCGCGAGGGCGTGTTCTCCATCGACACCCCGCCGCCGACGGTGAGCGGCTCGCTGCACATGGGTCACGTGTTCAGCTACACCCACACCGACACGATCGCCCGCTATCAGCGCATGCGCGGCAAGTCCGTCTTCTACCCGATGGGTTGGGACGACAACGGTCTGCCGACCGAACGCCGGGTGCAGAACTACTACGGCGTGCGGTGCGACCCCAGCCAGCACTACACCGAGAACTTCGAGCCGCCGTTCCGTGGCGATCCACCG
Source organism: Ilumatobacteraceae bacterium (assembly GCA_963716095.1). Lineage (GTDB taxonomy): Bacteria > Actinomycetota > Acidimicrobiia > Acidimicrobiales > Ilumatobacteraceae > Sva-07. The sequence continues at coordinate 853,929 of CAVQSV010000023.1, read as the reverse complement.
AAGAAGCATCAGGCGATCCCGATCTCGCGGCCGAACTTCCTCGAGCTGTGCGACGAACTGGTCGAGATCGACGAGAAGATCTTCGAGGATCTCCTGAAGCGCCTCGGACTGTCGGTCGACTGGGACTACCACTACGCAACGATCGACGAACGGTCACGCCGCGCCTGCCAACGAGCCTTCCTGCGCAACGTTGCGCGTGGCGAGGCCTACAGCCAAGAGGCCCCGACGCTCTGGGACATCGACTTCCGCACCGCGGTCGCTCAAGCCGAGATGGAAGACCGCGAGCGTCCCGGCTCGTACCACAAGATCCCGTTCGCCCGCACCGACGGAAACGGCTCCATCGAGATCGACACGACCCGCCCAGAACTGCTCGCTGCGTGTGTCGCCCTCGTTGCGCATCCCGACGACGAGCGCTACCAGCCCCTCTTCGGCACCACGGTCAATGTGCCGCTGTACGGCCAGCAGGTCGAAGTGTGTGCCCACGAGCTCGCCCAGCCCGACAAGGGCACCGGCATCGCGATGATCTGCACGTTCGGTGACACCACCGACGTGACCTGGTGGCGCGAGCTGAACCTGCCGATGCGCGCGATCGTCGGCCGCGACGGCCGCCTCCACGCCGACGCCCCGCAGGGCGTCGACCCGGAGGCCTATGCCACGATCGCTGGGCTCACCTCGAAGCAAGCCCAGAAGGTCGTCGCCGAACAACTCGCCGAAGCCGGCCTCCTCATCGGCGAGCCTCGCACGATCCAGCACCCGGTCAAGTTCTACGAGCGCGGCGACCGCCCACTCGAGATCGTCACGTCGCGTCAGTGGTACATCCGCAACGGTGGCCGCGACGCCGATCTGCGTACCGCGCTCGTCGAGCGTGGCGGTGAGGTCACATGGCATCCCGCGCACATGCAGCATCGCTACGACAACTGGGTCGAGGGCCTCAACGGCGACTGGCTCGTCAGCCGTCAACGCTTCTTCGGACCGCCCATCCCGGTCTGGTACCCGCTCGACGAGCAGGGCGAACCGCGCTACGACGAGCCGCTGCTGCCCGAGGAAGCCGACCTCCCGATCGACCCGTCGACCGACGTCCCGAAGGGGTACGACGAGAGCCAACGCGATCAGCCGGGCGGCTTCATGGGCGACCCCGACGTGTTCGACACGTGGGCGACGTCGTCGCTCACGCCCCAGATCGCCGGCGGATGGGAGGAGGACGACGACCTGTTCGGGCGGGTGTTCCCGATGGACATGCGTCCGCAGGGGCACGACATCATCCGGACCTGGCTGTTCGCCACGATGACGCGCAGCCACCACGAGTTCGGGTGTGTGCCCTGGGCAAACGCTGCGCTGTCGGGCTGGATCCTCGACCCCGACCGCAAGAAGATGTCGAAGTCGAAGGGCAACGTCGTCACACCGATGGACCTGTTCGAGACCTACGGCACCGATGCCGTGCGCTACTGGGCGGGCTCGGCCCGACCTGGCGTCGACACCGCGTTCAGCGAAGACCAGATGAAGGTGGGTCGCAAGCTCGCCAACAAGCTGCTCAACGTCTCGAAGTTCGTGCTCCAGTTCGGCGCTCCGAGCGCCGCCACCTCACTCGACGACGGCGTCACCGAACCGATCGACCGCTCGATGCTCGCCAAGCTCGATGCCGTCATCGACGACGCCACCGCCGCATTCGATGCCTTCGACTACGCACGGGCGCTCGAACGTACCGAAGCGTTCTTCTGGTGGTTCTGCGACAACTACGTCGAACTGGTCAAGGGCCGCACCTATGACGAGCAGCGTCCCGAGGCAGCCGACTCCGCCAAGCGAGCGCTGCGCGAAGCGCTCGGTGCCATCCAGCGGCTCTTCGCACCGATCCTGCCGTTCGCCTCCGAGGAAGCGTGGAGCTGGTGGAACGAATCGAGCGTCCATTCGGCGCCATGGCCCACACCAGCCGGCACCGATTCGACGCCGTTCGGCGACCCGACCCTGGCCGACGCTGCGATCGAGGTGCTCACCCAGGTGCGCCGATCCAAGACCGAAGCGAAGCGCAGCCAGCGAGCCGCGGTCGACTCGCTCGTGATCACCGCCCCTGCGGCACTGCATGCAGCCATCGATGCCGGACGTTCCGACCTCGTCGACGCCGGCTCGATCCGCGACCTCCAGCTCGTCGAAGGCGACTCCGTGTCCACTGTGGTCACGCTCGCCGACGACGACTGACGCCTCGACGAACAGCGCGAGTCTTCCGGGTGGCCCGTCAGCCCCCTACACTCGCCGCTGTGCCAGCGAAGTGGGGTCTGCCGGTGATCGTGGTCGCCTTCGTGTTGGCGATCGCCGCGCCGGTGCTCGCCGACGGAACCCTCGCCGGCTCGGCGACGAGCACCGAGGCCACGACCAGCACGACCGTCGACACAACCATGCCCGCCGCGCCTTCGCCCGGCGTCTCGACCGACGCACGCCTCGAAGCGGACGCTGCTCCACCGGTGCTCGGTCCGGCGACCGCGTCGGGCCGGACCCCCACCCGTGGCCCGCAGGTGCAACTCGCGCCGCCGCCGCCGAGCCCGTTCGATCCCCCCGCCGACGGCGGCAACGGCAGGCGCGTCGTGTACTCGAAGTCGCAACAGACCGTGTGGGCATACGACGAGAGCAACACGATCATCAAGATGCACCGGGTGTCGGGCCGACAGGACCCGAACGATCCGACACCGGGCACCTACCGCGTCTGGTCCCGATCGATCAGGACGTTCTCGATCAACAATCCGTCGATCACCTGGGGCCACATGGTGCGCTTCGCCAAGGGCGACCGCGGCGGCAACATCGGTTTCCACGACATCCCGTATCAGTACGGCCGACCGGTGCAGACGACCGACCAACTCGGCCAGGCGCTGTCCGGCGGCTGTGTTCGCCAAGCGTACGAAGACGCCGTGTGGATGTGGAACTGGGCACAGCTCGGCACCGTCGTCATCGTGACGCCCTGATCCCCGCGCCCTGACATCCACGTCCTGAGGCGGAGCGGTATCGTCACCCCCGCATGTCTGATCCGTCCGAGCCCGAGTCGACGCCCGAGTCGACGGCGGACCCGACACCCGACCGCGCTCCACTGCCGAACGACGGGCTGATCGACAGTGCCCCGCGGGTGACCGTGCCCCGGGTGACCGTGCCGCCTCCGCCGACGCCTCCGAAGCCGACGGACACACCCACCTCGGCGAAGCGGATTCCGCGCACCTGGCCGCAGCGCCTCACGGTGGCCGCCGTGTTCGTGATGGCGATCGGGTCCTTCGGCGCCGCCGGCGCGCTGTATGCCGGCCAGCGGGTCATCGAAGATCGCAACATCGCCCCCGAGATCATCGACCCGGCGCTGGCCACCGCCGTCACAGCGGCGCCAGTCATCGACCCGGAGACGGGCGAGACGACACCCGGCTCGACCGTTGCCCCACCCGAGACGTTCCCGCCCGCCGAGCCGGACGCCAAGAACTTCCTGATCACCGGCGCTGACAACAACTCGTGCATCGACCCCGATTCCCCCTACGCGCCGGCGTTCGGTGATCGCAGCAATCTCGGCGAGCGCAGCGACACCATCATGATGTGGCGGGTCAATCCGAGCACCTCGCAGGTCGCTGTGCTGTCGTTCCCACGGGACCTGTTCGTCGACATCGCCGGAACCTCGCGCAAGGGCCGCATCAACGAGGCCTACGAACGCGACAACCCACAGAAGCTGATCGACACGATCTTCCAGAACTTCGGGATCAACACCGACCATTTCGTGCAGGTCGACTTCTGTGCCTTCCGGACCCTGGTCGATGCCGTTGCCGGGGTCGCCGTGCCCTTCGACACACCTGTGCGTGACCCCAACACCGGGCTCAACGTGCCCGTCGCGGGATGTTTCACGTTCGACGGTGACCATGCGCTCGCGTATGTCCGCTCGCGCAAGCTGCAGTACATCGATGCGAACGGCGAGTGGAAGCAGGACGGGACGTCCGATCTCGGTCGCATCTCGCGCCAGCAGGACTTCCTGCGTCGCACCGTGTCACGCCTGCTTTCGAAGGGCGCCTACAACCCCGACGTGGCGGGCGGGCTGATCGAGACGTCGTCGGAGTACATCGTCACCGACCCCGATCTCACACCCGGCAAGATGCTCGAGTTCGCCGGGGTGCTCAGCGGTGTCGACCCCAGCGAGATCACCACGTACCAGATCAACGCCAACCCCCGAAACATTCAAGGTGCCGCGGTGCTCGTCCCCTCGATCGAGGGCGACAACATGCAGGCGGTCCTTGCGGTGTTCCGTGGCGAGGCGACGCTCGCCGAAGCACCCGACCAGGTGCTCGACACCGTCGCCGAGGGAACGCTTGCGCCGTCGACCGCTGAGCCCTCGACCGACGATCCGTCGACGGGGCCGGCTCCGGAAGCCGGCACCCCCGAGTCGGCGACCACCACCACGCTCCCCAGCGTGGTCGCCGACCAGAACGAGTTCGGCTTCGTCCCCGACAAGAACATCACCTGCTGATCACGCCAGGGGTCAGACCCCAGGCGTGATCGGGCTCGCCGTCAGGCGTCGAGTACGCGGGCCAGAGCCCCCGCCGCATCCGAGGGACCGGCCACCGTCGTGAATCGGGCGCCGACCTGCTCGGCGAGCTGGCGAGCTTCGACGTCATCGGACTCGGGCGCCACGATCACCAGCTCGCCGAGACGGCGAGCCGCTGCCGGAACGTCACCGGGTGCCGTTGCCCGGCAATCGGAGAGCAGCACCGTGATCTTGCGACCGGCCTTCGACCGTGACAGTTGGTCGGCGGCTGCGGCGAGCGCCCCGGCGACGTCGGTGGTGCCGAAGCCACGAAGGGCGAGCACCGAATCGATGACACCTTCGTTGGTCTTCACGACGTCCTGGCTCTTCGCTGCGACGACGTCCTTGCCGAACGACAGCACGGAGTAGTCGTCGGGGCTCCGCCAGGCAACCGCCGACGCAGCGACCGCAGCGGTGGCGAGTGGTCGACCGGTCATCGAGCCGCTGCGATCGACGAGCAGACAGATCGCCGTCCCCGGCGTCGACCACGAACGGACGCGCAAGTCATCTGGGTCGACCGCCGTTCCTTCGGCGGTCGCGGCCACCAGCGCATCGAGGCTGGCGTCGACGTCGAGGTCACCGCCGTCCGGTCGGTAGCGCTGGGTACGCAACTGGCCGACTCCCCGAGGCGACGCCGGTCCCCGCTTGGCGATGTCGAGGAACAAGCGGCCTGCCAAGCGGCGGGCGAGCTCGCGCAGTTTGGGGTCGGTGGCGCCGGTGAGGTCGGCGAGGAGCGCCAGCGTGTCGTCCGGGTCCTCGTCGAGCGCTTCGGACACCGCGTCCTCGTCGAGTTCGCCGACTTCGGGCGAGATCTCGTCGAAGCGCGGCTGCTGTTCGAGCGAACGCCTCGATGTGGTCTTGCGGCGCGCCTTGGAGACCTCGTCGTCGGCGGCGTCACCTTCCTTCGCCGGCGGCGGGCTGTTCAGTGGTCCGGCGTCGCCCCGGTCGGGGCGCTCGCTTTTCCCTCGTTCGACCCGTCGTCGTCCTGCCTGCCGAAGACCTCGACCCACAGCTCGCGAATGATGTCCTCGGTCGACCGGGTGCTGCCCTCACGGAGCCGGACCCGGCCCGACAGCGCCACGAGTGCAGCATCGAGCGACACGTCGCCGTCCGTCACCGATGAGCCACGAACGGCGGCCAGCGATGTCGCCACCGCACACATGTCGATCGCGCCGCGCACCGACGAGCCGACCCGAAGATCGCCGTGCGACCGGGTGAGGCGGACCAGGTCGACGACCTTGGCAACCCAGCCCGGATCGAGGTCGCCGCCGCCCGCTTCGCGGAGCGTGATCTGACCTTCATCGGTCGCGGTCTGATAGTCGACGGCGAGTCGACAGACCCGGTCGTACACCGCGCCCGAGATCCGGGCGGTGCCGATCGCGTCGAACGGGTTCATCGCGGCGACGAGACGAAACCCGGGCGCTGCGGCGAGCCGACCGAGACGCGGGACGTGCAGTTCACCTTCGCTCATCACCGTGATCAGCACGTTCAACGTCTCTTCCGGGACGCGGTTGATCTCCTCCACGTACAGCAGCGAACCGTCGCGGAGCGCCGACGCGAGCGGCCCGTCCACGAATACATCAGCGTCGTAGCCCTCGGCCATGACTCGCGCCGGGTCGAAGTGGCCGACGAGGCGCGCCGGCGTCAGCTCGGCATTCCCCTCGACGAACTCGAAACCGACACCGAGCTCGTGCGCAACCGTGCGCAGCAGCGTCGACTTGCCGGTGCCGGGTGGCCCTTCGATCACCACGTGACGGTCGGCGATCAGCGCGGCGACGACCAGTTCGATCTCTCGTCGCCGGCCCACCACCTTGGAGCCGATCGACGAAACCAGGTCCCCAGGCAACAACGGTTGGGAAGCGACGGCGTGTTCAGACATGTGACCTCATCGACCGCCGAACCTAGCCACCCGCCGGCCGTGTCGACGGATCAGCTGTGCACCACCACACCGCGGATGTTCGTGCCGTCGCGCATCGCCTGGTAACCGTCGTTGATCTCGTCGAGCGAATACCGGTTGGTGATCAACTCGTCGAGCTTGAGCTGGCCGTCTCGATAGAGGTTCAACAGCTTGGGGATGTCGGCGCGCGGGTTGAGTGAACCGAAGATCGTGCCCTTGATCTCCTTGTTCCACATCGCCAGCTCGAACAGGTTCACCGACGACTCGGTCTGCGTCATCGGGGCCACCCCGGTGACCACGATCGTGCCGCCCTTGCCTGCGAGTTGCGTGCCGAGCGCCATCAGGTCGCCGTAGAGCACACCGGGGGTCATGATCACCTTGTCGGCCATCATCCCCTGGGTCATCTCCATCACGGCCGGCATTGCGTCTTCCATCGAGCTGAACGCTTCCGTGGCGCCGAACTCCATCGCCTTCTCACGCTTGAACTCGATCGGATCGACGGCCACGACGCGCCGGGCGCCGGCCATCGCCGCTCCCTGCACGGCATTGATGCCGATGCCGCCGATGCCGACGACGACCACGGTGTCGCCGGGCGACACCGCAGCGCGATTTGTGGCCGAGCCCCAACCGGTCGCGACACCACACGAGACGAGCGCCACTGCTTCGAGGGGCAGATCGGTGTCGACCTTGATCACCTGGTCGACCGACACCGCCGAGTAGTTCGAGAACGTGCCGAGCTTCGCGAACAAGGTGAGGTCGGTGCCGTTGTCGGCGAGTCGGTGGCGACTGGTGCCATCGGTGATCATCCCCTTGAGAAATGCGCCGGCACCGGCGTCGCACAGGTTCTGGCGACCCGTCGAGCAGTAGCGACAACGCCCGCACGATGGCACGAACGACGCCGAGACGTGATCGCCAACGGCGACGCTGGTGACACCCGGTCCGACCTCTGCGATCACGCCGGCACCCTCGTGGCCGCCCACGACCGGCCACAGGTCGTCGATCCCCATCAGCGGCCACGCTTCCTGGGGCGGCACCATGTCGCCGGTGACCATGTGTTCGTCGCTGTGACAGAGACCGGCGGCCTTCCACTCGACGATGACCTCATCGGCTTTCGGTGCGTCGACCTCGATCTCCTCGATCTGCCACTCCTGATCGGTTCCGTGGAGTACTGCAGCCCTGCTCTTCATGGTGGTCCCCTTTCACCTGACGATGGTCAAGCCACCGTAGCGAGGCGTCACGCAGCGATCGCTACCGCACGTCGCGATCGCTCGACGAGCAGGTGCACCGATCCCGACGTCAGTCGTAGACGAGGACGCCGCGGATGTTCTTGCCCGCATTCATGTCGGCGTAACCCTGGTTGATCTCGTCGAGGCTGTAGGTCCGGGTGACGAGACCATCGAGGTCGAGCAACCCCTGTGTGTACAGCTCCAACAACCGCGGGATGTCCTTGCGAGGATTGGCCGAGCCGAACAGTGAACCGATCAGCTGCTTCTCGAACACGGTGAGGAACAGGGCTGGAACGGCGATCGATTGCTCCGCCGTCGGGTGGATGTTGGTCACGACGATCTTCGACCGCTTTCCACCGAGGTGGAACGCCTCGCCCAGTACGTCGCCGTCGCCGACTCCGATCGTCATGATCACCTTGTCGAAGCCGCGATCCCACGTGGTCTCTCCGAGCGCGCCGAGCGCCTCCTCGACGCTCTCGTGGGTGTGAGTGGCGCCGAACTCCATTGCCTTCTCACGCTTGAACTCGACCGGATCGATTGCCGCAACCACGCGGGCACCGGCGAGCTTCGCACCCTGCACCGCGTTGGCTCCGATGCCACCGACACCGACGACCGCGACCGTGTCACCGGGCTGCACATCGGCCGCGTACACCGCTGAACCCCAGCCGGTGACGACGCCGCAACCGAGCAGGCAGGCCTTGTCCATCGGGAGGTCGGGAGCGATCTTGATGCAACTCGCTTCGTTGACGACCGTGTGATACGCGAACGTGCCGAGGTTGCCGATCCCGAGCGTGAGGTCCTGGCCGCCCGCTGCATGGTGCCGAGAGGTCTGGTCGGTGATCTGCAGACCCGTGGCCGTCAGCGAACCGATGTCGCACAGGTTCGAGTGGCCATCGGCACAACTCGGGCACCTGCCGCAGGCAGGGACGAAGCCGAAGACCACGTGATCACCGGGCTGCACCGAGAACACACCTGGGCCGACCTCCATCACGACACCGGCTCCTTCGTGGCCGCCGATCAGCGGGGGCTCCGGCGTCGCACCAGCGAGGTCACCGGTCACGAGGTGTTCGTCGGAGTGGCACATCCCGCTCGCAGCAAGTTTCACCAGGACTTCGCCGGCCTTCGGCGGATCGAGCTCGATCTCCTCGACGCTCCACGGCGTGTTGCGCTCCCAGAGGATGGCTGCTTTGGTCTTCATGTCGAGGCTCCCGGGGGTTTCGGCCCGGCAATGCCGGGCAGTTCATCGGATGATCTCGGACTGTACCCACCAGACTGGTCCCGTGACGGATCCGACCGCCGGCCGCGAGCCGCTCCAACTCGGCGCCGACCCGGAGACGGTCCTCGGTTTCGCCCGCTCGATGTCCGACGACGACCTGCACGACCTCGCCGAGGTCGTCCGCCAGGTGCAGATCGAGCGGGCGATCGACAGCGGCGACCACGACGCCATCATCGCGGCAGGATTCGAATTGGGCTTCGGCCGGGACGGTCTCGGTGTGCTGCCCTGGGTGGAGGGCAGCGTGGTCGTCTGCCCCGGAGGCATGGTCGCGAAATCGAGAACGAGCCACCGTTGCCGGTTCGTCAGCGTCGACGACGTCTGGGTCTGGGACTCGGGTCTGCTGTTGCGCGAGGACAAGCGGTCGTCGCCGGGCACCGATGAGGGCTTCCGGGCCATCGCACTGGTTCCGCTCGTCGACGGCACCGAACTCGACGTGGTCTCCGGCAAGGCCCGCAGCGGGCAGCACTCGGTCGACCACGTCGTGAGCTACGAAGTTCGCGGCGGCGAACTCGTCGAGGTCAGCCAACGCACCGTCACCCCGGCCAACATGCGCTGACGGTCACGCCTGCTGGTTCCGGCTCGACGTAGTCGACCGACTCGATCCGACCCGTCGACGGCAATGTCGCGAGGTATCGACGGGCGAGCTCGGTCGCTTCTGAGACGTCGAAGTCGCCGCTGAACGCAAACGTGAAGTCGGACGCATCACCGAATCGATCGCGGACCACCCTGCCGATGTCGTCAGCGGTCACCGAGTTGAGCGAATCGACGGTGGGCAGCACGAACCGCTGATCGTCGTACCGGGCCTCGAGCAGCGTTGCGAACTCGGCGTAGCCAGGGTCGATCGACGGATCCGAGGCGATCGCCAACTCGTCGTCGAGATACTGCGCGAGTGCGATCGGGTCGACCCGTGGCTGCGTCATCGACAGGTGGATCAGCTGGAACAGCGTTTCGAAGTCACTCGTGCCGGCCCTGCCGAAGAGTGCTTCGGTGAACGGTCCGATCGCTCCTTGGAGCACCACGTCCTTGTCGGACAGAAAGGCGGCGAGTTCCACCGGGCCGTAGGTGGCGACACCGCTCTCGCCCACCACAGCGCCGGCGGCATCTGCTGCGGGAACATCGGCGTCGTCGAGCACGGCGAACCCGCCGGGGCTCCGAGCTTCGAAGACGACCTGGCCCTCGGCGATCGTGCTCGTGTTGAACGACACCCGAACACCGTTGTCGAACTCGAGCACCAGCGGATCGACGAAGTCGACCAGGCCGTTCTCGCTGAGTCGCTCGCTGGAGATCTCCTCGATCGGCTCCGGCGCCACCATCAGATCCCCGTCGATGCCCGCGTCGTCCGGGCGAGGAGCGAGGTCGCGTTCGCCCATCGAGGTCGCCTGAGCGACGAACGCCGCGGCTGGCGGCACATCTCCGGCCTCGCCCTCCGGCACGACGACAAGGACATGGGCACCAGCCGCGTCGAGACGCTCCACGAAGCGGACGGCGAGCGTTTCCGGGCTCGCACGATCGAGGACCGCCTCGGTGAAGGCGAACTGCTCCTCTGCGGTGGGAATCGGTTCACCGGTGAGTGCATGGCGGACGTACTCGTCGGCGAGCGCCGCATCCTGGCGCGAGTCGCGGCCGTCGAAGCTCGACTGCGCAGCGGTCCGGTACGAGGCGACCACGCGGTCGACCTCGGCCTGGGAGAACCCGAACCGGCGAACCCGTTCGTACTCGTCGAACACCGCCTGGGTCGACGCTTCGAGTGCGTCACCGTCAGCCGACACGACGATCTCCGGCGCATCCAGGTTGCGAACGAACCCGCTCGAGCCGACCCGCGCGTCGTCGAACGGCGCCTCGCCGCGCAGCGCGTCGTTGCCGAGGCGGGTGGCGATCATGTCGAATGCCATCGAGTCGAGGATCGCGTTCTGATAGTCGGCCTCGACCGCGTCGCTCTCGACGAGTGCGAGCGGCAACGTCACCTGCGCGAATCCCTCGGCGACATCGGGGTCGGCGAGCACGATCACCTCCGGCTCGGCCGATGGTTCGACGATCAGCTCCGGACGCACTGGCGAGTCGCCGCGCGCAACGATCGGGCCGAACCGGTCGGCGATGCCGTCCTCGATCACCAGCGGATCGATGTCACCGACGACGACGACTGCGGTGTTGTCCGGCCGGTACCAGTCGTCGTAGAAGGACCGCAACGGTTCGGCGTTCGTCGCCGCAATGGCCTCGTCGGTCCCGATGGGGTCCTTGCCGTCGTACGGCGATCCGGCGAGGAACAGCGTCTCGAGCGCATCGAAGATGCGGCCGTTCGAGCTGGCCTCCGATCCACGCCATTCGTCGAGCACGATGCCACGCTCTGCCTCGACCTGTGCCTGATCGATCGTGGCGGCTGACAACCACTGCTCGAGCACGTCGAGACCGGTGTTCACCACGTCGGGATCCTCGGTTGGCATCGTCAGTTGATAGACGGTTTCGTCGTAGCTGGTGGACGCGTTGATGTCGGCACCGACGCCGGCACCGAAGCTGCGGAGCACCGCGATCAGCTCGTTCTCCGGAAACTCTTCGGTGCCGTTGAAGAGCATGTGTTCCAGGAAGTGGGCGCCGCCCACCTGGGTGTCGTCCTCCAACGCCGAACCAGCGTCGATGGCAAGGCGCATCTCGACGCGGCCGCCCGGGTTGTCGTTGTCTCGGATGAAGTAGCGCAGACCATTGTCGAGTTCGCCGATCACGATCGCCGGGTCGGGCACCCCGAGTGACGGCAGGCCGTTGGTGTCGGGGGCGGTGGCTGCCTCGGTGGACGGCACTCTGACCTCGACGTCAGAGGTCGAGGTACATGCCGCCACCACTACCGCAAGCACGACCGCGCCGGCGGTCCAGGAACTTCGCCGTGGACGTGTGGCGGTCACGTCCTGAGACTACGGCCAAGGTCCCAGCGATGAGCGAACACACCACATCTGCGGGATTCGCTCATCGCCCGGGCGGCTCGGGCGGCGCTCGCGGCAGACTGGTCAGGTGGATCTCCCACCGCCACCACCAACTGCACCGCCGAACGGCGAATCCTCGACCGCCACCACCGCGCTGGCCGCACCGCTCGCCGGCGCTCCCCTGCGCATCCACGGGCTGACCAAGTCCTACGGCACCACGCGAGCGATCGACGGGCTCACCCTCGAGGTTCCGCTCGGCGCGTGCTACGGCCTCGTCGGCCCGAACGGCAGCGGCAAGTCGACGACCATGCGCGCCGTGGTCGGCCTCGTCCGACCCGATGCCGGCGAGATCGAGGTCTGCGGCACACGCGTGAGCGACGACATCCTCGCTGTTCGTACATCGATGGGGGTGATGCTCGACCCCCTCCAGCTGTTCGATCGACTCACCGCATGGGAACACATCACCACGATCGGTCGCCTTCGCGAACTCGACATCGACATCATCGAGCGCCGGGCCACCGAGTTGTTCACGGTGCTCGACATCATCGACGACGCCGACCGACCGATCTCGGGCTACAGCCACGGCATGCGCAAGAAGACCGCCCTCGCCGCAGCGTTGCTGGCCAGGCCTCGCCTGGTGATGCTCGACGAGCCGTTCGAAGGGGTCGACCCGGTGTCGACCCGAGCGATGCGCCTGATGCTCGACCGCTTTCGTTCCGGGGGAGGGACCGTCGTGCTCTCGACTCACGTGATGGACATCGTCGAACGGGTCTGCGACCACGTCGGGGTCATCCACCGCGGTCGTCTCGTCGCGTCCGGACCGATCGACGAGCTCCGTGGCGAGCGTCGCCTCGAAGACGCCTTCATCGACGTCGTCGGCGCGACCGACGTCGCCGATGACGCACTCGACTGGCTGAGCTGACGCCGCCGTGCCGAACGTCGCGGTCGTTCGTCTGTTCACCGGATTGCGCTGGAAGGTGCTGCGCGGCGCATTGAACTCCGAGGGGGCCCAGAAGTGGGCAGTCGCCGTCGGTCTCGTCGGTTCGGTTCTCGTGGGTGCAGTGGCTGCGGCGGTGCTGTTCGTGACGGGCCGAACCGTCGACGACCCGGCCACCCTGTTCGTCCTCGCCACGGTGGGCATCACGCTCGCCGTGATGATGATCGGCGTGATCGCCGGGCTGGCACAGCCGGTCGATCCACGGGTGCTCGCCACCGAGCCGCTCACCGAACGTCAGCTGGGCCTCGGCGTCCTCGCAGCATCGGCGTCGGGCCCACCAGGGCTCGCAGCCGGCCTGGTCGGCGTCGGGATCTTCGCCGGCGCGGTTCGCGGAGTCACCTCGATCCCTGTGGTCACGCTCGCCACCCTCGCCTTCCTGGCCACCCTGCTGCTGGTGTCACGCACGACCGTGAACGCGCTCGGGCTGCTCGCCGTCCGACTTCCCCGCGCCGGCCAGCTCGCCGTCGGCATCGCCAGCCTCGCGTTCTATGCGGCGTTCCAGATCGTGCCCCGCGTGATCAACGACAGCAGTGCCAACGAGCGCGCGCAGCTGGCCGACGCGTTGCTCTGGACGCCGATGGGTCAGCTCGGCCGGGCTCTGGGCAACGCGGGCGACAACCACCTCGCAGCGCTCGGCCACACGGTGCTGGGCTCGTTGTGGCTCGTCCCGCTGGCGTTGATCTTCACGTGGTCCACCCGGCGACTCCTCGCGGCGACCCCACGGGAGCAACGCCGGCGGCCCCGTACGGAACGACCCCACCCGGTGAGCGCCATCGCGCGCCGAGCGTGCGGCTCCGGCGCAGTCGGTGCCGTGGCATGGCGTGGCGTACTCACCCGGCTTCGCACGCCACGTACCGCGCTCGAAACCTTCACCGGAGCCGGCGTCGGCTTGGCGATCGTGCTCGTTCCTGCCCTCACCATCGACGACGTCGGTGCCGGCGCGGTCCTCGTCGGCGGCGCGGTGCAGCTCGCTGTGTTGTTCATGGCGGGCAACAGCTTCGGTTCCGACGGCCCGGCGACCGCCACCGAGATTCTCACGGGCGTCGACCCGGACGTGCTCGTGCGCGGCAAGGCCCGGTCGGTTGCCATCGTCGCCTCGCCCATCGCCATCGTCGGTCCGTTGATCGCCGCCGGTGTTGCAGGCGAATGGAACTACCTCCCGGCCGGGATTCTCGTCGGAGTCGGCGGACTGTTGGCCGGCGCCGGCGGCGCGATGGTGCAGTCGATCCTTGTCCCGATCGCCATTCCGGAAAGCGACAATCCCCTCGCCACCGGCGATTCGAACAAGGGCTGGTTCGCCGCCTTTGCCTTGGCACTGGTGCTTGCGGCACTGGCGGTGGTCACCCTGCCCGTGGCGCTGGCACTGTTCTGGGCGGTCAGCCAGGAGTCGCTCGCACTGGTCACCGTGTTCGCCGCGCTCACGCTCGGTGCAGGTGTGCTCGTCTTTCGTGCGGGAAGTCTCTTCGCTGCGCGTCGATGGGCGGCCGACGAGCCCGGCCTGTTCGCGTCGATCACGCCTGCTCGTTGACCTGCACATGGTGCCGTCACGACCGCTCGGTTAGTCTCACCGGATGGACGACACCACGGCCGCCACCCTCGACGACACCGCGACCGACGAGGCCGACACCACGACCGAACTGCTCGACGACGAGTTGCTCGTCGAGGAGATCTCGATCGACGGCATGTGCGGCGTCTACTGACGTCCGATCACCAGCGCACCGTGCTCGACTCCCGTCTGGTGCTCGACCCCCAGGTGGCGCTGCGCCCCGAACCGTTCGGCGCGCTCGCCTACCACTACGGCAACCGCAAGCTGATCTTCCTCAAGCACCCCGACGTCGTGCGGGTGGTGCAGCACCTCGATGGAGCGCACACGCTCGCCGAGACCCTCACCGCGTGCGATGTCGACGAGACCCGTTGGCCGTCGTTCGAACGTGCCCTCACCGCCCTCACCGAATCGGAGATGCTCCATGAGCACCGCATCGAACACCAAGTCACACCTGGTTGAGCAGCTCAAGGAGGGCCTCGACGCTCCGATCTGTCTCACGTGGGAACTCACCTATGCCTGCAACCTCGAGTGCGTCCACTGCCTGTCGTCGTCGGGGCGACGCGACCCGCGTGAGTTGACCACCGACGAAGCGAAGGCCGTGCTCGACGAGCTGCACGATCTGCAGGTGTTCTACATCAACATCGGTGGCGGCGAGCCGATGATCCGCCGCGACTTCTTCGAGCTGCTCGAGTACTCGATCGACCGTGGCATCGGCGTGAAGTTCTCGACCAACGGCGCGTTCATCGACGCCGCGAAGGCCGAGCGCCTCGCCGCGATGAAGTACCTCGACATCCAGATCTCACTCGACGGCACCGACGCGGTCACCAACGACGCCGTACGCGGCGAGGGCTCGTACGACACTGCGATCCAGGCGATGAACCACCTGCGCGACGCCGGCTTCGGCGAGTTCAAGATCTCGGTGGTCGTCACCCGCCACAACGTCGACCAACTCGACGAGTTCAAGGCCCTGGCGGACTCGTTCGGCGCCCAGCTGCGCATCACCCGCCTGCGGCCATCGGGCCGCGGTGCCGATTCGTGGCACGAGCTCCACCCGACCCAGGCTCAGCAACGCCAGATCTACGACTGGCTCGTCGCTCACGGCGACAACGTGCTCACCGGTGATTCGTTCTTCCACCTCAATGCGCTCGGCGAGGAGCCACTTCCCGGGCTCAACATGTGCGGCGCCGGCCGCGTGGTGTGCCTGATCGATCCGATCGGCGATGTCTACGCCTGCCCGTTCGTGATCCATGACGAATTCAAGGCCGGCTCGGTCCGCGACGTGGGCGGATTCGCCGACGTGTGGAAGCACAGCGACCTGTTCGCCGAGCTGCGTGAGCCGCAGTCGGCAGGTGCCTGCGCATCGTGTGGCAGCTACGACGCCTGTCAGGGCGGCTGCATGGCAGCGAAGTTCTTCGTCGGGATCCCCCTCGACGGCCCCGACCCCGAGTGCGTGGGGGGCTACGGCGAAGCGGCCATGCTCGAAGCGTCGGCCGACACCACACCGCGCCCGATGATGGACCACTCCAAGCCGGTCCGCGTGGCCAAACCCGAGCGCGTCCCGGTCACCATCGGCCGCCGCTGAATCGTGAGGCTCACGCCATGACCGCATCCGGAGGCGGCAATGCCAACTGGGGCATGCAGGCCCGTCAGGCCGGCGAACAAGGCGGCGGTGACCCGAGTCTGCGTCCCCGCGGGAGCGACAAGCGGGCCGTCATCGTGATGCTCGTCGGCGTCACAGCGCTCGTCGCTGGTCTGTTGCTCCTCGGGTGACGACCGGGTTCAGGGCTTCCGGGCGACGAACAGGATCCGGCTGAACGGGAAGAAGCACGGCTCGTCGGGGCCGAGTTCGGAGACGAGTTCACGCTCGTAGTCCGCGAGGAACGCTTCGTACACGTCGGGTTCGAGCGTCGAGCGGAAGCGAGTGAGGGTCGTGCCCTTCACCCACTCGACGGCGTGCTGCGGCGTCGGCAACACGTGCGGGTACACACGAAGCTGCACGGCGATGTCGACACAGCCGAGTTGGTGCAGCAGCCGTGCGTAGTCGTCGGGTCGCAGCACGTACTCCGCAACGGGGTCGATCGGTGGACCGGCCGGGCCGAACGCCGAGAGGTACGGATCGCGTGCAGCCACCGCCGCCGCGACCGTGTGCGTCGGCGCATGCGAGTTGGCGGGAACCTGCACTGCGAGCGTTCCGCCCGGTGCCAAGGCGTCGGTCCAGCGGGCGAGCACCGTCGCGTGATCGGGCACCCACTGCAGGCTCGCAGCGGCGAGGACGAGGTCATGATCGCGATCTGACGTCCACGTTGCGATGTCGCCGAGCTCGAATCGGACGTGCTCGCTCGCATGTTCGACAGCCGATGCCAGCATCGTCGGGGCGTTGTCGATGCCGACCATCTCGTCGGCGTCGAGTTGCTGCGCGGCCAGTGCGGTCAGCTCGCCGGGCCCGCATCCGAGATCGACCGCGCGCCCGACCGGGCGACCACCCAGCATGGCCAGCAGGTCGTGGAAGGGCTGCGCCCGCTCGATGGCGAATCGCCGGTACTGCTCGGGGTCCCAGCTGGAGGCGGCAGTCGACGTCGTCATTACTTGTATTGTACTTGTATTATTGGTTCGTCGCCAGCACATCGGGGGCGGGCGAGTCGGTGACGAAGTGGAGCTCCTGGACCGCTCGGGTCATCCCCACGTAGAGCAGGCGAGCCCCCCGTTCGGTCACAGTGCGGTCGGTTCCCTCGCTGAGGATCTCGTGGGGGTTGACAACGATCACACCATCGAACTCGAGACCCTTGACCGCCTCGGGCCCGAACACGGGAAGCTCGTCCGGATCGAGTTCGTGCACATGGTCGACAGCGCGCAGCCCATGTTCCGCGAGGGCCAGGCCGATCGCTTCGTGCCACGTCGGGGGCGCAACGATCGCGCTGACCCGACGCCGATGCTTGGTCGCGACCGCGAGCGCTGCAGTGTCGGCCGCCAGTTCCTGAGGCGTCGTCCGGTGCCAGGTCGGCGGTTCGCCGGTTCGACGCACACTCCGGCTCTCGGTGGCATCGACGCCGGTGTGCGCCAGCAAACGATTGGCCACGACCAGAATCGGCTCGGGGACGCGGTAGCCGATCGTGAGATCGGCGATCGCCCCCGACACCTTGCCGCCGCCGAGGTGACCGAACACGCTCGACCACCGTTCCTGCCCGGCCGGCGTGGTCGATTGCGCCACGTCGCCCACCAAGGTCATCGAGCCGCTCGGACTCCGGCGGCCGATCACCCGCAGCGCGACCGCCGAGTGATCCTGTGCCTCGTCGACGATGACGTGGCCGTAGGTGAACGGCGAACCGTTGAGCATCGAGTTGGCTTCGTCGACGAGCAGCTGATCGGCACGGGTCCACACCCGCCGCTTGCCCGACGGTCCCGGCAGCAGCTTGTCGACGAGCTTGACCGGCTTCTGCGTGGGCCATGCCTTGTTGATCGCCGACTTCAGCGGCGCAGCCTTGGCCCATGCGTCGTCGGAGCCGGTGCGTTGCAGCAGCTCCCGCTGCGCCAGCGATCGCATCCGCTCGCGCCGCTGATTCAGCGGGCTGGTGCCGGAGAGCGCAATGGCGAGCCAGTCGGAGAACAGCTCGCGAGCGATCACGTGTGTCCGTGCGCCGATCGGTACGGCGATGTCGTCGTCGGGGGGTCGGATCGCAGCCACGGCAGCTGTGTGGAGGTCGCCGATCCGGTCGGCGTCCCCCTTCCAGCGGGCGAGCTCGACGTCGTCGGCGCCGGTGACCTCGACGCGCGGAATGCACAGTTCGTCGACGGTCGCCTGGCGCACGGTGCGCTCACCGAGCGACGGCAGCACGTTGCCGATGTAGTCGAGAAACGCCTTGTTGGGACCGACCACGAGCACCCCGTCGCGGGCCAGCCGGCCGCGATGCTCGAACAGCAGGTACGCAGCACGGTGCAGCGCCACCGCGGTCTTGCCGGTACCCGGGCCGCCCTGCACCACGAGCACCTGATCGATCGAGGAGCGGATCACGAGGTCCTGCTCGGCCTGGATCGTCGACACGATCTCGCGCATCTCACCCGACCGCTCGGCGCCGATCTCGGCCAGCACCGGATCGGGGATACCACCGGCGACCTCACCTTCGTCGGGATCATCGAGGTGTTCGTCGAGGTACGCGATCAGCTCGCCGTCATCGAGCGTGAAACGACGCCGGAAATCGACCCCCAACGGGTCGACCGACGTGGCTCGGTAGAACGGCGCAGCGATCGGCGCCCGCCAGTCGACCACGACGGGGTCGTGGCGTTCGTCCTCGATGTGCCGGCGACCGATGTACCACTCGTCGATCCGTCCGAAGAAGTCACCGGCACCGGGACCGCGGAGATCCTCGAGTGCCTCGGCAACGGTCACCTCGATGTACTCCTTGGTGATCTCGTCGGCGGCGCTGTCCGGGTCGAGGCCCTCGAGCTGCCCGATCATCCGGTCACGTGATGAACGCGCGAAGGCCAATCGAGTGCGCTCGTGATCGAGATCAGGGAACAGATCGGCCGTCATGGGGCACGCCAACCTAGCGGGTGCGGTTTGCCCGATCGTCGGAGGTTTCGAGGTTGGTTCGTGCAAGGATCGTGACTCGTGTTGCTGCTCGTGCCGATCGCATACGTCCTCGGCACCTTCCCGTCGGCGATCCTGATCGCCCGCGCGAACGGCATCGACATCGCGACCTTCGGCTCAGGAAACCCTGGCGCATCGAACGTGACCCGGGCCCTCGGATGGCGCAAGGGCGTCTGGGTGTACGTGCTCGACGCCGGCAAGGGCGCACTGGCCGCAGGGCTCGGTCTTGCCCTCGACGGTCGGCCGATGGCCTACTGGTGCGGAGCTGCTGCGATCGTCGGTCACATGTTCCCGGTGTTCCGCAGGTTCAAGGGCGGCAAAGGAGTCGCCACCGGTTCGGGGGTGTTGCTGATCGTGCAGCCGATCCTGGCACCACTCGCGGTGGGGCTGTGGTGGTTGGTCACGAAGGTGACCGGCAAGGCAGCGTTGGGATCGGTGATCGCCGTCGCCTGTGTTCCGATCGGTCTGATCGTGCAGGGCAAGCCGGCCTGGGAGTTCCTTGCGGTCGCCGGATTGTGCGGACTGATCGTGATCAAGCACAGCAGCAACATCGTGCGCATGATCCGGAGAGAAGAACACTCCCTTCGCCAGAATTGACTGCGCACGCCAGAATGGATCCCGCATGCAGTTGCTGACGCCTCTCACCATCGGTTCACGAACGGCTCCGAACCGGGTCGTCTTCGGCCCCCACGTCACCAACCTCGGCGCCGACGACCGGTCGATCCCCGAACGCCATGTCGCCTACTACGGACGTCGCGCACGCGGCGGCTGCGGCACGATCGTGGCCGAAGGCGCCTCGGTCCACCCGTCCGACTGGCCCTACGAACGGTCACCGCTTGCCGAGCGTTGCGCAGACGGCTGGGCCGCCATCGTCGCTGCGTGCCGTCCGCACGGTTCGCTGGTGATCGCCTCGCTCGATCACGCCGGAGGCCAGGGTTCGTCTGCCTACAACCAGGCACCGCTCTGGGCGCCCTCGCGTGTTCCCGAGGTCAACTCCCGGGAAGTTCCCAAGTGGATGGAGCCCGACGACATCGCCGCGGTCGTCGATGGGTTCGCGACCGCAACCAAGTTGGCCGTCGAGGCCGACCTCGACGGCGTCGAGATCAACGCCGGCCAGCACAGCCTCGTGCGCCAGTTCTTGTCCGGTCTCACCAACCAACGCGACGACGAATGGGGCCACGACCGGCTGCAGTTCGCCCGCCAGGTGATCGAAGCCGCCCGCGGCGCGGCGGGCGACCGGATCGTCGGGCTCCGTCTGTCGTGCGACGAACTCGCACCCTGGGCCGGCATCACCCCGGAGATGGCACCCGAGATCGCCGTGGCATTGGTGGGCGCCGGCCTCGACTACCTCGTCGTCACCCGCGGTTCGATCTACACCGTCGAGAAGACCCGCCCCGACTTCCACGAGCCGACCGGATTCAACATCGACCTGTGTCGGTCCGTGCGCGCTGCGATCCGCGAAGCGCACCCCGACGTGCCGGTGATCCTGCAGGGCTCGATCGTCGAGGTCGGCCAAGCCGAGTGGGCGCTCGGGGGCTACGACGACGAGTCGCTGTGCGACGCAGTGGAGATGACCCGCGCTCAGATCGCCGACCCCGACCTCGTCGACAAATTCGCCGCCGGCGTCGCTGATCGGATTCGGCCGTGCACCCGCTGCAATCAGACCTGTCAGGTGCGCGACGCTCGCAACCCGATCGTGACATGCATCGGCGAGCCGACCAGTGGGCGCGAAACAGAGGATCCCGACTGGTACGTCGCGTCGCCGCACCCTCGCGACGTCGTGGTCGTCGGTGCGGGACCCGCCGGCCTCGAGGCCGCACGGGTCGCGTCGATCCGCGGCCACCGCGTCACCATCGTCGAACAGGCCGACCAGATCGGTGGGCTGGCCGCGGTGGCCGGCCCCAACACCGCCCTCGTGAGCTGGTGGCAGCGCGAGCACGAGCGCCTCGGCATCGAAGTCGAACTCTCGACCAGCTCGTGGGAGGCGGACGACCACACGACGGTCATCCAGGCGACCGGATCGTTGCCCGGTGTTCGGCCATACGAAGTGCTCGACGGCGCCGTGGTCGTCGACGTCGCCGACGTGCGAGGCGGCAGCGTCGAGCTTCCCGCCGACGGCGCAATCGTGCTGTTCGATCCCATCGGCGGACCGATTGCGGTTGCACTGGCGGAAGAGCTCGGCGCCCGGGCCGTCCTGATCACCCAGGACAACATCGCCGGCAACGAGCTCTCCCGAACCGGCGACCTGGCACCGTCGAACACCCGTCTCGCTCAGGCAGGCGCCACGATCGAACGCCGGACGCTGCTGCGCATCGTTCGGCCAGGCGAGGTCGAGGTCGAGGACCGGTACTCGGGCGAGCGGCGCACGATTGCGTGTGCGGCCCTCGTCGATTGCGGTTTCCGTCTGCCGACCGCTCCGATCGACGGTGCCATCCAGGTCGGCGACGCAGTCGCTCCGCGAACGATCCACGAAGCCGTCCTCGAAGCGCGTCGCGCCGCGCTGGCCGTCTGATGGACCTCTCGCCTGCGGTGTCGGGGGCTCGTGCGGTGCGCTCGGCACGATCGGTGCTGTCGGTCGGGTCGATCCTCTCGGTCGGGTCGATCCTGTCGATCGGCTCCGTGGGGTCGGTGCTGTCGATCGGTTCCAGCGGTTCGATCATGTCGATCGGTTCGGCGGGTTCGATCGCGTCGATCGGTTCGGCGGGTTCGATCGCGTCGATCGGTGCAACCGGTTCGATCGGCTCGTACGGCGGCAACGGCGACCTGGGCGACTGGCGACGGGCCGCCGTCCTCGCCACCGGCGCGCTCGCGGCTGCCGGCGTTGCGGCGCTCTGGGCGAACCACGCCATCCGTCCGCGTTGATCAGCCCTGCGTCGCCCAGTACGGGTCGCGCAGGAGCCGCTTCTTGAGCTTGCCATGGGCCTCGCGAGGAAGGCGGTCGACGAGGTCGTAGGACTTCGGCAGCTTGTACGCGGCGAGGCGCTCGGCGGCGAAGCGTCGGACGTCGTCGAGGTCGATGTCGCCGACCGGTTCGATGACCGCCTTCACCTGCTCACCCCACTCGGGGTCGGGAATCCCGAACACCGCGACGTCACCGACGCCAGGGTGCTCGCTCAGCACCGCCTCGACTTCCGCGGGGTAGACGTTGGACCCGGCGATCAGCATCAGGTCGACACGGCGGTCCGCGAGGAACAGGTAGCCGTCCTCGTCGAGCCAACCGAGGTCACCAACGGTGAACCGGCCGTCGGGCAGCTGGATCGACGCTGTCTTCTCCGGGTCGCCGAAGTACTCCGGCGCTCCGTCAGCGCGGCGGCAGTAGATCGTGCCCACCTCGCCCGGCGGCAGGTCGTTCCCGTCGTCATCGACGATCGAGTACTCGATGCGTCCGGACGCTCTGCCGACGGTGCCCGGGTGCGCCAGCCACTCGGTGCTGTCGCAGATCGCCGGACCCGTCCCCTCCGACGAGCCGTACATCTCGTAGATCACCGGGCCCAGCCACTCGATCATCGCCACCTTGGCCCACGACGGGCAGGGCGCGGCGGTGTGCAGGATCCACTCGAGCGACGACAGATCGAACTGCGAACGTTGATCGTCGTCGAGCTTGAGCAGACGGATGAACTGGGTCGGGACCATCGGTGTCGCCGTGATGCGATGGCGCTCGATCAACTCGAGCGTGACGAGCGGATCGAACCTGGGCGTGACCACCACGGGAATTCCCTTCGCCAACGATGCTGCCAGCACCGCGTTCCCGAGCGCGTGGTACAGCGGAGTGGTGATCAGCGTCGCTCCGTGGTCGGGCATCCTGACGAGCGAACCCCACCCGGCAAGTGCAGCGACCGGGGCGCCGACCGGACCCGCTGCGTCGGACCGCGTGACGCCCTTCGACTTGCCGGTCGTTCCCCCCGTGAACATCAACGGCGCCCCGGAGGCACGCTGGGTCAACAGTTCGTCGCCGGCGGCCTCGAGCCACGATTCGTAGTCGACGCCGAGTTCGACGACTGCGATGTCGCCCTGCCGTCCGGTTGCAGCGATCGCATCGTCGACCAGCGATCCGAGCTCCGGCTCGACGACGACCAGTCGGCATCCGCTGTCGTCGAGCAACGCGGCGATTTCGGTCGCGGTGAGATGCCAGTTCAGGGGCACGACCCGCGTTCCAGCCCGGCCGTTCCCCAGGATCATCTCGGCCCACTCGACGCGATTGCGTGCCAACACGCCCCAGACCTGACCGATGTCGACGTCGGACCCGGCAAGCGCCCGAGCGAGGCAGCGGGCGCGTCGTTCGACGTCGTTCCACGTCAGTGTGCGATCCTCCGCGATCACCGCCGGGTCCGCCGGGTTGGTCGGCGACAGCAGTCGTTCCGGTTGCAGTTCCCCCATGCGCCCGCAGCGTAGGTGCCCTGCAACACTCGCCTTCCATGGGGACGACCGATGCACTGTTCGACCTGAGCGGACGGGTGGCCGTCGTGACCGGTGGTTCGAGGGGGCTGGGGCGCGAGATGGTCCTGGCGTTTGCCGAGCACGGCGCTGACGTCGTGATCGCCAGCCGCAAGCTCGACGCGTGCGAAGCCCTTGCGGCGCAGGTGCGCGAGCTGGGACGCCGGGCGCTCCCGATCGCCTACCACGCCGGCAAGTGGGCCGACGCCGACCGGCTGCACGAGGCGGTGTACGCCGAGTTCGGGCGATGCGACGTCCTGGTCAACAACGCGGGGATGTCCCCGCTGTACCCCAGTGTGGACACCGTCAGCGAAGAGCTCTACGACAAGGTGATGGACGTCAACTTGAAGGGCCCGTTCCGGCTGTCGGCGCTCGTTGGCACCCGCATGGCCGGACCCGATCATGGTGGCAGCGACGGCGGCTCGATCATCTTCGTCTCGTCGGTCGCCTCGCACCGGCCGAGCCCGAACGAACTGGTCTACGGCGCGGCGAAGGCAGGGGTCAACAATCTCACGTACGGGCTGGCGCGCACGCTCGGACCGAAGGTGCGGGTCAACTGCATCGCCCCGGGCCCGTTCCTCACCGACATCTCCACGGCGTGGGACCTCGACGCGTTCGAGCGCTCGGCCAAGGTCGGTTTCGCGCTGCAGCGCGGCGGCGAACCGCACGAGATCGTCGGCACGGCGTTGTATCTCGCGAGCAGCGCGTCGTCGTACACCACCGGTGCCGTCATCGACGTCGACGGTGGTCCACGTTGAACGCAGAGGATGGCCCAGGCCGGCAGGAGCACGGAACGCTGATCGCGTCCGGACGCGCGGCAGATGTCTTCGATCTCGGCGATGGGACCGTGCTGCGTCGATACCGGAGCGACCATGACGTCGCCCCCGAAGGACGGTTGATGCGGTGGCTCGCGTCAGCGGGGGTCCCGGTTCCGAATGTGCATCGCGCCGAGGGCCGCGACCTCGTCATGGATCGAGTGTCCGGACCGACCATGCTGGAGGACCTGCAACGCCGGCCATGGCAGCTGTGGCACCACTCGAAGGCACTCGCCGAGGTGCAACGATCGATCAACGCGGTCACCGCTCCTGACTGGGCGCCTGCGTCCGGGGCCGGGGCCGGGGCCGGGAAGGTCATCGTTCACGGCGACCTCCACCCGATGAACGTGATCCTCGGACCCGAGGGACCCGTCGTGATCGACTTCACGAACGCTGGACGAGGCACCGCCGCCTTCGACGCAGCGATCTCATTCGTCCTCATGTCGACGTTCGAAACCTCCGGGGCCGTCGACCGGGTCGGTCAACAGCTGCTCGTCCGAGCGTTTCACCGGGCTCGCGGTGCAGCCCTCGTCGACGAGGGTCTGGCGAACGTGTGCGACTACCGGCTGGCCGACCCGAACGTGACCGATGGCGAGCGAGGACGCGTCGAGCGGCTCCGCTCGACCCGATCCGTGGCGCCGCGTGACCCCTGACACACCTGTCTCGCTACTGTGACCGCCATGGAGATGCACTTCGCCACCGTCTGGGAGTCGATCGCGGATGCGATCCCCGAGCTGCCCGCCGCCACCCATGGATCCGTCACCCGGTCGTGGTCGGAGTACGACGACCGGTCCGCCCGCGTCGCCGGAGCACTGACCGCTGCGGGCATCGGCCCCGGCGCGAAGGTGTCGCTGTTCATGTACAACTGCAACGAGTACATGGAGTCGCAGTTCGGTGTGTTCAAGATGCGCGGCGTGCCGATCAACGTGAACTACCGCTACCTCGACGACGAACTCTGGTACCTGCTCGACAACTCCGACTCCGAGGCGATCATCTTCCATTCGTCGCTCGGCGACCGCGTGGCACGAGTGGCCGAACGGCTGCCGAAGCTGAAGCTCCTCATCGAGGTCGACGACGGCGGTGCCGGCCAGGTGCCCAACGCCGTCGCCTACGACGACCTGCTCGCCTCCACCGAGCCGATGGAGCGGATCGAACGTTCCGAGGACGATCTCTACATGCTCTACACCGGTGGCACCACCGGGATGCCGAAGGGCGTGATGTACGACATGGGCGGCCTGACCCGTGGCTTCGTGATGCTCGGCCTGCCGATGCTCGGCCTCGCCGCGCCGGATGATGCCAACGAGATCGGCGCGATGATCGCCGGGGCGTCGACCAACGGCAGCACACTGGTGTCGATCCCGGCGGCACCGCTGATGCACGGCACCGGCTGCTGGCTCGGGTGGTTCATCCCTCACCTCGCGGGCGGACACGTCGTCACGCTCGAGAATCGAAGTCTCGATGCGCACGAACTGCTCGCCACCGTCGAACAGCATCACGTCACGTCGGTCACGATCGTCGGCGACAGCTTCGCCAAGCCGATCATCCGGGCGCTCGACGAAGGCAAGCCCGATGGCGGCACCTACGACATGTCGTCGATCGCGATGTTCATCTCGTCGGGTGTGATGTGGACCTCCGAGGTCAAGCAGGAGATCCTCGATCGGATCGAACAAGCGGTGCTGGTCGATGCGATCGGTTCGTCCGAGGGCTCGATGGGTACGCAGATCACGATGAAGGGCGTACCGTCGGACACCGCCACGTTCACCAAGACCCCCGAGACCAAGGTCTTCACCGACGACGACCGGGAGGTCGAGCCCGGCTCCGACGACGTCGGCATGGTGGCCGCCGGCGGCAACGTACCCATCGGCTACTACAAGGACGAGGAGAAGTCGGCCCGCACGTTCCGGGTGATCGACGGGGTGCGCTACTCGTTCCCCGGCGACTTCGCCAAGGTCGCAGCGGACGGGTCGCTCATCCTGCTGGGCCGTGGCAGCCAGGTGATCAACACCGGCGGCGAGAAGGTGTTCCCCGAGGAGGTCGAAGAGGCGGTCAAGCGTGTCGACGGGGTTCGCGACTGCCTGGTCGTCGGCATCGAGAACGAGAAGTTCGGCCAGGCGGTCACCGCGGTCGTGTCACTCGAGGACGCGGCCACGCTCGACTCGGCCAGCATCATCGCATCGGTCAAGAACGACCTGGCTGGGTACAAGGCTCCGAAGTCGGTGATCTTCGTCGATCAGGTCCCGCGTGCGCCGAACGGCAAGGCCGACTACCGGCGAGCGAAGGAACACGCCGAAGCAGCGGTCTGATCCGCCGCTCGCCACACCTCAGGTCAGTCCGAACCAGGGCGGAGCGGCGAGGTCGGACTCGAACACGTCGCGGTCTTGGTCGCTGACGATCTCGACGGCCCTCGCCGCCGCCAACTCGGCCGACGCTTCGTCGGTGCGTCCGAGCGCGGCGAGCGCTCGGGCCCTCGCCTCGTGCGAGTAGCCGAGATCGAAATCCTGGAGCCCCGCCTCGGCGACCGCAGCGGCGCACTCGTCGGCGTGATGCAACGCCAAGTCGCCGTGCCCGAGGACGGCATGACATCGCGAGAGCAGCCACGACGCGCGCGCAGCATTCGCCGGCGTCCGATCGGCCGCTCGCTCCCAGTGGTAGGACGCGGCGTAGGCCCGGCTGAGGAGCTCGGTGGTGTCGGGCGTGTCGGAGTCGAACAGCTCCCACACCGAGTTGTTCGCCTCGATTGCCTGCGTCCGGTGCAGCGTTGCCTCGTCGCCGTCGACCATCGGTCAGGCCTGCAGCTTCTCGACGAAGAAGTCGAGCACTCGGGTGACGCTGGGTTCGTCGCGCTGCTCGGTGAGCACCGAGTGATCGGTGGCTTTGGCACTCGGCAGTTCGACGGCGATGAAGGCGTCGCCGAGCAGGTCGCGCAGCGACGAGAACCGGTCGCCGACGAGCTTGTCGCCGGTGAAGCGCAGGCCGAGCACCTGGCAGCCTGCTCCCGCCCGCTCGGCGATCGCTGCGGCATCGTCCGGCGACAGGTTGAGGTCCGCTCCCCTGGCCTTGCCGACCGCAAAGGGCAGCGACGGTTGCGACAGCACCGGCGCCAGCATGATGTCGTCGACCATCATGCCGAGCGCGAAGCCGCCGGAGAAGCACATCCCGACCGCTCCGACTCCGGGACCACCGACATCCTGGTGAAGGTTGCGCGGCAAGCGCTCGGAGCCACGCGATGATCGGTGACGTCTGGTTGAGCGCGAACGCCGTGAACTCCTTGGCAATGCACACCTTGACCATCTGCGACCCTGCGTAGGCGTTCGACGGCGGCTTGCCCGGCGTGCCGACGAGTGACGGCATCACCACGGTGAAGCCACGGTCGACGACCTCGTTGGCGAACTTGGTGACCAGCGGGGTGATGCCGGGGATCTCGTGGACGACGATCACGCCGGGCCCGGTGCCACGCCGGTACGTGGGGTGGGTCACTCCGGCAGCGCTGAACTCGCCGGGCTCCCAGTCGTCGAGGACCGCGGCGTACTCCGATGTGCTCGTCATGGCACGATCCTGTCAGATCCGGAGCTGCCGGTTCACAGCCGCTGCATCGCTTCGAGTGCCGACTCAGCGAGGATCTCGGTGCCGACCTTGAAGGCGTTGAGCTGTTCGTCGCTGATCCCCTGGTCGCCCATGGCCCCATGCAGATAGCGGGCGTAGACGCCTTCGGAGATCACCGCAAGACGGAACGAGCCGAAGGCGATGTAGTAGTCGATCTCGGAGAGGTCTCGCCCCGTCCGGGTGGCGTAACGCTCGAGCAAGTCGGTGTAGGGCGGGAATCCCTCGATGCCGGTCGGGTCGTTCGGGCGCGCCTGCGTCGTGCCCGGGTCGGCCCAGTACACGCCGACGTAGCCGACGTCGGCAAGGGGATCACCGAGCGTGCACAGCTCCCAATCGAGCACCGCGGCGATGCGACCGTTGTCGACGTCGGTGAGCACATTGCCGAACCGGTAGTCGCCGTGGGCGATCGACACACCCTGCTGGGTCGGGAATCGCTCGGCGAGCCGTCGAGCAACCTCCTCGACAGCGGGAAGCTCGCGTGTCTTCGAGCGCTCCCACTGCGTACTCCACCGCTTCACTTGCCGTTCGACGTAGCCCTCACGCTTGGCGAGGTCGCCGAGTCCGACCTCGTCGACGTCGACAGCGTGCAGGTCGGCGAGCACATCGATCAGGTCGAGCCCCGCCGCTCGGCGGTGCTCGACGGTGAGCAGCGAACCCTTGTCGGCGCTGTCGAGCACGACGCCGTCGACGAAACCCATCACGTAGAACGGCGCACCGTTGACCGCGTCGTCGGTGCACAACCCGAGCGCGGGTGGTACCGGCACGGACGATTTGCCGACACCGGAGATGATCTTGTGCTCGCGGGCCATGTCGTGCGCCGTGGCGAGGACGGCGCCGGTGGGCGGGCGCCGCAGCACGTACTTGGTGCCATCGGCACCGGTGACCGTGTAGGTGAGGTTCGATCGGCCACCGACGATCACGTCGAACTCGAACGGTGCAGCTGCGCCGTCGATGTGTTCGACCAGCCAGGCGGTCACTCGTTCGACGTCGATGCCGTGAATCGTTTCGTGCACGGTCCCGGACCGTAGCCGCGCCGGGCGCTCGGGGATCAGCCTGGGCGGCCGACGCCGGTGACCTTGCCCCAGTTGACCGAGCTGATGCTCACGACGCTGCCGGTGTTGGGTGCGTGCACGTGCATGCCGTTGCCGAGGTAGATGCTGACGTGGCTGATCGGGCTGTAGAAGAAGATCAGGTCGCCGGGCTGCGCCGAGTCCTTCGGAACCCGCGGGGTCGAGGCGTACTGGGCACGGCTCTGATGCGGCAGGCCGACGCCCGCCTGGCTCCAGGCGTAGGCGGTGAGTCCGGAGCAGTCGAAGGCGACACCTGGACTCGACGCCGCGTACCGGTACGGGACACCCTGCTGGGCGAGGGCTGCCTGCACGGCGATCCCCGAACGCGACGAGACCGCCGGGGTGGAGTACCCGCCACCGCTGCCCGACGATGCGGCACCGCTGGAGCTCGAGCCGCTCGACGACGAGGTGGACGAGGACGAGGTACTGCCGGAGTTCGAGGAGCTGCCGCCGGAATCGGACGAGCTACTGCTCGACGTCGACGACGAACTCGCAGCGGCCGCTGCGGCCTGCTCGCGCAGACGCCGCGCCGACTCTTCGGCTCGGCGCTGCTCTTCTTCGGCGACGAGGCGGCCGAGTGTGGCCTCGGCTTCGACGCGGGCCTCGGTGTATTCGCCGGTCAACCGCTCGGTTTCGGCTTGGGCGTCGGTGAGCGATGCAGCGAGCTGATCGGCCTGTTCGAGCTTCTGCCCGAGCGCGTCCTTCTCGTCGTTGATGTCATCGACGAGGGCGTCGAGTTCGTCGGTGGTGACGTCGCCGGCACTCAGGGCCACACGGGCGAGTTCGTCGCGCTTGACGGCGTCGTTGATGTTCGCCGAGTCTTCGAACAGCGGGCCGAGCGGAACCGAGCCGCCGCCCACGAACGAGCGCAGCGCCATGTCGCTGAGACTGGCGCGCAGCTGGTTGAGCTCGGCTTCCTGCTCGGCGATTCGGGATTCGGCGTCGGCGATCTCGGTGTCGAGCTGGCCCTTGGTGTCGATCGCTTCGACGTAGTCCTCGCCGAGGATCCGTGCGCGCTCTTCGAGCCGCTCGAGTTCGTCGACGATGTCTTCGACCCGTTGGCGCTGCTGGTCGACGCTCTGGGCTTCGACGGCGGTGGGAAACACCGCGGGGGCGGCAAACGTGATGGCGAGAGCGATGGGAACGCCGCGCAGGAGTTGCTTCAGAGGTTGCCGCATAGTTGGAACTGTGAGCCTACCGATTGTGACGAATGTGTTGCGAAACCCTGACGAAACTTGATGTGTCGCGTGTCACAGCCTTCATTCCCACTCGATGGTGCCGGGGGGCTTCGACGTGATGTCGTAGGCCACCCGGTTGATGCCCGGCACCTCGTTGATGATGCGCTGCGACATCACCTCGAGCACGTCGTAGGGAATCCGAGCCCAGTCAGCGGTCATCGCGTCGTCGCTGGTGACCGCACGGATGATGATGGGGTGGCCGTAGGTGCGTTCGTCGCCCATCACACCGACCGAGCGGATGTCGGCGAGCACGGCGAACGACTGCCAGATCTCGCGTTCGAGTCCGGCGAGGCGGAGTTCCTCGCGGACGATCGCGTCGGCTTCTTGCAGTAGCGCCACCCGTTCAGGGGTGACCTCGCCGATGATCCGCACGCCGAGGCCGGGACCGGGGAACGGCTGACGCCACACCATCTCGTCGGGCAGGCCGAGTTCGAGGCCGAGCTTGCGGACCTCGTCTTTGAAGAGCTCTCGCAACGGTTCGATCAGCTCGAGTTCCATGTCGTCGGGCAGCCCACCGACGTTGTGGTGACTCTTGATCACCGAGGCGCTGCCATCGGTGCCGCCGCTCTCGATCAGGTCGGGATACAACGTTCCCTGCACCAACCACTTCGCATCGGTGAGTCCGCCGGTGTTCTCCTCGAACACCCGGATGAACTGTTCCCCGATGGCCTTTCGTTTCGCCTCCGGCTCGGTGACGCCTTCCAGCGCGGCGAAGAACCGCTCGCCGGCGTCGACGTGGATCAGCTCGATGCCGAGGTTGCGCCGGAACGTCTCGACGACCTGTTCGCTCTCGCCTTTGCGCATCAGGCCGGTGTCGACGTAGATGCAGGTGAGCTGATGTCCGATCGCCTGGTGCACGAGCGCTGCCGCAACCGACGAGTCGACGCCACCGGACAACCCGCAGATCACCCGGTCGGTACCGACGCGCTCACGGATCTCGGCGACCTGTTCGTCGATCACCGACGACATCTCCCACTCGTTCGGGATGCCCGCCCGCTCGTGCAGGAATCGTGCCATCACGGCCATCCCGTGGGGCGAATGGACGACCTCGGGATGGAACTGAACCCCGTAGATCCGACGCTCGTCGTTCTCCAGCATCGCCACCGGCGCGCCCGGCGTGGTCGCGGTGACCGTGAATCCAACGGGTGCCTCGGTCACACCGTCGAAGTGGCTCATCCACACATCGTGTTCCAACGGCGCATCGTCGGGGAGCAGCAGCGACGGGCCGGTGCGGGTCATGCGAGCCCGCCCGTACTCGCCCTGCATTCCGCGTCCCACCACGCCGCCGAGTTGCTGACCGATCAGCTGCGCCCCGTAGCAGATGCCGAGCACCGGCACGCCGAGCTCGAAGATCGCCGGGTCGAGCGACGGCGCCCCCTCGACGTGGACGCTCTTCGGGCCGCCGGACAGGATGATCGCCGCTGGTGCACGGTCGGCGACCTCGGCTGCGGTGATGCGATGCGGAACGATCTCGGAGTACACCTTCAGCTCACGCACCCGGCGCGCGATCAGCTGGGCGTACTGGGCGCCGAAGTCGACGACGAGGACGGTGGGCCTGTTGGTGTGGACGTCGTGATGCTGCGGTTGACTCAAGGGTGTGAATCGTAGATCAGGCCCGTGGATCATCCGCATCCTGTTCGCGCTGGCGCTGACCGCCGGACTGCTCGCACCCCAACCGGCCGCTGCGACGACGACGCCGCCCGAGCCAACTGCGCCCCCGACGACCGAGCTCGTCATCGACGAGGCCAATCCGTTCCTCCCCGACGAACGCAACCTCACCGACTGCATCGGCATGTTGCAGCGACCCGGGTGCGGCAGCGAAGCCCGAGGCGGCTGGCATCAGAACGTCGTCGCCATCGTGATGGTGTCGGGACTCCTCCTCGTGTTCGGCCGCGTCGCCTGGGGTGTTCGACGCAGCCAGAAGAACGCTGCGGCTTCGGCCACCGAGTCGTGAGCGTGGTTCCCCGTGCCCTGGGCACGGGGAACCACGACGTACGATCCAGCGCGTGACACCCGACGAATTCCGCCGCCATGGCCACGAGTTGATCGACTGGATCGCCGACTACATCGGCAGCGTCGAGGGCCGGCCCGTCGGCTCGACGGTGCAGCCAGGTGACGTGCGGTCGCAGCTGCCCGAGCATCCACCGACCGAGGTCGAGTCGTTCGATGCGGTGATGGCCGACGTCGAGCGCGTCGTCGTGCCGGGTCTGACCCAGTGGCAGCACCCGAACTTCTTTGCCTATTTCCCGTCGAACACCTCGTTTCCGTCGATTCTCGGCGAGCTGCTGTCCGCCGGGCTCGGCGTTCAGGGGATGAGCTGGGTGACTTCACCCGCCTGCACCGAGGTCGAAACGCTCATGCTCGACTGGATGCAGGAGCTGCTCGACCTCCCCGAACGGTTCCGGTCGACCAGCGAGGCCGGCGGCGGGGTGATCCAGGGCACTGCCAGCGAAGCAACGCTGGTGGCGATCCTGTCCGCTCGCTGGCGCGCCACGGGCGGCACGATCAACCACGACGGCGACACGACCCGGCTCGTTGCCTATGCCACCTCGCAGGCCCACTCGAGTATCGAGAAGGGCCTGCGGATCGCCGGCATCGGCACCGACCGGACCCGCACCGTGGCGCATGACGACTCGTTCGCGATGCGCCCCGACGCACTCGCCGAGATGATCGCAACCGACCGGGCTGCCGGGCTCGTGCCGTTCTTCGTGTGCTCGACGCACGGCACGACATCGTCGATGGCGTTCGATCCCACACCGGAGATCGGCGAGATCTGCGCCCGCGAGGGCCTCTGGCTGCACGTCGACGCAGCGATGTCCGGCATTGCGACCCTTGCGCCAGAGTTCCGGTGGATGAACGACGGGCTCGAGTTCGCCGACTCGTACTGCACCAACCCGCACAAGTGGATGGGTGTGAACTTCGACTGCGACCTCTACTGGACCGCCGACCGGGCAGCACTGCTCGGCGCGCTCAGCATCCTTCCCGAGTACCTCCGCTCCGAAGCGGCAGAGGCCGGCGCCGTGATCGACTACCGCGACTGGCAGATACCGCTCGGTCGTCGCTTCAGGGCGCTCAAGCTGTGGTTCGCGATTCGCAGCGACGGTGTCGAGTCATTCCAGACGATGATCCGGCGCCACGTCGAACTCACCCAGGAGCTGGCCGGTTGGATCGCCGACGACGACCGGTTCGAGATCGTGGCCCCGCACCCCCTGAACCTCGTGTGTGTCGCCATGCGAAGCGGCGACCAAGCGACCGATGAGCTGATCGAGGCGGTGAATGCGACCGGAGAGGCGTTGCTCACGCGCACCGTTCTCGATGGCCGTTCGGTGCTGCGCATCTCGATCGGTGCCCGCAGCACCGAACGTCAGCACGTGGAAGCTGCCTGGCACCTCCTCCAACACACCGCCCCCACCGAGCGATGAGTCTGCGCGACGACAGGTCGCGCGGAAACTCATCGCTTCTGCCGAGTCGGAGGTGCAGCGACAGGCCTGGCACGATGGACCGATGAGCGAGTCGCGTCCTGTTGCACTGATCACCATGGCCACCGGTTACGTCGGACCGGCGCTGGCACGCTCGTTGGCGAGCCGTGGCTACGACCTCGTGCTGCAGGGCGCGGCCGGCGACGACACGATGGTCGGCGTCGAGGAATCGTTCGACGATCAGCTCCCCGAGCTCGAGGCACTCGGTGCAGCGGTCCACACGGTGACCGACGTCGACCTCTCGACGGCCGAGGGCAACCAGGCGCTCGTCGCCCAGACGCTCGACCGCTTCGGGCGCCTCGATTCGGCATGTCTCGTCACCGGGCTGATCGTCGTCGGCAAGTTCCTCGACATGACGATCGACCAGTGGGAGCGCGTGAAGCGCATGAACCTCGACATGGTCTTCCACGGGCTGCAAGCAGTGCTGCCGACGATGGTCGATGCGAAGCAGGGCCAGGTCGTCGTGTTCACCTCCGCCACCGGTGCCCGGCCCGACCCGATCACGTCGATCTACGGCGGCACCCGCGCCGGTGCCAACGGAATCGTTCGGGCGGTCGGACTCGAGCATGCTCGTGATGGCGTCCAGGTCAACGCGGTCGGCACCAACTACATGGACTTCCCCGGTTTCCTGAAGGCCTCACGGGCCGACACGGACCCCGAACGCCGGGCCGCGATCGAGGCCCAGGTGCCGATGCGCAAGCTCGGCACGATGGACGAACTCGCCGCGTTCACCTCGGTGCTGCTCGACGGCAGCAGCCGGTTCCAGACCGGACAGTTCTTCAGCTTCAGCGGGGGCTGGAGCACCTGAGCCCGACAGCTGATCGCTAGCGCCGGGTCGTCCGCCCGGTCAGCAGGTCGACCAGCATGTGCGCGGTGGCGCCCCACACGGTCTCGTCGTCGAGTTCGAAGAAGTGCAGCGGACGGTCGAGCGGCGGACTCCCCCATCGCTCCTGGTGGTAGGTGCCGGGCCGAGTCAGCTCGGCGATCGGCGTCCAGAACACCCGATCGGCCTCGAAGGTCAGCGGCTCGAGCTCGGGTCGGTGATCGAGCATCGACACGATCGGCACGATGTAGCTCTTGCTCACGATCGTGTTGAGATGCGCGAGTTCACCCACGATCTCGGGAGCGGTCGGGTCGAGCCCGACCTCCTCGTGCGCTTCGCGCAGC
The DNA here is from genome assembly GCA_963716095.1 of Ilumatobacteraceae bacterium. GTDB lineage: Bacteria > Actinomycetota > Acidimicrobiia > Acidimicrobiales > Ilumatobacteraceae > Sva-07. Next base: position 819,150 of record CAVQSV010000023.1, on the reverse strand, counting down.
GCCGTCTCGAGCGGCGTCTCGCCGGGGTCGAGCCGCCCCCCGGGGAAGCTGATCTCGCCCTTGTGGTTGCGCATCTGCATCGACCGGCGTGTGAGCAGCACCTCGGCGCCGCCGGGCCCGTCGGCGAGCGCGATCAGCACCGCCGACACCCGCGCATCGGGGAACGACGGCAGCAACGGTGCCGAACGTTCGGGCACGTTGGCGACGAGTTCGGCCGCCGTCCACGTCGCCCCGACGTCCCAGGGCGTCTCGTCGTGCGCGGTCCAGACCTCCGGCCGGGGGATCTGCTGCTTCCCGCCCGGGCGCCGTTCGCTCACGGTCGCAGGGCCCGGTCGAGGTCGGCCCACAGGTCCTCGACGTCCTCGCAGCCGACGCTGAAGCGGATGAGGGTGGGCGGGATCCGTTCCTGGCCCGGGATCGCCGCGCGTCGTTCCATCGTCGATTCGACCCCGCCCAGGCTGGTGGCGTGATTGATCAGCTCGACTCGTTCGCACACCTGCGTTGCACGTGCGCCGTCGCCGGCGGTCTCGAACGACAGCATCGCCCCGAACCCGGACATGAAGCGTGCGGCAATCGCATGGGTCGGGTGGCTCGGCAGACCCGGGTAGCGGACCCGGAGCACGTCGGGGTGAGCTTCGAGGCGACGAGCGAGCTCCATCGCGTTGGCCTGCGCTCGGTCGAGTCGCAACCCCATCGTGCGGGCACCGCGGATCGTCAGGAACGCTTCCATCGCGCCGATCGACGCACCGTGCAGCAGCCGACGCTGGTGGAACTCGTCGTGGAGGTCGTCGCGGTCGACCACGAGCACCCCGGCGAGCAGATCGGAGTGGCCGCCGATGAACTTGGTCGCCGAGTGCATCACCACGTCGGCGCCGAGCGCCAGCGGCTGCTGGTTCAGCGGCGTCGCAAAGGTGCTGTCGACCGCCACGATCGTGTCGGGCGAGCGCGGCACCGAGCAGATCGTCGGGAGATCGGCGACAGTGATCAGGGGGTTCTCGGGCGACTCGAGCCACACGAGGTCGCACTCGCCCACCGCCTCGACCCACGCGTCGGTGTCGGCCTGGTCGAGCCGACGGACGGTCCATCGTCCCTGCTGCTCACCCTCCGCGACGATGCCGGCGACACCGTGGTACGGGTCGGTCGGCACTGCGATCTGCGCCCCGACCGCGAGACGCTGGAACACGACGGCCGCCGCCGCCATCCCTGACGCGAACGCCAGCGCCCGGCCCCCGTCGAGACGGCCGAGCAGCTCTTCGAGCGCATCGGTGGTCGGTGTGCCCTCGGCTCGGCTGTAGACGCGGTCGTCGGTGAGGTAGAAGTTCGACGCGAAGACCGGGGGCACGTTGAGTGGCTCGCCTGGCGTCCGAGTTGCGGGCGCCGGCCACCAGCCAGGTCGACGTGGTCCAGTCGGTCATCACGGCGACGGTACCGCCGCCTGCGGTGGGCTGCTCAGTCGTCGGCGTCGGCGCCGCTGTCGAACGAGTCCTTCCAACGCTTCAACGAATTGACGCCGCCGCCGACCGCACGGCCAGCGCCGCGCCCGATGTTCTCGCTCGTCGGCCGGTCGGCACCGGTGGACGCCGACTTGCGCTCGGAGCGGGGCACCTTGTCGGTGAAGTCGGTGTGGAACCAGACGAACCACAACACGAACGCAATCCCGCCGAGAAGGAGCCGGCTGGTGTTGTCGATCGAGATCCACGGCTGGACAGCGCCGGCAACGAGCAACAGCATCACGACCACGTCGAGGTACCTGTGGGCGCGCTTGCCCGCGAGACGAAACGCACCGGCGGCGCCCTTCGCCACGGCAGCATTGAGGATGATGACCAGCCCGAGCACCGCTGGCACCGCCGGCTGCGGCATCTGCACCGCCGCACTGATCAGCCCGATGCCGAGCAGGTACTCGACGAGCTGGTGCGCCCAGAACGGACGTCGAACTCGATCGATCTCGACCATCGCCGCGAGCCTACGACGTGCATACTGAACCTGCTGGCCAAGAAACGAGGACCCATCATGACCACCGACCCCTGGACCGCCGCGGACATCCCCGACCAGTCGGGACGCATCGCCGTCGTGACCGGCTCGAACACCGGTCTCGGCCTCGAGACCGCGCTGGCCTTGGCCGGCGCCGGTGCCGAGGTGGTGATGGCCGTACGCAACCTCGACAAGGGCGAGGCCGCACGTGCGCAGATCGTCGAGGCGCACCCTGGCGCAACGGTCCACCTGCAATCGCTCGATCTGGGTTCGCTCGACTCGGTGCACGCCGCTGCCGACTCGCTGCTCGCCGAGCACGACCACATCGACCTGCTGATCAACAACGCCGGGGTGATGTACACCGAGTGGCAGACCACCACCGACGGCTTCGAGTTCCAGATGGGTGTCAACCATCTCGGCCACTTCGCGCTCACGATGCTGCTGCTCGACCGCCTCCAGGAAACCGACGAGTCGCGCATCGTCAACGTGAGCAGTGTGGCCCACAAGATCAAGTCGAAGCTCGACCCCGCCACGATGATGTCCGGCGAGAAGTACGACCGCATCGCCGCCTACGGCCGCTCGAAGCTGGCGAACCTGCTGTTCACCTACGAGCTCCAGCGCCGTCTCGCGGCAACAGGTTCAGCAACAGCTGCGCTCGCTGCGCACCCGGGGATCTCCTCCACGGAACTCGTCCGCAACTCGCCGAAGGTGATGCAGATGATGGAACGCTTCAGCGGTCTGATCGCACAGCCCGCCGCCAGGGGCGCGCTCCCTCAGCTGCGAGCGGCAACCGACCCGAGCGCCGTCGGCGGCGAGTACTACGGCCCCGACGGGTTCATGGAAGGGCGCGGCAACCCGGTGATCGTTCACGTCGTCGTCACGCTCCCACGACAGCGACCTGCAACAGGCGCTCTGGACCGAATCGGAGCGCCTGACCGGCATCACCTCGCCGATCTGAGTTCGAACGCGACGGAGCCCCGAGGTCTCCCCCGGGGCTCCGACCGATTGGTTGTTCGGATGTTCAGGTTCGGATGGTGATCCGACGGCTCACGCCATCATGGGATCACGTCACATCATGCCGCCCATGCCACCCATGCCGCCGCCCCGGGCATTGCCATGGGCTCGTCTTCGGGCTCGTCGGCGACGAGGCACTCGGTGGTGAGCACCATCGCAGCGATCGACGCGGCGTTCTGGAGACCCGCACGGGTCACCTTGGCCGGGTCGATGATGCCGGCAGCGATGAGATCCATCATCTCGCCGGTCGCAGCGTTCATGCCGGTCGAGCCCTCGGCGGACTCGATCTCGCGGACGACGACCGAGCCTTCGAGGCCGGCGTTGTTGGCGATGTTGCGAGCCGGCGCGGTGAGCGCCTCCCACACGGTCTTGGCACCGGTCTTCTCGTCGCCTTCCAGCGAGTCGACGACGACCTGGACGTCCTTGCGGGCACGGATGAGGGCGGTACCGCCACCGGCGACCACGCCTTCCTCGATGGCTGCACGAACCGACGACACGGCGTCTTCGATGCGGTGCTTCTTCTCCTTGAGCTCCACCTCGGTGGCGGCGCCGACCTTGATCAGTGCCACACCGCCGGCCAGCTTCGCGAGGCGCTCCTGGAGCTTCTCGCGATCCCAGTCGGAGTCGGTGTTGTCGATCTCGGCCTTGATCTGGTTGACCCGGCCGTCGATGTCGTCGGTGGTTCCGCCACCGTCGACGATGGTGGTGTTGTCCTTGGTGATCACGACGCGCTTGGCGGTGCCGAGCAGGTCGAGCGTGACGTTCTCGAGCTTGAGACCGACCTCTTCGCTGACGACCTGGCCACCGGTGAGGACGGCCATGTCCTGCAGCATCGCCTTGCGGCGGTCGCCGAAGCCGGGCGCCTTGACGGCGGCGGCGTTGAACGTGCCACGGATCTTGTTGACCACGAGGGTGGCGAGGGCTTCACCCTCGATGTCCTCGGCGATGATCACGAGCGGCTTGCCGGTCTGCATCACTGCCTCGAGGGTCGGCAGCATTGCCTGCACCGTCGAGATCTTGGCGCTGTTGAGCAGGATGTAGGCGTCTTCGAGGACGACTTCCTGACGCTCGGCGTCGGTGACGAAGTACGGCGACAGGTAGCCCTTGTCGAACTGCATGCCCTCGGTGAAGTCGAGCTCGGTGCCGAACGTGTTCGACTCCTCGACGGTGACGACACCGTCCTTGCCGACCTTGTCGATGGCGTCGGCGATGACCTCGCCGATCGACGCATCAGCGGCGGAGATGGTGGCGACGCTGGCGATGTCGGACTTGTCGTCGACGTCCTTCGCCTGCTTGGCGATCGAGTCGACAGCAGCCACAACGGCCTTTTCGATGCCGCGCTTGACCGACATCGGGTTGGCGCCGGCGGCGACGTTCTTCATGCCGGTCGACACCATGGCCTGTGCGAGCACGGTGGCGGTGGTGGTGCCGTCGCCGGCGATGTCGTCGGTCTTCGTGGCGACTTCCTTCACGAGCTGGGCGCCCATGTTCTCGAAGGCGTCCTCGAGCTCGATCTCCTTGGCGATGGACACGCCGTCGTTGGTGATCGTCGGTGCGCCGAACTTCTTGTCGAGCACCACGTTGCGGCCCTTGGGACCGATCGTGACCCTGACGGCGTCGGCGAGCTTGTTCACGCCTGCTTCGAGGGCGCGGCGGGCCTCATCGTCGAACTTCAGTACTTTTGCCATTGGGGGTTCCTCTCTGGCTGTCGAATTTGCGTTTGCGGTGGGTGTTGCGGTGTGGTTGCTGGCGTCGCGAGCGCGACGTCAGCTCTCCACGACCGCGAGCACGTCGCGGCTGTTGAGTACGAGCAGGTCTTCGCCGTCGACGGCGACTTCCGTGCCGCCGTACTTCGAGTAGAGGACCGTGTCGCCGACCTTGATGTCGACCGGGATGATGTCGCCCGAGGTCTCGGAACGCTTGCCCGGGCCCACGGCGAGGACTTCGCCCTGCTGCGGCTTTTCCTTGGCGGTGTCGGGGATGACGAGACCCGATGCGGTCTGCGTCTCGGCCTCGTTGGGCCGGACCACGATGCGGTCATCCAGCGGCTTCAGGTTCATGTGTCAGCCTCCATTGGCTTGTTCACGGCGGGTTGTTCCCGGTTGGTTCTGGTGTGCCGGATCGAGTTGGCACTCGACCCACGCGACTGCCAATGCTAGGCGCCCCACCCGCCGTTAGCAACCGCCACCCGAGAGTGCTAACTCCCAGCGGCGGTTGCGGAGCGCAGCAGGTCCAACGTTTCAGCGAGTGGGAGGCCGATCACGTTGGTGACGCTGCCGTCGATCCGCTCGACGAAGGCCCCAGCGGCACCCTGGATGCCGTACGCGCCGGCCTTGCCGACGTGTTCGCCGGTCGACAGGTACCAGTCGATGTCGGACTCGGCGAGCTCCACGAAGTTCACCGCTGTCTCCACCACGATCGTCCGACTCCGGTCGTCCCCGGCCCCGTCCCCACTCGGGCCCGACACGGTCACGCCGGTGTGGACGAGGTGGGTGCGGCCCGACAGGAGGCGCAGCATGCGGCGGGCGTCATCGTCGTCGCCCGGCTTCTCGAGGATCTGGCCGTCGACGTCGACGGTGGTGTCGGCCGCGACCACGATCGAGCCGTCGGCGATCAGGCTCGACGACCCTCGCCGCCTTCTCCCGCGACAGGCGGGCCACATACTCCAGCGGAGATTCGCCGTCGCCGACCGTCTCGTCGATGTCGGCTGGGATCACGTCGAATTCCAACCCCACCGACCCCAAGAGCTCGGATCGACGGGGCGATGCCGATGCGAGCACCAGCCGCACACCGTCGGGAAACTGGATCATCAGCCGCCGGAGAGCGCCATGACCTGATCGTCGTCGGGGACGCTCACGTCGGCCAGGAGTTCGCCGCGGCGCTGTTCGTCGAGCCATCCCTCGGGCAGGCTGACCTTGATCGGGCCGTTGGTGTGGCCACGCTTGATGCGCTCGCCGCCGGCGACGATCTCGGCCGTCGGGTCGAGCCCGGCGACGATGTCTTCGAGCTCCATGAGCGTCTTGACCATCGAGAAGCGGCGGCGCACCTCTGGCCCAACGGGATAGCCACTCATGTACCAGCCGGTGTGCTTGCGGAAGTCACGCATCGCGTGGTTCTCGCCGAGGTGGGCGACCAGCAGGCGGGCGTGTTCGACCATCACCTCGCACACCTCACCGAGCAGACGGCTCGGCGGCACCGGGCGGCCGGCGAGCGCTTCGACGAGGTCGGAGAACAGCCACGGGCCGACCGAGACAACCACGTCCGATGACCACCCCGTCACATCCGGTGGCGGCCATCATCCGAACGGCATCGGACGCCTCCCAGATGTCGCCGTTGCCGAGCACGGGGATCGATCCGACGGCATCCTTCAGCTCGGCGATCGCTTCCCAGCGCGCCTCACCGGAGTAGTGCTGCTGCACGGTGCGAGCATGCAGGGCGATCGAGGCCACGCCCTCCTCGGCGCACACCTCGCCGGTGCGGATGTGCGTCAACCAGTCGTCGAACAGCCCCATCCGGAACTTGGCGGTGACCGGCACACCGTACGGCGATGCGTTCGTCACCGCAGCCCGCAGGATCGCCCTGAGCAGTTCGGGGCGGGCGGGAACAGCCGCTCCCCCGCCGCGCCGGGTGACCTTTGCGGCCGGGCATCCGAAGTTGATGTCGATGTGATCGACGCGGCCGGCGTCGCACAGCGTGGCGACGGCCCGACCCATGATGTCGGGGTCGCTGCCGTAGAGCTGCAGGCTGCGCGGGTGCTCGTCGTCGGCGAAGCTGATCATCCGGTCGGTCTTGGGGTTGCCCTGCACGACCGGGGTGGCCATCACCATCTCGTTGACGTACACGAGCCCGGGGGCGAACCGTCGACACATCGTGCGGAACGGCGCGTTGGTGACCCCCGCCATCGGGGCGAGCACCACGGGAGCCGACAGCTCGAACTGACCGATCTGGAACGACATGACCCGCCCAACGGTATCCGGACTATTCGGGGAGGGCGTCGATCAGCGACCGTGCGTCGAGATCGATCGCCAACCACAGCGGCTGATCGACGTCGGCCCGTTCCGGCGGAGTCGTCGCGATCACCAGATGACCCGCCGCAGCGGCTTCGTCGAGGACTCGACGATGAGGCGGCAGCGCGAACTCGAGTACGAACGAGCACCGCACCGGCGTCGAGATGATCACAGCGAGGAGAAACCGCCAGACGCCGTCACCCGCCGGCACCGCCACCGCCTCGGTGGCGATGTCGCCGATGCCTTCGACGGCGTGCACACGGGCGAGGTCGGCGATCTCCGGGTGACCACTCGCGTCGATCACCACAGTGGGCAGATGCTCGCCGTCGCGTCGATCGTCGTGCCGACGTCCAACACCGGAAGCACCACGATCTCGACGTCGTCGCTCACCGCTGAACTCAGTCGATGAAGGGCAGGCGGAGGTTGGGGGTGGCGCCGATGTCGAGCGAGGTCGGCCCGTCGGAACGCAGGCGATGCCAGCCGGCGGCCGCGATCATCGCCGCGTTGTCGGTGCACATCGCCCGGCTCGGCAGGAAGCCCTGGATGCCGTCGACCTCGCAGGCCTCGAGCAGTTCCTCTCGCAGCAGCGAGTTCGCCGCGACGCCGCCACCGAGCACGATGCCGGTGGCGCCGACCTCGGCTGCGGCACGGCGCGCCTTGGTCACCAGCACGTCGACCACGGCCGCCTGGAACGACGCCGCGACGTCCTCCGACGACACGTCGGGGTGCTTTCGCACGTAGTTGACCACCGCGGTCTTGAGCCCACTGAACGAGAAGTCGTACCCCTCGTCCATGATCGCCCTCGGGAACCGGATCGCTTCGGGGTCGCCGTCGAGTGCGGCACGGTCGATCGCCGGACCGCCGGGATAGCCGAGATCGAGAAACCTGGCCACCTTGTCGAACGCTTCGCCGGCGGCGTCGTCGATGGTCTGGCCGACCAAGCGGTACCGCCCGTGGTCCTGCATCTCGATCAACATCGTGTGTCCACCCGACACGAGCATCACCAGCAGCGGGAACTCGAGCGTCGGATCCTCCAACGAGGCGGCGTACAGGTGCGCCTCCATGTGGTTGACCCCGACGAACGGCACGTCCCACGCCATCGCCAACGACTTGGCAGCCGACACGCCCACCAGGAGCGCACCGATCAACCCGGGCCCGACCGTGCAGGCAACCGCGTCGATGCGCTGCTCATCGACGCCTGCTTCGACGATCGTGCGAGCGATCACCGGGTTGAGGACATCGAGGTGGGCCCGTGACGCGATCTCCGGCACGACGCCGCCGAAGTCGGCGTGCAGATCGACCTGGGTCGACACCACGTTGGACACCACGTCGTAGCCGCCGAGCACCAGCGCCGCTGCGGTCTCGTCGCAGCTCGTCTCGATCCCCAGCACCAGCGTCGACTCGTCGACACCGATCACCGGTCGTTCGCAATCGGGTCGTTCATGATGTGCTGCGCCGTTCGAGGTCGGCACGGATCGAGTCGAGCAGCGCTCGATAGTCGTCGCCCTGGATGTCGTTGCACCACATCACGATTGCGTCCTCGGTGTTCTCGTAGTACCTGGCCCGCACTCCGGCGGGGGTGAAGCCGAATCGCCGGTACAGCTCCTGGGCGCCCTTCGCCGACACTCGGACCTCGAGCGTCCACGCTGCATCACCACGTTCGATCGTTGCCTCGGCGAGCGCCAGGAGCAACGCCGTCGCAACGCCGGAGCGCTGCTCGTCGGGCTGTACCGCCACGTTGGTGACGTGGGCTTCGTCGACGTTGAACCACAGCCCGGCGTATCCGACGATGCGTCCGCGGCCACGTCCACCGCCGTCGAGACGCCTGGCGACCAGGTACCTCCGGGCGCCGGACCGAACCTGCGCAAGCTCGCTCTCGAACACGCTCTGCGACCACGGCTTCGGATAGCTGGCCGCCTCGATCGCCATCACGCCCCGTCGAAGATCGCGGCGTTGCATCGGCTCGATCGAGACCTCGCCGATCACCTCGGCGCCATCGGTGTCGCGACGCAGGAGCCGCTCGATCACGCTCATCGGCTGAGCCTCGTCGACCAGTTGATCTGAGCATCGGGAGCACGCAGGTAGATCGGCTCGATCTCCCACGGGTTCACCCACTCCTCGCGAAGGGCCCGAGCATGTGCGAGCTGTACGAGCGGCCCTGCCGACGGGTGGGCGTCGCCGCTGATCTCGCAGTGGAACCCATCGAGGATCTCCTCGCGGTAACGCAACGCGCCGTCGCCGACGCAGAGCGCGTCCTGGCTCCGGGCCAGGAGATCGGCAACCAACTCCTCGACCGGGCCGACCGCCGGCTCGGCCACCTGCTGGAGGCCGCCGGGCACCTGGCGGTACATCGCGAAGAACACTTCGCTCTTGCGGGCGTCGATCACGGGCACGACCACCCGGTCGGTGTGGCGGACCGGGAACGCCAACAGATCGAGCGACGAGATACCGATCATCGGAACTCTCAGCGCCTGGGCGATCGACTTGGCGGCAGCGAGGCCGACGCGCATCCCGGTGAAGAGACCGGGTCCGACGTCGACCGCCACCACGCTGATCTCGTCGAGGTCGATGTCTGCCTGGCGCAGCAGGAACTCGATCGCCGGCACCAGTGTCTCGACGTGGCGACGCCCTCTGGTGACCTCGAACAGGCCGATGACACCTTCGTGCCCACCGACGGCCACGCTGACCCGCTCGGTGGCGGTCTCGATGCCGAGGATCAACATGCGTACGCTCCGCACGCCTCGACGAGCCGACTCCACCGTGCCGCCCAGGACGCACCAGTGGCGGAGACCTCGATCAGCCGGCCGGTGTCCAGCAGCGCGACCGCGTCGTCGACGTCGTCAGCGGTGTCGGTGAACGGGTCGGACTCGAGAAACACCGCCAGATGATCGCCGAACAGCGCCTCGGCGACGTCACCCCACTCGACGAGGACGATCCCGTGATACTCGGCGAGTTCCTCCAATGCGAGGTCGGCGATCTCGGTGGTCCGATCGAGCCGGTACAGGTCGGCGTGGTGCAGTGCCTTGGCGCCGTGTCCGTGGCCGCTCGGGACGTCGTAGGTGTGCACCAGCGTGAACGTCGGCGACGTGATCGGTTCGGTCACGCCGAGGGCGGCGCCGAACCCCTTCGCGAACGCCGTCTTGCCGGCGCCCATCTCCCCGGACAGCACGATCAGGTCGCCCGGGCGCGCCAGCTCGGCCAACGACGCCGCGATCGCGTTCGTGTCTGCCAGCGACGCGGCACGGAGTTCAAGCATCGGCAGGACCCAACATCTCGGACCCGATGCTATGAGCGTGTCGACGTGGCACGCGCGGCCCGATCCCGCAGACGATCTCGTAGCCGATCGTGTCGAGCAGGCCGGCCCACTCCTCGGCTCGGATCCGTTGTGGCCCGGCGGGGCCATCTTGTTCGCCGATCAACACCACCTCGTCTCCCACCGCAACGGGGTGGTCGCCGACGTCGACCATCAGTTGGTCCATCGTGACCACCCCGACGATTCGACATCGGTGACCGCCGATCAGCACCTCCCCACCGACGGCGAACAGCCGGCGAGGCACCCCGTCGGCGTACCCGATCGGCACCGTCGCGACCGTCGTGTCGGTGTCGAAGGTGTGGCGAAGCCCGTAGGAGATCCGACTCCCAGCCGAGACTCGCTTGACGTGCGAGACGCGGGCCCGCAAGGACAGGGCCGGACGCAACTCGCCGCACAGCGCATCGACACCGTGGCCGGGCGAGATGCCGTAGACCGCGATGCCCGCCCGGACGAACGAACGCCGCGCGCCTGGATGAGCGAGCGCTCCCGCAGAGTTGGCTGCGTGGACCAGCAGTTGGGAGCTCCCCGACCCCGGAAGGGCGGTTGCCACATCGACGAGGGCGCTGTCGAAGCGTTCCAGCTGGGCGGTGGTGAAATCATCCGCAGGTTCGTCTGCCACTGCGAGATGGGTGAACACACCGACGAGCACCAACGTCGACCCGTGCGCGGCAATGGCGCCGACGACGCCAGCGGCGTCGTCGGGCTGGACACCGACTCGTTGCATGCCGGTGTCGATCTTCAGGTGCACGGGCACACCCGCGACACCTCGGGCGTCCGCCGCCGTTGCCAGGGCGTCGATGAACCCGACGGTGTAGACCGTGGCCATCAGCCGGTAGCGGACGATGTCGTCGGCGACGTCGCTCGGCTGCTCGCTGAGCACGAGGATCGGCGCGTCGATCCCAGCGTCGCGGAGTTCGACGGCTTCGTGCACCAACGCGACGCACAGACCCTCCGCCCCTGCTTCGAGCACGGTTCGGGCCACCTCGACGGCACCGTGGCCGTACCCGTTCGCCTTCACGACGGCCCAGAGCGCGCTGGGCGAGACCACGGACCGCACGTGGTCGACGTTGTGACGAATCGCCTCGTGGTCGACGTCGACCCACGCCCATCGGCTGGCAGCGTGGAGCTCGCTCACAGCGCCTCGAGCGTCGCCGGGATCAACTCGACGATGTCACGCGCGAGCAGGCCACGGCGAGGCCCTCGACGAGCCGCATCAGCGTGCAGCCATGCGGCTGCGGCTGCGGCACGTTCGGCCGCGACGCCGGAGGCGAGCAACGCGCCGATCATCCCGGCGAGCACATCGCCGGAGCCGGCGGTCGCCAGACGTTCGTCGCCGTGGTCGACCACCAGCACGTCACCACTGGCGTTCGCCACCACGGTCGCCGGACCCTTCAGCAGCACGGTCACGTCGAGCTCACGAGCCAGTTCCCGCGCCGCGGCGACCCGGTCGGCACCCGGAGGGCGCCCTGCGAGCAGCGAGTACTCGCCGTCGTGCGGGGTGATCACGGTCGGCCGGCCCCGGGGGCGCAGCAGCGGCGCCGCCCCATCGGCGCTCCACGCGGCAGCGAAGATCCCGTCGCCGTCGATCACCACCGGCAGTGTCGCGTCGGCGATCAGCTCACGTGCGGAGTCGACAGCTCCTTCCTCGCGTCCGAGTCCCGGTCCGATGACCAGCGCACCGAACCGGTCGAGGTCGCTGAACACCTCGCCGTGGAAGTCGCTTGCAGGGATGCGGCGCTGGATGATCTCGCTGCGTGCATCGGGGTCGATGCCAGGGCTCGACAGCATCACCAGTCCAGCGCCCGAGCGCGCAGCAGCTTCAGCGCAGAGGCGACCAGCGCCGAGCATGCCGGGGCTCCCGGCGATCACACGAACAGCCCCTTTCCACTTGTGCGCGTCGAACGCTCGTTGGGGCCACCAGGCCGCCACGTCGCCTGCGTCGACGAGGTGCTGCGTCGCACCCGACACGTCGAGGCCGATGTCGACGACGTCGATCTCGCCGCTCAACTCACGTCCGTCACCGACGAGCAGACCCGGCTTGAGCGCTTGGAAGGTCACCGTGCGATCTGCGGCCAGCACCCCGGGACCCGCCTCGCCGGTGAGCGCGTCGACGCCGCTGGGAATGTCGACGGCGAGCACCAGTGGCCGGCCACCCGAGTTCGACACGACGTCGGGGGCGATCCACTCGCCTCGGAATCCGGTGCCGTAGGCGGCGTCGATCACGAGGTCGCACGCCGGCAACACCGGCGGTCGCATGGCCGCGTCGATCACTCGGACCTTGACCCCTCGCCGTTCGAGATACGCCGCAGCGCCGCGACCGTCGGCACCGTTGTTGCCGCCACCGGCGACGACGTCGACGACCCGGCCGTAGGCGCCGCCGAGCATCGCGAGCGCGACCTGGGCGGTGGCCCGCGCCGCCCGATCGATCAACTCCTCGACCGGTTCGGGCGCGGCAGCATCGATGGCTCGCATCTCCTCCGGCGTCACGATCGCAATCACGGCCGAGAGCGTAACGAACCCGCCGGGTCAGCTGCCGAGCAGCGATTCCTTCAGATCACGCTTGACGAACTTGCCGTTGGCGTTTCGCGGCAGCGAATCGTTGAGGAACCACACCCGCTCGGGGATCTTGAACTTCGCCAGGTGCTCACCGAGCGTTGCCACCAGTTGCTCCTCGGTCATCGAAGCGCCAGGCGAGAGCACGATCGCCGCTCCGACGATCTCGCCGAGGCGGTCGTCGGGCACGCCGAACACTGCGGCTTCTGCGACGCCGTCGAGTTCGTAGATCGCTGCTTCGACCTCGGAGCAGTAGACGTTCTCACCACCGCGCAGCACCATGTCCTTGATGCGATCGACGATGAACACGAACCCGTCCTCGTCGATGGTGGCGACGTCGCCGGTGTGGAACCATCCGTCGCGAATCGAGTCAGCGGTCGCCTCCGGCCGATTGAGATATCCCTTGATCACGATCGCGCCTCGAACGCACAGTTCACCGGGCTGACCCGCCGGAACCTCGTTGTCGTTCTCGTCGACGAGCTTGGCCTCCAAGGTCGGCACGACCCGTCCGCACGACGACGGCTTGGCGACGTACAGGCTGCCCGAGTTGGCGGTGACGATGCCGTGGGTCTCGGTGAGCCCGTAGCCGGTGCTCGGCGCGCCGCCCTTGAGCGACTTGTCGATCTTGTCGACCAGGTCGGGTTGCAGTGGCGCTCCGCCGCCGCCCATGCCGGCCAGCGTCGAGGTGTCGCGTGTCTCCCAATCGGGGTGCATCAGCATCTCCCGGCTCATCGTCGGCACACCGGAGAAGTTGGTGACGCCTTCGCGTTCGATCAGCTCGAGTGCACGACCGGCGTCCCACTTGTAGGTGAACACGATCCGACCGCCGGCGATCGTCGCCGGGTGCAACAGGCAGTTGTTGGCCGTCACGTGGAACAGCGGCGTCGGAGCCATGAACACTGCCTGCGACGGCTGCCCGTCGGCTTCCGTGGCGGCGGCCGGCGGCGTGGCACCGGCCTTGGCCGAAGCGAGACCTGCCACGGTGGTCATGAACACCAGGTTGAGCAGGTTGTGCACCGAACCGCGATGGGTCAACTGCGCGCCCTTGGGGAACCCGGTGGTGCCGGAGGTGTAGAAGATGCACGCGTCGTCGTCAGGGTCGATGTCGACGCTCGGCAGCTCGGCGGGTGCCGATGCTGGATCGATCACGTCCTCCCACCGTTCGGCCCCCTCCGGAAGGTCACCGTCGTAGCGAACGGTCATCAACGCCAGCGGTGCGTCGGCGCGCAGCTCGTCGAGCACGGGCAGCAACCGTTCGACCCGTTCACCGTCGGCGATCAGCACCTTCGGTGTCGAGTCGGACAGGCCGTACTTCATCTCCTCGGAGGTCCACCAGGCGTTCATCCCGACCACTGCAGCCCCGATCGAGATCGTCGCCCAGTAGCCGAAGACCCACTCGGGGTAGTTCCGCATGGCCAGCGCAACGCGGTCGCCGGGCTGCACGCCGTGCTCGTCGACGAGCCGGGCGGCCAGCGCCCGGATGATGGCGTCGGCCTCGGCAAACGTGAACCGCTCGTCCTCGTACACGACGTAGTCGCGGTCGCCGTAACCGCGTGCGAGTTCCCAGACGGTGCGCATGCTCGGCAGTGCGGACTCGAACACCTTGATCGGCACCCCCCGCACGTCGATCGTCGTGGTCGCAAACTGCGCCCCCGGTGCGGTCAGTTCATCCCAAGCCTGCTGAAACTCCTCGATCATGGCCAGCATGTTCGCAGCGCAAGCACCTCAACTCCTAGTCGGGGTGGGGCGCAATCGGTCGGATCAGGACGCGATGACGTACGCAGCGGCGATGAGGTCGCTGTGGGTCAGCGACAGGTGCCAGGTCACCACGCCGGCCTCGGCCGCCAACTCCTCGGCACGACCGGTGACGACCAGCGACGGCTGGCCCGAGGCGGCCCGGTCGACCCACACCTCGTGAAAGCCGAATGCGCCGAGGCCGACACCCAGCGCCTTCATCGCTGCCTCGCGTGCGGCAAAGCGGGCAGCGAGCGACGGTACCGGGTCGGCTTGCGGCGCGACGTAGTCCAGTTCGGCTTCGGTGAACAGGCGGGTGCGCATCGACGGGGTCCGTTCGAGCGATCGTCTGAACCGGTCGATGTCGACGAGGTCGACCCCGATCCCGATCACACCCACCGCCGCGCCCCGCTCACCGACGCCAGTGATCAGCGGCGTCGGAGATCGGCTCGATCAGCAGGTCGGCGACGGGGAGCTCACCGAGCAACGATTCGTCGAAACTCCCCTCGGTCTCGGTCACCCAGTCGACGAGGCGGTCATAGCGACGGTCGTAGCCCTGCAGGACGCCGCGCATGACGTCGGCGGGCAATCGATCGTGCAACGCCAGATGCAACAGGGTGATGCCGGTGGTCTCGTTGCCCTTCACCTCCGGCACGAACGCCAGCGTGCGTCCGTCCCTTCGGCCGATCGCAACGAGCACCTCACGCTCGGATGCCACGCGGTGCTTGGTGCCGCGCACCTGGGCACCACGCTCGACACGGCTCGGAATGTCACGAGAGATGCCGCCTCGATCGATGATCGAGATCGTGTCGCCATCGACGCGGTAGCGGGTGTACCCGCGCACTGCGGCCACAGCCGGATCGAGGTCGGCGAGCACCTTGAGCGTGCGATAGCTGAGCACATCACGCCCGGCACCCGCGGCAAGCATCGCTTGTACGAGCGGTCGGTCGATGACGCTCTCGTCGCTGCGCGAAATCCCGACCGTGACCGTCTTCGCCTGATGCTTGATCGTGTCGACAGGGCGGGTGAGCTCCTCGATCGCCCGGGTGAGCGCACCGACGAGATCATCGATCAACGCCGCCGGGGTACCGACCTTGCCGGACTGTTGCGAGTACTGCTCGACCGGACGCTCGGACCGGACGTCACGCAGCAGGCCGTACAGCCGAGCTGCGGTCGAGGCTTCGAGATGTCCGTCGTACAGCCCCGAACGCAGCCCGTCCTGGAAGCGTTCGACCGGGTGTCGCAGCTCGGCACCGAGGCGCGCCACGACGTCGTCGCCGGACAACTGCTCAGCGACGAGGTGTTCGATCGTTTCACGCGCCTCGCGCAACGGATGGGCGGACGCGTCGATCGCCAGTGCCGCCTCGTACCCGAACAGGTGGCCGACCATCGCCGAGAGCACGAAACCGAGGGCCGCGTCGACGGGTGGCACGTTGATCGTGGCCGCGGCTTGGTAGCGGGTCTCGCCGTCGTTGGCGACCACGATCGGTGTCGCCTTGTGAGCGGTGAAGATCGCCACTTCCTTGGCGACGTCGTCAGCGGTCGAGCCGACCAGACCGGCAGCGCACACCAGGATCAGCGGCTCCGACGACAGGTCGATGTGCTTCTTGTCCTCGGTCGAGTCGCACGCCATCGACTTGTAGCAGAGCTCGCTGAGCTTGATGCGAACCTCTTCGGCAGCCACCTTGTTGGGCCCGTTGCCGACGACCGCCCAGTAACGCTTCGGTGGGGCGAGACGGCGGGCCGCATCGGCGACGATGTCGCGGCGTGTCAGCACCTCGCGCATGGCGTCGGGGAGTTCGCGCAACGAGGCGAGCAGCTCGGAGCGTCGGCGGGGCTCGCCCTGGCCGGCAGCCTCGGCGATTGCGCACGACAGCAACGCCCCGGCAGCGACCTGGGCGTAGAAGGCCTTGGTCGACGCGACGCTCATCTCCACGTCACGACCATCGGAGGTGTAGAGGATCCCGTCGGCTTTGTCGGTGAGGTCGCTGCTTCGCCGGTTGACGATGCCGATCACCGCAGCGCCGCGCGATCGCAGCAGATCGACCGTGCGATTGGTGTCGGTGGTGGTACCGGACTGGCTGACAGCGATGGCGAGCGTGTCGCTCATGTCGAGGCGCATGCCGAACCCGGACAGCTCGGTGGCGGTGATCGCGTCGACGACGAGTTCTGCACTGGTCAGTTCGTCGAGGATCGCTGCCGTGCTCTGTCCGGCGACCGCCGCGGTGCCCTGGCCGATGACGCGCACCCGCGTGATCGTGCCGGCGGCAAGACGTTCGGCGATGTCGCGTGGCAGCGCACGCTCGCCGACGTCGGCGCGGAGCACCCCGTCTCGTTCGACGATCTTGCCGCGCAGGGTCTTGGCGAAGCTGAGCGGCGCCTCGGAGATCTCCTTGAGCAGGAAGTGGGGCGCGTCGCCACGGTTGATGTCTCGGGTGGTCACCTCGGCGGTGGTGACATCGGCTTCGGTGACCGGGAGCTCGGAGCCGTCGTAGGCACAACGAACGATTCCGCCGAGTTCTCCGGCACGGTCGCCGTCGAGCGCAACGATCTCGCCTCCCTGCTCGCCGTCCAGGCGCACGTATCGAGCCGTCTCTTCGACCACGCCATACGGTTCGCTGGCGACGATGAAGCAGTCGTCGCCGAGGCCGACGTAGAGGCCCTGGCCGCTGCCACGCAACGCGAGAAACAGCTGTGAGGGTGCCTCCGCGCTCGCGACACCGATCGCCACCGACCCCTCGAATTCGGCGACGGTGCGACGGAACGCCTCGGCGAGCGGGGCGGTGGCGGCGTGACGAGCGACGAGGGCGGGGATCACCTTCGCGTCGGTGGTGATCGTCGGGGCGATCCGCAACCCATGAGCGAGCCGCAGATCGGCATGGTTGTCGACGTCGCCGTTCAGGGCCGCGACGACATAGGGCGGAGTCGAGCCGCCGGGCTGTTCGAGCTCGTACGAGTTGAGCGGATGCGTGTTCGGCTCGCTGATGATCCCGACGCTCGCCCACCGGGTGTGGCCGAGAATCGCCACCCTCGCCGACGGCGACCGCAACGCCCGGCGCAGAAGGTCGTCGGCGTCGAGCGCTCGACGCAGGGCTGCGGTGTTGTCGCCGAGTTCACCGATCTCGGCGGCGGCCTTGTACACGAACGAGAGGCAGTCGCCGGCGGCCACGACGGCGCCCGACTGGAACAGCGGGTCGTTGCCGCGTTCTGCGACGAGGGTGTCGAGGACGTCGCCGTCGATGTCGTGGCCCCACACGAACACGTGGAGCCCAGCAGAGTCGCGGCCGCGCACCTCGAGTCGATCGATGGCAGAGAACGCCTGCTGCACGGCGAGGTACCCGCCGAGCGCCGACGCCGGCGCAGCGCGTCCGGCCAGGGCCTGGACCTCGCGGGTGGTCCGCAGCCGATCGTGACGGATCGCCCACAGCGCGTCCTTGAGGTCGATCAACTCAGCATTGGCCCGCTCGAGTTCATCGGCATCGAGGTCGCCGGTGTTGGCATCGAGACGCCGCTCGGCTTCGAGCGCGATCGCGTCGAGCCGATCGAGGCGTGACGTGATCGACGCGACGAGGTCGACGTGGCCGACCAGCGCGAGCACGCCTGGCAGGCCGCGCAGAGCGTCATCGACCGCTCGCGCCTGCTGGCCGCCGGCGACGAGGTCGTGGGCTTCGGCCGCGTCGATCGCCCGGTCCAACCCGGCGGCCAGTTCGGCGCCGTCGGGGGTCGCCCGCGTGGGGGGCCGACTGACGATGCCGATGATGCCGCACATGGCCAGTCAGGCTACTGCGCCGCACGGCCGGCAATCGGGCGTCGGCACACCCGAGCGACGACGCTGCTCAGGTGGAAGCGCGACGGGCGACCTCGGCGAGGCGCTCGGCCACCTGCTGGGCCCGTTCGTGGGTGGGCGCTTCCACCATCACGCGCACGAGTGGCTCGGTGCCACTGGCACGCACCAGCACTCGGCCCGTGTCACCGAGGTCGGCCTGAGCCGCCGCGATGTCCCCGGCGAACCGCTCGGCAGCATCGGGCATCCGCTGAGTAACGCGCACGTTGACGAGCACCTGCGGCAGCGACGTCATGGTCTCGGTGGCGATCTCGGCGAGCGGTCGCCCAGCCCGCTTCACCGCATCGAGCAGCGCCACCGCAGTGAGCACCCCGTCACCGGTGGTGGCGTGGTCGGCAAAGATCACGTGTCCGGATTGCTCACCGCCGAGCGAGAAGCCGCCGGCTGCGAGCGCCTCGAGCACGTACCGGTCGCCAACGGCGGTCTCCACCACCGAGATCCCCGCCTCGCTCATCGCCAGGCGGAAACCCAGATTGGTCATCACGGTGACGACGACCGTGTCGTGGCGAAGCTCGCCGCGAGCGCGTAGATCGTTGGCGACGATGGCGATGATGTGATCACCGTCGACGACCCTGCCGAGGTGATCGACAGCGATCAGCCGATCGGCGTCACCATCGAGCGCGATGCCGACGTCGGCGCCGTGATCGACCACCGCAGCAGCCACGAACGCCGGGGCGGTGGCGCCGCAGTCGTCGTTGATGTTGCGGCCGTCCGGCGATTCGGCGATCACGATCACCTCGGCGCCGGCGGCCCGCAGCACCTCGGGGCCGACTCGGTGAGCTGCGCCGTTCGCTGCGTCGAGCACGATCTTCAGACCGTCGAGGCGAAGCCCTTCGAGGAAGGCCACCACGTGGTCGACGTAGGCCTCATGATCAGCGCCGGCGTCGACGACGCTGCCCGGTTCCCGCGTTGGGCGGTCGTCACGTGGGGCAACCAGTTCGGCCTCGATCCGACGTTCGACCTCGTCGGTGAGCTTGACCCCACCGTGTGCGAACAACTTGATGCCGTTGTCGGTCCACGTGTTGTGCGAGGCCGACACGACGGCGCCGAGCGCACCCCGGCGCTGGGCTTCGAACGCCACCAGCGGCGTCGATGCAACGCCGAGCCGCAGGACGTCGAGGCCCTCCGCGGTGAAACCCTCACACAGGGCCCGATCGAGCACCTCGGTGGACTCACGCGTGTCACCGCCGACGACCACGAGGGTCGCGCCGTCGGTACCGAGCACCCGAGCCGCAGCGCGGCCGAGACGCGCGGCGAAGTCGGTGGTCAGTTCGGTGAGCGCGACACCACGGACTCCGTCGGTGCCGAACTGCATCGGGCGAAGCCGATCAGCGCTTGGTGAACTGTGGCGCCTTGCGGGCCTTCTTGAGGCCGTACTTCTTGCTCTCCTTCTTGCGCGAGTCACGCGTGAGGAGGCCGGCCTTCTTCAGTACTGCTCGGCTCTCGGGGTCGAGCTCGACCAGCGAGCGAGCGATGGCGAGCCGAAGCGCTCCGGCCTGACCGCTGACACCACCACCGTGGATCGACGCCGTGATGTCGTAGCTCTCGCGGGTGTCGGTGACGGTGAGCGCCTCGGTGACGACCATCTGCGAGACCGCAGTCGGGAAGTACGCCTCGAGCGTCTTGCCATCGATCGTGAACTGGCCGGTGCCGGGGCGGATCTGGGCCCGGGCGACGGCTTCCTTGCGGCGGCCGGTGGTCTGGGTGAGCGGTGCGGTTCCCATGTGTGTGCGTCTCTCTGGTGCGATCGGTGGTTCAGCGGGCCTTGGCGGCCGGGAGCTCGAGCTTGGTGGGTGTCTGGGCGGCGTGCGGGTGCGTCGGGCCGGCGTACACCTGGAGCTTCAGGAGCTGCTGGCGGCCGAGCGGGCCCTTCGGGAGCATGCCACGGACCGACTTGCGCACGGCCTCGGCGGGCTTGCGTGCGTGCAGGTTGGCGTAGCTCTCGGACTTGATGCCACCCGGGTAGCCGCTGTGGCGGTACACCATCGTGCGCTCGGCCTTGCCGGCGGTCATCACGATCTTGTCGGCGTTGACGATGATCACGTGGTCGCCGGTGTCGATGTGGGGGGTGTAGGTCGGCTTGTGCTTGCCGCGCAGGATGCGGGCGACTTCGGTGCACAGACGACCGAGCACCAGCCCTTCGGCGTCGACAACGTGCCATTCACGCTGGATCTCACTGGCTTTGGGGGTGTACGTCGGCATGGCGCAATCAATCTGTCGAGAGTCGAAGAGTCAAGTATCCCTCGGTGGGGAACCGTGAAATGATACGGCCGCCGGCACCCGGCTCCAACCCGCGCCGTCAGGCTGGCACCTCCTTGCGCTCCGCTGGCAATAGTCTCGAGTTCGTGCATCCGGCTGCCGATGAGGCCCTATGAGTTCTGGTGGCCCGAACGCGCCGTCGGTCGATCACCTCGCTGACCCCGTGTTCGCCGTCGATCCCACCGGCGTCTTGCGGTACGCGAACGACTCCGCGGCGGACACGCTCGGCTGGGATGCAACCGAGCTGCTCGACACCGACATGCTCGATCTGGTCCATCCCGACGACGTGAGCCTGGCCAAGGCGGCGCTGCAGACCGTGGTCGAGAAGGCGTTCGGGGAGCTGCTCACGCTGCGGGTCCGCACCGGACGCGGAACGTGGCGCTATCTCGAGTTTCGCGGCACCTATCGGGCGCCCGGCTTCGACGATCCATTCGCCGGTCTGATCATGATCGTCGGTCGCGACGTCACGGAACGTCACCGACTCGACTTCGATCAGGGCGACACCGAGGTGCTGCGTGCGGTGATGGCGAACATGCACGGCATGGTCGTCCTCGCCGATGCACGTGGGTTGGTGCGTTCGGTCAACGGGGCGGTCACGCGTCTGTTGGGTCACGACCCGGAGCTGGCGCGAGGACGATCGATCATCGACTTCCTCCACCCCGACGACCGAGACACCGTGCTCGACGCAGCACAACGACTCGAGCCGCAGGGATCGCTCACCCTCGATGCACGAGTGCTCGACTCCGGCGGCAACTCGTTGATCTGCGAATTCACCGTCAACAACCTGCTCGACGATCCGGTCGTCGAGAGCTACGTCGTCAGTGCCCAGATCGCCACCTCCCTGGCCGACGCACGTGACCGGGTCGAGTTCCTCGCCGAGCACGACAGCCGCACGGGCCTGCTGAATCGCGACGGGTTCATGCGGGCTGCGCACTCGTTGATGCAGGGCGGGGGCGGTCTCGGGATCCTCGTGGTCGACATCGTCCACTTCCGCTCGATCAACGAGCTGTACGGCGAACCGGTCGGCGACGCCGTGCTCGCCGCGGTCGCCGATCGCATCGACCAGATCCGCTGGCCCGATCTGGTCACGGCCCGGTTCGGTGGCGACGAGTTCCTGCTCGCGATCCGAGCGGAGAGCATCAACGCTGTGGAGATGCTGCGCGAGCGGGTCCGTCGTGATGTCGCGAGGCCGATCTCGGTGCGCGGCCAAGACGTCAACTTCGACATCCGTACGGCAACCGCATTCGAGGCTCGGCCCGAAGTGCTCGACGCACTGTTGGTCAGCGCGAGCAACGAGTTGATGTCAGCCAAGCGTTACGCCGACCCCGAGACCGGAGGCATCTCGGTCGACGCCATCAACGAACGACGACACCAGCTCGAACTGCTTCGGGAGGCTCTGAACGACGGCCAGATCCAACCGTTCTACCAACCGATCTGCTCCGCCGACGGCACGATCACCGCCGTCGAGGCGCTCGTGCGTTGGGTGCATCCACTTCGCGGCGTGCTCGGCGTCGGCGAGATCCTCCCGTTGGCGCAGATGGCCGGACTCGGCGAGGCAGTCGACGACGAGGTGCTCGATCGGGCGTTGGACTTCGCTGTTCGGCTCGCCGAGGCCGGCCACCCCGAGATCGAGGTGCACGTCAACATCGATCCGAAGGCGATGTCTCGCCCTGCATTCGGGGCGACCTTCCTCGAACGGTGCCGGCGCGCCGGCGCGGATCCGACCCATCTCGTCGTCGAGATCACCGAGACCGACCTGCTCTCACCCGGTGCTGCGTCGCTGGCGAACATGCAGAAGCTTCGCTTCGCCGGGATCCACGTGTCGATCGACGACTTCGGGACCGGGTACTCGTCGCTCGCCCACCTGCTCGAGCTCCCGATCGACGGGGTGAAGATCGATCGTCGATTCGTCGCCGGGATCGACATCGATCCGGCAGCCACGAACCTCACCACAGCGATTCTCGGTCTCAGCGACAACCTCAAGCTCACCTGCGTTGCCGAGGGGGTCGAGCAGCCCTACCAGCGCGACAGGCTCGCCGCGCTCGGATGCCACGCGTTCCAGGGCTGGCTGTACGCACCGGCCGTCTCCGGCGACGAGCTGTTGTCGCTGCTGCCCCAGATCGAGGTGCCCACTCCGAGCGCCACCGACGCTCCGGTCGCCGCTGAAACCGAAACTCAGGCGTCCCAGCGCTCGCCGCGATAGTCCACCGACCAGAGCACCAGTCCGGTCGGTGGTGCGACTCGGCCGGCGGCAGATCGATCGCAAGCTGCGAGCGTCACGCCGATCGAGTCAGCGCTGCGGAGGCCGAGCCCGACGTCGACGAGCGTGCCGACGATGCTGCGAACCATCTGGTGGCAGAACGACGACGCCGTGATCTCGAAGCGGAGCAACGACGAACCCCAGCTGTCGTCCACTCGCGACCAGCGCGCCGCATCGATCCGGCGAACCAGACTCGGTTCGTCGTGGCCCGGTGCGGGCTTCGGGCGACGACAGAACGACGAGAAGTCGTGTTCACCGAGCAACTCGTCAGCTCCGAGCGCCATCGCATCGAGGTCGAGTGCACGCGGGACGTGCCAGGCCGTACGGGCCAGCAGGGGATTCGCAGCGGGATCGTTCCACACGTGGTAGCGGTAGCTGCGCCCCGTGGCAGAGAAGCGTGCAGAGAACTCGGGCGACTCCCATTCGGCTGATCGCACCGAGATGTCGGGCCCGCACATTCCGTTCAGGCTTCGCTGGAGACGACCGAGATCGGTCGTGGCCGGGAGCTGACCGGAGATCACCTGGCCCCATCCGTGGACACCGGCGTCGGTCCGCCCGGCGCCGGTGAGTTCGACATCGCCGCGCACCACGGTCTCGACGGCTCGACGGATGTCGCCCATCACGGTGCGGACACCATCGCTCTCGGCGAACCCGCGGAAGTCGGTGCCGTCGTAGGCGACCGTCAGGCGGACGTTGCGCGTGTCGGACACGCGATCACTCTCAAACGAGTTCGATGCGCGCCATCTGGGCGTTGTCGCCGTGGCGACCACCCATCTTGAGGATGCGGGTGTAGCCACCGTTGCGCTCGGCGTAGCGAGGAGCCACGTCGTGAACGAGCTTGTAGGTCATTTCCTTGTCACCGAGGAACGCCTCGATCTGGCGAATCCGGTGGACCTGCATCGGGCCCTCTTCCTGAGCCTTCTTCGCCTTGGTGATCAGCTTTTCGGCGATCGGGCGGAGATGCTTGGCCTTGGCTTCGGAGGTGGTGATGGCCTCGGCAGCGAACAGCGACGCAGCGAGGTTGGCCATCATCAGGCGCTGATGGGCTGCGGAGCTGCCGAAGCGGCGGGAGCGGCGTGGAGTGGGCATCGTTCAATCGTCTTTCGTTACGTGCGTCGCAGCGATCAGCCGCGCAGCGTGAGGCCGCGCTCGTCGAGCTTGGCCTTGACTTCGTCGAGGCTCTTCTGGCCAAAGTTGGTGATGTTCAGCAGGTCGTCCTCGGTCTTGGTCAGCAGTTCGCCGACCGTGTTGACCTGGGCCCGCTTGAGGCAGTTGTTGGGACGCTCGGACAGGTCGAGATCCTCGATCGGCAGATCGAGATCAGGCGACGTGACCGTGGCGTCGACGATCTCGCCGAGCTCGAGCCCCTTCGGCTCGTCGGACATCGTTGCGACGAGGTCGACCAGCGAACGCAACGTGGCGCCGGCGGAGGCCAGGGCGTCGGCTGCGGTGATCGAACCGTCGGTCTCGATCTCGAGGACCAGGCGGTCGTAGTTGGTCGACTGCTCGACGCGGGTCGGCTCGACCTGGAACGCCACACGGCGCACCGGGCTGAAGATGGCGTCGATCGGGATGACGCCGATGACCCGGTTGTCGTCCTCACGGTTGCTCGACAGGTAGCCGCGGCCCTGCTCGACGGTGAGGTCGATGGCGAGGCGGCCCTTGGAGTTGAGCGTGGCGATGTGGAGGTCCTTGTCGAGCACCTCGACGTCGGCCGGGCACTCGATGTCGCCGGCCGTGACGACACCGGCACCGCGGGCATCGAGGCGCATGGTGACGGGCTCTTCGGACTCGGAGGTGACGACGACGTCCTTGAGGTTCAAGATGATGTCGGTCACGTCTTCGGCGACACCGGGGATCGTGTCGAACTCGTGGAGCGAATCGTCGAAACGGGCCGTGGTGATCGCTGCGCCGGGGATCGACGACAGCAATGTGCGGCGCAGGGAGTTGCCGAGGGTGTGGCCGAAGCCAGGCTCGAGTGGACCGACGGCGAAGTAGCCGCGGTTGTTGGACTCCTCACCGAGAGCTTCGATGGTGGGGCGCTGCATGACGAGCATTGGTGCCGGGACCTTTCCGGGTGTTCGGGTGACGAGCGGGGACGTTCGAAGGGGGAATTACTTGGAGTAGAGCTCGACGATGAGCGACTCGCGCACCGGGATGTCGATGTGCTCTCGTTCGGGCAGGCTGCGAACCGTCACAGCCTTGCCACCGTCGCTCGACTCGAGCCACCCGACGAGCGAGCGGTCGAGCGTGTCGATGTTGTGCTGGATGACGATCATCTTCTGCGCCTTGGGCGACAGCGAGATCACGTGATCCTTCTTGCACCGGAAGCTGGCGATGTCGACGCGCTTGCCGTCGACCTGGATCAGGCCGTGGTTCACGAACTGGCGGGCCTGCGGACGGCTGGATGCCCAACCGGCGCGGTACACGACGTTGTCGAGGCGCTGTTCGAGCAGTCGCAGCAGGATCTCACCGGTGGGGCCCTGCAGACGCTGGGCTTCGAGGTAGGTCTTGTGGAACTGCTTCTCGAGCACCCCGTAGATGTACTTCGCCTTCTGCTTCTCCTGCATCTGGGCGAGGTACTCGCTGCCTGCGTTGCGGCGGCGCGTGCGGCCGTGCTGGCCTGGGGGGAAGGGACGGCGCTCGAGCGCCTGACGGCCCTTCTCATTTTCGAAGATGTTGACCGACAGGCGGCGCGAGATGCGCACCTTGGGTCCGGTGTAACGAGCCATTTTCTGTCTTCTCCTTAGCCGCGCCGACGCTTCGGCTGACGGCACCCGTTGTGGGGAACCGGGGTGACGTCCTTGATCGAGGTGACCTCGATACCGGTCTGCTGGATGGAGCGCACGGCGGTGTCACGGCCCGAGCCCGGGCCCTTGACCTGCACCTCGGCGCGGCGCATGCCGTGCTCGATGGCAGCCTTGCCGGCCTTTTCGGCGGCCTGCTGTGCGGCATAGGGCGTGCTCTTGCGGCTGCCCTTGAAGCCGACACCACCCGAAGATGCCCACGCAATGACGTTGCCTTCGGTGTCGGTGATCGAGACGATCGTGTTGTTGAACGAGCTCTTGATGTGCACGATGCCCGTGCTGACGTTCTTGCGGTCGCGCTTGCGCGGACGGCGTGTCGCGGTTGGCTTCGCCATTACTTCCTCACTGCCTTCTTCTTGTTGGCGACGGTGCGCTTCGGACCCTTGCGGGTGCGAGCGTTGGTGTGGGTGCGCTGACCGCGGACGGGAAGGCCCTTGCGGTGACGGACGCCTTGGAGGCAGCCGATCTCGATCTTGCGCTTGATGTCTCCCTGCACGTCGCGGCGCAGGTCACCTTCGATCTTGAGGTTCTGGTCGATGTAGGTACGGATGCGGTTGATCTCGTCCTCGGTGAGGTTCGACACCTTGGTGTTGGGGTCGAGGTCGAGATCTGCGCAGATCTTCTGCGACGTGGGCAGACCGATCCCGAAGATGTAGGTGAGCGAGATCTCCAACCGCTTTTCGCGGGGGATGTCGACGCCGGCGATACGTGCCATGTGATTTCTCCTGTGCCCCTCAGCCCTGGCGCTGTTTGTGACGGGGATTGGTGCAGATGACCATGATGCGGCGATGGCGACGGATCACCTTGCAGTTGTCGCACATCGGCTTGACGCTGGGTCGTACTTTCATGGTTGCTCTCTTACTTGTACCTGTACGTGATGCGACCTCGGGTGAGGTCGTAGGGGGTGAGTTCCACCTGCACCTTGTCGCCGGGAAGGATGCGGATGTAGTGCATGCGCATCTTTCCGGAGATGTGGGCCAAGACTTCGTGCCCGTTGTCGAGCGCGACCTTGAACATTGCGTTCGGAAGCGATTCGAGGATCTTGCCTTCCAGCACGATCGCATCTTCCTTTGGCTTTGGCAGGGGCTTCTCCTCACTCGTTCGGGGCGTGCATGACATCCGGACCGCTTGCACGGCACACGGATGGCCTGTGAACAGACCGGCGTGTCATGCTAGCGGGACCCTTTCGCAGATCCAATGGGCGGTCCGCCCGATTTCGCGGACGGTGTGCTACGGGCCCAACCAACCACCGTTTGTGTGAGGAATCGGGGTTTGGCACGGCGTGCCAGTGCGGTCGCTGCGGCGTTACCCTCGCCGGAATGGTCGGAGCCGAACGGATGAACGTCGCGCGCGGCGCCATCCAGGCCAGGCTCGACGCTCACGACGGCTACAAGCGCTGGGTACTGCTCACCGCCTTGGCAGGGATGTTCGCCACCACCTTCCCCGTGACGCTCCTCGCCGTGAGCCTGTCGACGATCGCCGACGACTTCGACACCACCGAAACGCTGATCGCCTGGGTGATCTCCGCCCCATTGCTCGCCTCGGCGGTCGCGCTGCCGATTCTCGGCAAGTTGGGCGACCTCTACGGGCACCGTCGCGTGTTCCTCACCGGGTTCACGATCTCGACCGGCATCACCGCACTCACCGTGTTCGCATGGGATCCGATCTCGTTGATCGCCATGCGCGGCTTGGCGGTGATGATCGGCGGCGCCACGATCCCGTCATCGATGGCGTTGATCAACAGCGTGTACGCCCGCAGCGAACGCGCCAAGGCAATGGGCTGGTGGGCATTCGTCGCCGCCGGCTCCCCGGCGATCGGGCTGGTGATCGGTGGTCCGCTGATCGACGCCGTCGGATGGCGACCGATGTTCGGGATCCAGGCAGCGCTCTCGGTCATCCCGGTCATCGCCGCGTATCTCGTCTTGCGCGAGACCCCGCTTCGCACCGATGTCGGCTTCGACGTGCCCGGAGCGCTCACCCTCGCCGTGGCAACCGGCGCCCTGATGTTCGCGCTCAACCAGGTGCCCGCTCGCGGTGTCGACGGTGTGATCGTCGCCGCGTTCGTCATGGGCATCGCCGGGCTGATCGCGTTCTGCCTGGTCGAAGCCCGGGTTGCGTTTCCATTGCTCCCGCTCGAGTTCTTCCGACGACGGAACTTCACCACGGCGATGCTCGCGGCGCTGTTCTCCGGCGCTGCCTACATGGGCGGATTCGTCCTGGCACCGCTGATGTTGCAGTCGGTGTTCGCACTGTCGGTCTCTGCCACGTCGTTGGTGATGCTGCTCCGTCCGGCATCGTTCGCGATCACCTCCCCCATCGGCGGGACGCTCGCCACTCGGATCGGCGAACGCCCGGTCGCCGTCTTCGGCTCGGCCGCCATCGCCATCGCACTGGTGCTGCTCGGACTCGGAGGATCCGCAGACCTGTTGTGGATCGCGATCATCGGGCTGATCATTCAGGGGATCGGCAACGGCACGGCCCAGCCCACGATCACCGCCACGATGTCGAACTCGGTCGACGAAGCAGACCTCGGCATCGCTGCGGCTGCACAACGCATGGCGTTCCAGGTCGGCAGCGCCCTCGGTATCTCCACGCTCACGTCGATCTACGGCGGCACCGAACAGGCGTCGGACTTCCTGACCGCCTATCTGGTGGGCGCAGGTATCGGCGCAGCGGCGTTGGTCTTCGCTGCGATGATGCGTTCGACACCGCCCGACATCGAGCACGTCGACGACCCCAACCGAGAACTCGTCGGTGTCAGCGGCGCCATCCCCCGCTCGTACCTCCGCTCCCGTCGATAGCAGCATCGATCCTCGATC
The DNA here is from genome assembly GCA_963716095.1 of Ilumatobacteraceae bacterium. GTDB lineage: Bacteria > Actinomycetota > Acidimicrobiia > Acidimicrobiales > Ilumatobacteraceae > Sva-07. The sequence goes on along the minus strand of CAVQSV010000023.1, from coordinate 790,569 downwards.
TGTTCTGGGGGCATGGCCTGCCGGCACGTTCGCCGTCAGATCGTGCGGCCGGTGCCTTCCCAATACTTCGCTCGGAGGAGACGTTTCGGGAGCTTGCCGGTCGGCGTGCGCGGCAGCGGCCCGAAGTCGAACGAGCGCGGCACCATGTAGCCGGCGAGGTGCTCGCGGCAGTGGTTGCGGAGCACGGTCTCCGCGGCGCCGGGGTCGGCGCCGTCGACGAGTTCCACAGCAGCCTTCACCTGTTCACCGAACTCGTCGTCGGGGATCCCGAACACCGACACGTCGACCACCAGGTCGTGCGCAGCGAGCGCTGCCTCGATCTCGGCGGGGTAGATGTTGACGCCGCCGGAGATGATCATGTCGATCTGCCGGTCGGAGAGGTAGAGGAAGCCGTCGTCGTCGGTGTAGCCGATGTCGCCGAAGCTGTACATCGCCGGCCCGAGGTGCGCCGACTCGGTCTTGTCGTCGTCGCCGAGGTAGGCGAAGTCGCCACCGGATCGAGCCCGCACATAGATGCGGCCCGCTTCGTGTGGCCCGAGGTCGTTGTCGTCGTCGTCGAGGATGTGGACCTCGGTGTTGGCGTTCGGCTTGCCGACGGTGCCCGGGTGGGCCAGCCACTCCTCCGACGTGCAGGTGAACGAGGTGCCACCGAACCCACCCTCGCTCGCGCCGTACAGCTCGTTGATCACCGGTCCCCACCACTCGATCATGCGCCGTTTGATCTCCGGCGGGCATGGCGCAGCGGTGTGCCACACCGATCGGAGGCTCGACACGTCGTACCGGTTCCGTGTGTCGTCGGGCAGCTTGAGCAGGCGGGCGAAGTGCGTCGGCACGGCGTAGGCGGTGGTGATCCGCTCGACCTCGATGAGGCGCAACATGTCCTCGGCGTCCCACTTCGGACGCAGGATCAGCTTCGATCCGGCGGCGTGGAACTGATAGCCGAACGCGAAGGGTCCTGCGTGGTAGAGCGGTGCACCGTTGTAGGCGATGCCGTCGGCGGTCGGGACGCCCCACTGCGCGAACGTTGTGTGCATCGCCTCGAGTTGCTGACCGATGTCCGACCCGAGTGTCTCCACGACCGGGACGACGCCCTTCGGCCGCCCGGTGGTGCCCGAGGTGTACAGCATCGGCCGGCCGCGGCCCTGATCGACGGGCTCGTCGGCCGACGAGGCGGCGAGCAGGTCGTCGTAGTCGGCGAAGCCGTCGATGGCGCCGTTGTAGGCGATCCGGATCTTCACCCCCGCCTGGTCGGCCGCCGCACCGGCAGTGTCGCCGAAGTCGGCGTCGGCGAGGATCGCATCGGCTCGCGAGTTCTCGAGCACGTAGGCGACCTCGTCGACCGAGAAGTGCCAGTTGATCGGCACCCACACCATGCTGCTGCGCGACGCGGCGTTCACCGTCTCGACCCACTCTCGACGGTTGCCACCAAGGATCGCGATGCACGAGTGCGCTCCGAGTCCGAGCCCGCGCAAGCCGTGGACGAGCTGGTTCGTCCGAGCGTTCTCCTCGACCCAGGTCAACCGGCGGTCCCCGTCATCGAGTGACCAGTCGTCGCCGCGTGCAGCCGCATGCTCCCGCAGTCCGATCGTCATGTGCGTTCCCCTCTCGCTGTTCCCCATCGAGGACCGTAGGCCAGCTCACGGGGCCGTGCGAGTGAAAACTGTCACGATTCGTGTCCACTCTCGGCCACCCTCCGGGTGAGCAACAGTCGGTTCACGAGGCCTGACCCGGGGAGAGTGCGATGAAGAGCGAGGCCGACGGGCTGGACGTCGTCGATGCAGAACACGTGCCTTTCCTGCTCCGTCACCGAGCGCCCGGGGCCCCAGGCGCTCACCGAGGAGTTCCATCGACGCTTCGCCAGCAACGGGTACGCCGCTCCCGCCACGACGACGCATCTTGTGGGAGGCCAGTCAGCGCTCGGTGAGGAGATCGCGGGCGTACCGCACTTCTTCGAGGACCATCTCCCTGATCTCGGGGACATCGGCGTCGATGTCGCTGGCCGACTCGAGTGACGCAGGAGATGACGGTGGGACACCCAAGAGCGACAGGTACCGGCGTCGGACCATCATCACCGACATCGCCGCCGAGTGCGAAGACGTAGCCGCCTGCGCCTTCGATGCACGTCCGCACCAACCGGTCGTGGGTTGCCGCCGCTCGCCCCATCTTCTCGGGATCGGCCTGCCAGGCGCGCGTTGAACCCTCGATGTCGGTGAACAGCAACGTGACAGTCCCCGTCGGCGTCCCTTCACCCCCCTTCAGTCAAGCGTTGCACACAGCGGTCTTCTCATCATCTCTGTGACACCCCCTACGTATGGTTGGACGTATGGAGATCGGTGCGGTGATCGAGCGGGTCGAGCGGCTGTCGTCGATCGACGCCGACACCGCCGCAGACGCAGTCGAACTCGAATCCGCCCTGGTCACCGCCCGTCAGTTGGCCGGATGGGTCGAGGCCCGCCAAGCCAGCCTCGTTGCTCGGCTCAGCGCCCACGTTTCGTTCCCCGAAGCCACGATCGCAGCAGCATCGAAGACGTCGGTCGGCCAGGCATCGAAGACCAAAGAGCGCTCCGACACCCTGACCCACGTACCCGCCCTCGCGAGCAAACTCGACCACGGCGCAATCACCGCCGCACACGTCGATGCCGTCACCCGCTCGTCCAAGCAACTCGACGCCCGACAACGCGCCAAGTTGTTCGACCGCGTCGACGATCTCGCCGCCATCGCCGAAGCCGCCACCGTCGACGAGTTCCGACGACGAGTCGCATTGGAAGCCACGAGGCTGCTCAGCGACGATGGCATCGACCGCCTCACCCGTCAGCAACGCAACACCCGGCTACGAACGTGGACCGACGCCGAAGGCATGTGGTGCCTCAGCGGCCGATTCGACCCGATCGCCGCCCTCAAGGTGTCCGCGAAACTCGACACCGCCGTCGAGACACTGTTCGCCGAGGCAACACCTACCCACTGCCCCACCGACCCGATCGAACGCCAGCAATTCCTCGCCGCACACGCGCTGGCACGCCTCGCCAGCGGCGCCGGTGGCGCCAAGATGGGCCGACCCGAATACGTGGCGGTCATCGACGCCGACGCCCCCGAACGCACCGGACCCGTTGTCGAGTTCGCCATCCCCATCGAACTGCCCGCACGGATCATCGCCGAACTCGCTGGCAACGCCGACACCACTGCCGTCATCGTCCGCAACGGCGTCGTGCTCTACGCCCCCGGCACCCTCGACCAGGGCCGCGCCACGCGCCTCGCCAACCGCGCGCAACGTCGGGCGCTCCGAGCGTTGTACTCGTGCTGCTCGATCCCTGGGTGTTCGGTCGCCTACGACCGCTGCGAACTGCACCACATCATCTGGTGGCGCAACGGCGGGCTCACCGATCTCTCCAATCTGCTGCCAGTGTGCAGCGTCCACCATCACAGAATTCACAACGACGGCTGGATCATCGAACTCGGACCCAATCGACAACTCACGCTCCGACTCCCCGACGGCACCATTCGCATCACCAACCCGCCCAACCGAAGAACCGCCGCCTGACCGGCAACGGTCGGGTGCCCGGCCGACGCTGCCCACGGGCTGGTTGCTAGCGTTCACACATGCACGATCTGGTGATTCGCAATGGCATGGTGGTCGACGGAACCGGTGCCGAACGACGGCTCGCTGACCTGGCGATCGACGGTGAACTGATCACCACAGTTGGCGCTCCCGGCACCGTCGGCGCCGCTCGCCGCGAGATCGACGCCGACGGAATGATCGTCACCCCAGGTTGGGTCGACATCCACACCCACTACGACGGTCAGGTCACCTGGGACCCCGACGTGGCCCCATCCTCGATCAACGGCGTGACCTCGATCCTGCTCGGCAACTGCGGCGTCGGGTTCGCCCCGGTCAAGCCCGATCAGCACCAGTTCCTGATCGAATTGCTCGAAGGCGTCGAAGACATCCCGGGCACGGCTCTCAGCGAAGGCATGACGTGGGGTTGGGAGACGTTCCCGGAGTATCTCGACCTGCTCGACACGATGCGCTGGACCGTCGATGTCGGTACCCAGATTCCCCACGCCGCGCTGCGCACGTATGTGATGGGCAACCGTGGTGCCGACGTCGAGGCCGTTGCCACCGACGCCGAGATCGAGGAGATGTCCGAGCTGTGCGAGGCAGCGATTCACGCTGGCGCGCTCGGGTTCACCACGTCGCGCACCTACGTCCACCGAACCTCGCGCGGCCAACAGATCGGCACCCTCCGCGCCGGTGCAGACGAGGTACTCGGCATCGCCGCCGCCCTCCGACGGGCCGACGCTGGCGTGATCCAGCTGATCTCCGATGCGTATCAGTCGACCGACGACGAACTGGTTGCCCACGAGATCGAACTGCTCGGTCGAATCGCCAACGAGGTCGGCCGTCCGCTCAGCTTCACCGTGCAGCAGAACGACGACGCCCCCGACCGTTTCCGCGAACTCCTCGCTGCGATCGATCAATGGAATGCAGCCGGGGCCGACGTGAAGGCACAGGTCGCAGTGCGCCCGATCGGTGTGCTGATCGGACTGCAGGCAACGGCCAACCCGTTCATGTTCTGCCCCTCGTATCGCCAGCTCCACACGCTCGACCACGACGAACGGTTGGGTCGGCTGCGCGACCCGAAGGTTCGGCGCACGCTGCTCGACGAGCACGCAGCGTCCAGCCCGACCGGATTCGTGGGCATCCTGCACTCCGGCTACGACCGCATGTACCCGTTGTCGGATCCGCCGGACTACGAGCCGACTCCCGCCGACAGCGTCGCCGGGCGAGCGGCAACCGCGGGCGCCCGGCCCGATGAACTGCTCTACGACCTGCTGCTCGACGACGACGGCAGCCGACTGCTCTACATCCCGTTGATGAACTACGCCCGCGGCGACCTCGGCGACGTCCGCGAGATGTTGACCTCACCGAACGCGATGTTCGGCCTCTCCGACGCTGGCGCCCACTGCAACTCGATCTGCGACGGCAGCTTTCCCACCACGGCGATCACCCATTGGACCCGCGACCGCAACCGAGGTGAGCAGCTGCCACTCGAGTACGTCGTCCACCAGCAGACCCAGCGCACCGCGCGCCACGTGGGCTGGACCGACCGCGGCGTGATCGCTCCAGGAATGCTCGCCGACATCAACGTGATCGACCACGAGCACCTCACCCTGCACCCGCCGGTGCTGATCGACGATCTCCCCGCCGGCGGTACCCGGCTGATGCAGGGCGCCGACGGCTATCTCGCCACCATCAAGCGCGGCGAGGTGATCGCCGAAAACGGCGCACTCACCGGCGCCCGCCCCGGCCGCCTCCAGCGCGGACCAACCTCCTGATCGACGCTCGCCGGCCACGTGACTGATCTCGTCACCGCGCTCGCCATTGCCTTCGGAGTCGTGTTCGTCGCCGAGCTCGGCGACAAGACACAGCTCCTTGCGCTCAACTTCGGGGCACGGTACCCGCTACGAACCGTGGCACTCGGCCTCACGATCGGCTACGCGATCGCCAATCTCGCAGCAACCGTCGTCGGAGGGATCCTCGGTGCCACACTCCCCGATCGGGCCATCCAGATCGTTGGTGGCGTCGTCTTCCTCGGGTTCGCCATCGCCGCGCTGCGACGCAGCGAGAACGATGTCGGCGAAGATGCACCTCGTGTCACATCGGTCGGCACGTTTGCTGTTGTCTCGTCGATCGCCGGCACGATCGCCGTGGCCGAACTCGGCGACAAGACGCAGATCGCCACCGCAACCCTCGCATCACAGTCGTCGCCAGTCGGGGTCTGGATCGGGGCGACACTCGGCGCCGCCTCGAGCGGGATGGTGGGTGCCGTTGCCGGAAACCTGATCGGCGACCGCGTCCCGACCCGAGCACTCGCTATCGCCTCAGCGGTGTTGTTCGCCATGTTCGGCGTCGCGATGCTCGCCGGATGGTTCTGAGCCGGGTCACCTCGACGGTGGCGACAGCAGATCGCCGCGCAGCAACGCCAAGATGGCGTCGATCGCGCACCGATGCTGCGCTGTTGCCTCCGACGCGCCTTCGGTGAGCCCGATCAGCATGATCCTGATGAACTCGACCATCCGTTCGCGGTCGGCGGGTCGCACTTCCCCCGTGGCGACCCCGGTGTCGACGATGCCGACGAAGAAGTCGTCACGCGCGGAGTCGGCGCGGGCAAGGCGCTCTGCCACTTCGGGAAACCGACGCATGTCGTTGCGCACCGTGCCGACGAAGAGCGCCAGCGTGTGGTCGTCGACGTTCATCTGGTGCGCTGCTTCGAGCATCCCCTCGAACTGGCCACGGAACGTGTCGGAGGCCTCGACTGCCTCGACGAACCGGCCGTACACGCGTCGCTGCATGTCATGGTGCACCGCCACATACAGGTCGAGCTTCGACTCGAAGTAGTGATACAGCGCTCCCGTCGTGATCCCCGATGCCGCCGCCAACTCCTTGTTGGTGACACCGCCGTAGCCGCGCTCGGCGAACAGACGCCGGGCGTTGTCGACGATGGCGCGGCGCGTGTCGGCTGAGTCGGTGGCCGGGGGTCGCCCCCGCCGCCGTGTCCCTGCCGGTGCCGGTTCAGCCATCTCGCGAGTATGGCGCTCGGCCGAACGGGGCACCCGACCGGAGCGCATATCGTGGAGCGCAACCGCATGAACCCCAAGACCGCCGAACTCTGGGCCAAGCAGGACCAGCACCAAGGCGACCGCTGGCGCCTCTTCAGCGCCGTCGCCGCGTCCGTCGACGCATCCACCGTGCTCTACCCGGGCAGCTACGTCGACCTCGCGCCATCGTTCGTCTTCGACTCGGTGACCTATCTCGACGTCGACAAGCGAGCAGCGAAGTTCTTCGCCGACACCGACGGCGTGCGTGACATCGTGACCGACCACGACGGCCCGGTCGATCCCGACATCACCTTCATCCACGCCGACTACCGCAGCGATCTCGACCTTCCCGCCGACCACTTCGACCTCCTGGTGTCGCTGTACGCCGGCTTCATCACCGAACACTGCACCCGACACCTCCGCATCGGCGGTGCCCTGCTCGTCAACCCCAGCCACGGCGACGCCGCCATGGCATCCATCGACACCCGATACGAACTGGCCGGCGTCGTCGACGCCAGCGATGGCGGCTACCGAGTCGGCGCGAGCAACCTCGACAGCTACCTGATTCCGAAGAAGCCGCAGGCCGTCACCGTCGAGACCCTTCACGAAACCGGACGAGGAATCGGGTACACCAAGTCGCCGTTTGCCTACCTGTTCACGCGGATCGCCTGACAACGCTGCCGACGGCGGCCGACGTCAGTTGCGGTTTGCTTCGACGGCTTTGACCATCCGGTCGAACACCGCGTCAGGGTGACCGATGCCGTTGATGACCACGAGCCGGTTCTGGTCGCCGTAGTGCTTGATCAGCGGGAACGTCTGCTCTTCGTAGAGGTCGAGGCGGCGGTTGACCGACTCCGGTGTGTCGTCGGCACGTTGCTGCACGTCGCCGCCGCACACGTCGCAGATCCACGGATCGGGATCGCTGCCCGTCGAGGTGTAGTTCGTACCGCAGTCCCGGCACACCCGGCGTGCCGAGATCCGCTCGAGCACGATCTCGCGCGGCACGTTCAGGTCGAGCACCACATCGATCGGGTTGCCATCGGCGATCGCGTCGAGGGCGTCGGCCTGCTCGATCGTTCGAGGAAATCCGTCGAGGATGTACCCGCGGGTCGAGGCGTCGGGGGCCGACAGCCGTTGATCGACGAGGCCGATCATGATCTCGTCGCCGACGAGCCCGCCGGCGTCCATCACCTGCTTGGCCAACACACCGAGTTCGGTGCCCTCACGCACCGCTGCGCGCAGCATGTCGCCGGTGGAGATGTGCGGTACGACGAAGTGCCGGGACAATCGCACGCACTGCGTGCCCTTGCCGGCACCCTGTCGCCCGAGAATGATGAGGCGGGCGCCGGGGATCACGGCGGACCTACTTGAGGAATCCCTCGTAGTTGCGCAGCGTGAGCTGGCTGTCGATCTGGCGCATCAGTTCGAGCGCCACGCCGACGGAGATCAGCACGCTCGTGCCGGCGAACCCGAACGAGTTGATGCCGGCCATGATCAACAAGATGTACGGCAGGATCGCAATGATCGCGATGAACACCGCTCCCGGCAGGGTGATGCGGTTGACCGCCTTGCCGAGATACTTCTCGGTCTGGGGGCCAGGGCGCACGCCCGGGATGAACCCGCCCTGACGGCGGAGCTGATCGGCCTGGCGAACCGGGTCGAAGGCGATCGAGTTGTAGAAGTAGGCGAACGCGATGATCATCAGCGCGAAGAGCGTGATGTACACGAAGTTCTGCGGGTTGACGATGTACTGGTCGACGAAGCTGGCGATCTCGCCTCGCCAGCCCTCGCCGGAACCGAGGAACTGCGAGAAGATCACCGGCAGCAGCATGATCGAGCTGGCGAAGATGATCGGGATCACGCCGGACTGGTTGACCTTGAGCGGAATGTAGGTGTTCTGACCGCCCATCATGCGGCGGCCGACCACACGCTTCGCGAATTGCACAGGGATTCGTCGTTGACCGAGTTCGACGAACACCACCGCGATGATGATGCCGATCGTCAACAGGACCATGGCGACGAACCAGAAGACCTTGTTGAGCTGGAGGATGCTCCAGAAACCGCCGGGCAGGCTCGCGACCACCGAGGCGAAGATGATCATCGACATGCCGTTGCCGATGCCGCGCTGGCTGATCAGCTCGGCCATCCACATCAGCACGGCGGTGCCGGCGACGAGCGTGGGGATGATCAGGTAGCCACGGGGCCAGACCCCATCAGGCAGCAGCGGCACGGTGGGCGCAGCGCTGGCGGCGGAGAAGAATGCCGTTCCCCGCCCGGTGCCGAAGATGAACACCAGACCGGTCGATTGCAGTGTGGCCAGGCCGATCGTGACGTAGCGCGTGTACTGGGTGATCTTTCGTTGCCCGACCGCGCCCTCCTGCTGGAGTTCCTCGAGCTTCGGAATGACGACACCGAGCACCTGCATGATGATGCTGGCCGTGATGTACGGCATGATGCCGAGCGCGAAGATCGAGAAGCTCTCGAACGCCCCACCCGAGAACAGGTTGAGGAATCCGAGTGCGCCCTGCTGACCGGCTGACTCGCGCAGCTGCTCGATGGCGATGGGATCGACACCCGGAACCCGGATGAACACGCCCAAGCGGTAGACGGCCACCATTGCGACGACGAACAGGAGCTTGTTGCGAAGGTCGTGGACCCTCCAGATGTTCGCCAACTGCGAGAACACTCAGAACACTCCTGGTCGTCGGGGGATGGTCGTGGTTTGGAACAAGCGCTGCAGAGTCAGCGGTTGGCGAACTGGTTGCCCTTGACGGCGGGCCGACCAGCCTTGCCTTCCTCGCGGAAGGGAAGCTCGATCAGCGTCACCGTACCGCCCGCGGCCGTGACGGCTGCTTCAGCGGTGGAGGAGATCGCGTGGACGTGCAGGTCGACCTTGGTGGTCAGCTCGCCACGGGCGAGCACCTTCACGAACGACTTCTTGCGCAACAGACCGTTGGCCACGAGCACCTCGGGGGTGACCGTCGCGTCGCCGGTCTTGTCGACCAGTGCGCTCAGCGCATCGAGGTTGACCGCCTGGTACTCGACGCGGAACGGGTTGTTGAACCCCTTCAGCTTCGGCACGCGCTGCTTGAGTGGCGTCTGGCCACCTTCGAAGCCGCGGGCAACCGTGTTGCGGGCGCGCTGGCCCTTCGAGCCACGGCCGGCGGTCTTGCCGCCCTTGCCGCCGGTACCGCGACCGACGCGCTTGGCGTTCTTCTTGGCGCCGGGGGCCGGCGTGAGATCGTGGACCTGCATGGTCAGCTCGCTTTCGTGTCTGCGGCGTCGGACACCTCGAGGAGGTGCGGGACCCGGGCGATCATGCCGCGGATCTCCGGCCGATCGGGCAGCGTGTTGGTCGAACCGATCTTGCCGAGGCCGAGCGCGCGCAGCGTGCCGCGGTGCTTGGGCTTGGTGCCGATCGACGACTTGGTCTGCGTGACGGTGATGGTGGCCTCGTTGCTGGACGAGCTCATTCGGCACCTCCGGTCGGTGCGGCAGTCGCGCCGGCACGGCTCTTCTGACGCTCGTTGTAGGCGTTGAGCATGCCCTTCGGCACGAACTCCTCGGCCGGCAGACCGCGGCGGGCCGCGATCTCGTCGGGACGCTGCAACGACTTGAGGCCGGCGACGGTGGCGCGGGCGACGTTGATGTGGTTGGCCGAGCCGAGCGACTTGCAGAGCACGTCGTGGACGCCGGCTTCTTCGAGGATGACGCGCGCTGCGCCACCGGCGATCACACCGGTACCGGGAGCTGCAGGCTTCATCATCACCCTGCCGCCACCGGTGGTGCCGAGGACGGGGTGGATGATCGTGCTGCCGGCCATCGGCACCTCGAAGAGGTTGCGCTTGGCTTCCTCGGTGCCCTTCTGAATGGCGAGCGGCACTTCTTTGGCCTTGCCGTAGCCCAGTCCGACGCGGCCGTTGCCGTCGCCGATCACCACGAGCGCGGTGAACGAGAAACGACGACCGCCCTTGACGACCTTGGCGACGCGGTTGATCGTGATGACGCGGGACTCGCGCAGACCGCTGTCGTCGCCATCGCGGCTGTCACGGCCGTCACGGCCACGGTTGTCGCGATTGTCACGACCACCGCCGGGATTGTTCGTTGGAAATGCCATCAGAACTCCAGTCCTGCTTCACGGGCGGCGGACGCCACGGCGGCAATGCGGCCGTGGTAGGCAAAGCCACCACGGTCGAACACGACCTTGTCGACACCGGCGGCCTTGGCACGCTCGGCGATCAGCTGGCCGACGCGGGTGGCCGCTTCGACACTCGAACCCGAACCGGCAGCGCGCAGGTCGGCTTCGTTGGTGGACGCGGCAGCCAGGGTGGTGCCGGCGTCGTCGTCGATGACCTGCACCGACAGGTGCCTGTTCGAGCGGAACACGGCCAGACGTGGACGTGCGGCGGTGCCGTGAATCTTCTTGCGGACGCGACGGTGGCGGCGAATGCGGCCACTGCGACGTGCTTCGGCGATCTTGGTCATGACGCTCCGTTACTTCTTTCCGGCCTTGCCGGCCTTGCGCACCACTCGCTCGCCCGCATAGCGGACACCTTTGCCCTTGTACGGCTCGGGCTTGCGGATGCTGCGGATGTTGGCGGCCACCTGGCCGACCACTTCTTTGTCGATGCCCGACACGATGACCTGCGTCTGAGCGGGCACTTCGAACGTGATGCCCTCGGGCGCCTTGACGTCGACCGAGTGGCTGAAGCCCAAGTTCAAGCGCAGCGCACCGGGCCCCTGGGCCTCGGCACGGTACCCGACGCCCACGATCTCGAGGTTCTTGCTGAACCCGTCGGTGACGCCGATGACCATGTTGTTCACCAGGCTGCGGGTGAGGCCGTGCATGGCCTTGGTCTTGTTCTCGTCGTTGGGACGTTCACACACGAGGGTGTCGCCGTCCTGGCTGATGGTGATGGTGCCGGGGATCTGCCGTTCGAGGGTGCCCTTGGGCCCCTTGACCGAGATCGTGCGGCCGTCGACGGTGACGTCGACGCCTGCTGGCACCGCGATGGGTGCCTTTCCGATGCGAGACATGTCGTTCCTACTTCTCCTTCTCCGGCCCGGTCACCAGACGTAACACATGACCTCGCCGCCGACGTTGCGCTTGCGCGCCTCGCGGTCGGTCATGAGGCCCTGGGAGGTGGACAGGACGGCGACACCGAGGCCACCGAGAACACGGGGGACGGTGCCGGCGTTGCGGTACACGCGCAGGCCCGGCGTCGAGATGCGACGCAGGCCCATGATCGTGCGGTCACGATCGGGCGAGTACTTCATCTGGATGGTCAGCACGTCGCCGACCCCCTTGGGGGACGGCGCGGTCTCGAAGCTCTCGATGTAGCCCTCCTTGCGGAGGACCTCGGCGAGTGCGACCTTCTGCTTGGACGAGGGCATGCGCACCTCGTCGTGCTTGGCGGTGTTCGCGTTGCGGACCCGCGTGAGCATGTCGGCGATGGGATCGGTCATCATGATGGTTGTCTCCTCACCAGCTCGACTTCGTCAGGCCGGGGATCTCGCCGGCGTGGGCGAGTTCTCGCAGGCACACACGGCAGAGGCCGAACTTGCGATACACGGAACGGGCACGGCCGCAGCGGCGGCAGCGGGTGTAGGCGCGAACCTTGAACTTCGGCTTCGCGTTGGCCTTGTTGATCAGTGCTTTCTTTGCCATGTCGCCTCAGCTCACTTCTTCTTGCCGCCGTAGCGGGGGCCACGGTTCTTCTTCTTGCGGGGCTCGTTCTCGGCGTCGGCACCCTTCTTGAAGGGGAAACCGAACGCATCGAGCAGGGCCTTGCCGCCGTCGTTGTCGCCGGCGGTCGTCACGATCGTGATGTCCATGCCGCGCGGGTGGTCGGCCTTGTCGGGATCGATCTCGGCGAACATCGTCTGCTCGTTGAGCCCGAAGGTGTAGTTGCCGTGTCCGTCCCACGAGTGCGCCGGCAGGCCGCGGAAGTCTCGAATACGGGGGATCGCCACGGAGATCAGGCGGTCGAGGAACTCCCACATCCGGTCGCCGCGCAGCGTGACCTTGACGCCGATGGCTTGGCCTTCGCGCAACTTGAAGTTGGCGATCGAGGTCCGTGCCTTGGTGACGATCGGCTTCTGGCCGGAGATCACGGTGAGGTCGGCGACGCAACCTTCGATCAGCGACGGCTGGCCGGCGGCCCGTCCGACGCCCATGTTGATCACGATCTTCTCGAGGCCGGGCACCTGCATGACGTTCTGGATGTCCAGATCGGTCTGCAGCGCAGCCTTGATCTCGTCGTTGTAGCGCGCCTTGAGGCGCGGGATGTCGGTGGCAACTGCGGTGCTCATCCGATGACCTCTCCACTCGGGCGGGCAACGCGCACCTTGGTGCCGTCGTCCTGGACCTGGTAGCCGATCCGAACCTTCTGGCCCTTGTGCACCAGCATCACGTTGCTGGCGTCGAACGGCAGGTCCTTTTCGATGATGCCGCCGGCCTCGTTGGCCCGACGCGGCTTCTGGTGCTTCGATGCGGTGTTGACACCGTGCACGATGATCTTGTTCGACTTCGGGTACACGAAGGCGACTTCGCCCTGCTTGCCCTTGTCCTTGCCGGTGATCACCTCGACGGTGTCACCCTTCTTGAGTTTCATCACAGCACCTCCGGTGCCAGCGACACGATGCGCATGAACTTGCGGTCGCGCAGCTCACGGCCGACCGGGCCGAAGATGCGAGTACCGCGGGGTGTCAGGTCGTCCTTGATCAGCACGGCCGCGTTCTCGTCGAAGCGGATGTAGCTGCCGTCGGGACGACGCTTCTCTTTCTTGGTGCGAACGACGACGCACTTGACGACCTCGCCCTTCTTGACAGCGGCGCCGGGCATCGCGTCCTTGACCGTGGCGACGAAGACGTCGCCGATCGAGGCGTAGCGACGACGGGTACCGCCGAGCACCTTGATGCACAGCACCTCTTTGGCGCCGGAGTTGTCGGCAACGCGGAGTCGGGACTCTTGCTGAATCACTTGGCACGCTCCAGAACGTCGGTGATGCGCCAGCGCTTGTTCTTGCTGAGCGGACGGGTCTCCATCACGCGGACCTTGTCGCCCACGTTGACGTCGTTGGTCTCGTCGTGCGCGTACAGCTTCTTGGTGCGCAGCACGAACTTGTTGTACTTGGCGTGGCGCACACGATCGACCACGGCCACGACGGCCGTCTTGTCCATCGTGTTCGACACGACCGTGCCTTCGCGGACCTTGCGAGCAGCGCGCTCGGTGGTCTCGGTGTCTTGGATGTCAGTCATCTCGTCACTCACTGTCCGGCCTCGGCCGCTGCGATCTCACGCTCGCGGATGAGGGTGTTGATACGAGCGACCTGCTTGCGCACCTTGCCGATCTCGGCGGTGTTCTCGAGCTGGCCGGTCGCGTTGCGAAAGCGCAGGTTGAGCGCCTCCTGCTTGGTGGCCTTCAATTCGTCGATGAGCTCACCGAGGCTGAGATCGGCGAGGTCGCTGTTGTTCTTCGCCATCAGATCTCCTCCTCACGGGTGATGATCCGCGCCTTGATCGGCAGCTTCTGGATCGCCTTGTTCAAGGCTTCCTTGGCGAGCTCTTCGTTCGGGTACGACAGCTCGAACAGCGTGCGGCCGGGCTTGACGACGGCCACCCAGAATTCGGGGTTGCCCTTGCCGGAGCCCATGCGGGTCTCGGCTGGCTTCTTCGTGACCGGCTTGTCCGGGAACACGTTGATCCAGACCTTGCCGCCGCGCTTGATCGAGCGGGTCATGGCGATACGGGCGGCTTCGATCTGGCGGGCGGTCAGCCAACCCGGCTCGAGGGCCTGAATTCCGTATTCACCGAAGTTCAGGCCGGAGCCACCCTTCGTCATTCCCTTGGTGCGACCGCGATGGTGCTTGCGATGGGCGACCTTGCGAGGCATCAGCATGGTTCGATCCCCTTTCAGTCCTCGCCGCGCAACCGCGGCGTGTCGTTGCCCTCGCCCTGCGCGGTGCGCTTGGCAATGGCTTCTTCTTCGTCGAGCAACTTCTCGAGCTCGGGATCGGCCTCACGGACGAGCGGCTGGGTCTCGGGTGCCGGAGCGACGTCACGGGGTCCACCCGACGACACCACCTTGCGAGGGCCCGCGCCCTGACCGGACGTCTCGCCGACGGCCATGGCGGCCTCGCGGGCGATCTTGTCCTCGTTGAGCTTCTTGTACGGGAGGATGTCTCCCTTGTAGATCCACACCTTGACGCCGACACGACCGCTGGTCGTCTTGGCCTCACGCATGCCGTAGTCGATGTCGGCACGCAGCGTGTGCAACGGCACCCGGCCTTCGCGGTACCACTCGGTGCGGCTCATCTCGGCGCCGCCGAGACGACCCGAGCACTGCACGCGGATGCCGAGGGCGCCGGCGCGCTGTGCGTTCTGCACGGCGCGCTTCATGGCACGACGGAACGCGATGCGGTTGACCAGCTGGTCGGCGACACCCTGAGCGATCAGCGCAGCGTCGAGTTCGGGGTTCTTGATCTCGACGATGTTGAGCTGGATCTTCGGGTTGCCCGTGATCTTGGTGATCAGCTGACGGAGTTCGTCGGCCTGGGCGCCACGACGACCGATCACGATGCCCGGACGGGCGGTGTGCACGTCGACACGGAGCTTGTCACGGGTGCGCTCGACCTCGATGCGGCTGATCGCCGCCGACTCGAGACGAGTCATGATCTCCTGGCGGATCGTCCAGTCCTCGGTGAGGTAGTCCTTGTAGTCGCGCTCGGAGAACCAACGCGACTTCCAGTCGGTGGTCACTCCCAGACGGAAGCCGTACGGATTGATCTTCTGACCCATGTCACTTTTCCTCGGCCTCTCCGGAGTCGTCGGATTCCTCGTCGATGTCTGCGTCGGCCGTCGGAGCCGGCCTCGTCGGTGGTGGCTTCGCTCGGCGGTGTCGTCCGCTGCTCCTCGACGTCCGTGGCTTCCTCGGTCTCGGCCTCGTCGACCTCGACGGTGGTGTCAGACACCTCGTCGGTTGCGTCGATTGCGTCATCTGATGCTTCGTCGGCGTCGATCGCGTCGATCTCGTCTTCGGCTTCGGCGGCCTGCTGACGGCTGCGCTCGACTCGCTGGCGGCGGCTGGCGCTGCTGCTCTGCGGGCGACCGCGACCGGTGCTGCCACCGGCACGCTCCTGGCGGGCGGTGATGATCGCGATGCGCTCGTCGCTCATGCGAGCGACGATCACCGTGATGTGGCAGCTGCGCTTGTTGATGCGAGTCGCACGCCCACGGGCTCGGGGACGGAACCGACGCAACGTCGGGCCTTCGTCGGCGAAGCAGGCGATCACGAACAACTCGTCGGCGTCCTGGTCGTCGTTGTTGACGGCGTTGGCGACGGCGCTGGCGAGCACCTTGCGGACATCGCGGGCGATGTGGCGGTCGGTGAACTGCAGCACCTCGTCGGCGCTGCGGACGTCGAGGCCGCGGATCAGGTCGAGCACGGCTCGGGCCTTCGAGGCCGACGACCGCACGTAGCGGGCCGTGGCCTTGGTGCCCGAGCGCTCGCCGGCGACGAACGACTTCTCGTTGAGCTTCGGTCCGGTCATCAGCGGCGACCCTTCGAATTGCGCTCCATGCCGGCGTGGAACTTGAACGTCCGGCTGGGGCTGAACTCACCGAGCTTGTGGCCGACCATCGACTCGGTGACGTACACCGGGACGTGCTTGCGACCGTCGTGCACGGCGATCGTGTGGCCGACCATGTCGGGGATGATGGTGGAGCGACGCGACCAGGTCTTGACGACCTTGCGTTCGCCGGCGGCGTTCTGGGCGTCGATCTTCTTGAGAAGATGGTCGTCCACGAACGGGCCCTTCTTGAGACTGCGAGACATGCGGGGTTACCTTCCTTGCCGCGTCAGCGGCGACCCTTGCCGGAACGGCGACGACGGATGATCAGCTGCTGGCTGGCCTTCTTCTTGTTGCGGGTGCGGCCCTCGGGCTTGCCCCACGGGGACACGGCGGGACGGCCACCTGAGGTGCGGCCTTCGCCACCACCCAACGGGTGGTCGACCGGGTTCATCGCCACACCACGGGTCTGCGGGCGCTTGCCCTTCCAGCGGTTGCGGCCGGCCTTGCCGATCTTGACCAGCTCGTGCTGGCTGTTGCCGACTTCGCCCACGGTGGCGCGGCAGTCGATCATGACGCGGCGCATCTCGGTGGAGGGCATACGCAGCGTGGCGTAGTCGCCTTCCTTGGCGACCAGCTGCACGGCGATGCCGGCCGAACGGCCGATCTTGCCGCCCTGGCCGGGGCGCAACTCGACGTTGTGCACGGTGGTACCGACCGGGATGAAGCGCAGCGGCATGGCGTTGCCGGGCTTGATGTCGGCGCCGTGGCCGCTGACGACGGTGTCGCCAACGTTGAGGCCACGGGGGGCCAGGATGTAGGCCTTCTCGCCGTCGTTGTAGTGGAGCAGCGCGATGCGACAGGTGCGGTTGGGGTCGTACTCGATGGCGGCGACCTTGGCGGTCACGCCGTCCTTGACGCGCTTGAAGTCGATGATGCGGTACTGCTGCTTGTGACCGCCGCCGCGATGGCGGGAGGTCTTGCGGCCGTAGCTGTTGCGGCCACCGGTCTTGCTCTTCTTGACGAGCAGGCTCTTCTCCGGCGTGGTCTTGGTGATCTCGCTGAAGTCGGAGCTCGTCTGGAAACGACGGCCGGGGCTGGTGGGCTTGCGGGAACGGATAGCCATGATGCGCTCAGTTCTCGAACAGCGGGATTTCGCCCGCTGCCAGGGTGACGATGGCCCGCTTGGTGTCGGGACGCTGACCGATTCGGTTGGTGCCACGGGTGCGCTTGCGCTTGCCGGGCCGGTTGAGGGTGTTGACCTTGAGCACCTCGACACCCCAGATCGCCTCGACGGCGTCGCGGATCTCGGGCTTGGAAGCCTTGGTGCTCACCTTGAAGGTGTAGACGCCCTGCTCGATGAGGTCGTAGCTCTTCTCGGACACGACCGGAGCGATGATGATGTCGCGGGGATCTTTCACGATGCTTCCTTCTCGCTGGCCTCAGCCGACACCGGAGTGTTGGCGGGCAGGACGTCCTTGGTGAAGATGAGCCATTCGTTGCAGAGCACGTCGTAGGCGTTGAGTTCGCCGGGACCGATGATCTGCACCTTCGGGAGGTTGCGGAAGCTCAGTGCCGCGGCGGCGTCGTCACGACCGACGACCACCAGGGCCGTTCCGGTGATGCCGAGTGCGTCGAGGGCGGCCTTGGCGTCTTTGGTCTTGGGGGTCTCGATGCCCCACGAGTCGACCACGACGACCTTGCCCTCGCTGGCTCGGTCGGACAGCGCCGAGCGCAGTGCGGCCTTGACCATCTTCTTGGGGGTCTTCTGGTCGTACGAGCGGGGCTTCGGGCCGAGGGCGACGCCACCACCGCTGAACTGCGGGGAGCGGATCGAGCCCTGGCGGGCGTTGCCGGTGCCCTTCTGGGCGTAGGGCTTGCGGCCACCACCGGAGACTTCCGAGCGGGTCTTGGTGCTCTGGGTGCCCGAGCGGCGGGCGGCGAGCTGTGCGGTGACGACCTGGTGCATCAGCGACACGTTCGGGCGCACGCCGAAGACCTCGTCGTCGAGCTCGATCGTGCCGCTGTCCTTGCCGGCTGCGGTCTTGAGGGTGAGATCGGCCACGTCAGCCTGCCTTTCCTGCGAACTTGACGGCGTTGCGCACGATGACGACGCCTCCAGCGGGGCCGGGGACCGAACCCTTGATCAGCAGCAGGTTGCGCTCGGGGTCGGACTGGACGACCTCGAGGTTCTGCGTGGTGACCTGCTCGTGGCCCATGTGGCCGGCCATGCGCTGGCCCTTGAACACGCGTGCCGGGAAGGCACACGAGCCGATGGCGCCAGGCTTGCGGTGGCTCTTGTTGTTGCCGTGCGATGCGGGCTGACCAGCGAAGTTGTGACGCTTCATGACACCGGCAAAGCCCTTGCCTCGGCTGGTGCCCGTGACGTCGACCAGCGTGCCGGCGGCGATCTGCTCGACGGTGAGCTCCTGGCCGACCTCGAAGCCGTCGACGGAGTCGAGGCGCAACTCGATCAGGCGCTTGCCCGGGGCGACGCCGGCCTTCTCGAAGTGGCCGGCGGCCGGCTTCGTGAGCTTCTTCGCGTCACGATGCCCGTAGGTCACCTGCAGCGCGTTGTAGCCGTTGCGTTCGTTGGTCTTGATCTGCACGATGCGCATCGGTTCGACACGGAGCACAGTGACGGGAACGACTTTGTCGTCGACCCATGTCTGTGTCATGCCGACCTTTTCGCCGACGATCGATTGTTGTGCCATGGCGGCAGGTTCCTTTTCGTTGTCCAAGCCCTCGGGGGGCTCTCCACGCAAATGCTCCGCCGCTAGCCGTTCCTGGAACAGGTTCGGACGAGCGTGCGGAGCACGAGATCTTGTAGTTGCTGAGCGGTTCCGGTCCCGGACGTTGCGGGCGGCCTACACAGACATCGATTGCTGAATGGTCTGGTGGTCGGAATGCCTTCCGATCACGGCCATGCAATGCTATGGGCGCCGATCCGGGCTTCCAACACGCGGCTGCACTCCCGTTTGTGCGGGAACCGTTCGTAGCATCTGTTAGCATGCTTTTGTGCTGGCAGATGGTACACCTTTCCCACACCAGGGCCCGTTGGCGCCAGAACAGGTGGGTGGCCGTTCCGAGTTGATCGCCGATCTGGTCGAGCGAATGACGGCTCGGCGGATGACGGCGCTGCTCGGCCCGCGCCGCTTCGGCAAGACCAGCGTGCTCGGTGCGGTCGCGGCGCGCCTCGAAGACGCCGGCACCTCGGTGGTGCGGCTCGACCTCTACGAAACCCGCTCGAGCGCCGACCTCGTGGTACGCCTCGATCGGGCACTTGCCGCCAGCAAGGGTCGTGTCGGCTCACGGCTCGCCTCGCTGGCGGTCGGCAGCTCGATCAACCTCGGCGTGCTGAAGCTGGAGTTCGCGAGGCCACCGGCGCAGCGGCCCGATGCCGACGCGTCGCTCGACCTGCTGCTCGAGCTTCTGGTCGAAGCAGCAGCCGAGGAGCCGACGCTGTTGGTCCTCGACGAGTTCACCGGCATCAACGGCGTCGCCGGTGCGGCGGGGCTGCTGCGCACCAAGTTGCAGCACCACGTCCAGGAGATCGGTGTGTTGTTCGCCGGATCGGAACCCTCGGCGATGGCGGCGATGTTCACCGAGCAGTCGCAGCCGTTCTACGCACAGGCCGACATCATCGAGATCCAACCGTTCACCCTGGCCGAACTCGCCGACATCGTCGACGACGGCTTCGCTCGGACAGAGCGACGCGGCGACGGCCTGACCGGACTCGTGCATCACGCGACCGGCGGCCACCCCTACCGCGTGATGCAACTCGCCGATGCAGCGTGGCTGCGCACCGCACCGGGCGGCTCCGGCGAGGCGGCGTGGGCCGAGGCGCTGCAGGCGGTGCGACGCACCATCGCGCCGGGCCTCGAGGTGCTGTTCAGCACGTTCAGCCACGCCGAACAGGTGGTACTGCGAGCTCTCGCGACCGGTCGACCGCTCTTCGGCGGCACCTTGGAGCTGTTCGGGGCATCGTCGGGTGCCGTGCAGTCCGCCCGCGACCGGCTCATCGGCAACGGCACCCTGACCCGCGACCTCGCGATCGTCGATCCGCTGTTGGCCGACTGGATCCGCACCACGCTGCCGTTGTGAGCGTCGCCGGGAGGGCCGGCGGCAACGTCAGGGAAACCGCGCCGCCAGCCACTCGGCGACATGGGCCATCGCTTCGGGGCGGTGACCCTCGAGGTAGTGCGGGGCGCCCTGCATTTCGATGTAGGTGACGTCGACGGCACCGGCGGCATCGACGATCTCCTTCGCCTGCCAGATGCGGATCTCGGTGTCTGCGGTCGGGTGGATCAACAACGTCGGCACGGTCACCTGCGGCATGGTGTCGGCCAGCTTCGCTCCGCTGGAGAGCCCCGACCACGTACTCAACCAGCCGCGGGCGGTCATCGTCCGGGCCAATCCGCCGCGGCCGTAGTTCGCGTCGAATGGGTCGGGAAAGGCGAACAACGACCCCATCGGCCGATCGTCGGGGTCGATCGACAGATCGAGATACGCCGGGTCGGCCAGGGTCCGGTAGATCGTGAGGTACTTCGTGAACACCGCCCGGCGACGCAGCTCGCGCCACCGCACCGGATCGGCCGACTTGTCGATCCCCTTCAATTCTCCGATCACGTCCAACGAGCCCGCGATCGAGGCCTTCGCAACTGCGTCGATGCGCGCCACCCGGGCGACTTGGGCCGCTCGGTACGTCTCGACCCACGCCGGGTCGTAGCTGCACGGCTCGGGCCACGGCCGCCAGCCGTTGTCGGGGTGATACATGTCGAGTTCGGGCACCGTGGAGAACGGGTCGTGTTCGTCGGCCACCGACGGGTCGATCACCTGCAACATGAACACCCCCTCACCCGGGTGCGCCGCCATGCCGACCCAACCGTCGCCGAGCCCGAGTTCGGCATTCGCCATCGCCATCAGCGACCCGCCGCCCGAGTTCCCGAGCAACACCACGGCCTCGGCTCCACGCCGGATCATCTCGTCGTGGGCGGTCCGCACATCGGTGATGCAGGACTCGTGGAGACAATCGGTGTCGTTGTTCATGTAGCGCGTCCCGAAGCCCAACACGGCGTAGCCGGCAGCCGCCAGCAGCGGGCAGGCGTAGTGCACGCTGAAGTCGCCGCGCGGATGCGACAGGATCACCGCCGTCTTCCAAGGGGTTCCGACCGGTGGCGTCCAGAGGACCCCTCGAACGAGTGCACCGTCAGGCGACACGAGCCGCACGGGCTCACGTTGCACTGCGACTCCAGGGTCGTCCTCGGCCAGCGGCCAGTAGCCGAGCCCGAACGGTCGGGTCCCTCCGAGCATCACGTCGAGCGCTTCCATGTCGGCAACGTACGCGACGAGCCGTCACCGAGTCGCTGGGGAGCGACCGCGCGAGTCGGCCGAGCGGGGCGCGGTCAGTCTTCCGGGCGCTCGACGAGCGTGACGGTGATGTCGATCGGTTCGCCGTCGCGGAGGATCGTGAGCGTCGTCGAGTCGCCGGGTCCGAGGTCGCGAATCGCGGCGATCAGTCCGGTGGATCCGTCGATCGGTGCGCCGTCGGAGGCGACGACGAGGTCCCCGGCTTCGATACCGGCGTCGGCCGCTGGGGTGTCGTCCTGCACGGCCGAGATGACTGCGCCTTGACCGCCGTCGCGCCGCTCACCGAGTTCGACTCCGAGGTAGCCCTCGGTGCGGGGGTCTCCCCCGGCCTGCACGCGCAGTGCGTCGATGACGGGGAGCGCCTCGCGAGCGCTGATGGCGAACCCGACGTTGGTCGCCGCCGAGGTCGCGGTGTCGCGGGCGACGGCGGTGTTGATACCGACGACCTCGCCACGGGCGTTGACGAGCGGACCACCGGAGTTGCCGGAGGAGATTGCGGCATCGGTCTGGATGAGGCCGTCGAGAAAGGCTCCCTCGGTGCCGATGGTGCGATCGAGCGCCGAGACGATGCCGAGGGTCACCGACGGATCCCCGTCGAGGCCGAGCGCGAAGCCGATCGCCACGACTTCGTCGCCGATGCGGACGCTGCCCGGGTCGGCGAACACCGCAGCGTCGAAACCGTCCCCGCTCATGCGCAGCAGCGCCAGGTCGTTGCCGGGATCGGCGGCGAGCAGGCGCGCTTCTCGCGGCTCGGTCTCGCCGGCCAACCTGACACGGATCTCGGTGGCGCCCTCGACGACATGGGCGTTGGTGAGGATCTCACCGTCGGACGAGACGATCACCCCGGTGCCGGTCGACTGTCCCTGACCGAACTGGCTGTCGATGTCGGCACTGATCGTGACGACCGACGGCGCCATGTGCCTGATCACCTTGGCCACGTCGAGGCGACCTTCGATCGGGTCGCTCGGAGCCGACACGTTGATCGGCTCGTCGCTCGCGCTCCTGGGTGGCGAGTCGATCCAGTCGGACAGCTGATTGCCGACGAGCGCGCCGGTCAGCCCGGCGACCCAGGCGACCACGCCGACCGCCACGACGACGATCCAGTTGCGACGCCTGCCGTTCTGTGCTGCCCGACGTGGCGCAGGCGAGACGAGACCAGGTCGAGCGCCTGGGGCCGGAGGCGGCAACGAAGTCATGGTCCCTGTCTATCCGTAAACGTGAACAGCGGCCCCGTCGGGGCCGCTGTTCACACCTCTTTCACAACCGGCGAGGTCAGCCGTTCTGGATCTTGATTTCGATGTCGACGCCGGCCGGCAGCTCGATGCGCTGGAGGCTGTCGATGGTCTTGCCGTTCGGGTTCACGATGTCGATGAGGCGCTTGTGCACCCGCATCTCGAAGTGCTCCCGGCTGTCCTTGTCGACGTGCGGGCCACGGATGACCGTGTACCGATGCTTGTCGGTCGGCAGCGGAATCGGGCCACGAACGGTGGCGTCGGTGCGGGTGACGGTCTCGACGATCTTCTTCGTCGACTGGTCGATGATCTCGTGATCGAACGCCTTGAGGCGGATGCGGATGCTCTGTGCCATTGGTCAGTACCCGATCACTTCAAGATCTTGGTGACGCGGCCGGCACCAACCGTGCGGCCACCCTCACGAATCGCGAACCGAAGGCCTTCGTCCATCGCGATCGGCTTACCCAACTCCACCGTCATCTCGACATTGTCACCAGGCATCACCATCTCCGTCCCCGACGGCAACTCGATCGTGCCAGTCACATCCGTCGTCCGGAAGAAGAACTGCGGCCGATAATTGTTGAAGAACGGCTTGTGACGCCCACCCTCATCCTTGGTCAAAATGTACACCTGACCCTCGAAATTGGTGTGCGGCGTAATGCTGCCGGGCTTACACAACACCTGCCCACGCTCAACATCTTCCTTCGCCGTACCACGCAACAACGCACCAATGTTGTCACCCGCCTGGCCCTCATCGAGCAACTTACGGAACATCTCAACACCCGTACACGTCGTCTTCTGCGTCTCACGCAACCCAACGATCTCGATCTCATCACCAGTGTTGATGACGCCCTGCTCCACCTTGCCCGTCACCACCGTGCCACGACCCGTGATCGTGAACACATCCTCGATCGGCATCAAGAACGGCTTGTCCAACTCACGCACCGGCTCCGGAATCGACTCATCACACGCAGCCATCAACTCCATGATCTTCTCCTGCCACTCAGCCTCACCCTCCAACGCCTTCAGACGCCGACACCTGAATCACCGGAGCATCATCACCAGGGAACTCATACTCATTGAGCAACTCACGAACCTCGAGCTCCACCAACTCGATCAGCTCCTCATCATCAACCATGTCCGCCTTGTTCAACGCCACAACGATGTACGGCACACCAACCTGACGCGCCAACAACACATGCTCACGCGTCTGCGGCATCGGACCATCCGTCGCAGCCACCACCAAAATCGCACCATCAACCTGCGCAGCACCCGTGATCATGTTCTTGATGTAGTCAGCATGACCCGGCATATCAACATCCGCGTAATGACGATTCTCCGTCTCGTACTCAATATGAGCAATCGAGATCGTGATCCCACGCGCCTTCTCCTCCGGCGCCTTGTCAATCGTGTCAAACGCCTGATACTCAGCCAACCCACGATCCGCCAACGTCTTCGAAATCGCCGCCGTCAACGTCGTCTTCCCATGGTCAATATGACCCATCGTGCCAATATTCACGTGCGGCTTAGTGCGCTCGAACTTCTGCTTGCTCATGATGCGTGCGACTCCAATGTCATTTCGTTTACTCGGATGTGGGTTGTCAAAGAACTGATCTGCGTTCAGCGGGTTGGTTCAGCGGCGATCACTCGCCACGGACCCGCTTCACGATTTCCTGGGCGATGGCTTCCGGCACCTGCTGGTACTCGGAGAACTGCATCGTGTAGGTCGCGCGCCCCTGGGTGCGCGAGCGAAGGTCGGTACTGTAGCCGAACATTTCCGACAGCGGCACCTGGGCGTTGACGACCTGGGTGTTGCCCCGGGCCTCCATGCCGCCGACACGACCACGACGGCTGGACAAATCGCCCATCACGTCGCCCATGTACTCCTCGGGGGTGACGACCTCGACGGCCATGATCGGCTCCATCAGGACCGGCTTGGCCATCTCCGCGGCCCGGCGGAACGCCATCTGGCCGGCGATCTTGAACGCCATCTCGGAGGAGTCGACGTCGTGGTACTGGCCGTCGACCAGCGACACCTTGACGTCGACGGTCGGGTAGCCGGCGAGCACGCCGTTGTCGAGCGAGCTCTGCAGGCCCTGGTTGGTCGGGTTGATGTATTCGCGCGGGATCTTGCCACCCGAGATCTTGTCCTCGAACTCGTAGCCACCGCCCGGGTTCGGCGACATGTCGATCTTGACGACGGCGAACTGGCCGGAGCCACCGGACTGCTTGATGTGGCGGTACTCGACGCTCTTGACTTCCTTGGTGATCGTCTCGCGATAGGCCACCTGCGGCTTGCCGACCGTGGCCTCCACGGCGAACTCGCGCATCATGCGGTCGACGAGCACCTCGAGGTGCAGCTCGCCCATGCCGGAGATGATCGTCTGGCCGGTCTCCTCGTCGGATTGGATGCGGAACGTCGGGTCCTCGTCGGACAGCGACTTCAGCGCCTTGCCGAGCTTCTCCTGGTCGGACTTCGTCTTCGGCTCGATGGCGACGTGGATCACCGGCTCGGGGAACTCCATGCGTTCGAGGATGACCGCGTGGTCGCGATCGCAGAGCGTGTCGCCGGTGGTGACGTTCTTGAAACCGAGTCCGGCGACGATGTCGCCGGCCATCGCGATGTCGAGGTCTTCGCGCTGGTTGGCGTGCATCAGCAGGATGCGGCCGAGGCGCTCGCGGTCTTCCTTGACCGAGTTGTAGACCTCTTCGCCCTTGCCGATCTCACCGGAGTAGACCCGGAAGTAGGTGAGCTTGCCGAAGGGGTCGGCGACGATCTTGAACGCCAGCGCGGCGAACTCCTTGTCCTCGGGGCCACGGGTGACGTCGATCTCCTCGCCGCCCTTCATCTCGATGCCGTGCGCGGGCTCGATGTCGAGTGGCGACGGGAGGAAGTCGATGACGGCGTCGAGCATGGGCTGGACGCCCTTGTTCTTGAACGCGGAACCGCAGAGGATGGGCACGAACTCGCCGGCGAGGGTGCCGGATCGGATGGCCTGCTTGATGTCGGCCTCGGACACGTCCTCGCCTTCGAGGTACTTGTCCATCAGCTCTTCGCTCTGGGTGGCGATGGTCTCCATCATCGCCTCGCGGTACTCATTGGCCTGGTCGACCATGTCGGCGGGGATGTCGGTGATCTCGTACTTCGCCCCGAGATCCTTCTCGTCGACGTCGCGCCACATGAGCGCCTTCATCCTGACGATGTCGACGAGTCCCTCGAATGCCTGCACCGCTTCGGGGCCGCCGGCACCGACAGGAATCTGGATGACGAGGGGATTCGCCTGGAGGCGGTCCTCCACCATCTGCACGGTGCGGTAGAAGTCGGCGCCGATGCGGTCCATCTTGTTGACGAAGCACATGCGGGGCACGTTGTACTTGTTGGCCTGGCGCCACACGGTCTCGGTCTGGGGCTCGACGCCGGCGACCGAGTCGAAGACGGTGACCGCTCCGTCGAGCACGCGGAGCGAGCGCTCGACTTCGATGGTGAAGTCGACGTGGCCCGGCGTGTCGATGATGTTGATGCGGTGATCGTTCCACACGCACGTCGTGGCAGCGGAGGTGATCGTGATGCCACGCTCCTGCTCCTGGGCCATGTGGTCCATCGTGGCGGCGCCGTCGTGGACCTCGCCGATCTTGTAGCTCTTGCCGGTGTAGTAGAGGATGCGCTCGGTGGTGGTGGTCTTACCGGCGTCGATGTGCGCCATGATCCCGATGTTCCGGGTGCGCTCCAGGGGAAACTCTCGCTTGGCCATCTCTACTACTTCCGTGTCAAAGGGCGACTGGGGGGTCGTGATCCGTCTACTGATCGGGTGCTGTGGCGCCGCATTCGGCGCAGGCACGGCTCACGAGTGTATCGGCCGGGGATGCGCCCCCACCCGCACGTGACGGGTGTTTCACTCAGCAGTTGGCGACGACTTCCCCGTCGACCGCATCGCCGATCAGGTCGGGACCTGGAAGGAAGCTGCCGGTCCCTCGGATCGTGGTGCCGTCCAAGGTCAGTTCCACACTCGATCCGAACATCGTGTTCGCGTCCCAGAGCGTCTCGAAGTCGCCGTCGTACACCGAGATCGATGCGACATCGGTGATCGTGCCCTCGTCTCCGAACTGAGTGATGTCGAGTCCGGGGTCGTCGTAGGACGTCGCGGTGAAGAGGATCTCGGAACCGGCCGACATCTGCGACTCGAGTGAGCACAGCACCGTCGGGAACTCGAAGGTCTCGCCGTTGGCCAGCGTCAACGTTGCGCCTCCGCCGGACGACTCCGGTGCCGGCGCCTGCTCTGCGGCGGTTTCCTCGGCGCGGTGTTCTCCGAAGCGGCCTCCTGGGGTTCGGTGGTGTCGGTCGAGCCTCCCGATGCGTCATCGACCACGACCGAATCGTTCGACGCACTGTCGGAGCTGTCGCCGTCGCTGCCGCACGCAACAGCAAGAACCATCAGCGCAACGAGCACGAGCACGCGAGTTGTTGTAGCCATGGCGTCATGGTTCCACATTCGACACACGGCCCCGGACGAGTTCGATGACGACCACGCGTGACGTCACCGTCGACCCGATCCGGGATGCGCTGGCGGAGGTCGTCGAGCGCCACCGCGCCGACCGGTCCGGTGAGGTGGCGAGCTACATCCCCGAGTTGGCCACGGTCGACGCCGACGGGTTCGGCGCCGCGCTCGTCAGCGTCCACGGCAAGGTGCACCGAGCCGGCGACGCCGACCGGCCCTTCACCATCCAGTCGGTGTCGAAGCCGTTCGTGTATGCCCTGGCTGTCTCGGAACTCGGCCTCGACGAAGTCCATCGCCACGTCGGCTTCGAACCGAGCGGTGAACCCTTCAATGCGATCAGCCTCGACCCCGACACCGGCCGTCCAGACAATCCGCTGATCAACGCCGGCGCCATCGTGACCTCTGCCCTGATCGAGGGACCGACGGCCGGCGCGCGCTTCGAGCGGGTGCGCACGTTTCTCTCTGCGTGTGCCGGACGCGAGTTGGACCTCGATGCCGAGGTCTTCGCGTCGGAGGCTACGACCGGCGACCGCAATCGCGCCCTCGCACATCTCGCCCGGTCGAGCGGCGCATTGCGTCGGTCGGTCGACGATGCCACCGAGGTGTACTTCCGCCAGTGCTCGCTCATCGTGACGACGGAGGACCTTGCGGTGATGGGGGCGACCCTCGCCAACACCGGCATCAATCCGCTGACGAAGCGCCGGGTGATGACCGAACGAGCAGCGACGATCACCCTGTCGATCATGACGACGTGCGGCATGTACGACCACAGCGGCGAGTGGATGGCGCGTGTGGGCCTTCCAGCGAAGAGCGGCGTGGGCGGCGGGATCGTTGCGGTGCAGCCTGCCCAGTTCGGATTCGGCGTGCACAGCCCTCGTCTCGACTCGTGGGGCAACAGCGTCAGGGGCTCCGCAGTCCTGGAGGACCTGTCACAGGACTTCGATCTGCACCTCTTCGACCACCCCAACGAACCGCGCTCGCCGATCGTCTCGTGGGAGACCGAGGGCGGGGTCACCGTCGGTGTCCTGCGCGGCGAGTTCGACCTCATCTCCGCTGAGGCCGTGATCGAACTGATGCTGGACGCCGTGACGGGCGGCACGCGCACGATGCAACTCGACGTCACCGGGGTGACGCGGACGCGGACCGTGGCCAGGCAGCTGTTCCAGGTGATCAGCCAGCACCTCGAAGCGCAGGACATCGAGATCGTCATCGAGGGCAACCTCGACTGACGACCGCTCCAGACGGAGGTCCGCTGGAGTTCAGCGAGCCTGGATGTAGTCGTGGAGTTGGTTGTTCTCCTGCTCGAGTTGACCGACGCGCGCCTTGACGACGTCGCCGATCGAGATGATCCCTGCAAGGTGCTCGGCGCCGTCGACGACGGGCAGGTGACGGATACGGCGTTCGGTCATCATCGCCATCATCTGGTCGATGGTGTCGTCGCCTCGGCACGTGGTGACCGACGTCGACATCGCCGAGGCGACGTCGTGACCGAGCGTGGAGGCGCCGTGGGCTGCAAGCGCCCGAACGACATCGCGTTCGGAGATGATCCCGTCGATCGTGTGCCCGTCGCGACTCACCACCAGTGCACCGACCCCGTGATCGCGCAACGCTGCGGTTGCGTCGGCAAGCGACGAATTCGGTGCGATCGTCGCGACCGCATCCCCCTTGACCGTCAAGACGTTGTGGACGTGCATCGAGTTCCCCTTCCCGACCGTGTGGTCGATGACTCCCCACCGGGCACATTAGTGCATTCGTGAAGGCCCCGGGAACGGCACGACCCGGGGCCGCAGCCCCGGGTCTCGTCGATGGGTCGGCAACTCAGCGCAGGGGTCTGGCCCCTCCGCTGCAGATCACCAGCGGTAGTGGGCGAACGCCTTGTTCGACTCGGCCATCTTCTGGATGTCGTCGCGCTTCTTCATCGCGGCGCCCAGACCGTTGGCGGCGTCCATCAGCTCGTTGGCGAGGCACTCGGCCATCGTCTTCTCGCGACGGGCACGGGCGTAGTCGACCGTCCAGCGGATCGCCAGCGTGGTCGCACGGCGAGGACGCACCTCGACGGGGACCTGATAGGTGGCACCACCGACGCGACGGCTGCGCACCTCGAGCGGCGGCTTGACGTTCTCGATGGCACGCTTGACGGTGTCGATCGCCATGTCGTCGCCTTCGAGACGGCTCTGGATGATCTCCATCGCGTCGTAGACGATCTTCTCGGCGACGGTGCGCTTGCCGTGCAGCATCACCTTGTTGGTGATCTGCGTGACGAGCACCGACTTGTGGATGGGATCCGCGACGAGTTCGCGGCGGGGAGCAGGACCTTTACGTGGCATCTCGGGTCACTTCTCCTTCTTCGCGCCGTAGCGGCTGCGGGACTGCTTGCGGTTCTTCACGCCGACGGCGTCGAGTGCTCCGCGGATGATCTTGTAGCGCACACCGGGCAGGTCGCGAACACGACCGCCGCGCACGAGCACGATCGAGTGCTCCTGCAGGTTGTGGCCCTCGCCGGGGATGTAGGCCGTGACTTCGATGCCCGAGTTCAGACGGACACGGGCCACCTTGCGAAGCGCCGAGTTCGGCTTCTTCGGGGTGGTGGTGTACACGCGGGTGCAGACGCCACGACGCTGGGGTGAACCCTTGAGCGCCGGAGTCTTGCTCTTGGTGACTTTCGAGCTGCGACCTTGACGGACGAGCTGTTGGATGGTTGGCAC
The DNA here is from genome assembly GCA_963716095.1 of Ilumatobacteraceae bacterium. Classification (GTDB taxonomy): domain Bacteria; phylum Actinomycetota; class Acidimicrobiia; order Acidimicrobiales; family Ilumatobacteraceae; genus Sva-07. The sequence goes on along the minus strand of CAVQSV010000023.1, from coordinate 760,600 downwards.
GAATGAAACCTCGTTCGTTCGGTCGTGTCGGCAGCTCCTCGACGATCAAGGGCCTGCGACATGTGGTGTGTTGGACGAAATCGCGGGTTGCGACCCGCCCGCCGTACACCGGCTACGTCGCACGACGTACCCGATGAGAGGACCCTGCAATGCTACGGCCGCCCCATCCCACGCGCAACCGCCGTCCGGGCGAACGAGGTCAGCCGATCGGCTCGGCGGTGGCCTCGGGCTCGTAGGAACCCTCGAGGCCGGCCAGGAATGCAGCCGGATCCTCTTCTTCACCCTCGCTCGAGTAGAACGACATCGGCTCGTACTCCGGTGCTTCGATGCTGAACTCGCGGTACTTCATCATGCCGGTGCCAGCTGGGATCAGCTTGCCGATGATGATGTTCTCCTTGAGCCCGATCAGGCTGTCGCCGCGGCCGTCGATGGCGGCCTCGGTGAGCACCCGGGTGGTCTCCTGGAACGACGCCGCGGACAGCCACGACTCGGTGGCCAGCGAGGCCTTGGTGATGCCCATCAGTTCGGGGCGGCCCTCGGCGGGACGCAGGCTCTCTTCGACCATGCGACGGTTGGTGTCGCGGAATCGCTTCGAGTCGACGCGCTCGCCCGGCAGGAAGGTGGTGCCACCCGGCTCCTGCACGCCGATACGGCGGGTCATCTGGCGCACGATGAGCTCGATGTGCTTGTCGTGGATCGACACACCTTGATCGCGGTAGACCCGCTGGACCTCTTCGACCAAGTACAGCTGCGTCTCGCGGATGCCCTTGATCTCCATGATCTCCTTCGGATCGAAGGGACCATCGACGAGCGGATCGCCGGCCTTGACGTCCTGACCGTCCTCGACGATCGGACGAGCACCGAGCGGCAGCACGACTTCGTGCTCCTCGCCGGCGTCATCGATGACGACGACGGGGATGCCCTTGCCTTCGTCCTCACGCAGGTGCAGCACGCCGGTCGCCTTGGCGAGACGGGCCGAACCCTTCGGGGTACGAGCCTCGAACAGTTCGACGACGCGGGGAAGACCACCGGCGATGTCCTTGCCGGCCACACCACCGGTGTGGAAGGTTCGCATGGTCAGCTGGGTGCCGGGCTCACCGATCGACTGCGCTGCGATGACGCCGACGGCCTCACCGAGTTCGATCATCTTGCCGGTGGCCAACGAACGGCCGTAGCACATTGCGCACACGCCGAGTTCGGCGTCGCACGTCAGCACCGAACGAACGCGAAGGCGCTCGATGTTCTTGTCGTCGCGCAGCGCTTCCATCTCCTCGTCACCGACGATGGTGTTGCGAGGCAGCATCGAAATCGACTCGCCTTCCTTCACCATCGGCGAGGCGAGCTCGGTGTCCTGCAACAGCGCACGGCCGTACAGCTTGGTCTCGAGGTACGAGCGACGGTTGGCCGTATCGGCCGACACGTTCTCGATCCACACCCCGAGCGTCGAGCCACAGTCCTCTTCGCGCACGATCAGCTCCTGGGCCACGTCGACGAGGCGACGGGTCAGGTAGCCCGAGTCGGCGGTACGAAGCGCGGTGTCGACGAGGCCCTTGCGGGCGCCAGGCGTGGCGATGAAGTACTCGAGCGTCTCGAGGCCCTCACGGAAGTTCGACTTGATCGGGCGGGGGATCATGTCACCACGAGGGTTGGCCACGAGGCCGCGCATTGCGCCGATCTGACGCATCTGCGTCATGTTGCCGCGAGCACCCGAGTCGACCATCATCTGGATCGGGTTGAACCGCTGCTGCTCGAACTCCTCGACCATGGCTGCCTGGACCTGTGCGGTGGCGTCGGTCCAGATGCGGACTTCCTGCTGACGGCGCTCGCCGTCGGTGATGATGCCCCGACGGAACTGCTTCTCGACCTTGTCGGCCTGCTCCTCGTAGTCGTCGAGCAGCGCCCGCTTGGCGGCGGGAGTGCGCACGTCGTCGATCGACACGGTCAGGCCCGACTGCGTCGCGTAGCGGTAGCAGAGGTTCTTGAGGTTGTCGAGCGATGCTGCGACGACCGACTTGTCGTAGTTGTCGGAGAGGCGTTCGACGATGACACCCATCTCCTTCTTCTTGACGGTCTCGTTGAAGTGGCCGAACTGCTCGGTGTAGTCCTCGGGCAGCGCCTCTTCGAAGAGGACGCGACCGACCGTGGACTCGAACGGCTCAGCCCCCTGCGGACGCATGTTGATCTTGGCGTGCAGCTCGAGGGTGCCTTCGTCGTAGGCGCGCATTGCCTCCCACAGGTGGCGGAACGTACGCCCCTCGCCCTTGCCGCCGTCGACGGCCTCGGTGAGGTAGTAGCCACCGATGATCAGGTCCTGCGACGGGGTCACGATCGGGCGACCCGACGCCGGCGACAAGATGTTGTTGGCGCTGAGCATCAGCACGCGGGCCTCGGCCTGCGCTTCGGCGGACAGCGGCACGTGGATGGCCATCTGGTCGCCGTCGAAGTCGGCGTTGAACGCGGTACAGACCAGCGGGTGGATCTGCAGGGCCTTGCCCTCGACCAGGACCGGCTCGAAGGCCTGGATGCCGAGGCGGTGGAGCGTCGGCGCACGGTTGAGGAGCACCGGGTGCTCCTTGATGACGTCTTCGAGCACGTCCCACACCTGCGGGCGGCGACGCTCGACCATGCGCTTGGCGGTCTTGATGTTCTGTGCCAGTTCGAGGTCGACCAGGCGCTTCATGACGAACGGCTTGAACAGCTCGAGCGCCATCAGCTTCGGCAGGCCGCACTGGTGCAGACGCAGGGTCGGGCCGGCCACGATGACCGAGCGGCCCGAGTAGTCGACGCGCTTGCCGAGCAGGTTCTGACGGAACCGGCCCTGCTTGCCCTTGAGCATGTCGGACAGCGACTTGAGCGGACGGTTGCCCGGTCCGGTCACCGGCCGGCCGCGGCGACCGTTGTCGAACAGTGCGTCGACGGCCTCCTGCAGCATGCGCTTTTCGTTGTTGATGATGATCTCCGGCGCGCCGAGGTTGAGCAGACGCTCGAGTCGGTTGTTGCGGTTGATCACACGGCGATACAGGTCGTTGAGGTCGGAGGTCGCGAAGCGGCCGCCGTCGAGCTGGACCATCGGACGCAGTTCGGGCGGGATCACCGGCACCGCGTCGAGAATCATCGCCTTCGGGTCGTTGGTGCGGCGACCGTGCTCGTCGCGGTTGTTGAACGACGCCACGATCTTGAGACGCTTGATCGCCTTCTGCTTGCGCTGGGCGCTCAGCGGCTTCTGACCCTCCTGCGGATCGATGGCGTTGCGGAGCTTGATCTCTTCCTCGTCGAAGTCGATGCGGTCGATGAGCGCCTTGATCGCCTCGGCGCCGGTGCCACCTTCGAAGTACTCGCCGTACTTGTCACGCATCTCGCGCCACAACATCTCGTCTTCGATGATCTTGCGGGCGTGCAGCGACTTGAACTCGTCCCACGTACGAGCGATCAGGTCGAGCTCGATGTCGTAGCGCTCGCGGATGGCCTCGACTTCTTTGTCGGCTTCTTTCTGGAGCTTCTTCAGGTCGGCCGCCTTGGCGTCTTCCTTCTCGGCCTGAGCGGCGGTCTCCTCGAGCTCCTTGAAGCGACGGTCGATGGCGATCTCCATCTCCTTCTGGACGGCATCGCGCTCTTCGAGATACTCGGCCTCGAGGTTCGACAGCGCCTCGTGGCGGCCGTCTTCGTCGACCCAGCTGACGAGATGCGCCGCGAAGTAGATGACCTTCTCGAGCTGCTTGGCCTTGAGCTCTTCCTTCGGCTCGATGCCGGCGAGGAGATAGGCAAGCCACGAGCGGGTGCCGCGCAGGTACCAGATGTGCACCGCCGGAGCGGCCAGCTCGATGTGACCCATGCGATCGCGACGCACCTTGGAGCGGGTGACCTCGACGCCGCAGCGTTCGCAGATGATGCCCTTGAACCGGACGCGCTTGTACTTGCCGCAGTAGCACTCCCAGTCGCGGGTCGGCCCGAAGATCTTTTCGCAGAACAGACCGTCCTTCTCGGGACGCAGCGTGCGGTAGTTGATCGTCTCGGGCTTCTTCACCTCACCGTGTGACCAGTTGCGGATCTGGTCCGCCGTGGCCAAGCGGATCTTGAGTTGGTCGAACATGTTGACGTCGAGCATGTGGTTCTCTTTCGCGTCGGTCTTCGTTGTTGCAGGTCAGCAGGATCAGTAGCGGGCGGCGCGTTCGGCTTTTCCTTTTCGCGCCGCGTGTCGTCTTCGTCGGTGCCGCGCTCGGGGCGGGAGATGTCGATGCCGAGTTCTTCGGCGGCGCGGTAGACCTCGTCGTCGAGGTCGCGCATCTCGATCTCGTGGCCGTCCTCGGTGAGCACTTCCACGTTGATGCAGAGCGCCTGCATCTCCTTCATGAGCACCTTGAAGCTCTCGGGCACACCCGGTTCCGGGATGTTGTCGCCCTTGACGATCGCTTCGTACACACGGACACGACCGAGCACGTCATCGGACTTGATGGTCAGCAGCTCCTGCAGGCAGTACGCCGCGCCGTAGGCCTCGAGGGCCCACACTTCCATCTCGCCGAAGCGCTGACCGCCGAACTGGGCCTTGCCACCGAGCGGCTGCTGGGTGATCATCGAGTACGGGCCGGTGGAGCGGGCGTGGATCTTGTCGTCGACCAGGTGGGCCAGCTTCAAGATGTACATGTACCCGCAGGTGATCTGGTTGTCGTACTGCTCACCCGTGCGACCGTTGTAGAGATCGAGCTTGCCGTTCATACCGACGAGGCGGTCGCCGCTGGCGGCCTCGGGGTTGAGCTGCTCGAGGATCTCCTGGATGGTCGGATGATCGAGCGACTTCTCCTTCTCGTCCCAGTTGGCGCCGTCGAACACCGGCGTCGCCACGAAGGTGGCGGGCTTGGTGTTCGGACGCGTCTTGGTCTCGGTGCCACGGATCGGCTCGTCGCCGACCTTGGTGCCGTCGGGGTTGGTCCAACCCCAGCGAGCGCAGTAGCCCAGGTGCGCTTCGAGCACCTGGCCGACGTTCATTCGGCTCGGCACACCGAGCGGGTTCAAGATGATGTCGACCGGCTGACCGTCGGCGGTGAACGGCATGTCCTCGATCGGCAGGATCTTGGAGATGACGCCCTTGTTGCCGTGGCGACCGGCGAGCTTGTCGCCGACGCTGATCTTGCGCTTCTGAGCGACGTACACCCGCACGAGCTGGTTGACGCCCGGGGGCAGCTCGTCGCCGTCGTCACGGTTGAACACCTTGACGTCGATGACCTTGCCGACCTCGCCGTGCGGCACCTTCAAGCTGGTGTCGCGGACCTCACGGGCCTTCTCACCGAAGATGGCACGCAGGAGGCGCTCTTCGGGGGTCAGCTCGGTCTCACCCTTCGGGGTGACCTTGCCGACGAGCACGTCACCGGGGCCGACTTCGGCGCCGACGCGGATGATGCCGCGATCGTCGAGGTCGGCGAGGATGTCGTCGCTCAGGTTCGGGATGTCCCGCGAGATCTCTTCCGGGCCGAGCTTGGTGTCACGGGCATCGACCTCGTGCTCCTTGATGTGGATCGACGTGAGCACGTCGTCCTTCACCAGGCGCTCGGAGAGGATGATCGCGTCCTCGAAGTTGTAGCCCTCCCATGGCATGAACGCCACGAGCAGGTTCTTGCCGAGGGCGAGTTCGCCCTCGTCCGTCGACGGACCGTCGGCGATGATCGTGCCGGCCCTGACCTTGTCGCCCTCGACCACGCGCGGCCGCTGGTTGATGCAGGTGTCCTGGTTCGACCGGCGGAACTTGGCGAGACGGTAGACCCGCTTGCCCTCGTTCTTGTACTGCACGGTGATCGACTCGCCGGACACCTCGGTGACCTCGCCGTCGTCGGTTGCCTGAATCAGGTCGGCGGCGTCACGGGCGGCCCGGTTCTCGATGCCGGTGCCGATGTACGGCGCCTCGGCGCGCACCAACGGAACGGCCTGGCGCTGCATGTTCGCGCCCATCAGGGCGCGGTTGGCGTCGTCGTGCTCGAGGAACGGGATCAGCGCGGTGGCGACCGAAACGATCTGCTTCGGCGACACGTCGATGAAGTCGACCTCGGCCGGCGGGACGTACCCGATGTCGGTGGTGGCACCGAAGAAGCTCTCGGCTTCGAGCATCTTGCGGAGATCCTCGAGGCTCGCAGCCTGCGGTGAGCGGCGCACCAGGGTGCGCTCGTCGCGGATGCTCCCGTCCTCGAGCAGCGGCGTGTTGGCCTGGGCGACGACGTAGTTCTCCTCTTCGTCGGCGGCCATGTAGACGATCTTGCCGGTGACCTTGCCGTCGATGACCTCGCGGTACGGGCTCTCGATGAAGCCGAACTCGTTGACGCGGGCGTAGGTCGACAGACCGCCGATCAGGCCGATGTTCGGACCTTCCGGCGTTTCGATCGGGCACATGCGGCCGTAGTGGCTGAAGTGCACGTCTCGCACTTCGAAGCCGGCGCGCTCACGTGACAGACCGCCCGGGCCGAGCGCCGAGAGACGGCGACGGTGGGTGAGGCCCGACAGCGGGTTGACCTGGTCCATGAACTGCGACAGTTGCGAGGTTCCGAAGAACTCCTTGATCGCTGCCACCACGGGCCGGATGTTGATCAGCGTCTGCGGCGTGATCGCCTCGACGTCCTGGGTGGTCATGCGCTCACGCACGACGCGCTCCATACGGCTGAGGCCGATGCGCACCTGGTTCTGGATCAGCTCGCCGACCGAGCGGATGCGCCGGTTGGCGAAGTGGTCCTGGTCGTCGAGGCGGTAGCCGGGCTCCTGCTTGACGAGGTGCAGCATGTAGGTGATCGACGCGAGGACCTCGCAGCGGCTGAGGACGTTCTGATCCTCGTCGGGCAGGTCGAGCAGGGGCTCACCCTCGGCGTTGACGGCCCCTTCGAGACCGAACAGCGCACCGAGCTGGGCAACCTCGTCGCCGAGCTTGCGGTTGAGCTTGTAGCGGCCGACGCGGCTGAGGTCGTAGCGGCGGCTCTCGAAGAACGCATTGCGGAAGTACGCCTTGGCGGACTCGACCGTGGGCGGCTCGCCCGGGCGGGCGCGCTTGTAGATCTCGACGAGTGCTTCGTCCTGGGTCGGCGCGATGTCGCGCTCTTTGTCCCACTGGCCTTCGAGGAAGTCGAAGTGAGCGACGAAGCGGTCGAGGAAGCCGGGGGCGTTCTCTTCGTCGTAGCCGAGCGCACGCAGCATCGTGAAGATGCCGAGGCGACGCTTGCGGGCCACGCGGGTGCCGGCGGTGACGTCCTTGCCGGGCTTGTGCTCGACGTCGAACTCCATCCATTCGCCCCGGTAGGGGTGAATCGTGCCCTTGACCAGCTGGTGCTTGGTCAGGTTGCGGAGACGGAAGCGCTCACCCGGCTCGAAGATGACGCCAGGGCTGCGCACGAGCTGCGACACGACGACGCGCTCGGTGCCGTTCACGATGAACGTTCCCTTGTCGGTCATGATCGGGAAGTCGCCCATGAAGACGGTCTGTTCCTTGATCTCACCGGTGTTGCGGTTCATGAACCGAGCGCGCACGAACACCGGCGCGCTGTAGGTCATGTCCTTTTCCTTGCACTCCTCCACCGTGAACTTCGGCGGCGGGCGCAGGTCTTCGTCGAACGGGTCGAATTCCAGCTCGAGCTGGAGCGACTCGGAGAAGTCCTTGATCGGGCTGATGTCGCGGAAGGTGTTCGCCATGCCCTCGTTGAGGAACCATTCGAAACTCTCTCGCTGAATCGCGATCAGGTCGGGGAGTTCGAGCGGCTCCTTGAGGTTGCCGAACGAATAGCGTTCACGGGACACGGGACGAGTCGCCACGGATCACTCTCCAGAAAATCGAGGGTTGACGACGCAGAATGCTGCGACGTGACGCCGGGCGCGCTGCTCCAGACCGAAGGGACGGTGGGGGAACAGGAGACACACGGCAACGGGCAACCCTATCGGCGCAGGACGCACAACGTCAACCGCCGACGGCGTCGTTTCGCCGAGCGGGACCAAGACCTCCGTTGAATTGCGGGTCAAGGTAAAGAAGTCGACCGCGGATGTCAAGCATTCCGGGCGCATCGAAGCGAAAACGACAAGAACCCGACGGCCACAGCCGCCGGGTTCTCGATCGTTCATCGAGGTGATCGTGCGCCCACGGGCGCCGGAATCACTTGAGTTCGACGGTGGCGCCGACTTCCTCGAGCTTGGCCTTGGCGGCGTCGGCGTCGGCCTTGCTGGCCTTCTCCATCAGCGGCTTCGGGGCAGCGTCGACGAGGTCCTTGGCGTCCTTGAGGCCCACGCCGAGCAGGTCCTTGACGACCTTGACGACCTGGATCTTCTGGGCGCCGGCGCTCTCGAGCACGACGTCGAATTCGTCCTTCTCCTCAGCGGCGGCAGCTTCGCCGCCACCGCCGGCCGGGGCCGCCGCGGCGACTGCGACGGGCGCAGCTGCGGTGACGTCGAACTTCTCTTCGAAGGCGTCGAGCAGTTCCTTGAGCTCGATCACGGTCATGTTGCTGATCGCGTCGAGGATTTCTTCCTTGGTGGACATTGTGTTCTCCTGTGTTCAGTTCGTTGGTTCAGTACGTGGGGTTGATCAGGCGGCTTCGTCGGCCGACTGCTGTTCGATGAGTGCCGACAGGCCGAAGGCGAAGTTGCGCGGGAGCGCCTGGAGCAGACCGGCGGTCTTGACCAGGGGCGCCTGGAACGCGCCGGCCAGACGGGCCAGCAGTTCTTCGCGCGACGGCAGGCTGGCGAGCGCCTTGATGTCATCAGCGGACATCGGGCTGTCGCCCAACATGCCGCCCTTGATGACGAGCAGCGGGTTGGCCTTGCTCTGGTCGAGCAGCGCCTTGGCGGCCGCCACCGAATCACCGGTGACGAACGTGAGCGCGGTTGGCCCGAGCAGGTACTCATTCAGCCCTTCGTAGCCGGCGTCCGTCGCGGCGAGGCGGGCCAGGGTGTTCTTGTACACCTTGTGCTCGGCGCCGGCGTCACGCAGCGGGGCGCGAAGATCGGCCAACTGGCCGACCGACATCCCCCGGTACTCGGAGACGAACACCGCGACGCTGTCGTTCAGCTTCTCGGTGATCTCCTTGACGGTCGCGACCTTGTCGGGTCGTGGGTTCGTTGTCATGTGTGCATACCTCCTCTCGCTCAACTCGTGGTGCTCGCATCAGATGCGAACACCGACGAGGAGCACGTGCTGCGAGCAGCACGGTTCTTCGGCGATATGCACCTCGGTTGGCGGGGCGGACCCATTACCCCCGAGCGAGTCGAGGACCAACGGTCTCAGGCGAGCGACCGTTTCTCTGAATGACCGATCGTACCGAGAGTTTCGGCAACTGCACCTCGGCTCCCCACAAACGGGGGATACCGGGTGGGCGGGTCGGGTGGCACGATACTGATGACACGCGAGCGCACCTCAGGTCTCGCACCACCAACGCGTTGCAGCGCAACGCTCAATCAAGGAGCTTTCATGCCCATTCTCGACGTGTTCTTCGCAATGCTGTTCTTCTTCCTCTGGGTCGCCTGGATCTGGCTGGTGATCTCGATCTTCATCGACATCTTCCGCAGCGCCGACCTCGGCGGCTGGGGCAAGGCCGGCTGGTCGGTGCTCGTCCTGCTCGTCCCATTCCTCGGTGTGCTGATCTATCTGATCGTTCGTGGCGGGCGCATGCAAGATCGCGCGATCGCCGACGCTCAGGCAGCCTCCGAGGCCAACCGCGACTACATCCGCTCAGTGGCCGGCGGCTCCTCGGGCAGTGTCGCCGACGAGCTCGCCAAGCTCAGCGCCCTCCGCTCGGACGGCGCAATCAGCGACGACGAATTCGCGGCGGCGAAGGCAAAGCTGATCGCTTCCTGACCCACAGACCGATCGCCGGTGCTCGTTCCACGTGGAGCGAGCACCGGTGTCGGTCACTCCGGCTTGAGCCGACCGGTGTCGACATGGACGCCGGGGCCCATGGTGGACGACACGGTGATCTTCCTCAGGTAGCGGCCCTTGGCCGACGCCGGCTTCGCACGCTGGATCTCGTCGATCACGGCGCGGAAGTTCTGCTCGAGCGCCGACGGCTCGAAGCTCGCCTTGCCCAGCGGCACGTGGACGTTGCCGTACCGGTCGGTGCGGTACTCGACCTTGCCGCCCTTGAAGTCCTCGACCGCCTTGGCGACGTCGGGAGTGACCGTGCCGGTCTTCGGGTTGGGCATCAGTCCGCGCGGGCCGAGGACCCGACCGAGGCGACCAACGGTGGGCATCATGTCGGGGGTGGCGATCACGAGATCGAAGTCCATCTTGCCGCCTTCGACATCGGCGGCGAGGTCGTCGGCGCCGACGATGTCGGCTCCGGCCTCACGAGCCTGGTCGGCTGCTTCACCGGTGGCGAACACTGCGACACGCACGTCCTTGCCGGTGCCGGCGGGCAGGGCCACGGTGCCACGCACCATCTGATCGGCCTTGCGGGGGTCGACGCCGAGACGGATCGACACGTCGACGCCTTCGTCGAACTTGGCCGATGCCATCGTCTTCACGATCCCGACGGCCTCGCCCGGGCCGTAGAACTGGTCCCGGTCGAATTTCTTGAGCGCGTCTGCGTACTTCTTGCCTGACATTGTCTGTCTCCCTCAGTGGTTGGCCCGCCGGGCGAGGTGATCCCGGTCGTGGCGTGGATGAACTATTTGACTTCGATGCCCATGCTGCGGGCGGTGCCCCGGACCTGGAGCTTGGCGGCGTCCATGTCGTAGGCGTTCAGGTCGGGCATCTTGATGGTCGCGATCTCCTCGAGCTGCGCCTCGGTGATCGAACCGACCACTTCAGCACCCGGGTTGTTCGCAGCCTTTGCGAGGCCGGCCTTCTCACGGATGAGCACAGCAGTCGGCGGCGTCTTCAAGACGAAGTCGAACGTGCGGTCCTCGTAGATCGTGATCTCGGTCGGCACGACGGTGCCGGCCTGCGCCTCGGTCTGCGCGTTGTAGGCCTTCACGAAGTCCATGATCGCGATGCCGTGCGGGCCGAGCGCGGTGCCGACAGGCGGCGCAGGGCTGGCCTTGCCGGCCTCGATCTGGATCTTGACGACCGTGAGTACTTTCTTCTTCGCCATGGCGATGTTCTCGTTTCTGTGTATTCCGTCGCCGGAGGCGAATCAGAGTTTGGCGACCTGGCTGAAGTCCATCTCCACCAGGGTCTCACGACCGAAGATGTTGACGAGGACCTTCAACTTCATGTGGTCGGCGTTGATCTCGGCAATCTCGCCGGTGAAGTCGGCGAACGGGCCTTCCTTCACGCGCACGCTCTCGCCTTCTTCGTAGTCGAGCTTGGCCTTGCGGCGCGGGGCTGCGTCGACGCCCTCGGTCTTCGGGGTGAGGAACGTCTTGACCTCACGACGAGACAGCGGGGTCGGCTTCTGGCCGTGCTTGCTCTGGCCGACGAACCCGGTGATGCCAGGCGTGTTGCGCACGCAGTACCACGACTCGTCGTCCATCTGGCAGCGAACGAGCAGGTAGCCGGGGAAGACCTTGCGCTGCACGGTCTGCTTCTTGCCGTTCTTGAACTCGTCGACCTCTTCCATGGGGATGACGATCTCGTAGATCTTGTCCTCCATGTTCATCGACTGGATGCGCGCCTGCAGGTTGGCGGTGACCTTCTTCTCGTAACCGCTCTGCGTGTGGACCACATACCACTGCCCGGGGCGCGTGGTGGGGTCGTCGACCGGCTCGACGGGCTCCTCGTCGGCGCTTGCCTCGGCGGCCGCCTCGTCCTCTTCGGCCGCCTCGTCCTCTTCGGCAGCCTGCGTCTCGTCCGATTCGACATGGACGGCTGCGACCTCTTCGGCGACATCCGAACCGGTGTCGGACTCGTCGTCGAGGACGGCAGCGTCAGCGAGGACGTCGGTGTCGCCCGTCGGGAGGAGGTCGAGGGGGTTCGGGGCGGCGTCGGCGGTCACTTCGTCGGTGGTCACTTCGTCGTTGCTCATGTCGGTCGTCTCAGTCAGGTCGTCGGTCATGTCAGCTCGAGTAGAACCACTTGGAGAGTTCACCGAACAGGTAGTCGAAGCCACCGACGAGGGCGGTGTAGATCACGACGGTGAAGATCACGATGATCGAGTAGCGCTTGACCTCTGGCTGCTTCGGCCAGGCGACCTTGCGCATCTCGTCGCGCACCTCACGGAGGTACTGGCGAGGCCCGACCCGGTCGGTCTTCTTCTTCGGTGCCTGCTTCTGGGCGCGCGTGGGCTTGCCCTGCTCGTCCAGGGCACCCATTTTGCGAAGCTGTCGCTTCTGCTCGCGGTTCAGTTCGTCCATTGACACGGTGTCGGTGATTTCTCGTTCGGTGGTGGGCAGGGCAGGAGGGACTCGAACCCCCGACCGTCGGTTTTGGAGACCGATGCTCTACCAGCTGAGCTACTGCCCTCGGGCGGGACACGCCGAGTACCCAGCGAGGGTACCAGCGATCCCAGAAGGCTGACTGTGGCCGTTGCCGACCGCACTCGCTGCCCGTCTCTCAGCGCCTTGGGGTCAGCGGGTCTCCTTGTGGAGGGTGTGCTGACGCTCGTTGGCGCAGTACTTCTTCATCTCGAGGCGCTCACGGTCGTTGATCTTCGACTTCATCGTGATGTAGTTGCGCCGTTTGCACTCGGTGCACTCGAGGGTCACTTTGACCCGCTTGTCACTCTTGGCCATATCGAACTTCTCTCTCTCGGATCCTGAATCGGATCAAATCACTTGAGGATCTTGGTGACGCGGCCGGCACCAACCGTGCGGCCACCCTCACGAATCGCGAACCGAAGGCCTTCGTCCATCGCGATCGGCTTACCCAACTCCACCGTCATCTCGACATTGTCACCAGGCATCACCATCTCCGTCCCCGACGGCAACTCGATCGTGCCAGTCACATCCGTCGTCCGGAAGAAGAACTGCGGCCGATAATTGTTGAAGAACGGCTTGTGACGCCCACCCTCATCCTTGGTCAAAATGTACACCTGACCCTCGAAATTGGTGTGCGGCGTAATGCTGCCGGGCTTACACAACACCTGCCCACGCTCAACATCTTCCTTCGCCGTACCACGCAACAACGCACCAATGTTGTCACCCGCCTGGCCCTCATCGAGCAACTTACGGAACATCTCAACACCCGTACACGTCGTCTTCTGCGTCTCACGCAACCCAACGATCTCGATCTCATCACCAGTGTTGATGACGCCCTGCTCCACCTTGCCCGTCACCACCGTGCCACGACCCGTGATCGTGAACACATCCTCGATCGGCATCAAGAACGGCTTGTCCAACTCACGCACCGGCTCCGGAATCGACTCATCACACGCAGCCATCAACTCCATGATCTTCTCCTGCCACTCAGCCTCACCCTCAAGAGCCTTGAGACGCCGACACCTGAATCACCGGAGCATCATCACCAGGGAACTCATACTCATTGAGCAACTCACGAACCTCGAGCTCCACCAACTCGATCAGCTCCTCATCATCAACCATGTCCGCCTTGTTCAACGCCACAACGATGTACGGCACACCAACCTGACGCGCCAACAACACATGCTCACGCGTCTGCGGCATCGGACCATCCGTCGCAGCCACCACCAAAATCGCACCATCAACCTGCGCAGCACCCGTGATCATGTTCTTGATGTAGTCAGCATGACCCGGCATATCAACATGCGCGTAATGACGATTCTCCGTCTCGTACTCAATATGAGCAATCGAGATCGTGATCCCACGCGCCTTCTCCTCCGGCGCCTTGTCAATCGTGTCAAACGCCTGATACTCAGCCAACCCACGATCCGCCAACGTCTTCGAAATCGCCGCCGTCAACGTCGTCTTCCCATGGTCAATATGACCCATCGTGCCAATATTCACGTGCGGCTTAGTGCGCTCGAACTTCTGCTTGCTCATGTCCTCTTGACTCCTGAGGTGACTGTCCGTTTGGAACTGGTTGTCTGATTGTTCTGGTAGCGGCGATCGGACTTGAACCGATGACCTTCCGATTATGAGCCGGATGCTCTGACCAACTGAGCTACGCCGCCAGGGGTTTGGCTCGTGACCGGACTGACGCCCGACCACTTGGTCGAGCCCTCTGTGGGAATCGAACCCACGACACCAGCCTTACCATGGCTGTGCTCTACCGACTGAGCTAAGAGGGCGTTCTTGACGGGTGCAAGCACCGTTTGTTGCGGTACCTGGGGCACCCTTCGGGACGCGGCACTGCCGCGGACCAGCCGACGAGTGTACCGCCGCCGCCGAGACAACCACCGCGGACTTCGCGCCGTGTCCCACTACTCTCGACCGACGTGTCGCCACCCCCGTCGCCAACTCCTGCGCGCCGTGCCGACCTGGTGTCGGTACGTCTCGCAACGCTCGACGACGCCCCGGCGATCGCCGCCATCTACAACGTCGAGGTCGAGAACCACACCAGCACCTTCGACCTGGTGCCGCGGACGCTGGACGAACAGCGCAGCTGGATCTCAGCACGATCGGGAGCGTTCTCGGCGGTCGTGGCAACGATCGATGGGCAGGTCGTCGGATTCGCCTCGCTGTCGCCGTACAAGGAGCGCCCGGCGTATCGAACCACCGTGGAGAACTCGGTGTATGTGTCGCGCGAGCATCCTCGGCTCGGCATCGGTCGCACGCTGATGGAGCACGTGATCGGCATTGCTGCAGACTCCGGGTTCCACTCGATCGTCGCCCGGGTCGAGGCGAGCGGCACGGCGTCGCGCGCGCTCCACCTGGGCTGCGGATTCGAACTCGTCGGCGTCGAGCGCGAAGTCGGGCGCAAGTTCAACCGCTGGCTCGACGTTGCGGTGCTGCAACTGATGCTCTGAAAACGTCGAAACGCTGGCGCACGAGGCGCCAGCGTTTCGACGTGGTGGGCCGGGAAGGATTTGAACCTTCGAAGGCAATGCCGGCAGATTTACAGTCTGCTCCCTTTGGCCGCTCGGGCACCGACCCATTGGTTGAGCGCTGAGAGCGTACCGGTCGTTACCCTGAACGCCATGCCAACGTTCGATGTCGTATCCGAAGTCGATGCCCAGGAGGTCCGCAACGCTGTCGACCAGGCGCAGCGCGAGATCGCCAACCGGTTCGATTTCAAGAACACCAACTCCACGATCGAGCAGAACGAGATGGTGATCACCTTGGCCACCGTGAGCCGCGATCGGCTCGACGCGCTGCGCACCGTCCTCGAGGAGAAGCTCGTCAAGCGAGGGGTGTCGCTGCGTGGCGTCGACTACGGCGACGTCCAGGACGCCACTCAGGACACCGTTCGTCAGGTGGTCACCATCAAGGTGGGGATCTCGTCCGACAAGGCCAAGGAGATCAACAAGCTGATCAAGGCCAACGCACCGAAGGGGACATCCAGCCAGACCCAGGGCGAGTCGATTCGGGTGTCGGCGAAGAAGCGGGACGCCCTCCAGGACGTGATCGCGATGTTGAAGGCCGAGGACATCGGCATCCCGCTGCAGTTCCAGAACTTCCGCGACTGAGCGCGCCGGGTTGGTGGTGGCGGCCGTCGGTCAGCCGGCGAGGTCGTACAGCGCGGCGACGGAATCGCTGGCGACGGTGGCGATCTGGCCGGGCGGTGATCCGGCCGAGAGCGTCGCCACGTCGTTCGGCATGGTCGACGACGTGATCAGATTCCACACGAAGGTGAACTCGGGGTCGCCTCCACCTTGTTCGGCGACCGCTTCTGCGGTCGCGAGCTCCAGCGAGCGGTACGCGATCAGTTCATCGACTGCTGTGGCCCGCAGCGGCGCAGCGAACGCAGCCCCGGGATCACACGACGACAGCTGCAGCGAGCCGTCCGGCAGGGCGGTGACCGAGCTCGCGAACTCGGCGGGCGCCCGTTCGCTCCACGTGCTGAGCGCCGACCGCAGCATGGCGGTCTCGTCGACGCCGCCACCGGAGAAGGTGGCATAGACACATTCGGTCGCTCCGCGTGTGGCGTGGACCACCGAGTTCTCGACGATGGCCTCGCTCGCGGAGAACGCGGTCGGGCCGTCGAGCAGGCCGGCGAACACGAGGAACCAGAACGACCGGTCCTGCATCACCGGTGAATCGGTCATCACGTCGCCGTCGGCCAGCACGGGCAGCGACGGAGGGACCGGGGCGGCATCGCCGACGGGATCCTGGCCGCTCGACGCGAGGGCGATCAGCTGGTTCGGTTCGTCGGTGGTCGGGAACTCTGCGAACACGTGCGGAGCCAGCAGCTGATAGGCGACGACGGCGGGGAGTCCGTCGAGCTGCGCCGTCGGGACAGGCGCAATTGCGCCGGCGAAATCGGAGCTGCGCTGGATGGCCCGGGTCTGGCGGAGCACCTCCGCCGACGTGGCCACGTTGTCGTCGACCGATCGTTGCGCCTGATCGCGCGACCAGGAGTACTGCTGATCGAGCGATGCAGCAGCCACCGCCTGCGTCAGTTCGGCATCGAGGCCAGGGCCGGCCGCCACACCGGCGTCGTGGTACACCTGGCCGTCGTCGGTGGCGTAGACCACGTCGCGCCAGCCGGCGAGCTGCGGGGTGATCGTGGCGTCGTCGACCGGGCCGGTGGCCAGCCCGAGTGCACGCCACTCGGCGACCTGTTGCGGCGTCGCTGGCGCGAGTTCTGCGGTGAGTCGAGCGGCGAACTCCGCTGACGGCACTGCGGTGATCGTCAGGGGTTCGACGAAGTCGACGCCACTTGCGGACTCGACGGCTTCGGCGTACGGCGCCGTGGCATCGTCCCAGTCGCTCGGGAAGAGGTAGGGCTGGCCGAACACGACGCCCGCGGCGACGAGGCCGCCGAGCACGACGAGGGTCATGAGGAGCTTCAGGCCGCCACGTCCCTTGCGACGTACCGGCTGCCGGGTGGGCGGCGCGGCGACCGATGCCGCGTCGAACTCGAAGTTCGCCGCCGCCGGCGCCGGCTGTGGAACCGCTGGCGCGACCGACGGGAGCAGCGGCCCACTCGGCAGCGGGGCCGGGGTGGCCTCCTGGATGGGAGGAAGTGCGCCATCGTCCGGTGCCGCGTCCGGTGCCGCGTCCGGTGCCGCGGCCGCGCGAGCGGCGCCGGCCCTGCGGGGACGTCACCGACAACGGGCACGATGGCCGGCGGGGGCGCCGTTCGAACCGAGGGCCGGTCGTCTGATGTCGGCGGCGCCGTGACAGCTGGCTCAGGTGCCGCTGGCGCAGGCGGCGACGGCGCAGCGACGGGCGCTGCCACGTCGAGCGACAACGGCAAGAGGCTGATGGGTTCAACCGGCACTGCCGGCGTCGCCGGTTCGGCCGGCGCGGCGACCACCACGGGTTCAGCCGGCACCGCTGAGGTGTCGGGTTCGATCGCCACCGCTGCCACCGGGACTTCGACGGATTCGGGTGGCGTCGTGGTTTCGTCACTGTCGACCACCGAGTCCCAGGAGAGGGTGGGGATACGTGGGACGCGATTGCCGTCAGGCGGAGCCATGTAGCTCCATCGGCACGTGACGCTGCGAGCTTGAGACCTCAGTCGTCGGCGCTGGCGGCTGCCTTTGCCTGGAGTTCGTCGACGATCGACGCGTCGGCGAGCGTGGTGGTGTCGCCGATGTTGCGTCCTTCGGCCACATCTCGCAGCAGTCGGCGCATGATCTTCCCGGAGCGGGTCTTCGGCAGGTCAGGGGTGATGTAGATCTGCTTCGGCTTGGCGATCGCGCCGATCTCGTCGGCGACATGGGAGCGCAGCACCTGCGCATCGACGTCCTCTCCCCCACGCAGGATCACGTAGGCGATGATCGCCTGGCCGGTGGTGGCGTCGGTGGCGCCGACCACCGCCGCTTCGGCGACGGCGGGGTGCGACACCAGCGCGGATTCGACCTCGGTGGTCGAGATCCGGTGGCCGGAGATGTTCATCACGTCGTCGACCCGGCCGAGCAGCCAGAGGTACCCGTCGTCGTCGAGCTTGGCGCCGTCGCCGGCGAAGTAGCGACCCTCGAACCGCGACCAGTAGGTGTCACGGAAGCGTTCGGGATCGCCCCAGATTCCTCGCAGCATGCCCGGCCACGGCCGGGTGAGGGTGAGGTAGCCACCACCGACATCGACACGGTTGGCGTCGTCGTCGATCACCTCGGCCGACACGCCCGGTAGCGGGAACGTGGCCGAGCCGGGCTTGGTGGTGGTGGCGCCGGGCAGCGGGCTGATCATGATGCCACCGGTCTCGGTCTGCCACCAGGTGTCGACGATCGGACACCGGCCTCCACCGATGTGCTCCTGATACCACATCCAGGCTTCGGGGTTGATCGGTTCACCGACCGATCCGAGCAGGCGCAGCGACGACAGGTCGTGCTTGGCGGGCTCGCCTGCTCCCCACTTCATGAACGTGCGGATCGCCGTCGGTGCGGTGTAGAAGATCGTGACGCCGTACTTCTCGATGATCTCCCAGAACCGGTCGTTGCCGGGATGGTTGGGGACGCCCTCGTACATCACCTGGGTGGCGCCGTTGGAGAGCGGGCCGTAGACGATGTAGCTGTGGCCGGTGATCCAGCCGACGTCGGCGGTGCACCAGAACACGTCGGTGTCGGCGTGGAGGTCGAACACGTACTTGTGGGTGTAGGTGACATGTGTGAGGTAGCCACCCGAGGTGTGCATGATGCCCTTCGGCTTGCCGGTGGTTCCCGACGTGTACAGCAGGAACAGCAGCTGCTCGGAGTCCATCGGTTCGGCCGGGCAGTCGGGGGAGGCGCCGTCCATCAGCTCGTGGTACCAGTGGTCGCGACCCTCGACCATGTCGACGTCGTTGCCGCCACGTTTGACGACCACGACGTGTTCGATCGTCGGGGTGTCGGCGCAGGCCTCGTCGGCTGCCGGCTTGAGTGGGAACACCTCGCCCCGTCGATAGCCGCCGTCGGCGGTGATCAGCACCTTGGCCTCGGCGTCGTTGATGCGATCGGCGAGCGACTGCGACGAGAACCCGCCGAACACCACGCTGTGCGCGGCACCGATGCGCGCACAGGCGAGCATGGCAACCGCGGCCTCGGGCACCATCGGGAGATAGATGTTGACCCGGTCGCCGCGTTCGACGCCGAGGCCCTTGAGCACGTTGGCGAACTGGCTGACCTCGTCGAGGAGCTGCTGGTAGGTGATCGTGCGGGTGTCGCCGGGTTCGCCTTCCCAGTGGATGGCGACCTTGTCGCCCTTGCCGCCGAGGACGTGCCGGTCGAGGCAGTTGTAGGCCACGTTGAGCTGACCGCCGACGAACCATTTGGAGTCGGGAAGATCCCATTCGAGGACGGTGTCCCACGGTGTGGCCCAGTCGACGAGACCTGACGCTTGACGCGCCCAGAACGCCTCGTCGTCCTCGGCCGCCTGGTCGTAGAGGAACGTGCCCGTCACCAGCGAGTTCGCCTTGAACTCCTCCGAGGGCGGGAACGTTCGGTTCTCTGCGCTCAGCGCGTCGATCGTGTCGTGCGTGTCGCCGTTCCCCTGATCAGCCATGCGTGCGATGGTAGATCAACCGCCTCGACGATCGACAGGGCGAGCCGAGCGATGAGCTTCCGCGCCACATGTCGGCGCGCAAACTCATCGGTCCGGTCGTCGCATGGCGGGGCGGCAGAGCAACGTGCTGCCTCCGAGCGCGACGAGCTGGCGGTCGCGTGTCCAGATCTGGCCGACACCGGCGACGAGACCGCCTGTTGCGACCGGCGCACTCGCTTCGCTCAACAGCCATGGTTCGTCGGTGGTCGAGCCGATGAAGCGAGCGGTCACTTCGATGGTCGGGGCGAAGTGTTCGAGGTCGCCGAGGTGGGCTCGGGTGGCCGACGGCCACGAGTCGAGGTCGATCAGAATCAGCGACCGGCAGGCGTCGACCCATGGATCGGCAAACGTCGCCGTGGGAACGAACTTCACCCACGCACGGGTCGACGGCTCCGACGCCTCGCGGTTCTCCCAGTCGTCGATCCACTCGGTTGGTCGTTGCTCGATGTTCCCCCAGAACGGATGTCGCGGTGGCCCATCCTCCTGCACGCCGAGCAGCTCCTCGGTGCTCTGGAGGTCCTCGGGGTCGGGCACGTCGTGCGGGCCGAGCGTGGTGTGATGCTCCAACCCGTCGAGGTCGCCGTCGACACCCCACACCGTGGCGACGAGCAGTGGCCGGCCCTCCTGGGTGATCCGGGCGGTGACCGAGGTGGCGACCTTGGTGTGCCGATTCACCTCGACGTCGATGTCGACCGGTTCGCTGCGCCCGGCGCCGACGAAGTGTGCGTTGATCGACGCGGGGCGGGCGCGTCCGCTGGCCATGCCGGCCGCCCGCAGTGCGACCGCTGCGAGGTAGCCGCCGTTCGGCCCCCAGATCTCCCAGTCGGGCGACAGGTCACACGTGAAGGTCGATGCGTCGGTCTGCTCGACGGTGGTGTCGGTTGCGAGATCACCCATCGACCGATCCTCGCAGACGCGTCGACGGACACCCCCGCCAGTTTCCCGACAATGCAGCCGACGCCTCCGTTGGGTGCATGATCGGTACCCGGCATCTCTGTGGTACCCCCTCGTCATGATGGAGACATGAGTTCCTGCTCCGCCACGACGTCGCCGCCCGTCGACGCGGACGCGCCGTTGGCCGGTCTGGAGTACCTCGATGCGTGGCGAGCGGCGGTCCGTCCGTTCCCGGGTTCGGTGCCGCCCGTGGCCGGGTTCGACCCGGTCGACGATGGCTCTGCGAGCGCCGATGTCGAACCGGCCCCCGACGGTGACGTCGCGGCGATGCTGGCGAGTGCGGTCGATGCCATCGCCACGCTGAGCTCGATCGATGCCGTCACCGCCGACCCTCAACTACTCGACCAACTCGTCGCCGGTGTCGAGCAGCTCCGACGGATGACCGACGCCGCGGCCACCGATGTCGCTGCCATCGTCGACGCCCGCAACCCGTTCCGGTCGCAGGGCTACATGAACGCCAGGACCTACCTCAAACAGCGCGCGCAGCTGTCGGGTCCCGAGGCGTATCGACGCCTGCAGACCGCCCGCATGCGCGACCACCTGCCCGAGTGGCGTGCCGCCGCACACGCGCGGTGTCGTCGGCGTCGCCCAGAGCGAAGCGATGGGCCGCGTCGCTGCCAACCCGCGCATCGACGCCGAGGTGTTGGCCCGCGACGCCGGCTTGCTGCTCGACGACGCGATCGACCTGCCGTTCGTCGAGTTCGAGCGGAACCTGCGCACCTGGGAGGCCCTCGCCGACCCCGACGGCGACGACGCGAGCAACGAACGCGCAACGGCGCGACGCGACGTCGACCTGCGCCCACGGCCCGACGGCGGCTGGAACCTCACCGGGTACCTCCCCGAACTGCTGGGCGTCGAGTTCGCTGAGATCTTCGCCTGGTTCCTCGACGCCGAGTGGCGCAGCGACTGGGCCGAGGCCCGCCAACGCCTCGGCGACCACGCCACCCAGACCGACCTCGCCCGAACCTCAGCGCAGCGTCGCGCCGACGCGATGTTGGCGATGGCGCGAGCCTCGGTGAGCCGCGACCCCGACGTCGCCCGACCACCCGCGAGCAGTATCACCGTCGACATCCTGCTCGACAACGAGACCATGCAGGCGCACGCCTCCGGCGACACCCCCGACCCACGCCGATTCCGCAACGTGGTGTCGCGAACCCGGAGCGGACGTCGGCTGCACCCCGACGACGCCGTCAACGCCGCCCTCGTCAATCACATCCGACGCGTGGTCTACGACTCGTCCGGCACCGTCATCGACCTCGGCCGACGCTCACGGTTGTTCCGCGGCTCGTCGCGCGATGCCGTCATGCTGTTGCTCACGATGTGCGTGTGGATCGGCTGCGACCAACCCGTTGCCTGGTGCGACGCCGACCACTCCCTCGGCTGGAAGGCCCACGGCGCCACCGTCCCGAGGAACGGCCAACCATTGTGCAACGGCCACCAACACCTCAAGGAGACCGGCTTCGAGGTCTACCGAGACGACCGCGGCCACTGGCACATCATCGACCCCGCCGGCAACGAGGTCGCCTGAACCGCTCCTCGGTCAGCTCCGCCACTCGGCAACGAGGAAGCCGCCCAGCCCGTCCGGGTCGAGCAACGCTTCGGCCTCGCTGATGCGACTGCGCATCTTCATCGCTTCGAGACCCGGGCGCGCCGCCTGTTCCTCCCAGACCCGCTTGCCCTCGTCGACGAGTTCACCGATCCCCCACAGCTGCAGGAACGCTGCCTGCGCGCGGACGGTGTCCGGTTCGGGCAGCTGGTCGATCGGTACGTCGATCGTGATGTCCTGCGCGCCCGGGGCGGCGAGGTAGTGCTCGCCGCGTTCGTTGCCGCGATAGGTGCGCAGCCAGTCGCGGTACGGCCGCCCGGCGAGCATGGCGGTGATCGGTGTCGCGTAGTCGATGGCGAGCACCGAACCACTCCGGACGATCGCCCGTGCGTCGGCCACGAACTCCGCTGCCCGGTCGATCAACGGTGCTCGAGCGCCGAACGCCCCGGCCGCCGGCAGGAACGACGGACAGGGGTCGAGCGGGGCCGACAGCACCTCGACGAAACGACCGTCGGCGTCGACCTGCACGAACGACTCACGCCACGCCTGATCGAACACGGCGAGGCGGAAGGGCAGGTTGTCGAGCAGTTCGTTGGCGATCACGACGCCGTCGAACGGATCGGTCGGCATCGCTGCGGTCGATTCGACACCGTCGGGGTGGCGAGCACGCTGCACGTCGGAGATCTCCAGGGCCACGTACCGCAGGGCGTCGGCGCACGCAGGCCGCGCGGTCAGCACCGACCGGGCGAGCGTGCCCGGCCCGGCACCGGCGTCGATCACGGTGAACTCGTCCGGTCGGCCGATGCGTTCCCACTCGGCGTCGAGGTAGCGGCCGATCACCGCTCCGAACAGCGGTCCGACCTCTGGCGAGGTGATGAAGTCACCCCGTCGCCCAGCGGACCCGCCGTCGACCTTGGTGTAGAACCCCTCCGCGCCATACAACGCCAGTTCCATGAACCGTTCGAACGGAATGGGCCCCGAAGCCGCGAATCTCGTCGCGGATCTCGTCCGTCATCGCCGTTCCCGGCCCGGCTCACCCGGAGAAGGCGCCGGTGAGGGCGTCGAGCGCTCCCGACGCGGGCGACGACATTCGGAAGCACGCCGACGACGATGGTGCCGGCCACGGTGATCGCCAGGGCAGCGACGACCGGGGCGGGCGGGTTGACCGGGCTGGTGTCGCCGTCGGGGGCGTCGTCCATCCACACCACTCGCAGCACTCGCATGTAGTAAGCGGCGGCGATGACCGTGTTGACCGCAGCGATCGCGGCGAGCACGTACGCGGCGGTGGTGCCGGCGTCGAGGACAGCTTTGAAGGCGTTGAACTTGGCGAACCAGCCACCGAGCGGCGGGATACCGGCGAGCGAAGCGAACAGGATCGTCATCGCCACGGCGAGGCCGGGGGCGTATCCGAACAGCCCACCGAACGAGCTGATCTCACCGCTGTGGGTCTTGCGTGACACGGCGATCACCACGGCGAATGCACCGAGGTTCATGAAGGCGTAGACGAGCAGGTAGACCATCACTGCGTTCATCGCCGAGCCGGTCGCATCGGGGTTGCCGGCGAACGCCAGCGGCATGAGCATGAAGCCGCCCTGGCTGATCGAGGAGTAGGCGAGCATGCGCACGATGTTGGTCTGGCGCAGCGCGAGCACGTTGCCGATCGTCATCGTGAGCGCCGCCATGGCCCACACGAGTGGTTCGTAGACCTCGTCGGCGCCGGGGAACGCGATGAAGATCAACGTCATCAGCGCGACGAATCCGGCGGACTTGGCAGCCACCGAGAAGAACGCGGTGACCGGCGTGGGTGCGCCTTCGTAGGTGTCGGGCGCCCACTGGTGGAACGGCACCGCAGAGATCTTGAAGGCGAACCCGCAGATCACGAAGACGACGGCCACGACCTCGAGACCGATCAGGTTGCCGTCAGAGAGTGAGGCGCCGATGTCGGTGAGCAACGTCGAGCCGGTGACGCCGAACAACAAGCTCATGCCGTACAGCAGCACCGCGGACGCGAACACGCCCATCAGGTAGTACTTGATGCCCGCTTCGTTCCCCTTCGGATTGCGCTTGTTCCAGGCGGCCATCATGTAACCGGGGATCGACAGCAACTCCAGTGCCACGAAGATGCTCACCAGGTCGCGAGCCGAGGCCATCATCACCATGCCGAGCACGCTGCACAGCAGCAGCACGTAGAACTCGCCCTGGTAGTAGCCGCCCTCTTCGAGTTCGGTCTGGCTCATCAACACCACGACGTACGCCGCAAGCAGGAACAGTCCCTTGAGGACCAGTGCGTAGTCGTCGATCACGTACCGACCGTCGAACAACGAACGAACTGCGTCGTCGCCGACGACAGCCAGTGTGACGACCGGCACGAACGCGGCGAGCAGCACGAAACCCGTGATCGTGGAGATCATCCACTTCTTGGTTTCGGCCAACTGCAGGTCGAGCGCCAGGATCAGGTTGATCCCGATGGCGAGGACGAGCTCGGGCGCGACCGCATGCCAGTCGATCGTTGGCGACACCCAGTCGCCGGCTTGGGCAAGGAACGTAGCGAGCATCAGGGCAGAGTCTCTCCGAGGCGGTTCACCATCTCGGTGACCGCCGGGTCCATCACCTTGAACAGCAGCTGCGGGTACACACCGAACACGACGATCGCGACCAGGAACGGTGTCCAGGCAATCCACTCGATCGGGGTGACGTCGGTGATCTCGTCGTGGTCGTCGTGGTCGTTGGCGGCCGAGCTCAGCGAGTGTGCCACGCCACCGCCGGCGTGGGTGCCGCCGTGGCCGGAGAACTCTTCGGACGGCTCACCGAATGCGGTCCGCTGGTAGAGCCAGAGCAAGTACGCAGCAGCGAGCACGGTCCCGATCGCAGCGATCACCATCAGCGTGCGGAACAGCGCCGTGCTCAGACCGAAGCCGGGGCTGTAGGCCGCGAGAATCGCGGGAACTCGCCCCAGAACCCGGCGAGACCGGGCAGGCCGAGCGACGCCATCGCAGCGAAGCCCATGATCCATCCGAGGCGCGGCGCCTGGATGAGCATGCCGGACAGGCGGCTGATCTCGAGGGTGTGGTAGCGGTGCTTGACCGACCCGGCGACGAAGAAGAGCATGCCGGTGATCAGACCGTGGGCGACCATGCCGAACAGCGCAGCGTTGATGCCGAACGTGGTGAGCGTCGAGATGCCGAGCATCACGAAGCCCATGTGCGCCACCGACGAAAAGGCGATCAGTCGCTTCATGTCGGTCTGCGCGAGACAGCCGAGCGAGCCGTAGATGATGCCGATCACGGCCAGGATGCCGATCGCCGGCGCCCAGGCGAGTGCTCCCTCGGGCAGCATCGGGATGGCGATGCGCACGAATCCGTAGGTGCCGAGCTTCAGCAGAATCGCGGCCAGGATGACCGAGCCCTGCGTGGGCGCCTGGGTGTGGGCGTCGGGCAGCCAGGTGTGGAAGGGGAACATCGGCACCTTGACGGCGAAGCCGAGGAACATGCCGGCGAAGATCCAGATCTGCACGTTCTTGTCGATGCCGGCGCCCATCTCGACCAGGTGGGCGAAGCCGAAGCTGTCACCACCGGCCTGGAAGAACAGCGCCAGGAACGCGACCAGCATGAACGCCGAACCGAACATGGTGTACAAGAAGAACTTGAGCGAGGCGTACTTGCGCTGCTCGCCGCCCCACACGCCGATCATGAAGTACATCGGCAGCAGGACCACTTCGAAGAACACGAAGAACAGGATCAGGTCCTGGGCGATGAACGTGCCCGCCATGCCGGTCTGCAGGACCAGCATCAGCATGTAGAACGCCTTGGGGTTGCCCGCGTCGGGCATGTTGTCCCAGGTGTAGATCATCACCAGGAACGTGACGGCCATCGACAGGATGTACAGCGGCAGGCTGATGCCGTCGAGTCCGATCGTGTAGTTCGAGTTGATCACGGGGATCCACTCGGCGTCGACGAAGAACTGCAGCTTCTCGGACTGGCCGTAGTCGAAGGCGAACAGCGTCACGATGCCGATGGCCAGCGTGGCGCCGGCGGTGACGATGCCGATGAGCTTGTGTGTGGCCTCTTCGCCGCGCGGGATGAACATCATCACGAGCACGCCGACGAGCGGCAGGAAGGTTCCGACGCTCAGGAGCCAGTTCTGATCGGTGAGTGTTTCCATGGGTTCAGAGTTGCTTTCAGCTCACAGTGACGAGGACGAGGACGATGGCGCCGACGGTGGCGGCGCCGAAGAGCAGCGCGCCGTATTGGCTGATCTTGCCGGACTGGGTGGGTTGCATGGCGTGGCCGGCTTCGGAGGCGGCCCAGCCGGATCCGTTGACGGCGCCGTCGACGATCTTCTGATCGATGTTGTCGTACACCCACTCGCCGGTCTTGCGGGTACCGATGCCGACTTCGTTGACGGTGGCGTCGATCACCTTCTGGTTGACCCAGTACGCGGCCTTCGCGATGGGGTGGGCGACGGCATGGACGATGACGTTCTCGTAGAGATGGTCGAGGTAGTACTTGTTCTTCAGGAACAAGAAGCCGCCCCGCAGCGCCTTGTTCCGCTCGGTGAGACCGACGAGGCGCTTGTCGCGTCGGCCGTAGAACAGCACACAGAAGCCGATCGCCAGCGCATAGCCGATGGCGACGATCCCGAGCGACAACAGAATCTTGGCGAACTTCGGCTCGGCATGGCTCACACCGGGGAAGAAGCACACCGTGCCCGCTTCCGGAGCGTCGAAGCCACAGCCGGACTTCTTGCTGTGGCCGCCTTCCTCGCCGCCTTCGGCGCTGGGCGACAGCGATGGCGCCGAGGTGTAGGCAACGCCGTCGACGAGCACGATCGACTCGCCCGGCCCCGAAGCGAGGTACTCCTCGGTGACGACCGGCGTTGCCCGCGGCTCGACGTACTTCTTGATCAGCTCGACGCCCTCGCCGAACCGTGACGCGAGCGGGGTGGGGTTGAGGAATCCGGCAAAGACCGCGAAGAACGCCAGGATCACGATCGGGACGAGGATCAGCGGACCGCTCTCGTGCGGGCCGGCGTGTTCGTCATGGTGGCCGTCTCCGTGATCGCCGCCGTGGTCATCGACGTGGTCATCGACCTGCGCGTTGGCGGCGGCGCTGAGCGAACGGGGCTCGGGAGCGCCGACGGAGATGTGCTCCATCTCGTGCTCTTCGGCATGGACGTCGTCGTGGCCGTGGCCAGCTGCCGCTCCGCGGGGTTCACCGAAGAAGGTGAGGTAGGTGGCCCGGGTCATGTACATCGCCGTGAGCGCTGCACCGAACAGCCCGACCCACATCAAGAACGTGTAGCCATTGGCGCCGACGTTGTCGATGATCTCGTCCTTCGACCAGAAACCGGCGAACGGGAACACCCCGGTGAGGGCCAGCGTCGACACGCACCATGCGGCGAACGTGACCGGCATCTTCTTGCGCAGCCCGCCCATGTCCTTCTTCATGTCGAAGCTGTGGTGTGAACCCGAATGGCTCACGGAGCCGGCACAGAGGAACAGTGCGCACTTGAAGAAGGCGTGGGTGATGATGTGGAACACGGCGGGGAGCCACGCGCCCGTGCCGAGGCCGAGCATCATGTAGCCCAGCTGTGACACCGTGGAATAGGCGAGCACCTTCTTGATGTCGTCCTGGACGAACGCCAACAGCGCGGCGATCACGATGGTGATCGCGCCGATGATCGCAATGAACGACAGCCCGCCGCTACCGATGTTGAACCCTTCCCAGAACACGGGGTAGATCTGGGCGACGAGGAACACCCCGGCCACCACCATCGTCGAGCTGTGCAGCAGCGACGACACGGGGGTGGGACCCGCCATCGCGTCGGGCAGCCAGGTGTGCAACGGGAACTGACCCGACTTGCCGATGCACGCGATGAACAGTGCAACGGCGCCCCACAGGAGGAACTGGGTGTTGGCCTCGCCGGACAGCGCCCATGCCTGGATGGCGGCGATGTTGAAACCGTTCGAGTCGAGGTTGTCGACCGCCCACTGGTTGGCCCCGAAGAAGATGATCGCCGTGCCGACGAGCAGGCCGACGTCGCCGACGCGCACGGTGAAGAACGCCTTGAGTGCGGCGCGGCTGTTGGCCTCTTCTTCCCACCAGTGCCCGATCAGCATGAACGAGGTGAGACCCATGATCTCCCAGCCCAAGATGAGCTGCACCATGTTCTCGGCCATCACCATGATCAACATGCCGCCGGCGAACAGCGTGATGGCGGCGAAGAAGTGCGTGTACCGACGGTCGTCGCGGACGTAGTCGACGCTGAACACCATCACCAGCAGCGCAATGAAGGCGACGAGCGCCAGGATCACGGCTGACAGGCCGTCGATGCTCGACCCGATGCCGAACTCGAGACCCGAGTTCTGCCACCACACCCAGGTCGTCACGACCGGCTCGATGAACGGTTCTGCCTCGCCCCCCTCGGTGGCGCTCGGCAACGAGCGACCGAACGCCTGGAGGAGACCGACAGCTTCTTCGCTGTGGCTCTCGGCGGAATTCGTGCGCTGCATCCACTCGATACAGGCACCGACTGCCACGACGAGCGTGGCAGTCATCGAGGCGAGGGCGATCTCGGCGCCCTTCATCGGGAGCTTCTTGCCGAAGAACAAGATGATGGCGAAGCCGATCACCGGGATCAGGCCGACGAGCCAGGCGTTCTCCAGGAACCATCCGGAGCTGAGTTCGAGTGCTTCTGCCGCGAGCATGTCAGCCCTTCATTTCCGAGAGTTCGTCGAGGGCGATCGACTTGCGGTTGCGGTAGATCATCAGCACCATCGCCAGACCGACGCCGACCTCGGCAGCGGCGATGGCGATCACGTAGAGCGCGAAGACCTGGCCGTCGACGGCGCCGGTCATCAATGAGAACGCGACGAGGTTGAGGCTCACCGCGTTGAGGATCAGTTCGATCGACATCAGCACCATCACCGCGTTGCGTCTGGCGATGACGCCGTACACGCCAATGGCGAACAGTGCCGCAGCGAGGAGGAGGAAGTTGACAGCCAGCATCGGGTCAGTCCTTCCTGGCCAGGACGATGGCGCCGATGGCGGCAGCGAGCAGGACGAACGAGATCGCCAGGAACGGAATGAGATAGATCGACAGGAACTGATCGCTCAACGCCACGGTGGGCGTCGGCCCCCGGTCGGGCAGCACGTCGTCGCCGAACGCATCGAGGATCACCCAGGCGAGCAACCCGAACAGCACGAGCGCGACGGGGATCCCGAGCGCCCAACCCTTGTTGTTGAGTCCGGCTTCCTTGCCGATCTGGGCGCGCGTGAGCATGATGCCGAACAGGAACAGCACCATCACCGCACCGATGTACACGAGCACTTGCGAGATGGCGACGAACTCGGCAGCGGCGAGGATGTACTGCGCGGCGATGCCCGACAGCACGATGACCAGCCAGAGCGCGGCGTGCACCACGTTCTTGGTGGTCACCACGTTGAGTGCGGCGAAGATCATGATCGCCGCGATGATGCCGAAGGCGACGTTCTGCGCGACGTTGACGCCGTCGGCGGCGAGGATGACGGCGCTCACTTCTGCCCGCTCATTTCTTCTGGGCTCCTGCTTCGAGTTCCGGCGCCTCAGGGACGGTTTCCATCCATTCGCCGAGCTTCTCCTTGTCGTGCAGCAGATCGGCGATCTTCGGCTCCGAATACTCGTACTCGGGGCTCCAGAACAGCGCGTCGAACGGGCACACCTCGACGCAGATGCCGCAGTACATGCACAGCGCGTAGTCGATGTCGAACCGGTCGAGGTGGTTGACCTGGCGCGGCTTGCCACCGGCACGCCGAGGTGGGGCGAGCTGCTTGTGGCCCTCGATGTAGATGCACCAGTCGGGGCACGACCGGGCACACAGCATGCACGCCGTGCAGTTGTCCTCGTGGAGTGCGATCACACCGCGAGCGCGGATCGGCGGCGCTTCCTTCTCATGCGGGTACTGCACCGTGTTGGCGCCGTCGACGATCGTGTCCTTGAGGATCCCGAACGTGACGCCGAGACCTTTGAACAGACCGGGAACCTTGGGCTTCTCGGGCATCAGAATGCGACCTTCAAGATGGCGGTGATGGCGGTGTTGGCGAGCGCCAGCGGGATGAGCACCTTCCAGGCGAAGGTCTGCAGCTGGTCCTCACGGAACCGGGGGAAGCTGAAGCGCACCCACATGATGATGAAGGTGAGCACCAGCATCTTGGTGAACATGATCAGCGGGCCGCCGATGTTCATCCAGTTGTCCACGCTGTCGATCGTCGTCCAACCGAACCAGTCGAACGGGATGCCCCAGCCCCCGAGGAACAGCACGGAGGCGATCAGGGCGAACACGCCGGCGGTGGCGAATTCGGCGATGAAGAAGATCAGGAACCGGAAGCCCGAGTACTCGGTCATGTAGCCGGACACGAGTTCGGATTCGGCGATCGGCATGTCGAACGGGGCCTGTGTGAGTTCGGCCTGCACAGCGATCATGAAGATCAAGAACCCGATGAACTGGGTGAAGATGTACGGGTTGCCGATGCCACCCCAACCGAAGATCTCACCGGTGTTCTGTGCCACCACGATGTCTTGCAGGTTCATCGAACCCGCCTGGATGACCACACCGATCGTGGCGAGCACCATCGGGAGTTCGTAGGCGATCAGCTGGCCGGCGGCGCGCAACCCACCGAGCAGCGAGTACTTGTTGGCGCTCGCCCAGCCGGCGATCAGGATGCCGAGCACGCTGACCGAGGCGACGGCAAGGCCGTAGAAGATGCCGACCTCGAAGTCGGTGAACAGTGCATCGGGTCCGAACGGGATGACCACGACGAGGAGGAACGTCGACAGCAGCACCACGAGCGGAGCGATCTTGAAGATGCTCTTGTCGGCGGCCTCGGGCGCGAGGTCTTCCTTCTGCATCCACTTGCCGACTTCGGCGACGAGCTGCAGCGAGCCGTACGGGCCGGCTTCCATCGGGCCGAGGCGACTCTGCATGAACGACATCATCTTGAACAGGAACAGGTACACGATGGTGCCGGCCGGCAGCAGCACCGCGACCAGGCCGCCGAGCACGCGCAGGAGCGACTGACCCCAATAGGGGATCTCGATCCCGAGTTGTGTGACGGCGAGCTGCATCATCGGTCGATGTCACCGAGGATGAAGTAGAGGCTGGCGAGGATCGTGATGATGTCGGGCACGTACACGCCCTTGAGCGCCCACGGCACGATCGAGATGTTGTTGAAGCTCGCCGACCGGATCTTGACGCGGAACGGCCCCAGGTCGCCCTTCGAGACGACGTAGTAGCCCATTTCGCCGAGCGGGTTCTCGGTCGACACCCAGGCTTCACCTTCGGGCACCTTGATGATGCGAGGCACCTTCGTCATGATCGGGCCGGCAGGGATCTGGTCGAGCAACTGCTCGACGATCTTGCACGACTCGCGAGTTTCCTGCAGGCGCACCCAGCAGCGGGCGAAACTGTCGCCGTCGGGGTGGGTCCAGACCTTCCAGTCGGCCAGGTCATACGACAGTGCGATGTCCTGATCGCGTCGCAGGTCGTAGTCGACGCCGCTGGCGCGCAGGTTGGCGCCGGACAGGCCGTAGTCCTTCGCGACATCGGCAGGGATGATCCCGATGCCGCGCATGCGACTCTGGAAGATCTCGTTGCCGAAGAGGAGATCTTCGATGATGTCGCAGAACTTGCGCAGCTTGACCATCGTCTGGCGGGTCTCGTCGATCCAGCCCTTGGGCAGGTCGTCCTTGAGGCCGCCGATGCGGTCGAAGTTCGGGTGGAAGCGGCCGCCGGTGGCGCCCTCGATGAGGTTGAGGACGTACTCGCGGTCGCGGAAGGCGAGGAACACCGGCGTGATCGCGCCCATCTGCACGCCGAGGTCGCCGAGGAACAGTGACACGTTGGCGATGCGCGACAGCTCGAACAGGATCGTTCGGATCACCTGGGCCCGTGGTGGCGCCTCGATCTCCATCAGCTTCTCGGAGGCGAGGATGAACGGCACCTCGTTGGCGAAGCTGCCGAGCCAGTCGATCCGGTTGACGAGGGTGGTCACCTGCGGGAACGTGCGAACCTCGGTGAGCTTCTCGTAGCCGCGGTGCATGTAGCCCGCCGAGGGTTCGGCCCAGATGACCTGTTCGCCGTCGAGGCGGCAGATGATCCGCAGGGTGCCGTGCGTTGCGGGGTGCTGCGGGCCGATGTTGAGGGTCATCCCCTCGGTCTCGAGCTCGACGTTGAGTCGAGCGTCGGCGGCCTGGCTGGCGATGTAACTCAGCTGCTGACGGTCGGACAGGTTGGTCACGACGGGCCCTCCTGCTCGGCGGGCGCGGCAGGTTCGTCCTGCACGGGCATCGGCTCGACGTCGACGATGCCGGGCCAGGGCTTGATCATTCGAGCCAGCAACGGGAAGTCCTTGCGAAGTGGGTAGCCCTCGAAGTCGGTGGGCAGGTACATGTTGCGCAGGTCGGGGTGGCCGTTGAAGCCGATGCCGAACATCTCGTGGCATTCGCGCTCGTGCCAGTTGGCGCCGGCGAACACCATGGACCACGAATCGACGGCGAACGGTTCGTCGGGCACGTCGGCTTTGATGGTGATACCGACGTGGCGGTCGAGGTCGACCAGGCGAGCAAACACCTGGAAGCGGGTGTCGCCACCGGTGACACCCTGGCGGATCTCGGTGTCGGGTTCGGGCGGCTCCGCGGTGGGGTCCTCTTCGCCCTTGCCGTAGGGCGAGGGCATCCAGTCGAGGCCCGAGAGGAAGCTGAAGAACGTGAACCCGGCGGCCTGCAACGCCTCGGCGGTCTGGCGCCACGCATCGGTCCGGACGCGCACCCACAGGTCGTCGTTCGGCGAGATGTGGGTGTCGACGATCGCGTCACCGATGCGGCTCCGCAGGTCGTCGATGATCCCTTCGCGCAGACCGTCGCCGGGCAGTGCTGGGGGTTGTTCGTCGGTGTCGGTGGCGTCACTCAATGGGGCCACCGCCCACCACGATGGGCTCGCGGTCGGGTGTCTCGGGAGCCGCAACGGCCGGGGCAGCCGCGACTCGTTCGCGCTCGCGGGTGGCCTGCTGCGTGGTGAACTCGTCGCCGCGCCACTTGGCGGCCATGTCTTCGTTCTTGATGCGCTGCTGCAACAGCACGACGCCTTCGAGGAGCGCCTCGGGACGCGGCGGGCAACCGGGGATGTACACGTCGATCGGGATGATCTGATCGACACCCTTGGTGACCGAGTAGCTGTCCCAGTAGGGCCCGCCGCAGTTGGCGCAGGAACCCATCGAGATCGCGTACTTCGGCTCGGGCATCTGCTCCCAGAGGCGACGGACGGCGGGCGCCATCTTGTCGGTGACGGTACCGGAGATGCACACGAAGTCGGCCTGGCGCGGGCTGGCCGGCAGCGGAATCACGCCGAGGCGCATCACGTCGTAGCGCGGCGAGCCGAACGCCGCGCCCATCTCGATCGCACAGCAGGCGAGACCCCACTGGTACACCCACAGTGAGTACGAGCGGCTCATGTTGAACAACTTGGTGAGGGGGGCCGGCATCCGACCCCGATCGACTAGACCCATCGCAGCAGTCCTCGCTTCCAGGCGTACACCAGACCATCGAGCAAGAGCACGATGAAGATCAGCATTGCCACCAGTCCGAACGTCCCGTAGCGCTCGATGTTCGCCGCCCACGGGAAGAGGAACACCGCTTCCACGTCGAAGATGACGAAGAGCAGGGCGAACACGTAGTACCGGATCTGGCTCTGTGACCAACCCATCCCCACCGGGTCGACACCCGACTCGTAGGCAATGCCCTTGTCGTAGTTGGGGCTGGAGGGCCGCACGAGGGCAGCCAATCCGAGGAGGATTCCACCAATCGCCAGTGCGGCGAGGCCGAACCAGACCACGGTCAAGTAATCGCGCAGGAACACCGACATCGGGTCGAGAACTTATCAGGGGGTGGGAAATCCCACCCAAATGTGACGAGTGGCGATCAGCGGGATTCGCCGTCGGCGGCCTCGGGCTCGCCGATCACCATCCACAACCCGCCGGCGAGCAACGCTCCGATCGCCGGGAACAGGATGAAGGCCCACACCTGGCCGAGCGCCCAGTCACCCTGGAACACGGCGGTTGCGAGCGAGCGAGCGGGGTTGACCGAGGTGTTCGACACCGGGATCGTGATCAGGTGCACCAACGTGAGGCCGAGACCCGCAGCGATCGGACCGAACCCGGTCGGCACCCCCTTGGTCGTCGTCGTGCCGAGCACGATCAGTACGAAGACCGCCGTGATGACGATCTCGATGATCGCCACCGACAGCAGGTCGAAGCCACCCGGCGAATGCTCGCCGTAGCCGTTCGAGGCGAAGCCTGCATCCTGGGCCCGCGACAGGAATCCGTCGGTGCCGCTCAGGGTCAGCGCGATGATGCCGGCACCGACGATGCCGCCGACGAACTGGCCGATGAAGTACGGCGCCGACTTGGCAGCATCGAGCTTCTTGGCCACGATCATGCCGATGGTGACCGCCGGGTTGATGTGGCAGCCGGAGATCCGACCGATCAGGTAGGCCATGCAGAGCAGGCTGAGACCGAAGGCCAGCGACACGCCGAGTGCACCGACGTTCAGGTCTTCGTTGAAGATGCCCGTCGCGAAGATGGCGGTACCGGGACCACCGATGACGAGGACCGCAGTACCCAGTGCCTCGGCGATCGGAATGCGGATGTTGTCGTTCATGGTCGGTGTCCTCGTTTCGTCCCCGATCGAGGCCGAACGCTTCGATCGGGCAAATCGTATGGCACCGCTCACACTCGATCGGTGACCAACGCTGCACCGAGAGGCGGATCGTGGTGAGTACCGTCGCCGACGATGACCAACCGGCGCTCGCTGTATCTCCTGATCCTGGCGATCACCGGGACGGGGATCATGGGCAACACGCTGCTGGCGCCGGCGATCCCGGACATCCTCGACGAGTTCGGCGTGGCCGACTCCGGCGCCGGATTGCTGATCGCTGCGACGTCGTTCCCGGGGATCTTCATGGCGCCGGTGATCGGCGTGCTCGCCGACCGCCTCGGCCGGCGCCGGGTCCTGGTGCCCTGTCTGACCACATTCGGCGTCTTCGGCGCAGCCGCTGCGCTGGCGCCGTCGTTCGCGTGGCTCATCGCCGCGAGGTTCGGCATGGGAATCGGCGCGGCCGGGCTGATCAATCTCGCTGTCGTGCTGATCGGCGACTATTGGGGCCCCGAGGACCGGATCCGCCTGATCGGGCGCAACGCGGCGTTCCTCACCGTCTGTCTGGCGGTGATGCCACCGATCGGCGGGTTGCTCACCGATCTCGGGTCGTGGCGGCTCGCCCTCGCTCCGTACAGCCTCGCCGTAGTGACCGCGTTCGTTGCATGGCGAATGTTGCCACCGGACCGTCCCGACGCGACGGTGTCCGTGCGAGACCAACTCGGTGGAGTCGGCGAGGTGATCCGACGACCGGCGGTGCTGATCATCCTGCTGGGCGGCGCCGTGTCGTTCGTGATGATCTTCGGTGTCTTTCTGTCGACGCTGCCGATCCACCTCGAGAACGAGTTCGGCTACGGGGCGTCGGTGCGCGGGCTGTTCCTCGCGCTCCCGGCGATCCCCTCGACGATCGTGGCGTTCAACCTCCAGCGTGTCCGCGAGCGCATGTCGGCGCGCACGCTGCTGGTGACCTGCTCGCTCGCGTTCGCCGCGGGGTTCGCGCTGATCGGGGCCACCGAGGCGGTCGCCCTGATCGTGCTCGGCTGCGTCGTCTACGGCGTCGGCGAGGGTGCGTTGATCCCGACGCTGCAGGCCCAGGCGGTCGAGCTGTCGCCACCGGAGCACCGCGGCGCGGTGGTCGCGGTGTACGTCGGCTTCGCCCGCCTCGGCCAGACGATCGGCCCGCTCGGCGCCGCCGCGCTCTTCGGTGCCACGTCGACGTTCGTCACCCTCGAGGTCGGCGCCGTCCTCGCGCTCGGCCTCGCCGCGATGTTCGCCCTCGGCCCGAGGCGCGACCCGGCGACGCCGGTGCCAGACACCGCGTGACCGGGGTCAGTTGCCGTCGAGGATGGGGGCGAGATGCGTCTCGGCTTCGTCGATCGTCCAGCCCTTGCGTTCGGCGTAGGAGTTGAGCTGGTCGCGCTTGATCTTGCCGACGCCGAAGTACTTGGCGTCGGGGTGGGCGAAGTAGAGCCCGGACACCGACGAGCCGGGCCACATCGCGAACGACTCGGTGAGCTCGACACCGACGGCGGCCGACGCATCGAGGAGATCGAACAGGGCCAGCTTCTCGGTGTGGTCGGGCTGGCTCGGGTAGCCCGGCGCAGGGCGGATGCCCCGGAACCGTTCCTTGAGCAGTTCCTCGGGCGTGAATCCTTCGTCGGATGCGTATCCCCACAGCTCGGTGCGGACCCGCTCGTGCATGCGCTCGGCAAAGGCCTCGGCGATGCGGTCGGCGAGCGCCTTGAGCAGGATCGACGAATAGTCGTCGTTGTCCGCCTCGAACCGTTCCGCGATCTCGATCTCCTCGGGCCCGGCGGTGACGACGAACCCGCCGACCCAGTCGGCCACACCCGAGTCGATCGGGGCGATGTAGTCGCTGAGGCTCAGGTTGGGCTTGCCGTCGCTCTTGGTGGCCTGCTGGCGGACGCCGTGCAGGCGGGCCCGCTCGGCCGCGCGGGACTCGTCGGCGTACACGACGATGTCGTCGCCGTCAGCCTGGGCCGGCCAGAACCCGACGACGGCCTTCGGGCGGAACCACCGTTCCGACACGATCTTGTCGAGCATCGCCAGCGCGTCGTCGTAGAGCGGCTTGGCCGCGTCGGCGAACTCGGGATCGGTGAGCACCTCGGGAAACTTGCTGCGAATCCCCCAGGTGCGAAAGAACGGCGTCCAGTCGATGTAGGGCACCAGCTCGGCGACGTCGTACTCGTCGAACACCTGCGTGCCGACGAACGTCGGCTCGGTGATCGTGGTCTCATCGAAGGTGGCGTCGAGTCGGTTGGCACGGGCGACGTCGATCGTCACCCGGTCGCGCTCGACGGTGGCGCGGGCATGTGATTCGTGGACGCGGTCGTAATCGGCGGCGAGCTCGTCGAGGAACCCGGCGCGCTGCGTGTTCGACAGCAGCGACGAGATCACTCCCGAGGCTCGGCTGGCGTCGCCGACGTGCACGACCGGTCCGTGGTAGGCGGGATCGATCCGCAAGCTGGTGTGCAATCGGCTCGTGGTGGCACCGCCGATCAACAGCGGGGTGGTGAAGCCGAGGCGCTCCATCTCGCTGGCCACCCGCACCATCTCGTCGAGCGACGGCGTGATCAGCCCGGACAGTCCGATGATGTCGGCATCGTGTTCCTTGGCGGCATCGAGGATCGTCTGCGACGGCACCATCACCCCGAGGTCGATCACGTCGTAGTTCGAGCAGCCGAGCACCACGCCCACGATGTTCTTGCCGATGTCGTGGACGTCGCCCTTCACCGTGGCGAGCAGCACGGTGCCGGCCTTCGACGCTGCACCGTCTTCGCCTTCGGCTTCGATGTACGGCGTGAGGTAGGCAACTGCCTGCTTCATGACGCGGGCCGACTTGACCACCTGCGGGAGGAACATCTTGCCGGCACCGAACAGGTCGCCGACGGTGTTCATGCCGCCCATCAGCGGGCCTTCGATCACGTCGACGGCACGGCTCGAGGCTGCGCGCGCCTCCTCGACGTCGGCTTCGATGAACACGGTGATGCCGTTGACCAGCGCATGATCGATGCGTTGCTCGACGTCCCACCCGCGCCACTCGGCTGCGGCGGGATCGACCGCCTCGGCGCCGTTGCCGGCGAAGCGAGTTGCCGCCTCGAGGAGGCGTTCGGTGGCGTCGTCGCGGCGGGCGAGCACGACGTCTTCGCACAGCTCGCGCAGCTCGGGGTCGATCTGGTCGTACACGGCGAGCTGGCCGGCGTTGACGATGCCCATCCGCATGCCTGCTTCGACCGCACGCAACAGGAACACCGAGTGCATTGCTTCGCGCACCGGCTCGTTGCCGCGGAACGAGAACGACAGGTTCGACACACCGCCGGAGATGTTGACGTACGGGAGTTCGTCGGTGATCTGCTGGGTGGCTTCGAGGAAGTCGAGGCCGTAGCGATTGTGCTCTTCGATGCCGGTGGCGACGGCGAAGATGTTGGGGTCGATGATGATGTCTTCGGGCGGGAACC
Source organism: Ilumatobacteraceae bacterium (assembly GCA_963716095.1). GTDB lineage: Bacteria > Actinomycetota > Acidimicrobiia > Acidimicrobiales > Ilumatobacteraceae > Sva-07. The sequence goes on along the minus strand of CAVQSV010000023.1, from coordinate 722,506 downwards.
CGACCTCGTCGATCAACAGGTGATATGCCCGGCGGGCGATGTCGACCTTGCGCTCGACGGTGTCGGCCTGACCGACTTCGTCGAAGGCCATCACGATGACCGCCGCGCCGTAGTCGAGGCAGGTGCGTGCCTGTTCGAGGAACTGCGCTTCGCCTTCCTTCATCGAGATCGAGTTGACGATCGGCTTGCCCTGCACGCACTGCAGACCCGCCTCGATCACCTCGAACTTCGATGAGTCGATCATGATCGGGACCCTCGCGATGTCGGGCTCCGATGCGATCAGGTTGAGGAACGTGGTCATCGCCTCGACACCGTCGATCAGGCCGTCGTCCATGTTGACATCGATGATCTGCGCGCCGTTCTCCACCTGCTGGAGCGCGACCTCGAGCGCTTCGCCGTACTCGTTGTCCTTGATCAGGCGACGGAACTTGGCCGAGCCCGTGATGTTGGTGCGTTCGCCGACGTTGACGAAGGGAATGTCGTCGGTGAGCGCGAACGGCTCCAGGCCGGAGAGTTCGAGCCGGTGCGTGCGGGTCGGCACCGCGCGTGGCGCCTTGGCCTCGACCGACTTCGCGATCTCGCGGATGTGCGCCGGCGTGGTGCCGCAGCAACCGCCGACGACGTTGAGCAGGCCGGCTTCGGCGAATTCGCCGACGAACGCGGCGGTCTGGGCAGGGGTCTCGTCGTAGCCGCCGAGCTCGTTCGGCAGGCCGGCGTTCGGATAGGCGCACACGAGCGTGTCGGCGATCGCAGCCAGCTCGAGCAGGTGCGGCCGCATCTCCTCGGCGCCGAGTGCACAGTTGAGGCCGACGGTGAGCGGCTGGGCGTGACGGATCGACTGCCAGAACGCAGCCGGGGTCTGCCCCGAGAGGGTGCGACCCGACCGGTCGGTGATCGTGCCGGAGATCATCAGGGGCAGTTGCGTGCCGTGCGCGCTCATGGCGCGCCGGCTGGCGACGATCGCCGCCTTCGCGTTGAGCGTGTCGAAGATCGTTTCGATCAGGATCGCATCGACGCCGCCGCGCAGCAGCGCTTCGATCTGTTCCTGGTAGGCGTCGGCGAGCGCCGAGAACGTGATCGCCCGGTAGCCGGGGTCCTCGACCTTCGGTGACAACGACAGCGTCATGTTGGTGGGGCCGACGGCGCCGGCGACGAATCGCCGGCGGCCGTCGATGCCCTGCGCCTCTTCTGCGGCCTCGCGGGCGAGGCGGGCGGCGACCTCGTTGAGTTCGACGACCTGGTCGACGGTGTCGTAGTCGCCCTGCGACACCCGGTTGGCCGAGAAGGTGTTGGTCTCGACGATGTCGGCGCCGGCGAGGAAGTAGTCGAGATGGATCTTGCGCATGGCGTCGGGCTGGGTGAGCGTGAGCAGCTCGTTGTTGCCGCCGAGGTCGCAGCCGTGATCGCAGAATCGGTCGCCGCGGAACGCTTCGTCGGACAGCCCGAGCGTCTGGATCTCGGTGCCCATGGCGCCGTCGAGCACCACGATGCGTTCGCGTGCGATCTGGGCGATGGGGTGGTCGCTGAACGGGTGATCCGATGTGAGCTGCTGGCTGGTCATGCGACTTCTCTCTCAGTGTTCTCGGCGATGGTGTGCGTGCGGTTGGTGGCGAGCCAGATGGTGACGGTGAGACCGTCCTGGCCGGCGGGCGGCTCGACGTCGGTGATCGTCGGGCAGTCGAATCCCGCCTGATCGAACCAGTCGACGAGCTGTTGGTGGGTGAACCCGAGGCGGCGATGCGCGGCCGCCCGGAGGAAGTCGTGACGGTGCGGCGCGAAGTCGACCACGAGCAGGCGGCCGGCCGGAGCGACGAGCCGAGCAGCCTCGGCGAGTGCACGTGACGGATCGTCGAGGTAGTGGAGCACCTGATGGATGACGACCAGATCGAAGCTGGCCGCGTCGAGCGGCGGGCTGTGGACGTCACCTTGGCGGAGCTCCCAGTTGCGTGCACTGGATCGATCCAGGTTGGCCCGCGCCACCGACAGCATCGAGTGGCTGCTGTCGAGCCCGACGGCGCGGTCGGCTCGTTGAACGAACAGCTGCAGCATCCGACCCGGTGCCGGTTCCGACGTCGAGGACCCGCCCGAGCGGCAGATCGCCGACCACGTCGAGCACTGCCGCCTCGACGGTGTCGGCCGCGGCGTGCAGCGAGCGTTCCTCGTCCCAGATCGGGGCGATCTGCTCGAAGTAGTCGGCCGCCGCAACCGAACGTCGGGTGCGCACGGCGTCGAGCCGGGCGAGGTCGGCGTCGAGGGTCGGGTCGGCGCCATCGATGGTGTCGATCGCTGCGTCGACGAGCGCCCGGCGCGGCGCCGAATCGGCGAGCCGGAAGAACGCCCAGGTGCCCTCTCGGTGCTTCACGATCAGCCCGGCGTCGACGAGCAACTTCAGGTGCCGCGACACGCGGGGCTGCGATTGGCCGAGGATCTCGGTGAGGTCGGTGACCGTCAGCTCCCCGTGGCGGAGCACCGCGACGATGCGCAGCCGGGTTTCTTCACCGATGGCTCTGAGCGCATCGAGCGTCTGCTCGGAGGAGAGCGCGCCGGTCGACATCGGACGAACCATATAAGGACATCTGCATGTTTGCAAGCATCTACGATCTGGCCCAGAGCAGCAGGGCCAGACCGATCGATCCGAACAGCAGCGATCCGACGACCATCGGGGTGACGGTGTCGTCGATCTGGGCGTCGATCGACTGCCGCCAGCAGCGCCCCACCGCCGAGCGACACCGCACCGAGGACCGCCGACGCCGTCCCTGCGAGTGCGCCCATCGGTTCGAGCGCAAGGCTCGTGCACAGCGGGGTGATCACGGTGCCGAGCGCGTTGGTGATCGCCGCCCACGCGAAGAACGTCCAGATCGACGGCACGCCGCTCGCCGCGAGCGTGATCGCCACGCCAACGATGCCGACCAGGACGAACGCCACCGACACGGCCACGGCGACGCGGCGTGCGCCGAACCGGTCGATCATCCGACCGTTGGCCAGGAGCGCCAGTGCGATCACGACACCCGACGCAGCGAACCAGAACGCGAACTGCGATCCGCGGTCGTAGATGTCGTCGATGATCGGCTGCGCACTGCCGAGCCAGACGAAGAACGCTGCGCTGGCGAACGTCTGGGCACCGATGTGGCCGATCGTCACCCGGGTGGTGACGACGAGGCGGAGCGCATCGACGAGCGGACGGAACTGCAAGGGGCGGCGTTGTTCGACCTCGAGCGTCTCGCCGAACCGCAGCGTCCACGCCCACGCCGCCGCCGATGCGATGAGCGCAGCGGCGAACACGCCCTGCCATGGGGCGAACAGCAAGATGCCGGCGCCGAGGATCGGCACGAAGATCGGCCCGAGCAGGAACACCGCGGTGACGATCGTGATGATGCGCGCCATCCGATCGCCTTCGTAGAGGTCACGGGCGATCGCCTGGCGGAGCACGAACGGCGCAGCTGCGCCCAGGCCCCACAGCAGCCGACCGGCGAGGAGCACCTCGAGCGTCGGAGCGAACAGTGCAGTCAGCACACCGAGCGAGTACAACCCGATGCCGAACAGCATCGTCGGCCGCCGGCCGAACCGGTCGGAGGCGACACCGAAGACGAGTTGACCGATTGCCATGCCGAGGATGTAGACGGTGCCGATCACGCCGACGCTGATGCCGCGATCCGACAACCCGAACGCGACGTCGAGTTCGTCGAACGCCGGCAGCGAGATGTCGACGCCGACCGCGAGGAGGATCCCCAGGTAGGCGAGGTACGCGATCACCGAGGAGTCGGAGCGTCCCTGGACGGGACCGCGAACCGACGTGTTGGTGGTCGCAGACATCGTCGGGCGAGGCTACGAGGACCAACGGCACTGCAGGCCTGATCGGCCGACCAGTAGCGTCGCCACCATGACAGCAGTGTTCCATCTCGGGTTGACAGCAGACATGTTGCAGGGCGCCACCGTGGCCATCGTGCCGGGCGACCCGGCCCGGGTCGAGCGGATCGCCGCAACGATGGACCGCCACGAGTTCCTCGCAGCGCACCGCGAGTTCACGTCGTATCTCGGCTGGCTCGACGAGACGCCGGTGGTCGTGTGCTCGACGGGAATCGGGGGGCCGTCGGTGTCGATCGCGGTCGAGGAGTTGGCACAGCTCGGTGTGCGTACGTTCCTGCGCGTCGGCACCACTGGCGGCATCCAACCGCAGCTGCAACAAGGTGACGTCATCGTGACCACCGGCGCGGTGCGCCTCGACGGAGCCAGCCTGCACTTCGCCCCGATGGAGTTCCCGGCGGTTTCCGACTTCGAGTGCACCACAGCACTGGTCGAAGCAGCACGGGCGACCGGCGTCGAGCCACACGTCGGCGTCACTGCCTCGTCCGACACCTTCTATCCCGGCCAGGAGCGCTACGACACGTTCTCCGGTCGGGTGACCCGACGTTTCCGCGGGAGCCTCGAGGACTGGCAGGCGATGGGCGTGCTCAACTACGAGATGGAGGCCGCGACCTTGTTCACGATGTGTGCGTCATCAGGGCTGCGCGCCGGCTGCGTGGCGGGTGTTCTGGTCAACCGAACCCAGACCGAGACACCCGACGAGGAGACCGCGAAGCGAATCGAATCGACCACGGTGGCGGTGGCGGTCGAAGCGGTACGACGACTCGTCTGACCGCTTCTTCGACTACCGCTTCTTCGACGAGGAGGAGGTTGCAGCGGCGACGTCGTTCGCGGCGATGAACGCCCGGTAGAGGTCGAGCAGCGACTGCTTCTGCGTGTCGGTGAGCCGGTCGTCGGTGGCGATCACCGATTCGGTGGATCGCTCGGTGGCCGCGTCGTCCTGGCGGCCGAGGTAACCGAGCAGTTTGTCGTTCGGGACGTTGAGTGCTTGGGCAAGCCCGTTGAGCACCCGCACCGACGGTTCGTGGAGACCGCGTTCCAACTGGCTGAGGTAGGCGTCGGAGAGGTCGGCGAGGCGAGCGAGCTCGCGCTGGGAGAGATCCGCGATGCGGCGCTGGCTCTTGATGAAGTCGCCGAGCGCGCCAACCCCCAACGGGGATCGCTTCTCGGTGTCGTCGTTCATCGAGGTTCAGGATATTCGGGGGTGAGGGTGACCGCGACGATGGCGGTGCCGTCGGAACCGGGGGGAGGGTCCGACAGCACCGCCACGTGCGTGGGGGTCACTTCGAGGCGGCTGCCTTCTTGGCGACGGTCTTCCTGGCCGGACGCTTCTTCGCAGCGGTCTTCTTGGCCGGCGCCTTCTTGGCCGGCGCCTTCTTGGCGACGGTCTTCTTGACCGGGGCGACGACCTTGTCGGCGGCGGCCTTGGCGTTGTCGACCTTGATCATCTCGACGACACGCTGGTTCATGTCACGGTTGAGCGACACGGCGCGCTCGACGAACTCGAGGTAGCGCTCGCCGGCATCGGTCGGCGTCGGGAAGCTGTCGGTGAACGGCACGTCGAGCTTGATCTGCTCGTTGATGCGGTCGGCGGTGGTGACGGCGAAGTCGACGACTCGGCGGTTGGTGTCGAGCACGGCGTCGAGCACCTGATCGCTCGTGGTGGTGAACCGCTCGCTGATGTCGGTGTCGTTGATGGCGTCGGTGACGGTGGTGCCCGCTTCGTTGGCGAACTTGGTGATCTGCTCGAACATGTCGAACTCCTTCTTCTCGGCTGAACCGGTGGGGTTTCTGGGGGCTGTCGACTCGCCGGACGATTGCCCGGTCTGTCGTTCTGTTGCTAACTATACCACGCATTCCGTGAGACGCAACGTGCGTGCATGAAATATCTCGCAGCAGTCGGCGGGCTGGTGACGTAACGTTGCGCTGTGGGAGGAAATCGAGCGCCGCTGAGGGCGACATCCGCGCGTGGCCTGATGGCGCTGCTTGCGGTGTTCGCCATCGCTGCGTGCAGCAGCGGCGGCAGCGAGTCGTCCGACGTCGTCGGATCCGCCGATGCGATCACTGCGGCCGTTGCATGGCAGGCCGGCGAGCAGGAGCCGGTCGTCGATGCCGACGGCGAGGCCCAGCTCCCCGTGGTCTTCGTGGTCGCCGACGACGGCGCCACGATCGACGTCGGCGTCCAGGCCGATGTGGCAGCCGACACCGTCGACTGGGCCACAGTGCGTTTCGCCGACGACATCGCCGACACCTTCGACCCCGACGTCGAGGGCGAGCCGGTCCGAGACGACGGCGTGCTGCTGCTGATCGGGCCGATGCCGGAGCCGGCTCGTTCGGTCGAACTCCAGCTCGTCCGCTACTTCGACATCGACACCGGCGAGCCGTTCACGCTGGAGATCACCGCCGAGATGCGTTCGGATGACACCACCGCCGACGGCACCACCGCGCCGAACGCGATCGTCACTGCGGTGACGCAACCCTGATCATCGAGTCGCTGAGCTCCAGGGCTCGCAGGACGTCGCTTGCGCGGATCGTCTCGTCGACGTCGATCGCACGGCGCCGAAGATCGTCGAGCAATCCGCGTTCGAACGGATCGCCACACGGTCCGGCAACGCTCTGGGCGAGGTCGACGGCGGCCGACGCGTCGACGATCGCAACACGAAGCGAGCCGGCTTCCCACGCCTGATGTGCCATGGCGAGACGGGCATGGGCCCCGCCCAGGTGTTCTTCCGGCGGCCCCTCGAACCGGTGGGCCTCACGAACACCCCGGATGAAGACGATGAGCGCCGGGACGTAGATGGCGGTGAGCACGGTCATGCTCACCTCGACCGGCAGCGAGATCGGGGTGGCGAGCACGCCACCGAACACCCACGCCAGCTGGAACCGGGTCTCGTAGCGGGCACCGGCCCGGCCGAGCAGCGCTTCGGGAGCTCGGCGCTGGAGCAACCCGTCGAACGCGTTGCGCCCGAGCGTGGTCGACAGCCCGACGAGGCCGGAGATCACCACCAGCAGCGGGACCGACGCGCCCAGGATCCCGATGGCGGTGAACACGGCGGGCAGCGCGAGCGACAGCCCGATCAACTGCTCCTCGCTGAACCAGCGGCGCAGCACCGTGGCGGCGGTGTGGCCGAGGAACGCTCCGACGCCGTAGGCGGCCGCCGCCAGGCCGTAGACCAGGGCCGGCTCGGCAGATCGGCGCAGGGTGAAGGCCAACGTGAAGATGAAGAACCCGACCGCCGCACGGATCGCGAGGAGTCCGATCGACGACACCACCACCGTCGGCAGGTGCGTCTCGGCGTACTCGACGTCGTCGGGGATGGTGGTGGAGGTCGGGCGGGGTCGCGCCCGCAGTACGACGAGCCCTGCGAATGCGAACAGCACGGCACCGACGCGCAACGACCACTCGGCACCGGCGGCAGCGAACACGCCGCTGGCTGCGGCCACACCGACCGCCGCGGTGACACTGGAGAGCCTGGCGATGCGAGCGTTGGTGGCGACGAACTCCTCGGGGTCGTCGACCAGGGTCTGTACGAGCGTTTGTTTGACGATGCCCGACGCCTTGCTGGCGATCAGCAGCAGCAGCACCACGGGGTAGAAGGTGACCTGGAGCAAGGTGACGGCGAGGACCAGGCAGAAGACCCCGCGCGACACGAAGAAGCCTGCGGCGACGAAGCGTTGCGAGCGACGGAACCGATCGACCGCCGGGCCGACCAGCGGCGACAGCACCGCGAGCGGCGCCATGGTGATCAAGAGATAGAGCAGCACCTGCTGGCGTGAGGCGTTCGGGCTGACGTTGAAGAACAGCGATCCGGCCAAGCTGACCGACACGAACGCGTCCCCGGCGGCGGCAAGGCCCTGCGCCGTGGCGAGCGGCACCACCGCCCCCCTGCCGACGAAGGTGCGGCGAAGGCGGACATGGAGCGGGACGCGCACGGCGATGTCGGGCTCGGCCCCCTCGTGCGCTCCGACGTCGGCCATCGCCTCCATCTTGCAGCATGCAGCTCCCCCGCGCCCCGATGGGCACGGGTCAGTAGCGTCGATTGTGCGAGAGTTTCCCGATGCGTGCAGACGGGCTGGGTAGGTGGACTTCGTGAGTTTCCCCTCGGATCTCGACATCGCGCGGCAGGCGAATCTCCAGCCGCTCACCGACATCGCAACGTCAGCGGGTATCCCGCTCGAGTTGCTCGAGCCCTACGGCACCGGTGCAGCGAAGATCGATCTGGCGGCGATCGGAGCGATGGCCGACCGGCCACGGGCGAAATACGTGGTGGTGTCGGCGATCACACCGACACCGCTCGGCGAGGGCAAGACCACGGTGGCGGTCGGGCTTTCCCAGGGTTTCTCGCACATCGACAAGCAGGCGACGTTGGCGATCCGTCAGCCGTCGATGGGGCCCACGTTCGGCATCAAGGGCGGCGCGGCCGGCGGCGGCTACAGCCAGGTGGTGCCGATGGAGCTGCTCAACCTGCACCTGACCGGCGACGTCCACGCCGTCACCGCGGCCACCAACATGTGTGCTGCTGCGGTCGATGCCCACGTGTTCCACGGCAACGCGGCGGGGCTCGATCCGCACCAGATCACCTGGCGGCGCTCGATCGACGTCAACGACCGGTCGCTGCGCAACATCGTGTCGGGGTTGGGGTCGCGCCTCGACGGCGTGCCGCGCGAGACCGGCTTCGACATCACTGCCGCGTCGGAGGTGATGGCCACGCTCGCACTCGCGAGCGATCTGCAGGACCTGCGCGCTCGGCTGGGCCGCATCGTCGTCGGGTACACATCGTCGGGTGATCCGATCACCGCCGAGGACGTCGAGGTCGCCGGCGCGATGGCCGTGATCCTGCGCGAGGCGATCAAACCGAACCTGATGCAGACGCTGGAGAACACCCCCGTGCTGGTGCACGCCGGGCCGTTCGGCAACATCGCAACCGGCAACTCGTCGATCGTCGCCGATCTGATCGGCATCCACATGGGCGACTACCTCGTCACCGAGGCCGGTTTCGGCGCCGACATGGGCGCCGAACGGTTCTTCAACATCAAGTGCCGCATGTCGGGCCTCGCTCCCGACGCGGCCGTGCTGGTGGCGACGGTTCGTGGGCTCAAGGCGCACAGCGGCAAGCACAAGATCGTCGCCGGGCGACCGCTTCCCGACGCCCTCTTGGCAGAGAACCCCGACGAGGTCCACGAGGGTGGCGCCAACCTGCGCAAGCAGTTGGAGAACATGCGGATCCACGGCTGCACGCCGGTGGTGGCGATCAACGTGTTCCCCGGTGATCATCCGGCCGACATCGAGGCAATCGAGGAGATCGCCGCGGAGTTCGGCGCACGTTCGGCGGTGTCGACACACTTCTCCGACGGTGGTGTCGGTGCCAAGGAGCTCGCGCAGGTGGTCGCCGAGGCGGCCGAGGAGCCGAGCGAGTTCGCCGTTCTGTACCCCGACGACATGGCGTTGCGCGACAAGATCCACACCGTCGCCACCAAGGTGTACGGCGCCGATGGGGTCGATTACACCCCGCTGGCGAACCGGCAGATCGACACCTACGAACGCAACGGGTTCGGCGACCTGCCGGTGTGCATCGCCAAGACACACCTGTCGATCTCGTCCGATCCGACCCTGAAGGGCGCTCCGACCGGGTGGACCCTCCCGGTGCGAGAAGTCCGTGCCTCCGTCGGCGCCGGGTTCGTCTATCCGATCTGCGGCGCGATGAGCACGATGCCCGGCCTGGGTGCATCACCGGCACTGCAGCGCATCGACATCGACGCCGACGGCAACATCGTCGGCCTGAGCTGAACGGCCGCCATGACCATCGCCCCCCATCAGTCACCGATCGACGCGCTGCGCCAACTGCACGACGAACTCTGGGATCCCGCACGCGGGATGGACCGTTTCGCGCCGGGCGTGACGCCCGGTGTCGACATCTCGTCGCTGCACCTCCACGCCGTGCGCGAAACCGCGAACGGTGCGTTCCTCGACCTGCAGGACGGCAACGTCGAGCGTGCGGTGACCGCGCTGCGCAGCGTGTTGGCGCTGCAGCACCCGTTGTCGAGTTGGCCGTGGAGCGGCACCTTCCCGACCTCGGCCGAACAACCCGACCCACCCGGCGATGACGCCGTCGAGTGGCTGCACTACGACCCGAACTGGCGCCAGTTCCTCGGCGTCACGCTGGCGCTCTGCACGATCGTGCACGGCCCGTCGCTGCCGGCCGACCTCACCGAGGACATCACCGACGCGCTGCGCCGTTGCGTCATCGGCGAACCCCACGACCGGATCCCGCGCTGGTACACCAACCCCTACCTGATGCACACCTGGTTGCAGGGCCACGTGGCAGTGATCACCGGCGACCGCGAGTTGCGGGCGGCGGCACACAGCCGGCTGGCAGTGCCCATGGAACGTCTCCTTCGCTACGGCGACCTCGACGAGTACAACTCGCCCACGTACGACGGGATCGACCTGCTGGCGCTCGGGCTGTGGGCGATGTATCCACCCACCGACGGGTTCGCCGACGCCGCATCGACGATGCTGCCCCAGATCGGCGCCCGGATGTCGAAGCTCTACCACCCCCGCTTCGGCACCTCGTGTGGGCCGTACATACGCGCCTACGAGCTCGACCCGACCGAGTACGTGTCGATGTCGGGCCTGTGGTACTCGGTCTGCGGTGAATCGGCCGACACCGTGCTGCCGTCGCCGCTCACCGCCGACACCGTCCACGTCCACGACCTGTACTTCCTGGCGCTGCTCGAACACCTCGCGCCGGTGATCACGCCGCACCTCCGGTTCGCCCCGGTCACCGACGAGCGTCACCACATCCAACGCTTCCGTGACTCGGTCGCCAACAGCCTGCTGCGCCCCGACCTCGCCGTCGGCTGGGACAGCGGCCGACGCCACCAGGCCTCACTCGACCAGTACGTGCCGTTCACCGCCCACGTCGCAGAATCCGATGGGCGCACCACCGCGTTCGGGATCATGCTGGCCGACGACACCGCATGGGTCGACGTCGAGCGTGTCGGCGACCTCGAGTTCGTCGTGCGAGCAGCTGGACGTGCTGAATCCGTCGGGCTGCGGATCGTCGGCGGTCAGGCCAGGGTTGCCGAGCCCGACCGCGCCACAGCGGGAGCGGTCGAGGTCCAGTTCGCCGACCCACCGGCGTCGATCACGGAGTCACCCAATGCAGCGGGGCACCAGCTCGACGTGCAATGGCTGGGCGACCAGGCCGAGCTTCGCATCACCATCGCCGACCCGAGATGAAACCGGTCGGATCAGAGCCGCTCAGGTCGCGACTGGTCGCTGCCGGAGGGCGGAGTCGGGCCCGTGACGCCTTCAGCGGACGAGCCGTCAGGCGAATCGCCAGTTCGGTGGCACGAGCCGGCACGGGCACGAACTCGCCCTGGCGGTCCATCGGGAGCCCATCGGCGACCAACAGCCGATAGGCCACGTAGATCGCGATCATCCCGTGGGTCGCCACGAGCGTCCAGAACAGCGCCGATCGATCGAGTGATGCCATCAGCGCGCCAGCGACGATCGGGCCCGCCACCGCGCCGGCACCGTTGACCCGCAGCAGGGTGCCGCTCGCACCCATCGCCGTGCCGGGTCGCGCCCAGTCGAGCGTGTACGACAACAACAGCGAATACAGCGGGAAGGTGAACCCGCCGAGCACCAGCATCAACGGCAGGACCAACACGCTGTCGGCGTCGACCATCGCCAGCACGAGCGCAGTCATCGCCGCCGCCACCGACACGCCGAAGATCACCCCTCGCCGGGGCACCCGGTCGGACGCCCAACCGATCGGCCACTGCAGCAGCAGTGCTCCGATCGCCGGTGCGGCGACGAACACTGCCGTTCGAGTTGCATCGAAGCCCGCTCCCGTGGCGTACACCGCACCGAGGCCGAGCACGATGCCATGGGATGCTCCAGTCAGCAACATGCCGATCACGCCCGTCGGCGCGACACCCAACAGCTCTCGAACCCCCAGCCGCTCGGCCACCCGCACCGGCGGCGCATCTGTGGTCGCCGCCAACGCCATCGGGACGAACGACATCGACACGAGAATCGACGCGACGACGAACAGCGTCGGTCCGTCGGCCTCGCCGGTCGCGATCAGGAGCTGCCCGACCGCCAGGCCACCCATCGACACGATGCCGTACACGGCCAGCGTGCGCCCGCGGCTCGACGGTGTCGACGCGTCGTTCAGCCACGACTCGACCACGACGAACAGCCCCGCCATGCAGAACCCGAACACCACCCGCATCGCACCCCAGCTCAGCGGCGAGATCCAGACGAGGTGGACGAGCACCGCACACGAGGCAGCCGACGCCAAGCTGGCGAACACCCGGATGTGGCCGACGGCCGAGAGCAGATGCAGCACGACCGGCGGCCCCAGCAGGAACCCGGCGAAATAGCACGCCATCACCACGCCGGTGGTGCGCACGCCGAAGCCCTCGTCGACCGTGCGAACACCGAGCACTGCTGCGTTCAGGCCGTTGCCGACCATCAACATGGCGAAGCCGACGAAGAGCGTCCACAGCGCAACGCCGCCGCGCACCGTCGGGTGGATGTGCTCGTGGGATTCCGGCTGCGATTCGGGGTGGGTGTCGCTCGACGTCACGACGAGCGAAGCTACCGACCGCGACCTCGCAGGCGGTCGAGTTGCCGCTTGTCGCGTTTGGTGGGACGTCCTGCTCCACGGTCACGCTGGAACACCGGGACCTCGACCTCGCGTTCGGGTGGCGGCGGGCTGTGATCGACGAAGCACTCGACAGCGATCGCGGCGCCCACACGTTTGACGATCAGTCGGCTCACGTCGAGGATGCGTTCACGATCGTGGAGGTAGGCCTCGACGCGATCGCCGAGCTTGACCGGCGTCGCCGGCTTGGCGGTCTTGCCGTTCACCTTGACGTGCCCGCCCCGGCACGCTGCAGCGGCGTCGCTGCGCGTCTTGGTCATCCGCACCGACCACAACCACTGATCCACACGCGCCGATTCGATACCGATCAGCCTCGCACACATCCCGTCCACCCGAGGTCAGGGGCGAAGGCGAGCGGCCAGGTCATCGGTGATCTGGGGGACACGGTCGGCGCCCATGATCGAGTCGAAACCGCGGTGGCGACCTTCGATCGGCACCACCAGCAGATCGGGGGCGACCGTGCGCCAACGATGTTCCGTGCGTGCCCGTTTCGTGGTGTTGGCCGCATACAGCACGATCGGCACCCTGGTCGGCTCGGGTTCGTGGTCGAGCGCCGTGAGCGGCACACCCGACGCGGTCGGTCGACTCGACGCTGCGGCAGCGACTCGCCGCCGAGCTCCACGAGGCGTCGGCCGAGTCGCGCCAGGTACTTCTTGGCGCGGCGCTGCGATCGACGTTGTGAACTCGTCGACGACGTCGCCGATCGCGTCGGGCCGGAACAGCGACTTGTACTTCCACCATCGGTTCGACCACAGGTGGCGGTACTCGCCGGGGAACATCGTGTCGATCAGCGCGACGGTGATCGATTCGAGTCCACGCGCTGCCAGCCGCTGGCCGAGGTCGTAGGCCGCCACTCCACCGATCGACCATCCCGCGACGGCGACCGTCGAGGCTCCGATTCGCTCGAGCTCGTCGATGACCGGATCGATCGAGGCGGCTCCGAGTGCGTCAACCGTGGGGTACCGATTGGCTCCATCTGCCACGATCGCGACGGCGAGAACGGTGACCTCGTCGTCGAACGCGTCGGCCAGCGCTCGGTAGCTCATCACGGTGTCCCAGCTCGGCGTCAACACGACCGTGGGACCCAACGGTGAGCCTGGGCGCAGCGTCAAGACGGCAAGATCGGGAACCGACATCGACGCCGGCGCAGCCTCGTCGCCCAGGCCGAGGTGTGCTGCCAACGCGTCGGGCGTCGGCGCGCCGAGCAGGTCGGCGATCGCCACCTCGCGACCGATCAACTCGCCCACGTCGATGACGATCTCGACCGCCGCCAGCGAATCGCCGCCTTCGGCGAAGAAGTCGGAACTGCCATCGAGGTCGTCGCGCTGCAACGCCCTCCGCCAGATGTCGAGCAGCCCGGACGCCTGCATCGTCGGACGGTCGTCGAGCGGGAGCCGCGCTGCCTGAACCCGGTCGAGCTTGCCGTTCGAGGTGCGCGGCAGATCGTCGTGGAACACCACACGGCGAGGCGCCGCACCGGCGCCGACCACACGGGTGATGTGGGAGCGCACACCGGCACCGTCGACCACGTCACGATCGCCGACGATGTGCGCAACGAGGGCCTCGCGGCCATCGATGGTGGCACTGACCACCACAGCGTCGCTCACCCCGGCCAGGCGAACGACGTGGCCCTCGACCTCGGCCGGTTCGATGCGCAGGCCACCCACGTTCAGTTGGTCGTCGACCCGCCCGAGGAACACCAGACGGCCATCGGCGTCGACCCTGGCGACGTCGCCGGTGCGATACCAGCGATGGCCATCGGCCTCGACGAACGATGAATCGGACCTGCCCGAGAGGTAGCCGCCGACCACTCCGGGACCCGCGATCAACAGCTCGCCGGCAGCACCCGGCGCCATCGGACGCTGGAGGTCGTCGGCGACCCTCACCCGGACGCCGGCGATCGGTCTGCCGATCGGCACCGGGTCGTCGTCAGGACGGCACCGATGAACGGTGGCCCACACCGTGGCTTCGGTCGGACCGTACTCGTTGACCAGTTCGGTGCTCGCCAGCCGAGCATGGTGCTCGGCGATCAGATCCGGCGGGCAGGCTTCGCCCGCCACGATCGCCACCCGCAATCCGGCGAGATCGGGGGCACGGCGCGCGAGCAGCGCCCGGTACAGGCTCGGCACCATCAGCACGTGGCTGACGTCGCGTTCGGCGATCAACGCCCCGAGCCGGTCGACATCGCGGACCTCGGCATCGTCGGGCACCACGATCGAGCCGCCCGACACCAGCGGCCAGAAGATCGCCACCATCGAACTGTCGAAGCCGATGCTCGGCGTCAGGAGGAACCGGCTCGGCGCGTCCGGGCCGTAGAACTGGGGCCGGGCGGCGGTGGACGCAGCCAGGTTGGCGTGGGTGACCTCGACGCCGGCGGGCTCGCCGGTGGAACCCGACGTGAAGATCACATACGCAGGCGACGCGCCATCGGGAAGCGCAGGCGGCACCGTCACCGGATCGCTGGGCGTGTCGATGGTCGAGATGTCGATGCAGCGCACATCGTCGAAGAGCGAGGCGGTCGACGCGTCGACCACGACGGCGTCCAACGATGCGAGTGCCACCAGCGAGCGGATGCGGTCGACGGGGGTGGCCGGGTCGATCGGCACGTAGGCCGCTCCGGCGAGTTGCACCCCGAGGATCGCCTCGATCAGCGCAGCCGACCGGCCGAGCGACACACCGATCCGCCTCGGCGACTCGACGTGTGAGCGCAGCGACGCGGCCAGCGCCTGCGCGCTGCTGACCAGTTCACCGTACGACGCGATGGCGCCCGACGACTCGACGACGGCAGGGCGGTCGGGCTCGGCGGCGGCTCGCTCGATGATCGCTGCGAGCGGAGTGACGAGTTGGTCGTCCGACGCAAGAAGCGGCTCGCCGATCAGATCCTGGCCGGTCGGGCGGATCTCGCCGACGGTGCGGTGCGGGCGCCGGCACACCGCATCGAGTGCGTCGCTGAACCCGTCGAGGAGTTGCTGCGCCACGGCGGTGTCGAGGACATCGCCGCGGTACTCGATGCCGAGGTGGAGATACTCGCCTCGCTCCTGCACGAAGAACGTGAAGTCGTTGACCGCAGTCCCCGACGGGATGATCCGATGGTCGGCGGCAGTGTCGCCGAATCGAATCGGGGCGAGCCGTTCGTAGGCGAGCATGTGCGCCGTGTCGGGCACCGCTCGACCATCACGACGCGCCTGGCGGACGATGTCGGCATACGGATGGGTCCGGTGCGGCAACGCACGAGCGACGAGGTCACTCGATGCGACATCGAGCGCACGCAATGTGTCGGACGGATCGACAGCGACGCGCATCGGCAGCGTGTTGAGGTAGTAGCCGACCAAGGGTTCCGCCGCCGGATGATCCTTGGTGGATGCCGTGATGCCCAGCTCGACGATGCCGTCGCGGCTGAATCCGCTCAGCACGATCGCGGCGGCGGTCAGCGCCGCAGCGAACGGAGTGCTCGCCGCAGCAGCGGCCAACTCGCTCGTCGACACAGACGCCGCCCGCTCGAGGTAGCCGTCGGGGCCGACCTCGGCCGGGGGCGGCAGCTGCACGCCGGAAACGGTGTCGTGCGCCTCGGCCCAGAAGTCGGCAGCCGAGGTGTCGGCGCTGCGCTGCCAGTCACCGTAGGCCGCGTACGACGTCGAGAGCTCAGGAAGATCGCCACCGTGGTACGCCGCGTCGATCTCGCTCCCAGAGCAGATCGAACGTGCCCGCATCGACCGAGATGTGATGGAGCCCGATCACGATGTGCCACACGCCGCCGGCGCCGGCGCCGACGTGCACCCGCACGAGCGGGCCATGATCGAGATCGAACGGTCGGCGACGAAGCTGGTCGACGACCTCACCGACCGGCCCGTCGGGCAGCGGCTCGAACGACAACGCCTCGTCGACGGCGAGCACGGATCGGGTCGGTGCGTACGACGTGCGCAGCGGCCCGTGTCGTGCGACGACGCGCTCGACGGCCTCGCGCAGGCGATCGAGATCGAGGTCGGCGGCGACCTGGTACCAGCGCGTGACGTTGTAGCGAACGTCGGTGGGGTCGGCGCGGTACTCGAAGAGCATCGCTTCCTCGCCCGGCGACAGTGGTGCCGGCGCGGCGGGATCGAGCTCGGCGATCACGGCCAGCTCTCGGCCACCGCCGATGTGTTCATCGACCGCAGCGGCGAAGTCGGCGAGCGTGCGGTGCTCGAACACGAGCGCATCGGGCAGCTCGATCGAGAACTGTCGCTCGGCGGCGGCGACCGTTTCGAGGGCAGCAAGCGAAGCACCACCGAGATCGAAGAAGTCGTCGTCGACACCGACCCGATCGACGTGCAGCACCGCCGCCCAGATGCCCGCGACCCGGGCCTCGGTGGGGGTCGAGGGCGCACGATACGAGGCCGAGCCGAGGTGCGATGTCGACGGCGCCGGCAGCGACGACACGTCGAGCTTGGTGCTCTCGGCGAGCGGGAGGTCGAGCACGTGGACGAACGCCGCCGGCACGGACCGTGCCGGCAACAGCTCGCGCAGATGCGCAGCGAGCAGGCGGCCGTCGATCTCGGCGCCGTCCGCTGTCTGATACCACGCGGTCAGAACGTGCGGCGGCGTCGGCACGTAGCCGATCTCGGCGAGCATCCGGTCGATCTCGGCTTGCGCGTCGTCGTCGTCGAGTTCGTCGAGCGCCTCGTCACGGGTCTTGTGACCCAGCCGGACGTCCCAGCTGTAGGGCTCGGCATAGTTGTGGTAGCCACGCTCGGTCTTGTGCACGTGGATGCCCGCCGCGTTGACCAGGCAGTTGGTCGACCTGCCCGTGTCGTCGGGGCGCACCCAGGGCGCACGCTCGTTGAGGAAGTCGTACATCTCGGCCAGTTCGACGTCGACGTAACGGTAGAAGTCGACGAACTCGACCTCGTCGAGCACGTCGATGTCGGTGCGCTCGAACACGGCCTGTTCGGGCAGCAGTTCGGTCACCGCGTCGTGGGTGTGGTGATAGGCGCGGCGAGCTTGCAGCACGGTGCGATCGATGTCGTCGGGCTCGAATCGGTCCGCTTCGAACTGGTGCGGAATCAGCCGTGTCTCGAAGAACTGGCCGCGTGAGAGTCCGGTGACGATCACGGGGATCCCCATCTCGTGGGCGCGGGCGGTGGCGAGGGTGTAGATCGTCTTGTAGCAACCGTTGCAGACGTTCGAGAACCGCTCGAGGCTGTCGCGGAAGATCTCGTTCATCGCGTCGGTGGTGGCGAACTCGTGGGTGATCCCCAGGTCGGCGATGCTGCGCCGAACGTTCTCCTTGGCGCCGTCGGAGATGAACCCGTTGTCGAGCGTGAAGGCGTGCACCCGCCAGCCCCGCGCCACGAGTTGGTAGAGCGCATAGGTCGAGTCCTTGCCGCCCGAGAGCAGGTGGATGCAGTCGTACTCGCTCGTGCTCCGGGCTCTGGCTCGTTCGAGCTGACGGTCGAGGTCCGAGAGATCACGGAACCAGCTCGTGGTCTGCGGCGCGACGACCTCGAACGAGCGACACACCGAACAGAGCCCGTCGTCGACCTCGATGCCTGGCACATCGGTGCCGAGGCCGCACCGCTGACACCGCTGCACCCGGTCGTGGGAGGGCGTCCACACGCGGACCACTGCACTGGTGACGTCGGGATGGGCGACGAGTGCCGCTTCGATCTCGCCCGGTTCCAGCCGGACACCGCCGATCGACAACTGATCGTCGATCCGACCGCCGTACACGAGCGCGCCCTGCTCCAGGCGCACACGATCGCCGGTGCGATACAGCGGCGCACCGCCGATCTGATCGATCGTGACGAATCGCTCGGCGCTGACGTCGGGCAGATCGAGATAGCTCTGCGCCATGCCGGGTCGCCGCACGTACAGCTCACCCCAGGCGCCGACGGGCGTGCGCCGTTGGCGCTCGTCGAGCACGTAGACCTCCGCACCCGGCGAGGCGTGACCGATCGGGACGTCGGGCCCGAGATCGCGTTCAGGGTCCCATTCGTGAATCATGCAGCCGACGACCGCCTCGGTGGGGCCGTACTCGTTGAAGATCCGAACACTGCCGGAACAACGTTCGACGAGCGCCTCGGCGACGGGACGGCGGAAGGCCTCACCGCCGACGATCACCACCTCGAACGACAGCGGCTCGGTGGCGAGCCGGTTGAGGATCTCGAGTTGGCTCGGTGTGGCCTTCAGCACCGTCAGGCTGCGGTCGGCAGCGATGCGACCCAGCGCCGTGACCGCGTCGTCGGGGAAGACCACGGTGCGACCGCCGAGCAACTGCGGCAGGAAGAGCGAGGTGATCGACAGGTCGAAACCGAGCGACGAGTACAGCGGCATCACGAACGATGAGGCCGGGGTGTAGGCGGCCTCGGCGAAGGCGAGGTAGTCGGCCAGCCCGCGGTGCGGGATCGGCACGCCCTTCGGTCGGCCGGTCGAGCCCGAGGTGTAGAGCACGTAGGCGATGTCGTCGAGATCGACGGCGACCCCGGAATCGACCCCGGAATCGACCCCGGAGTCGACCTGAGCAAGGGCGTCGCCGACAGGCGACACCTCGGCGACGTCGTCGATGATCACTGCCAGGTCGGCGTCAGCGGCGATCGCTTCGTGTCGCGCCGCGGGGTCGTCGGGGTCGAGCATCACGAAGGCTGCGCCGCTGCGCATCACGCCGTGGACTGCCACCAACACGTCGAAACTCCGCGGCAAACGGATCCCGACCCGGGCGCCGGTCGTGATGCCACGATCGGCCAACCAGCGAGCGACGGCGCTCGCGCGCCGATCGAGGTCGCCCGCCGTGAGTTCGGCGCCGTCGTGCTCGGCGACCACGTGACCCGGGTCCTCACGGAGTCGGGCGGCGATTGCTTCGTGGACCGGCTGGGCGTGCTCGGTCGCATTCCCGCTCTCGGGTCGAGGCGGGTTGAGGCCGGCCATGGCTGCGAGGTCGGCGGCGGTGGCGATCTCGAAGTCGCCGACCTCGGCATCCGGGTCGAGCAGCGCGGCATCGAGCGTCCGAGCGAGATGCTCGACGAACGCCGGGTGCGAACCGTCGGTGCTCAACGAATCGTTGAGGTCCACCTCGACCGTCATCCCGGCGCCGTAGTCGAAGGCGTGCACACGGATGGGGTGAGCGGAGTCGACATGACCCGACCGGGCCCACGAGGTGATCGTCGGCAGACCGGCGAAGTCCCCATAGGTGACCGTCTGCACGTTGAGCACCGCATCGAACCCGGCGTCGGGCACATCGTCGTCGCTGGTCAGTCGCAACACCCCGACCAGTTGGCGCAGCACACGCTTGTAGGCGTCGGCGAACGACTCGTCGAGGTCGACGTCGATCGCCAGCGGATACACGGCCATCAGCGGGCCGATCAGCTTCGGCGCGACGGCACCGGTCCTCCGATGCAGAGGAACCCCGAGCGTGACCGTTCGCCGCCCGTCGAGGCGCGACAGCGTGACCGCAGTGGACACCGCCAGCAGGCCGAGCGTGGCCATCGACGGGCTGAACGCTCGATACGACGGATGCGGGGCGAGCAGCGTCGCTGCGTCCGGCAGCTCGTGTCGGCTCACCGATGTGGTGCGCGGACCTCGCGGACCGTACGGGGCGATCGGTGCGTCGTCGGCGGGCGACCACCCGGAACTCGCAGCAGCGGACTCGACATCGACGGCGGCGGTGGCGACGTGGTCGTAGAACGAGCTCGACTGGTCGCCGGCTTCGGCATCGGTGGCCTCACCGGAATACGCCGCGCGCACGGCGTCGTAGACGAGCGACGACGCCCAGCCGTCGGTGACGACGTGATGGAGGTCGAGCCACCAGGTCCACGACTCGTCGCCGTGACGCAGGAGTACCGAGTCGTAGCTGCACACACGCGGCATCGACCGGCCGCGAGATGCGGTCGGCGCACCACTCGTCGAGATCGGCTTCTGCGAGATCGATCACCTCGGTCGACCGCGGCGGCTCGTACAGCACCCGGGCACGCGGCTCGCGCCCGGGTCGGTCGACGATGACGGTTCGCAACGCATCAGAGGCTCGAACGACCGCATCGACGGCCGCCACGAACCGATCCGGGTCGATCGCACCGGCGATCCGGTGGATCTTGCCCATGTTGGCCAGCGGCGCCTCGGGAGCCAGCCGCTGACTCGTCCAGATCTGTCGCTGGACGTTGGTGAGCGGGTACTCACTCACCGCTCGCGGACCGAAGGTGACCGTGTCGGCGCTCACTCGGCAAGCCTCACTCGAATCGGCTCACTCGAATCGGCAGTCGTCTCGGCCTCGGAGGTAGCCGATGATCGCATCGACCGATTCGAAGTGCTCGATCACGACGTCGTTCGGATCGATGTCGATGTCGAGACGCTGCTCGAGCCAGTCGACCACCATCATGACGCCCAGCGAA
This sequence comes from Ilumatobacteraceae bacterium, assembly GCA_963716095.1. GTDB lineage: Bacteria > Actinomycetota > Acidimicrobiia > Acidimicrobiales > Ilumatobacteraceae > Sva-07. The sequence goes on along the minus strand of CAVQSV010000023.1, from coordinate 701,607 downwards.
TCGACCAAGCCGGTCATCACCAGATCGGTGCCCGAGTCGAGAGGTCCGCCGCCGATCGCGACGTCGCTCGCGACGAACTGCACGAGGTCATCGGAGAGGGAGGTGGACTGATGGGTGCTCACGGTGCCTAGATCATGGTGGTGGGAACGATCAGCGGCAACCTACCGGAGCGGTTCCGGCGATGCGATGGTCTGCTCGTCGTCCGCCCGACGGCTCGCCAGCATCGCCGACGCCGCCGCCCGGTCGACCTTGCCCACGCCGGTTCGTGGCAGCGAGGCCACCCCGACGATCTCTGCCGGAACCGAGTAGCGAGGAAGGCGCCGGCGAAGGAGCGCGAGGATCGCTGCTCGACCGTCGTCATCCAGTGCGGGAGCGACCACGGCGACCAGCCGATCTTCGTCGCCTCGCTCGACGATCACGGCACATGCATCGACGCCCGGCGATTCGTTGACCGCCGCTTCGACGGCCTCCAACTCGATGCGGTGCCCACGAACCTTCACCTGGTGGTCGCTGCGACCCACGAAGACGAGCGTCCCGTCGTCGAGCCGGCGAACCAGGTCGCCAGTGCGATACCAACGCTGGGAGGGGCCGGTCTCGGACCGGACGCCGATCGAAGCCGAGGTGAGCTCAGGGCGTCGCCAGTACCCCTCCATCATCGTGTCGGTGCTCACCAGCAGCTCGCCCTCACACGCGCCGTCGAGCACTCGGTCGTCATCGTCGACGAGCAGTACTTCGGTGTCGGCCCACGGGCGACCGATCGGGATGGCGGCGTCGACGTCGACGTCGTTCGCGTCGTCGATCGACTCGTCGAGGTGGTGGTAGGTGCACTGATTGACCTCGGCAGGTCCGTACACGTTCGAGAAGCGGGCGTGCGGCAACGCCTGCTGCGCTGCGGCGAGCGCGGCGGGAGGAAACGACTCGCCGCCGAACAGCACCCATCGCAGCGCGGAGAGGTCGCGGTCGTCCGGAGCGCCACGCGTGACGAGCTGGGTGATCGCAAACGGCACCGAGTACCAGACCGTGGCGCGTTCGCGAGCGACCAGATCGGACAGGCTGGCCGGAAACCGCAACACCCCGTCGGGAACGACCACCACGGCTGCGCCCGCCAGCGGACCCGCCCAGAGTTCGAACGTCGACTGATCGAAATGCAGCGGCGCGATGTTCGCCAGCCGGTCCGCCGGTGTCAGCTCGTACGTTGCCACGGCTCGTGTCGCATAGGCGAGCGCACTGGCGTGAGTGTGGACGATGCCTTTCGGTTTGCCGGTGGAACCCGATGTGTAGACGATGTAGGCGGGGTCGCCCGGATCGACGTCCGCGGCGGGGGCGAGCGGCCCAGCAGCGTCGGGGGCGACGGCCGGAGGGATCGAGGCGCCCCCGAGCATGCCGGCGAGGCGCTCCTGGTCGGCAGCTGAGACGACCGCGGCCACGTCGGCGTCACCGATCACTTCGGCGACGTAGTCAGGAGGGGCGAACCAATCGATCGGCACCATCACCGCGCCGAGGCGCACGATGGCGTGCGCTGCGACGAACGAGTCGACCGACTTGGGAAGGTGGATGGCGACTCGGTCACCGGGCTGCACACCGGCCGCAGCCAACGCACCGCCGAGCGACGCAGCACGATCTCGGTACCCCGACCAGTCGAGACTCGTTCGCCCATCGGTCAGTGCATCACCCTCAGGATCACGTGCTGCCTGGGCGTCGAGCAGCCCGGTCAGCACGTCCGGCAGGCTGGGCATGTCATCGCTCACCCCACTTGGATACCGTGGCGAAGGTCATGTCTGCCAGTTCGGCCCCCCTCCCAGAGCTCACAGCGAACGGTTTCGCCCTCGACACTTCGAACGATCGCCTCGCCGAGCTCTCGCCCGCCAACCATCTCCTCGACGACCCCGACGGGCTCCGCGAGGCGATGGACGAGCAGGGACATCTGTTCTTCCGGGGGTTGCTCGACCCGGCGGTGGTGAATGCCGCCCGCCACGAGGTGCTCCTCAAGTACGCGATCCTCGGCGAGATCGACGACCGCCAACCGCTCGACGATGCCATCGCCGGCGACGCTGCCGGGGTCGGTGATGCCAACATCCGAGCGTTCTCGGAGAGCGTCCGCACCGGGGCTCGCTACCTCGCCGTCACCGATGCTCCCGAGGTGGTCGGTGTGCACACTGCGTTGCTCGGCGGCGAGGTGAAGTCGTTCGACATGCGCTGGCCCAGATTCGTCCGGCCGGGCGAAGGCTGCGGATTCCACTGCGACGGCCCGTACATGAACCGGGGCACGTCCCGGATCTTCTCGAGTTGGATTCCGCTGGGCAGGGTGCGCCGCCACGAAGGGGCGTTGATGCTGCTCGAGGGCAGCCACCGCTCCGAGCGCCTCCACGAGGGGTACCTCCGCGCCGACGCGGACCGCGACGGCCTCACCTGGCTCGACGACGACCCATCGGTGGTGCTCGAGAAGTTCGGCACCCGCTGGCTGACCGCCGACTTCGAACCCGGAGATGTCTTGTGCTTCGGGATGCACATGCTCCACGGCGCCATCGACAACCGCTCACCCGTCGGGCGCTGCCGGCTCTCGTCCGACAGTCGCTACCAGCGCGTCGACGAGCCGGCCGACCCACGCTGGAACGGCGCCGACTTCGACGGACACGGCGGCCGGCGCGTCTTCTACCCCGGGCTGGGACGTTGGAACAATGCCGACTTCCAGGACGAGTGGAAAGACGTCGACGAGCGCGGTCGGCTCGAGTTGCGAGGAGCACCATGAACCCCGTGAGCGCCGAGCACGACGAACAGATCCAGCGCCTGACCCACGCGCTGCTCGATCCGGATCACCCGACCAAGGTCGACACGGCCACCTGGGCCCGGTCCCAACTCGGCCAGCGCAGCGTGGTCGCCGACGACGCCACGTCGACGTTCTCGCTCGACGACTGGCGCCGGTGCGGAGAACGCGGAATCTTCGGGTTGCTCGTGCCAACCGAACTCGGCGGCGCCGGCGCCGACCTCGCCACCGCGCTGCTCACCCTCGAGGGGCTCGGGCAGGGCTGCATCGACAACGGTCTGACGTTCGCCGCTGCCAGCCAGATGCTCAGCACCCAGATCGCGCTCGTGCGCTTCGCCACACCCGAACAGCAGCAACGTTGGCTGCCGGGCCTCCTCGCCGGCACGAGCCTGGCGGCGTTGGCCATGACCGAGCCGGAGACGGGCTCTGATGCCTTTGCCCTCGGAGCGAGCGCCGTCAAACGCGATGACGGCAGCTACGTGCTCAATGGACACAAGGCCTACATCACGTTCGGTCCGATCTGCGACATGGCGATCGTGTTCGCGTCGACCCGCCCGGAGGCTGGCAGCTGGGGCATCTCGGCGTTCCTGGTCGACACCTCGCTCGACGGGGTCGTGCGCTCGGACGTGCGCAGCAAGATGGGCATGCGCACCACCCCGTTCGGCGACCTCGAGTTCCACGACGTCGTCGTCCCCGCCGACGCGCTCCTCGGGCGCGAGGGTGCCGGCGCACGGATCTTCGGTGCAGTCCTCGATGTCGAACGCAGCTACGTGTTCGCCCCACAGGTCGGCGCAATGGAGCGCCAACTCGACGAGGCGATCGCCTACGCCAAACACCGTGAGCAGGGCGGGCACCCGATCGGTCACTACCAGGCCGTGTCGCACCGGATCGTCGCCATGAAAGAGCGCTACGAGCGTGCCCGCTACTTCCTGTACCGAGCGGCGATGGCCGAGACCACCGGGCGCGATTTCACGATGTACGCCTCGCTCGCGAAGCTCGTCGCCGGCGAGGTCGGTATCGAATCAGCGCTCGACGCGTCGGTGGTGCAGGGCGCCCGCGGGTACCTGACCGAGTTCGAGTTCGAGCGCAGCCTGCGCGACGCCATCGGGGGCCTCACCTACTCGGGAACCGCCGACATCATGCGCAACGTGATCGCCCGCCATCTCGGCCTGGGCTGAGTCGATCGGCATCGGGCGCAGGCGTTCAGCCGCCGACGTTCCAGCGGTGGGCCACGGTGACCGCATCGTCCACCACGACAGCGCAGACGTCGTCGGGTGGTCGGATGCTCTGCGCGAGGGAACTCTGTTCGTGCAGAACGATGCGAGCCCCGGGCCGAAGACGCGTGCGGAGGTCGTCGACGACGCGCGCAGCGACTGCCATCGGCAGGAACAGCACGACCACCGTCACCTCGGAGAGATCGATCGCCGCCGCGTCACCGTTGATGATCCTCACCCGGTCAGCGACGCCCGCGTCGGACGCTCTCTCGACGGCAACGGCGCACAAATCCGGCGACTGCTCGACGCCGATCGAGCGGCACCCCCGAGCCGTGGCGGCAGTCACGACGAACCGCCCATCGCCGCTGCCGAAGTCGAACACGACGTCGTCCGTCCCGACCGAAGCCACCTCGAGCAACGGCTCGATCAGACTGCGGGGCGTGACCAGGAACGGCTCGAGCGCCGATTGATCGGCCGATCGCAGCCCGAGGCGCTCGGCGACGAAGCGAAACGGCCGCACGATCGAGTAGGCCCACCACAGCCACGTCGGCAGCTCGATGGCGGCCCAGTCGGCACGCGAGGGGCCGAACAGCCGCTGCAACCGGCCGCCTCGGCGCTGGCGCCAGCGAAGTTGCACGACGGTGGTCGCCTCGCCGTCACGCGTGAACACCTGCGAGTCGCCGGTACGCCACATCGACTCGAGCGCTCCCCTGGCGAACGAGCAGCTGCTCGCGAAGCCATCGCCGAGCAACGCTGCAGCCGCCTGGGGCGCATCGACCGGCGCGACGTCGATCTCCAGGGTGTGGCGCTGGTCGGAGACCGACGAGGCCGCAACCGATACACCGGCTTCATTCAGCATCGCCACCAGTCGGCCGCGTTCAGTCTCGTTGGAGGCCCGAATTCGCCGGCACGTCGCTCGAACGGCTGCAGCGACTCGATCACGATCGCCAGCGGATTGTGTCTCGGTCGCGGGAGCATCCGCCCACGACGAGAGTCGGTCGCGGTAGATCGCGTCGACCAACTCGGACCTGAGTTCGGGAGTGTCGATGATCACCTGCGCGTCGCCTCAGCGGGCTGCGACCATGTCGAGTTGCTTGCGGAGCATCTCGGACGCGGGCCGCAGGAAGCCTGGGTTGAGGTACGACGATCGGGGGCCGGCGAACCGGAACGGAACCGAGATGTTGGCCTCGACCGCTTCCATCTCGTGGGCCCAGAACGGCGGGATGTAGAGCGCTTCGCCGGGGTGGAGTTCACCGACGTATCGCTGCGTGTGCGCCAGCAGGGGAAAGTCGGCCGACGACGCATCGTCGGAGCGGCCGGGCAGCTCGGACCAGCGGCCCTCGCCACGCAACGGCAGACGGAACGACAGGTTCGTCCGGTCGGCGGGCCGGTACAGCGCAACGCGCTTGGCTCCGTGAGTCTGGAAGAGCAACCCGGGCCAGGCGTCATGATGCAGCGGGGTCGTGGCGCCGGGCGATCCGACCCAGATACCGCTGAAGCGTGGTTCGGTCGCTGCGTCGTTCTGCTGGCGAACCGCCTCGTCGAACCGGTCGAGCATCTCTGCGCCCGCACCGTCGAGCGCACGGATGCCGAACAACTGGTAGACGACCGTGCCCGGCTCGACACCGTCGTCGAACATCATCGTGAGGAAGTCGCGGATCGTCATCTGCTGCCGGCCGACAGCCTTCGTGTCGTACCCGCCGCTGTAGAGGAAGTAGGGGGCGGCTTCGTCGTAGGAGGTGACGGTGAGCATCTGGTCGCCGGCCAGGCGTTCCAGGTCGGCGGGTGTCGCGACATCGTCGATCCCCAACGCTCCGAGCAACCCCTCGATGATCACCGGCCGGCCGGCCTCGATGACCTCGTCGATCGTGATCGAGTCCGCTGGCCGTCGTTCGATCTCGATGCGTTCACCTCGACGGCGGACACCGGCCGCCCGGGTCACGAGGTGGTGGATGAACCAGATCGGCGTCAACACGACGAGCAGTACGAGCAACCCGGCGGCGAGGACCGCCGCGCGGATCCGCTTCACTGGTCCAGCTCCGGAGTCGCCCGCTCGGACCCGACCGCCGTGAGGACCACGGCCACTTCGTACATGCCCCAGCACAGGTAGTCGTAGGTCACGCTGTACTCCTCGCAGAACTCCTGGAACGCCTTGAACTCGTGCTGCTTCCAGTTCGGATAGTTGAAGTATTCGTTGAAGACGATGACCGATCCGGGTCGCATCCGGGCAGCGAGTCCACGCAGAATCGTCCGGGCCGAGCTGTAGATGTCGGAGTCGATGTGGACGAACGAGACATGCCCCGGATGGTCGGCGACGAATGGACCCAGCGTGTCGTCGAACCATCCGACGTGGAGTTCGACGTTGCGTTCGACGTTCGGGATGCCTTCTCCGCCGAACCCGCCACGCTCGACGGTCCAACCGGTCCACGGCTCGGGCAGCCCCTCGAACGAATCGAACCCGTGCACGGTCACGTTCGGGCGCCGACGTGCGATGTGATTGATCGACCGGCCGCTCCGGACTCCGAACTCGAAGTAGAGCCCATCGACGGACGCACGACGGAGGGCGCCGTCGAGCACCCCGAGGTCGTCGCGCTTGACCATCGCCTCGGTCATGTTCGACACGATGTAGTCAGCGGTCTCGTCGAGCGCACGCTGCAGCAGCGCATGGTGCGGATGCCACCGGTTCGAGTAGTACCAGCGGCTGTAGTAGGAATTGCTGGCAACGCTCACGATGCCGCTGATGGCCCGCCTGGCGACATGCTTCGAGCGGTCGGCGACAGTGGACACTCTGGTGAACATCGAAGAGATGGTACCGACCGCAGTGCACGGCGGGCCCAACACCCCACGAACGGTCACCGTCGACCCGACGCCGCGTGGCTGCTCAGCGTTCGAGCAGCTTGTTGCGCACGATCTCGGTCTCGGGCGAACTCAACGGGCGGTTGGTCTTGATCCGAACCGTCACCGTGTCGACGGGAGCGTCGGTGTCGGGCTCGCGCTCGTGGGTTTCGATGTCGCGGAGGAACACCACGCCGGTGAGTCCGACGTCGTTCGATGCCACGGCAAGCCGATCGGCGGCGGACTGCTCGTCGGCTCGTGCCCAGTCGTCGAGAGGCACTTCGATGTCGCTGACCGCCGGCAGCTGCGACAGGTTGGTCACCGCTTCGACCGAGTGGTGGCCGGCGTGCCAGGTGGCGCCGTCCGACGTCCGAAGCCGGATCGAGGCCGACCCGATCAGATCGACCGTTCCACGCACCTCGTTGCCCGACACTCGCAGGATCACCTCGTCGCCGACTGCGTAGCGATCCTCGAGCAGTGCGCGCGTACCGCCGAGGAAGTCCTTCACGAAGTCCTGGGCGCTCAGCGCGATCGCCAAACCGACGAAACCGGCGCTCGAGATCGCGAACGCAAGGTTGACGCCCAGGATCTCGAGGGCGGCGAAGAGTGCGAACGTGAAGATCACGACCGTGACGAGGCGACCGAGCATGCGGGCCACCGCGTCCGCCCGCTGTCGCTTGCGGACATCGGCTTGACCGTCGTCTCCGAGCCGGTCGAGCCGAACGCGCCAGCTCCCCTCCGATCGTTGCGCCCGGCGCACTGCGCGCCGCGTCAGCCGGCGAATGGCCGTGCGGGCGAGCCATGACAGCGCGACCGCGATCGGGAGCATGAAGATGGCCTCGGAGACCGAAGCGAACCAGGTGAGCATGATGTTCCTTGCTGGACAGAATATTACGGTTGCGTTACGGACTGCATCATGGCGCGTGCGGAACCATCCGCGACGTCACCCCCGAATCGGCACCTGTGACATTGCTCACTTCGCCTGTCCGGCGACCCGCACACGCCGTGCGATTCCTGGTGTCGACGAGGCGGTAGCGTGCGCTGGTGCCTCCGGCCAAGCGCCCCGAACCCATCACGATCGGTTGGCGCGAGTGGGTGTCGATGCCCGATTGGGACGTCGCTCATCTCAAGGCCAAGGTCGACACCGGCGCCCGCACCTCGTCGTTGCACGCGTTCGGCCTGGAATGGTTCGACCGTGACGGCAACCCGTGGGTGCGCTTCGAGATCCATCCGTGGCAACGCTCGACGGCCGACGCGGTCATCGCCGAAGCCGCCGTGGTGGCCACACGCGACATCCGCAGCTCGTCGGGCGACGTCGAGCACCGACCGGTCGTGAACACGTCGATCGTCGTCGCCGGACGAACAGTGACCGCCGAGGTCACCCTCACCCGACGCGACGCGATGGGCTTTCGCATGCTCATCGGACGAGAAGCGCTCCGCAGACGCTTCCTGGTCGATCCGGGCATGTCCTACCGCGGCGGCCGGCCGGACAAGTCGATCCGTCGTCGCAACCGAGGCGACGGCGCTGCGAAGCCTGCGACCGCCGCTGCATCTCGTCCGTCCCGATCCGTGAAGGGGTCACCGTGAAACTCGCCATCTTGTCCAGAGCGCCCCGCTCGTACAGCACCCAACGCCTCAAGCTCGCAGCGCTCGATCGCGGACACCAGTGCAAGGTGCTCGACACGCTTCGATTCGCGATCGACCTCTCGCACCACGAGCCCGACCTGCAGTTCCGCGGCAAGCCGCTGTCGGACTACGACGCCGTCATGCCGCGCATCGGCGCATCGATCACCTACTTCGGTTCTGCCGTCGTCCGACAGTTCGAGCAGATGGACGTGTTCACTCCGAACACGGCGAACGGGATCACGAACTCGCGCGACAAGCTCCGGGCCATCCAGATCCTGTCGCGCCACGACATCGGCATGCCCAAGACGGCGTTCGTGCGCAACCGTCAGGACGTGCTTCCGGCGATCGAGCGGGTGGGTGGAGCACCGGTCGTCATCAAGCTGCTCGAAGGCACCCAGGGCATCGGTGTGATCCTCGCTCCGGACAAGAAGGTCGCCGAAGCGATCATCGAGACGCTCCACAACACCAAGCAGAACGTCCTGATCCAGCAGTTCGTCGCCGAGAGCAAGGGCCGAGACATTCGAGCGCTGGTGGTCGGCGACCGGGTCGTCGCGGCGATGCGGCGCACGGCCGAGGGCGACGAGTTCCGCTCGAACGTGCACCGCGGCGGATCGGTGGAGCGCGTCGAACTCGACCCCGAGTACGAGCGCACCGCCGTGCGGTCGGCACAGATCATGGGCCTCCGGGTTGCCGGGGTCGACATGCTCGAGGGCAACGACGGCCCACTCGTCATGGAGGTGAACTCGTCACCGGGGCTCGAGGGCATCGAACGTGCGACCGAGCTCGACGTCGCCGGTGCGATCATCGACCACATGGCCAACCAGGTCGCATTCCCCGAGCTGGATGTCCGTCAACGGCTCACGGTCAGTACCGGCTACGGGGTGGCCGAACTCCTCGTACGCGAGTCCAGCGACTTCGTCGGCAACACGATCGGCGACTCCGGCCTGCGAGATCGCGACATCACCGTGCTGACGCTGCACCGCGACGCCGACGTGATCCCGAATCCGCGCGACTCCAGAGTTCTCGAGGCCAACGATCGACTGCTCTGCTTCGGCAATCTGGAAGAGATGCGCGACATGATCCCGGCTCGACGACGACGCCGAGCGCGGCTCCGCAAGCTGCCCGAGCATCCGCTGCCCGAGTCCGAGTGAGCCGCGTCGGCCTGAGTTGCCGAACTATCGTTCCGACGTGGCTGCCAGCGTCGAACTCGACGACATTCGGGCCGCCCGCGGCGCGATCGCCGAGGTCGTCAAGCACACCCCGGTGATCAGCTCGCTGACCCTGTCAGCGGACATCGGCGGCAACGTGGTGCTCAAGGCCGAGAACCTCCAACGCACCGGGGCGTTCAAGATTCGCGGCGCCGTCAACAAGGTGTCGTCGCTCGGCGACGCTGCGTCGGGCGGGGTGGTCACCGGCAGTGCCGGCAATCACGCCCAAGCGCTCGCGTTCGCTGCCCAACACTTCGGCGTGCCGTGCGAGATCTTCGTGCCGGTCGGTGCTGCGATCACCAAGATCGACGCCTGCCGTGCCCTGGGAGCGACCGTGGTCGAGCACGGCGCAGCGCTCGCCGAGGCCGTGCACGCAGCGAAGGAGCGATCGCTTTCCACGTCGATGACCTTCTGCGCCCCGTTCGACGACGTCGCGGTGATCGCCGGCCAAGGCACGCTCGGGCTCGAAGTGGCCGAGGACATCGCCGACCTGAGTCTGGTCGTCGTACCGCTCGGCGGCGGCGGGCTGATCAGCGGGACCGCCATCGCGATCAAGTCCCAGCGCCCCGACGTGCGGGTGATCGGCGTGCAGGCAGCAGCGTGCGCGCCGTATGCCGGCGGCACCCCGGCCGAGGGGCCGGTGCTCACCCTGGCCGACGGGATCGCCGTGAAACACCCGGGCGAGATCACCGCCCCGCTGGTCGAACGGTGGGTCGACGACGTCGTCACCGTCGACGAGGACGCGATCGCCGATGCCATGGTGCTCCTGATGGAACGAGCGAAGCTCTACGTCGAAGGAGCCGGCGCGGTCGGCGTCGCTGCGCTGCTCTCCGGAGCGGTGTCGCCCAGTTCCGAGGGCTCGACGTGCGTCGTGCTGTCCGGCGGCAACGTCGACCTCGGCGTGGTGCCGAGCCTGATCCGCCGCCACGAGAACACCGCGGGCCGTCGGCTCTCGGTGGTTGCCCGGATCGACGACCGGCCGGGTTCGCTCGCCCGACTCCTGACCGTGTTCGCGGACGGAGGCGCCGACCTCATCGAGGTTCGACACATCCGCGAGGGTCTCGACCTGCACGTCCGCGAAACCGGGATCCATGCAACCTTCGCAGTGCGCAGCAGGGACCGGGCAGCCGCGCTGATCGACGCAGCGAGCGCCGCCGGCTACGACGTCCGCTCGAGCAGTTGGTGAGTCAGCCGCAGACCGTGCAACGGACGTCGTCGGGAACGTCACCGGCCACGAGCGACGAGAGGAAGTCGACGAACCGAACCCCCTCGACCTCGAGTCCGTACAGATCGTTGCTGCCCAGAATCGTGTGGGCATCGCCAGGCGCAATGTACGACGCGACCGGTACCCCGGCGGTTTCGATCTGGACTTCGGTGGCCTCGATCATCCCGAGCAGGTCGGAGGCGTCGACGCCGAGCAAGCCGGAGAAGAACGTCTGCACCCCGTCGAACGCGTTGTCGAACCGGGCAAAGGTGATGTCGGGGTGTTGTGTGCCGGCCTGCACGTAGAGCCCGGGGAAGCTCCACTCCTCGGGTGCGAGGCCGTCGTTCACGGGCCAGTCCGGCACGTTGGCCAGGACACCCCACTCGGCACCGACCTGCGCATTGAGTTCGGGGACGTCGGGATAGGCGCCCGACGCATCACCGAACGCGACGATCTCGGCGTCGGGCAGCGCGTCGGCGGCCAGACCGGCAAAGGCGGGCACCGGAATCGAACCGGCACTCGATCCGGCAACCACGAGTTGCTCGACGTCGGGATAGCCGGCGATCACGGTGTCGAGCCCCTTCGACGCGTTGTCGAAGCCGGTGTGGCTGATCGTCAGGGAGTCGGAGTACTCGTTGACTCGATCGCCCAGGTGGACGTCTCCGGTGCAGTACGGCACGTAGACCACCGAGTAGCCGGCGAACGGGTTCTCGGGGTTGGAGGCATCGAAGACGCCGCCACCACCGGGCTCCTCACCGAGCGACAGGTTCCTGGTGTAGATGGGGCTGCCCGGTCCGCACGTCTCGGCGTTGAAGCACGCACCGCCGCCCTCGAGGAACAACAGCACTTTGGTGGGATCGGCCGGGCGCTCCCACAGCTCGAACGGGCTGCCGTCGGAACACTGACAGCCGTCGCCACCCGGGATCGACATCCACTCGCCGACTGTCACCGGCGCTTCGGTGGTCGCCGGCGCTTCGGTGGTCGCCGGGGCTTCGGTGGTGACAGCTCCTGCGGTGGTCGATGGTGCGCTGGTGGTCGCTGGTGCTGCTGATGTGGCGGGAGCGGACTCGACGCTCGTGTCGGCGTCGGAGCCACCGCACGCGGCGATGACGAGGAAGGCGGCCAGCAGCAGCGCCGAGGTCCTGAGATGCATCAGTGCATCCTGGCGTCTGATTCGCTCGCCGACCACTCCGGCAGTCAGAACGCAGGTGTCAGGTTGCGACGTAGGTTGCGTCGAGTCGGGGCGTTGACGACCCCTCGACGGCGACGTCACCATCGGCGACGAGCTTGACCAGGTGCGCGAGCACGCTGCGGCGAGCCGGCTTGTAGAGCTCCCGGCGGACACCGACGTAGAGCTGCTCGACCATCTCGGCGATGCTCCCGGTGCCACCGCGCACCGCAGCGAGGACCTGACGTTCGCGTTCGAGCCGGTGCGCAATCAGATCGGCGACGAACTGCGACGGATCGGGAATCGGCGGACCATGGGTGGGGATCGCCACGTGATCGGCACGACCGGCCACGACGCGCAGCGAGTCGAGGTACGCGGTCATGTCACCATCGGGCGGCGACACCACGGTGGTACTCCAGCCCATCACGTGGTCGCCGGTGAAGATCGTGCGTGTCGTGCCGTCGTCGAGCGTGAAGCAGCTGTGGTTCGACGTGTGCCCGGGCGTGTGGAGTGCCGTCATCCGCCAGCCATCGCCGGCGACCACCTCGTCGCCCGTGCCGACCACGACATCGGGGACGAACCCGCGGTCGGTCGACTCCTCCATCGCCGGCTCGGCCGCTGCACCCTCGTTTCCGCCCGCAGCGTCGTCCTCGGCAGTCGTGCGCTCCGCTGCCTCGCGTGCTTCGGCAGCGAGCACGCCGGGCGGGTCGCTGCCGATGTCCCACGTGTCGTCGCCGTGGGGACCGAACGCGTACGTCGACGCCCCGGTCTCGGCTGCGAGCCAGGCGGCCAGCGGTGAGTGGTCGGCGTGGCAGTGGGTGACCAGGATCGAACGCACCGTGCAGCCATCGAGCGCTGCAGCAAGTGCATCGCGATGGCTGTCGAGGCGCGGGCCGGGGTCGATGACGGCCACGTCGCCGCGCCCTGTCGAGTCGCCACCGACGATGTAGGTCCCGGTGCCGTGATAGGTGAACTTCGACGGATTCTCGGCGATCACCCGCCGGACGAGCGGTGCGACCGGCTCCGAGGCGCCGTAGGTGAACGAGTCGCGGTCGAGCGTCAGGAACTGCACGGCGTCCACTCCAGTTCCTCGAGGCGTCCAACCGCTTCACCGTGGCCGAGCACCGGCACCGCCACTCGCTCGACGGTCGTCGCGGCCGTTGCGGCAACGTCGACGCCGACCGCTCGCAACGCAGCGGGCACGACCGCTCGGCGGGCAGTATCGCTGCCATCTGCAACCTTGTAGGCAACCGCACGTCCGTCGGCGAACGCCGCAGCCATCACGCCGGCGGCGCCTTCTTTCGCCACGAGCGTCGGCAGTGCCTGCATCCACAGCGTGACGTCTCGCGTCGGACCGCCGACCAACTCGGGATGCGAGGACATCGCCCGGGCGACGACCGAGTCGGGAGCGGCGACCATCGCAAATGCTCCGGCGAGTTCGCGCAGCGAGAACGCGTGGGTCGGTGCGCCGCAGCCATCGACGCCGATGTGCTCGACCACGGCGCCGAGCGACCGGATGCCGACGGTGATCGCTGCCTGCACCGGGTGATCACGGTCGAGGTAGTCGTCGGTCGGCCAGCCGTTGACGCGGCACGTGGCGAGCATCGCAGCGTGCTTGCCGGAGCAGTTCTGCTGCAGCGGCGACGGTTCGACCCCAGCGGAACGAGCCTCGGCGCGCGCCCTGGCGCCGAAGGGCCGCGCCGGGGTGTTCGCCAGGTCGGATTCGTCGAGGCCGTACCGGGCCAGGATCGAACGGACGGTGTCGAGGTGCATCCGCGAGCCGTCGTGGCTGGCGCAGGCGACCGCGAGTTGAGCGTCGGTGAGTTCGAGGCCGACGCCGATCATGGCGTTGGCCTGCAGCGGCTTGAGACACGAGCGTGGGTACACGACCAGCTCGGGGTCGCCGACCGCGGCGACGACGGCGCCAGCCGGGTCGAGGGCGACACCGGCGCCGTGATGAACCGACTCCTCCATGCCGCTGCGAGTGGCGACGGCGATCGGCGCCACCGTGGCGTCGAACCGGGTCATGTCGCGTCGGGCGGCACCGTATCGGGTGGTGCGTTGTCGGGCGGCGCGTTCGGGCCACCGTTCGGTCGACCCGATCTCGGTTCGGGCACCGACGTCAGATGGCTGTCCATCACGTCGTACCGATTGCCCCACTCGCTGGCGAGCGCCTGCACCATCGCGGCGGCCGGCAACGCGAGCAGGGCGCCGACGAATCCGAGCAGCGATGCGCCACCCAGCGCTGCACCGAAGGCCACTGCGGGGTGCAGTTCCATCGTTCGCGCCGTGATACGCGGCGCGAAGAAGTAGTTCTCGATCTGCTGGTACACCACGATGAAACCGATCACGATCGCCGCCTTCAGGGGCGAGTCGAGCAGCGTCAACAGCACCGGCAGGATCCCGGCGAGATAGGTGCCGACCACGGGGAGGAACTGGCTGACCAGACCCACCCACAGCGCCAGTGCGATCGGAGCCGGCGTGCCGATCGACTGGAAGACGATCCAGTGGAAGAACGCCGACAGCAACGCCAGCAAGGCGCGGGAATAGAGATAGCCACCGGTCTTGGTGATCGCCAGCTCCCACGCCTTCAGCACCTGCTGCTGCCGAACCGGGTTCAGGCGCGAGCAGATCGACCGCCGCATACGCGGCCCATCGGCGACCAGGTAGTAGGTGAACAGCAGTACCGACAACGCCTGGAAGATCACGCCGACCACGGCGACGGACAACCTGACCGCCTCGTCGCTCTGCGACTGGATGAACTCCTGGACGCGCCCGTTGGGATCGTTGAACTCGTCGATCACGTCCTGCGGGTCGATGTTGGACCCGAAGTTGTCGTTGAGGAAGTTGACGGTGTCGGTGATGTACGCATCCGATTCGGACAAGAGGTCCGCCACCTGGGTACCGACGAGTGTGCCGACGGCGCCGGCGAAGATCAGGAATGCCATGAGCACCCCCATCAAGATCATGATCGTCGACCGGCCGCGTCGCCAGCCTCGCGCCGCCAACCGGTTGACTCCCGGCTCGATCGCCAACGACAGGAAGACCGACACGAGCAACAACACCAGCAGCGACGACAACCGGTGGAACACGTGTCGGCCGGTGATGGTGAGCAGATAGCCCGCCCAGAACAGCACGATGGCAGGGAGCACCCACCTGGGCATGGCTCGGTCGATGGCCCGCCGCTCGATCGGCCGACCCGCTTCGTCGGTCGGGCGACCGGCTGTCTCGGATCTCGCGTCGGGATCCGGTGGGGATTCTTCGGGCACGTTCGGATGGTACTCACGAGTCCGTGGCACGATGAGCCAATGGCCGACGACGTGCGCTCCTGGGTGGGCGAACAGGTCCGCGGCAGAGTCGTCGGCCCTGACGCCTCGGCACGCCGGGCCGAGCTGTTCGACACCACCGAACCAGGGTGGTTCGACGACGACGCGCCCATCCGACGGGTGCACGCCGACGCGTCGATGTTCATCGGTGGCCTGCGGGCGATCCTGTTCCAGTCGCTGCACCCCGTGGCGATGGCCGGCGTCGCCGACCATTCCGACTATCGCCGAGACCCATGGGGTCGGCTGCAGCGCACCGCCGACTTCCTGGCGGCCACGACGTTCGGCCCGGCATCGCAGGCACAGCAGGCCGTCGATCGGGTTCACCGTGTGCATCGCCACGTGGTCGGCACCGCGCCGGGCGGTGAGCCGTACGCGGCCAACGATCCGCACCTGCTCGAATGGGTGCACCTCGCCGAGATCGACAGCTTCCTCGCCGCACACGACCGCTACGGCGAACATCCTCTGGACGGCAACGAACGCGACCGGTACGTCGCCGACACCGCAGTGGTGGCGCGGGCGCTGGGTGTGATCGATCCTCCCGAGACCGAGGCTCGCCTGCGCATCCGCCTCGCTGAGTTCCGCCCGGAATTGCGCGGCACGCGGCCAGCAAGAGCGGCCGCGCGCTATCTGCTGCTACAACCACCGTTGCCACTCGCCGCGCGGGCGCCGTACGGGTTGATCGCTGGCGCAGCCGTTGCGCTGATGCCCGCGTGGACCCGGGTGCCCTTGCACCTGCCGTGGCTCCCCGTGTCGGAAACGGTCGTGCTCCGACCGGCCGGGGGCGTCGTCACCCGCACCCTCCGATGGGCCACCACGACGTAGCAGCTCCACGTTTGCGTTGCGGTACCGGTGGGGTGTGCCCTCGAGAACTGCACACAGACGTCTGAGATCGGGGACGGGCGAGATGATGACGATGTGCCCTGCTTGCACCTGGGACCAGCCGGTACCGTCGTGGCCATGAGTCCACGCGTCACGTCTGCCCGTCACCTCGCAACGATCGGCGCCGTCATCGCCCTCGCCGCAACCGCCGCTGCCTGCGGCAGTGACGACCCGACCCCCGAACTTCCCGAGGGCGGCACCGGAAGCGCCTACAACGACGCGATCATTCAGTCCGACTCGCATGACGAGGTGCTGCTCGGCGGCGGCACCGGCGAGATGGTGGTCGCCGTGCAGTGCGATTCGGACCTCGGCGGCAACATGGTCACCGTGGTTGCCGAAGGCCTCGACCCCGCGGTCTACACCGGCGTGTTCGAGCCCTCGACCGGTGTCGACGTGAGCCTCGATGCCACGATCGGCGGCCAGGTCGTCGGCGGGGCGCAGATGACCCTCGACGCCGAGGAGTACATCGTCACGTTCGCCGACATCGACGGCGCCGAATTCAATCTGCGCGGCTGTCCGGGCTGATTCCGTCGACGACGGCTCGTTCGAGCGCGGGCGCCAGATCCCCTCGTCCCGCCACCACGATGCCGGCGTCGAGCCCGAGCCACCCGGCAAGTGAAGCGAGCTCCTCGGCGAGTTCGGCGGCGACGTCGGCCTCGTCGATCCCCGGCTCGCCGTCTGCGCTCTGCACCAGGAGACGTCCGGCCGTGCGGTCGGCCTTCAGATCGACGCGTGCCACCAGTTCGTCGCCGAGCAGGAACGGCAACACGTAGTAGCCGTACTGCCGTTTCGGTGCAGGGACGTAGATCTCGATGCGATAGTGGAACCCGAAGAGCCGTTCGATCCGCTCGCGGTTCCACACCACCGGGTCGAACGGGCTCAACAGCGCCCGCGCGTTGACCTGCCGGGGGACCACGGCGTCCGGGTGCATGAAGGCCGGCTTCGACCACCCTTCGACGGCGACCGGCACCAACCGACCCTCCTCGACGAGTTCGGCGAGCAGGACCCGCGTGTGCGAGAGGCGGTGGTAGTCGGTGAGATCCGATGCGGTGCCAACACCGTGATGCCGTGCGGCCCGAACGAGGAGTTCCTTCTTGGCGTCGTGCGCGTCGGGTGCCGGCGCGGCGAGGACGTCGGCGGGGATCACGCGCTCGGCGAGGTCGTAGAGTCTGGCGAAGTCGTTCGGTCGGCGGCGGGCGGCCACGTCACCGATCCGGAAGAGGTGCTCGAGTGCGAGCTTGCCGTCGTCCCAGTCCCACCAGGTGCCTTTCGGGCGTTCGCGCATCTCGAGGTCGCTCGCCACGATCGGCCCGTCGGAGCGCACTCGATCGAGCACGTTCGACACGAGACGTTCGTTGTCCGCAGCCCAACTGCGAAGCGACTTCCATCGCGCGTGGCCGTGCATCGCCCAGCGCTGGAGGGGATACAGCTCGATCGGCACGTGACACGCCTCGTGCACCCAGAACTCGAACAGGTCGCCCGCACGGGTCGCGTCGTCGATCAGCGTGCGGGGATGCGGACCGAGACGTGCAAACAGCGGCAGCTCCTGGCTGCGCACCAGCACGTTGACCGAATCGATCTGGATGAGGCCCATCCGATCGACGACCCGGCGCAGATGGCGTCGATCGACGCGACCGGTCGGGCGGCGGTCGTTGAACCCCTGCGCGCCGAGCGCGACTCGTCGGGCTTGCGAGTTCGAGAGCTCAGCCGTCACCACCGCCGCGACTGTAACGATCGGCGTCCGACGCCAATCGCTCCAGCCCGGGCTGTTCAGTCGTCGGCGACGGTGATCTCCACCGAGTTGATCACCACATCGGTCTTGGGCTTGTCGCCGCCACCGGTGGCCACGTTCTGCATCTGGTCGACGATGTCGAGACCCTTGACCACCTGACCGAACAGGCTGTACTGCGGCGGCAGGCCCACGCCGGAGGGACCCGACACGATGAAGAACTGGCTGCCGTTGGTGTTCGGACCGGCATTGGCCATGGCGACCGAGCCGACCTGGTACTCGCGCGGCTTGGGAAGCTCGTCCTCGAACCGGTACCCGGGGCCGCCGCGGCCGGTACCGGTGGGGTCGCCGCCCTGGCACATGAAGCCGTTGATGATGCGGTGGAAGATCACGCCGTCGTAGTAGTGATGGAGCGCGAGGAACACGAAGTTGTTGACGGTTTTCGGCGCCTTGACCGCGTCGAGCGCGATGACGATCTCACCGAGGCTCGTGTCGAGCTTGGCGGTGTAGCGCTTCGACGGGTCGATGCCCATCTCGGGGGCTTCGGAGAAGTCCTGCGTCTTGGGCGCGGAACCATCGAACGGGGGAAATGCGGTTGCCATGGTCCCCGACCCTACCGGCCGGTGTGTCAGCCGGCGTCGAGGACGACGACGACGGTTGCACCGCCCCAACCGTTCGCTTGGTCGCGACCCTCGACCACCACACTGTCGACGCCGGCGGGGATCTGGACGCCCCGCAGCGACCGGGTGAACGGTTGCTCGCCGGCATGATCGTGGGCGAGTTCTCGCACACCGAGCACCGCGCCGTCGGGTCCGACCACCCGCCACGCGTCGGCGTAGCGCTCCGGCGTGTCGTAGGGCGACGACACGGTGACGTCGAAGTCCCATCCGGCATCGGTCGGCGTCGCGACGGCCGCCACCACGTCCGGGAAGCGCTGCGCATCGTCGTTCGTGGAGGCGTCGGTCGTGGATGTGTCGGTCGTGGAGGGCTGGGTGGTCGCCGACGACCCACCGCAGGCCGCCGCGAAGAGCAGCACCGTTGCGACGAGCACCCCGAACCTCATTGCTCCATCCTGCCTGACACCAGTCGTCACATCAGTTGCGCTGGTTGTAGCTGGCGATCAGGGCGTTCGCCTGGGCCGCCGCGTCCGCGAGCGTCGACTCGACGTCGGCTCCGGCGATGATCGCTGCGGTCGCGTTCGCCGTGGCCGCGCGCACCTCGCGTTGCGGCCCGAGCACCGGCGCCAACGACGCCTGACCGTCGATGCCACCGACCATCTGGTCGTAGGCGACGCGGAATCGGGGGTCGTCGGCATAGGTGGTCCGCAACGGTTCGAGGTCGAGCGCGTCGCTGCGCACCGGCACGTACCCCGTCTGCGACGCCCACTGTGACTGTGCCTCTGCGGTGGTCAGGAAGGTGATGTAGTCCCACGCCGCAGCGGTCTTCTCGTCGCCCTTGCCGTCGACGATCGCCAGCGAGGCCCCGCCGAGGTTGGCGCTCGGGTCCGGACTCGGTCCCGGCATCGGGCCGACGGCAACGTCGTCGGTCGTCAGTCCAGGGGCGAGCCCACTGCCGAGCGCGGCGATCACACCGCCGAGGGCCGCTGACGTTCCGATCGTCATCGCTCCGTCGGACTGAGGATCGATCAGCTTCAGGTAGGTGTCCTGACCGCCGGAGTTGTCGCCGATCGACACGGCGAGTCCATCGTCGATCATCTCCTGCACGAACGTCAGCAGTTCGACACCGGTCGGTCCGTCGAACAGCACCTCGGTGGCCGGGGCGCTCCGGCCGTTCTCGTTGTTCGCATAGAGCTGATCGGCGCGCGCGCGAACCATTGCTCGAGGAACCAGGCGCCGCCCGAGTTGGGTCCGGAGTCGAGCACCCAGCCGTAGGTCGCTGCACCCGAATCGACGACTTGTTGGGAGGTGGCGCGCAGCTCCTCGAGCGTGATGGGCGACACGTCGGGATCGAGCCCGGCGGCCTCGAACTTCGGGCGCAGGTAGTACAGCACGGGATTCGACACGTTGAACGGCATCGACCAGATGACGCCTTCGAAGGCATAGGTGTCGAGGGCACGTTCGAGGAGACTCGACGTGTCGAAGCCGCTCGCTTCGATGCAGCCACCGACGGGGATCAAGGTGTCGGACTGGGCGAACGACTGCAGCGTGAACTCGGGGATCTGGATCATGTCGGGGCGGCTGTCCCCACTCGACTGGATGTACTTGTCGAGCGCTTCGTCGTAGCCGATCTGGTTCTGGAGCGTCACCCGCACCGCGTCCTGGCTGGCGTTGTAGGCGTCGGTCAGCTCGATCAACGCGTCTTCGAGCACGTCGTTCATCGCATGCCAGAACGTGATCTCGACGACGCCGTCCGCCTCGGCGAGGGCGTCGGTCGGACACTCCGGGAACTCCGCGAGCGGCGCCTGCGTCGTGTTCGGGGCCGGCGCAGTGTCGTCCGGGGACTCGACGTCGGTGTCGCCGGTGGTCGACCCAGTGGTCACATCAGGCGCCGCCGTGGTCTCGGCGCCGCCGCTGTCGATCTCGAGTGCGGATTCTCCGGACGAGCACGCTGCTGCAATCGACGCTGCGGTCACCGCGAGCGCCGCGGCCTTGACCAGCGAGATGCGTCGGCGACCAGAGCGGCGGTCGCGACGAGGGGGAGACGAGGCGAGCATCACATCATCCTTTCACGGCGCCCGCGGTGAGCCCGCGCACGAGTTGGCGTTGGAAGACGAACAGGGCAATGAAGATCGGCACGGCGGCGATCACCGTGCCGGCCATCACCAGGTTGGGCTCGGTCAGCGTCGATCGCCGCAGGAGCCGCAACCCACTCTGCACCGTGTTCATGTCGGCTTCGTTGACGACCAGCGTCGGCCAGAGATACTGATTCCAGGTGCCGAGGAAGCTGAACAGTGCGAGCGCCCCGATCGTGGGCCGCACGAGTGGGAGGCCGACGTGGCGGAGGAAGCCCAGGTGCCCGACACCATCGATCGCCGCAGCGTCGCGGAGATCGCGCGGCAGGGTGAGGAAGACCTGGCGGAGCAGGAAGACGCCGAACGCCGTTGCGAGGAACGGCACGGAGAGACCCTGGTAGGTGTTGAGCCATCCGAGACCGTCGACGGTTTCGAGATTGACCACCAGCGTGGCCTCGAGCGGTACCAGGAGCGTGGCGACGAACACCAGGAACATCAGTCGCTTTCCGGGGAACTCGAGGATCGCGAACGCATAGGCGGCGAGCACCGAGGTGACCACCTGGGCCACGGTGACGATCAGCGCCACGACGAACGAGTTGAACAGGTAGCGGCCGAGTCGACCCTCGTTCCACGCCTCGACGAGCACGTCGAACGTCACCGTGGTCGGGACCAACGGGTTCTGCAGCACCTCGCTGCCCGGCTTCAAGGCGGCGACCACGGTCGTGTAGATCGGGAACAGCACCACGAAGGCGACGAGGCACAGCAGCACATAGCGTCCGAGCCTCCCCACTCCGGACGGATCGTCGAAGTGCTTGCGCCGGTTGGGCCTCGACCCGAGCTCGGGGATCGTCGCCGGCTGGCCGGGCGGCGCGGCGTCGGCAGGCACGGTTGCCCTGTCAGTCGCCATAGTGCACCCGCCGTCCGATTCCCGCGAGTTGCAGACCCGACAACAACAACAACAACACGAACAGCAGCACGGCGGACGCCGCTTGCAAGCCGGCATCGTTGCGGATCGGCGAGTTCTGTCCGTAGATGAAGTACGGGATCGTGGTGGTCGGGTTCGACGGCTGCGGGCCACCACCGGTGAGCAGGTCGATCTCGCCGTAGGTCTGGAATGCCCGCGTCGTCGACACGATCACGACGAACAGCAGGGTCGGGCCGAGCATCGGCACGGTGATCGACCAGAACCGCCGGGCACCGCCGGCCCCGTCGACGGCTGCCGCCTCATGGAGGTCGCGTGGAATCGACTGCAGTCCCGCGGTGACCAGGATGAAGGTGAAGCCCAAGTTGGCCCACACGCTGGTTGCGCTGACCGCCCACAGCGCCGTGTCGGGGTCCTGCAGCCAGCCCGGGCTCTTGACCGATGGAAACAGCGAGTTGAACCAGCCGACGTTGGCCAGCGCGCCGACCGAGGGCTGCAGCAGGAACAGCCACATGAGGCTGGCGACCGCAACCGACGTGGCGACCGTGGAGGAGAACACCGCCCGGAAGACGCCGATGCCGCGCAGGTACTTGTCGGCGAGCACTGCCAGGCCGACACCGAGGATCACGCCGGCGGGCACGGTGATCAGCGCGAATCGGATGGTGACGCCGAGTGCGTTCTGGAACTCGGTGCTGCGGAACATGTCGACGTACTGCCCGAAGCCCTGCGACACACAGTTGTTGCCGAAGTTGTCGCAGCGCTGCTGCCCGAGCCACACCGCCCGCCCGAGCGGGTACAGCACGAACAGGCCCAGGATCACTGCGGACGGCGCAAGCATCATCATCGCCAGTGGGAAGTCCCTCCACCGTGATCCTCGCCGTGGATGCGCCACGACGCCGACACTATTGAAGTCGACGGCCGCGCACTCGATCATCGCACCCGGGGGCTGCGCCGGGCTCGTCGGGTACAACTAGCGTGAGACCCCGTGACCGATCCCACCACCGAGCAGTCCGAGGTTTCCGAGGTGCCTGACACATCCGAACCTGATGCAACCTCGACGAGCGCCGACTCCAGCGCCGCTCGATCTCGATGCGGTCGAGCGTGACCTCGCAGCCGTCGAGACCGCGCTGCAACGGTTGTCCGACGGCACCTACTGGACCGACGAGGTGACCGGCGACCCGATCCCCGAACACGTCCTCGCCACCGACCCCACCGCTCGGAGGGCGTGATGCAGCGCAAAGCCGTTGCCGGACTCGCCTCCGTCGTGGCCCTCGCAGCCGGACTCGCCGCAGCTGCACAGAAGGCGAAAGAGTCACCGCTCACCAACCGCTTCAACCGGTCGGCCCGGGTGTGGAAGCTGTCGGCACGCAACTCGGTGCGCTTCGGCATCTCACACGTGCGGGGCATCGGGTCGGCCGAGGAGCGCCGCGCACAGCTCGACGAACAGTTCGCGATCCGCACCGCCGAAGACGTCGCCAAGGAACTCGGCGAGATGAAGGGCGTGCTGATGAAGGCCGGCCAGCTGATCTCGTTCATCTTCGAAGCGCTGCCGGACGAAGCCCAGGAGGCGCTCGCCACGCTGCAGGCCGATGCGGCACCGATGGCACCGACCCTCGCTGCGAACGTCGTCAAGGGCGACTTCGGCAAGCCGCCCGAGAAGCTGTTCCTCGACTGGCAGGACATGCCGGTCGCCGCTGCCTCGATCGGCCAGGTCCACCGAGCGATCACACACGATGGCCGCGACGTGGCGGTCAAGGTGCAGTACCCGGGCGTGCACGAGGCGATCGAAACCGACCTCGACGCGGCCGAGGTGATGTACGCCATGTTCTCCTCGATGATGCTGAAGGGGCTCGACGCCAAGGGCTTGGTCGACGAACTTCGCGAACGGATGCGCGAAGAGCTCGACTACTCGATCGAGGCCGGCAACCTCGCCGAGTTCGAGTCGCGCTTCCAGGGCCACCCGTGGGTGCGGATCCCGAAGCTGGTGCCCGAGCTCAGCAGCGGCCGCGTGCTGACCACCGAGTGGATCGACGGCATGACCTTCGACCAGTTCCGGACCACCGAGTCGTACGAGACCAAGCAACGCGCCGGCGAGGTGATCTGGCGGTTCGCGCAGGGCGCCATCATGCGTCACGGCATCTTCAACGGCGATCCGCATCCCGGCAACTACAAGTTCCACCACGACGGCAGCGTGTCGTTCCTCGACTACGGGCTCGTCAAGCGGTGGTCACCGGGCGAGTGGGAGACGCTGCGGCCGACCATCGACGCGATCATCG
Organism: Ilumatobacteraceae bacterium; assembly: GCA_963716095.1. GTDB lineage: Bacteria > Actinomycetota > Acidimicrobiia > Acidimicrobiales > Ilumatobacteraceae > Sva-07. The sequence goes on along the minus strand of CAVQSV010000023.1, from coordinate 677,764 downwards.
TCGACCGCGATCCCGAACGCCTGGTGCGTGAGATGGTGCATTCGAACTTCCTGCCGGCGGGCCATGGTCTCGATCCGGCGCTCGTGTACGACTACGTGTCGAGCCCGTACCTGCCGTACCTCACCGACGAGTTCACGTTCACCCGCGAGTGGATGCGCGACACGATCGCCAAGATCTTCGACGTGCAGGGCCCGCATGCTCAGGTGATCGAGCAGCTCAACATGCCGCCGAGCTTCGTGATCCTCGACCGGGTGGTGTGGGGCGTGAGTGCGATCCTCGGAAAGCTCGAAGCGACCGGCCCGTGGCGTCACATGCTGCTCGAGTACATCGCCGACGGCGAGCCCGCCACCGATCTCGGCGCCGCCGAAGCGGCGTGGCGCACGGGCAACCCGATCTCCTGACCTGCGAGCGCTCCGGTCGCAGGGGGCGCCCGTGGGTTCGTTAGCGTCGCTGAGATGACGGACACGAGCCAGATCGAATCGACGGCGCGCCCACCGTTCGCTCCGTGGGACCGGCGCGACATCCCCGGATCGTTCAGCGTCGACGAGACCGCCCGCCGGGTCGGCAACTACAAGTGGACCGAGATGAAGCTGTTCGAAGCGCTCGGCGGCTGGGTGGCCACCGTGCCCGAACTCGACGTGAAGATGCGCCTCGGCACCCACTGCTATCACCATGCGTGGCACGCCGACCTCTGGCACAAGCGGCTGCCCGAGCTGCGTGAGATGAAGCCCGAACGACTCACCGTGCCGGCGAACGAGGCGATGGAACGCTTCATCGAAGCCATGACCGAACCCGAAGCCCCCGAGCTGACGATCGAGAAACTCGTCGGCGTGTACCGGGTGTTGATCCCCCGGTTCATCGCTGCGTACACCTACCACCGCAACAACACGAGCGAGATCACCGACGCACCGACGATCCGGTCGATCAACTTCATCCTCCAGGACGAGTTCGACGACTGGCGCGACGGCGAGATGCTGCTGCAGTCGTTGATCACCACACCCGACCATGTCCGCCGCGCCGCCGAGCACCAGGCACGGCTCGAGACGATCATGGTGGAAGCCGGTGGCATCACCGGCCCCGATAGTATTGGCACCGCTGAAACCACAAGCACTGAAGGGGGCGCCTGATGCGTCAGTTCTTTCCGGTTGAAGACCTCGCTCGTGACGAGCGGTTCGTCCAGACGAACATGGCCGAACGCATGAAGGACGGCCGCACAGCGATCGACGTCGAGAAGCAGTCGAGTGCGAAGAGCCGCGGTGCAACCAAGCGCCTCACGCCCGAACGCCACGACGCCTCCGATGCCGCCCGCGGACTGATGCACGGCATCATGGTCGGCGAGATCCAGGCCCTCGAAGGCGCCGGTCGCACCGCACACGACTTCGCGGCCGGTGACGGCACCAACGACACGGTGCCGTTCGAGTTGAAACTCGACATGGCCCGCCAGGCGTGGGACGAGGCCCGTCACGTCGAGATCAGCGCCAAGCTGTCCGACTGGATGGGTACCGAACTCGGCGAGTTCGCCGAGAACACCGTCCTGTTCGAAGCGGCCTGCTCGAACGATCCGATCCTGCGCCTGGCCGGGGTCAATCGGGCGCTCGAGGGGCTGGCGATCGACGTGTTCACCCAGATGAAGGAGTTCGGCGATGTCGCCGGCGATCCGTTCCTCGAGTTCTGCGAAGACTGGATGCTCGCCGACGAGGTCACCCACGTGAAGATGGGCTCGGACTGGTTGCGCAAGGTCACGGCCAACGATCCCGACCGTCGTACCAAGGCGCTCGAGTTCCAGCAGGTCGTCGACAAGCTGTTCAGTTTCGGCGGCGCCCGCGGCGAGAGCGCCGACAGTTCGTTCAGCCTCGCCCGACGCTTCCGCGAACTGGCCGGTTTCACCGACGACGAGGTCGAGACGATCTCGGCGATGGACGCCGAAGCACTCGAAGAGCGCAAGGAAGCCGTTCGCAAGTACCGCGAGCGGGTCGGCGCCGACGCCTGATCGGCGGCCATCGATGTCCGACGCGACCGCACCGGCCTCCACTGCGAAGGTGACGGTCTCCCCCGACGAGTTCACCTTCGTCAAGTACGACGCGTCCGAGATCGCAGCGATCGTGGCCGAACTCGCCGAACAGCTCGAACTCGCGAACCCCATCCGGGTGATCGTCGACGAGACCACACCGCTCGCCAAGGTGTCCGAGGAGATCGACGCCGTGTCGTCCGACGCCACGATCACCCTGCACGCCGAGAGCGGCGCGCTCGAGGACCGCAAGCACCCGATGTCGTTCAGTGCCGACGTCGCGCGCGAGTCGCTGGGTCGGATCCTGCTGCGCGCTCACGACCGAATGCGACCGGACTTCGCCGACGCCCCCGGCGACCTCGACCTGACGCTCGAACAGAACGCCGCCTGGGACACCTACTGCGCCGGCCGTCTCGCTCGGATGGGTGTGCGGGTCAACCAGCAGCGCTGGCGCTACAACCACCGCAATCGGTTCGGCTTCCACGACGACGTCGACGCCCGCTTCGACCAGCTCTGGACCGCCGACGGCCTCGGCTGGGCCGACCTCACCCGCTGACCGGGGCTCCCACCACGTGGGGGCGTCTCAGGCGGGTCGACGGAGGGGGCGCGCGATCGGCTTGCGCCAGCCGAGACCGCGCACCTTGCCCGACGGCGGCCAGTGGTCGTCGCGGCTGTAGGCCCACCACTCGAACGGGTTGAGGTAGTAGGCGCACGACTCGACGACCTGGGTGAACGAGTCGCTTCGGCGACGCGTCGCCCACAGCACCATCCCGGCAGCTCCCCCGCCGACCATCCACGAGCCGTACAGGAGCGGATAGAGCGGTCCGAACCACCGAGCCTGCCAGACGTGCACGTCTTCGTGGTCGGTGATCAGCCGACGCCGACGCGGCACCGAGGTGTCACCAGCGCCGCTGACGACGTTGCCGACGGTGATCACGAATCCCCGGCGTGGCACGAACCCTCGCCGGAACACCTGACGGTTGGCGCGTCGACTCAGCGTGGCGTCGTAGTCCGGGCGGCCACGAACGAGGCCGAGCACTTGCGAGGCGATCCCCGCCGCGGTCATCGGGATCGACCAGGTGGAGTCGAGCGTGAACGCAACGAACCCGTTCGCGCAGCGCCAGTCGTAGATCTGCCGCCACCCGGCGACCGCGCCATTGGCTGCGCCGACCACACCGAACGGCACCGCGAATCCCAACGGCGCGCCCACCGCCGATGCGAACACTGCCCCGAGCGCGCCGACGGCGGCAGCCTCGATGAAGCTGCCGCCGTCGGCCACGGAGTCGGTCGTCATGCGGGAACGCCTGAGCGGCGCAGTGTCACTGGCGCAGGTACGACAGCAGGCGCAGCAGCTCGAGGTAGAGCCACACGAGGGTGACGACGAGGCCGAGTGCAGCGACCCACTCGTAGTCCTTGGGCATGCCGGCGTTGGTCGCCCGCTCGATGAAATCGAAGTCGAGCGCCAGGTTCATGGCAGCGAGGCCGCAGACGAACACCGAGAACAGGATGCTCAGCATCATGTTGTCCCCGTTCAGGAACGGCAACGAGGCGCCGAACAGGCTCATGACGAACGAGCTGAGGTACAGGACCATCACGCCGAGTGTGGCGAAGATGACCGCCCGACGGAACTTGTCGGTGACCTTGATGATCCGGGTGCGATAGAGCAGGAGCATCACGAAGAACACCGATGCCGTGGCCATGACCGCCTGCAGGACGATGCCGTTGTAGAAGGTCTCGTACCCCTTGGAGATCGCTCCAACGGCGAAGCCGTAGGCGACTGCGTACACCGGGCCGAGGATCTTGGCCAGGTTCGGCTTGCGCATGGCGACGATCACGGCGATGAAGCCCACGATGATGCCGAGCATTGCGACCGGCGGGAACTGGTAGGTCTCGGTCTGGACACCCTCGTTGGACACGAGCGTGGGGCCCGAGGCGGCAGACCAACCGAACGACCCGGACACGAGCAACAGAACGAGCAGCACCAGCGACGCCGTGATGGTGCCGTTGATGGTCATGGCCTTCTGCCAGCCGGAGACGGGACCGTCGGACGCCGGCTGTGTGGCGGTGTGCGTGCCCGCAGCGGGTGCACCCCATCCGGCTTGTCCGGCTTGGGCACCGTTGCCGGCGAGGCCGGCGTTGAAGCTCTGAGATGCCGATTGGAACGACTCTTCTTTGAACACTGGATTCGACATGGTCCGACGATTCTACCGCCGGGCGTCGGCCAGGTGCCCCCCGGCGCACGGCTTTACCGAGTTCTCACCGATGCCCGACGACCGGGTTCGACACCGACGGCGTCAACGAAGGTCGTGGGCGCTCGTCGCATCCCACAGATCGATGTCGGGCGCCTGCGACAGGACACCGATGCATGCGGTGGCCATGTCGACCATCACCTCGGAGTCGAAGTGACGCTGTTGGTGCTGCGGCGATTCCCACTTCTGGACCACGAGGTGACGGCCCGGGTGCGTGACACTCGAGCAGAGATCCACGTTTCGGCAGCCATCTTCCATACGCGTCAGCACGACGTACTTCGACAAGATCGCCAGCAACGCTGCGTCGTCGGAAGCGTCGAACGTCAACGTCACCATCGTCAATTCGACCTCATCGCTCATGGTGATTCATCCCCCTAGCACATCTCGAACCGTGATATGCGTGTTGCTCTTTGACTGCATTGGTTGACGGACCGGGCGTCGTCGGTATCGTGACCGTCGTCTCATGTCGATTGTCGTGCACCCTTCTCCGCAGGCATCCCCAGCAGACACCCTCGCACGCCGAACACTCCACGATGACACCGGCCCGGCCGTTGGCATCGTCGACACGACACAGTAGGAGCACCAGGTGGCCAAAGACCGCGTCGACCGCGACGACGAAGACCTCGTCCGTCTCTATCTCACCGACATCGGGCAGTACACGCTGCTGACGAAAGACGATGAGGTCCGACTCGCCAAGGCGATCGAGGCCGGCAACGAGGCGATCGCCGAACTCGACGCCGGCGAGCAGCTCACCGCTGCCAAGAAGCGCGAACTGCGTCGCACCGCACGCAAGGGCGAAGAGGCCGAGCGCCAGTTCGTCCAGTCGAACCTCCGTCTCGTGGTGTCGATCGCCAAGAAGTACCAGGCGTCGGGGCTGCCGCTGCTCGACCTGATCCAGGAGGGCAACCTCGGCCTGATGCATGCCGTCGAGAAGTTCGACTGGCGCAAGGGGTTCAAGTTCTCGACCTACGCCACGTGGTGGATCCGCCAGGCGATCACCCGAGGTATCGCCAACACCGGCCGCACGATCCGCCTCCCGGTCCACGCCGGCGACACCCTCGCCCGACTGCAGAAGGCCCGCTCTCGCCTCGAACTCAAGTACGGCCGACCGGCGACGCTCTCCGAGCTGGCCAAGGAAGTCGAGATGCCCGAGGACAAGGTCACCGAAGCACTGCGCTTCGCCGCCGAGCCCCTGTCGTTGTCGGAGCCGCTGCGCGAGGACGGCGATGCAGAACTCGGTGATGTCGTCGAGGACCGATCGGCCGAGTCCCCATTCGAGGTGGCTGCCACCGCGCTGCTGCCCGATGAGATCTCGCGGTTGCTCGCCCCACTCGACGAGCGCGAACGCGAGATCCTCAAGTTGCGCTTCGGCCTCGACCGAGGCGAGCCTCGCACCCTCGAAGAGGTGGGCGAGCACTTCAACCTCACACGCGAGCGCATCCGCCAGATCGAGGCGCGTGCGATGAGCAAGCTGCGCCACCCGTCGAGCGACACCGGCGCCCGCGACCTCCTCGCCGTCTGATCCCGGCGCTCCAACGGAGCCAGCGATGAGCGAAACCCGCAGATGTGGTGTGTTCGCTCATCGCTCGAGAAATCTCGGTTCGCGCACGGCTGCCCATGTGACAACGTGGGCGGGTGAGCGACTTCGACATCCGACCCGTAGCTGACAACGAGCGGCGAGCGGCGGTCGACACGCTGCGCAACGCACTCCTGAGCGGGCCGGTCAACGACGACGACTTCGCGAAGGGCGAAGCCTCGTGGGACGGCAGCGATGCACTCGCCGCATGGGACGGCGAGCACTGCGTCGGCAACGTTGCCGCCTTCCGGTTCGACTCGACCGTGCCGGGTGGAGCGCTCGTCCCGACCGCCGGGGTGACCCGTGTGGGCGTGCTGCCCACCCACACCCGACGTGGTGTGCTCAGCCAGTTGATGCACCGTCTGCTCGCGGAGTCGCGCGAGCGAGGCAATGTGCTCGCCACCCTCCATGCCAGCGAAACACCGATCTATCGTCGGTTCGGATTCGGGCTCGCCACCGACGCCGCAGCGGTCGAGGTCACCACCGCGAACGCCACACCGTGGATCACGCCCGCCCGTGCCGGCTCGATCCGATTGTTGGCCCACACCGAGGTGCTGGATGTGGTTCCCGCGCTCTACGACCGGGTGGCCCGCTGGCGGGTGGGGTCGATCAGCCGTCCTGCGTGGATGTGGCCGTGGATCCTGAAAGAGGCCAGCGAACCGACCACGACCCGGACGGGCAAGGGGTCCTTCGTCGCCGTCCACACCGACGCCGGCGGCATCGATGACGGCTACGTCTTCTACGACGTGGACTGGGACGAGAGCTTCGCCACCAACCCCACCGGCAAGGGCGAGCTGCGAGATCTCTGGGGCGCGACGCCGGCAGTCGAGATCGAGCTCTGGCGCTACCTGCTGGGTATCGACCTGATCGTCACGTGGCGCGCCGGGATGCGACCGGTCGACGAACCGGTGCGCCGGGCGATGCACGACTCGCGCGCCTACGAGGTGCGCCAACGCATCGACGACCAGTGGGTACGGATCCTCGACGTGGACACTGCGCTCACCTCGCGCACCTACGGTCCCGCCGACATGCCGGTCACGATCGGCGTGCACGACCCGATGGTCCCCTCGAACTGCGCCATCTGGCGAGTCGCCGGCACCGGAGCGGAACGCACCGACGAGCCCGCCGACATCGACGTCGACATCGCCACACTGTCGGCTGCGTACCTCGGTGCAGTGTCATGGGACGACCTCGCGGCAACCGGCACGTTGAACGCCGACGAGCGCGTGCTCGATCGACTCGACTCGCTGTTCAGTTGTCGGCCGACACCGTTCTGCGGCACCGGTTACTGATCGGCTCGATCAGGGGCCGGAGAAGACGCCGTCCTTGACGTCGTCGGTGCGCGACAGGTACGCGGCCTTGGGGTCGTAGGTGTTGCCACCCTCTTGCTCCCAACCGGCGATCTCGGCGCGGCCGACGACGAACCAGTGCACCTCGTCGGGGCCGTCGGCGAGCCGAAGGGTGCGCTGCGAGGTGTACATGTCCGCCAGCGGCGTCCACTGCGACACGCCCGTGGCGCCATGCATCTGGATGGCGTTGTCGATGATCTCGCACACCCGGATCGGCACCATGGCCTTGATCGCGCTCACCCACACACGAGCCTCGGCGTTGCCGAGCGTGTCCATCGCCTTCGCAGCGGTGAGCACCATGCGACGCATCGACTCGATCTCGATGCGCGACTGAGCGATCATCTGGGTGTTGCCACCGAGATTGGCGAGCCGCTTGCCGAAGGCCTCGCGGGTGAGGCCACGCTTGACCATCATCTCGAGGGCTCGTTCGGCGGCACCGATCGAGCGCATGCAGTGGTGGATACGGCCCGGGCCGAGGCGCACCTGCGAGATCTCGAAACCGCGGCCCTCGCCGAGCAGGATGTTCTCGTACGGCACACGCACGTCGTTGAACCGGATGTGCATGTGACCGTGCGGGGCGTCGTCCTTGCCGAAGACCTGCATGCCCTCGAGAATCTCCACGCCGGGCGTGTCGGTCGGCACGAGGATCTGCGACTGACGCAGGTGCGGCGGCCCGTCGGGGCTGGTCTGCACCATCGTGATCATGATCTTGCACCGAGGATCGCCGGCACCGGAGATGTAGTACTTCTCGCCGGTGATCACCCACTCGTCACCGTCCCGGACCGCCTTGCAGGAGATGTTCTTGGCATCCGACGACGCGAGGTCGGGTTCGGTCATCGCATAGGCGGAGCGGATCTCACCGGCAAGCAGTGGCTCGAGCCACTGCTTCTTCTGCTCGGGTGTGCCGACGCGCTCGAGCACCTCCATGTTGCCGGTGTCGGGAGCTGCGCAGTTCATCGACTCCGACGCGAGCGGGTTCTTGCCCAACTCCATTGCGATGTACGCGTAATCGAGGTTCGACAGGCCCTCACCGGTTTCGGCGTCGGGGAGGAAGAAGTTCCAGAGCCCCTGCTCCTTCGCCTTGTCCTTCACCGTCTGGAGCAGTTCGAGCTGCCCCTCGCCGTAACCCCAGTGGTCGGCGCGTCCGACACCGCGGCGCTGGAACTCGGCGGTGATCGGTTCGACCTCGGTGACGATGAACTTCTTCACCGCGTCGTAGAGCGGGCGGACGCCTTCGGACATACGCAGGTCGTACATCTCGGGGGTGGATTCGAGCGCTGGCATGGACTTCTCCTCGTGTCGAGCGGACGTGCCAAACCTACCGACCGGTCAGGAACGAGGTCGCATCCGAGCGGTCAGTTCATCGCACGTCGACAACGAGGATCGAGTGATCCGCCGATCATTCGACGACCACTCGCAGGCAGACCTCGACGCGAGCGCCCTCGACGAGACCCTCCGCCTTGCGGACGGACTGCTTCACCGGCAACAGGTACGACGCCGACTTCTTGTCGGGGAACACCGACGTGTTCCACGTCGTCTCGCCGACGGTCACCTCGACGCGTCGAGAACCGAAGCCGGCCCGAGACCCTTCGTGGGTTTCGTCGATGTCGTCGGTGACCTCGTCGGGCAACGTGACGAAATGCCACGCGGCCTCGCCGGTCCACCGCCACAGCTCTGCGACGAACTCGTAGTCGTTCACCACGTCATGGTCCCGTCGCCGAGTGGGGTGGTGACCCGATCCCAACCGACGTCGATTCCATCGACCGACACGCACGGGCCGAGATGCTCGACGACGCCGAAGCCCGTCTCGGATCGCAGCAGTTCGGGGCGGAACCCGCTCGGGCTCGTCGCGCCGTCTTCGAGGCGGCCGACTCGCAGGATCCACGCGGCGGTCTGGCAGAGCGACGCATCGACGCGTTGGGCCGACCCGACATCGAGCGATGCGTCGAGCGCGTCCATCACCCCGGCCGCCATGGCGAACCCGGTGGTGTAGTCGGTCGCGGCGCAGGGCAACATCGTCGGCTTGTCGTCGCCGATCGGATCGAGACACAGCCCGCTCGTCGACTGCGCCAGCTGCTCCCACCCAGCTCGATCCGACCACGGCCCCTCGTGCCCGAAGGCCGACACCGACCCGAACACGCCGGCAAACCCGTCAGATCGCAACGACTCCTCGTCGAGTCCGAACCTGGCGACCACACCCGGGCGATACCCCTGCACGACCACGTCCGCGTCGAGCGCGACACGACGCAACGCCTCGAGTTGGCTGGCATCGCCGAAGTCGCAGTGGGCCTGACGTTTGCCGTGCCCGGTGTCGACGACGAAGGCCGGCACCACCGGCACGTTCGGCCCGCGCACGTGCAACACATCGGCGCCGAATGCAGCCAGTGTGCGCCCGCATGACGGACCGGCGAGCACCCGGGTGAGGTCGAGCACCCGCAACCCGGCCAGTGGTCGCACCGGCGACGGCTCCCACCGCCCCGAGGCGGCAACCAGGGCGTCGGTGTGCACCACGGTCGGCCAGGAGTGCACCATCTGGCCCTGTGGGTGGCGCCGCCATTCGTCCTCGCTGCGGATGATCGCCGAGCAGCCATTGCGCTCGGCGACCGCATCCTCCAACGTCGCCGACTCCCAGCGAGCGGTGGCCACAGCGATCGATTCCTCGGCGGCGTCCGGCCCCAGTCCGAGCAGATCTGCAAGACGGTCGGCGAGGGTCGGGAACCCGCCGTGCAGGTGGATCCACCGACCGTCGCCACAGCGATACCGACCGACCCAGGGGTTCTCGGCATTCGTGCGCGTCATCGACTCGCCGTCGACGCGCATCAGCGCGAAGCCGATCGTCGCCGCTGCCGCGTCGCCGACGTCGGTGCGGACCGAGCCGGGATCGCCGCCGGCCCGACGAGCCAGTCGAGCAGCCGAACTTCCCGCTTGCGCCAGAGCGACGGCGGCGACCTCACCAACCGGCCACGGCGTGTCCGAGGGCGGGGTCGACGCCGTCGATCTCGACCGGCCCGACGACGGTCGACCCGCCTGCGGCGGCGACCTTCGCGATGCGATCGGGTTGCATCGCCACATGATGGCCGACTGCGGCGGCAGCACGTTCAGTCGGCGGGCGACAGCACCACCGCATTCTGTGGAACGTCTGGCGTCTCGGCCTCGGGTGGCTCGACGGGCACACAGGCGAGCACCCACCGTTGGTCGCTTTCGAGGAACAGCAACCGGAACGTCTCGCTGCCCGGTTGGTCGACCGGCTGGAAGCCACCGGCGTCGACGAACTCCGGTGGCTCGGCCAGCGGCACGTCGTCATACGAGAAGATCTCCCCATCGAGCACGGTCACATCCGGCAGGATGCTGTACGCGAGGAACCGTAGCGGGTCGTCCGGCGTCTCGAACTCGACGTTGATCGGGCGGCCGACCTCGAATGTCTGCGGGCCTTCGTAATTGCATGCGCCGTCATAGCTCATCCGGGCCTTCTCGCCGTCGAGTTCGAAAGCGCTCAGCTGATCGGTGACCAGCGAGACGATCTGCTCCGCGACGAACTCACCCGCAGTGGCGGTTGGGTCGATCATCTCGCCATGGCCGGAGTCAGTGATGATCAACTCGGCGTCGAGGCCGTAGGACAGGACGTGTGCGAGGAACTCCGACGACTCGGACATTCCGATCGTTCCGTCGCTGAGACCCTGGACGAGCCGGACCTCGAGGTCGGCGTTGGTCGGTTCGATCACGGTCGGGTCATACGGGGCGAAGAATTCGTCGGGAACGACCTGCGACAGTTGATAGAGCCCGTTGTAGTCACCCGCCGAGCCGATGAACCGCTGCGGTGCGTGCGACGTCCCGGCATCGCAGTCGATGCCGGGCCAGGGGGGCTCCGACACCATGGCGACCTGCGCGCCCACCATCGCCCCGCCGGAGTGTCCGAACACGGTGAGGTCGTCGGGATCGCCGCCCCGTTCGATCGCTGTGCGCCGGATGTGTCGAAGCGCGCACACGACGGTCTCGGCTTGCCGGCGGTACGGCTCGTCGGTCTCATCCGGGTAGCCCTGCGCCTGGTCGATGACGGGCCAGCTCGGTACGTACACGAGCACACCCGTCAGCGGCGACAGCGCCGTGCAAGGTCGTGCAGTCGCGACCGTTCGGCGGCGGTGCCGTGCAGCATCACGACGATCGGTGCGGGGCCGTTGTCTCCGGCTCCTGGTTCGAACACGTCAGCGGTGGTGACGCCGCCCAGGTCGACGTCGAGGCTGACTGCGACCTCCGCGTCGGGCCGAGGCTCGGAAGCAGGGGAACGGCGGGTCGACGGTTGCGCCGTCATCGGTGGTCGAACACGCAGCGCCGGCGAGCAACGCCACGAGCACGACGGGTCGCCACACACGCCACCTCATGACTCAATCGTCCGTCCCTGTCTGTCGAACGACCAGGGCCCTTCGGCTGATCCGCACCGGGCGCGGTCCGGCGCCCCAGTAGCCGGCGACGAAGTGGCCGGCGACGACGATTCGCTACCCTTCGATGGTGGACCGTCGAGCCGTGCTCGCCATTGCGATCGGCACGCTCGCGGCCGTGCTGTTCGCTGCGGTTGCCACGTCGGGCAGCGTTCGCTATGCCGATGGGCCGCCCCAGTTCCTCGAGCAACTCGACGACGTGCAGTCGTCACGTGAAGTGAACAGCGACAGTGTCGCCGAAGATGGCACCAGCGAGGAGCGCAACGACACCGAGCTCTCCCCGTTCGTCGAACTGGCCCTGCGCATCGCGTTGTGGACACTCATCGCGCTGGCCACCGCCCTGGTCGTCGCCAAGTTCTGGCGCGAACGACCGTCGTTCGGTTGGCGACGGCGACGTCATCGGGAGGAACCGTTCGACCTCCTCGCCGACGTGGCCGAGTCGATCACCGCCGATGCCGCCGCACAGCGCGAGGCGCTGCAGACCGGCGCCCCACGAGACGCGATCGTGGCGTGCTGGCTCCGACTCGAGACGTCGGTGGTGGCGGCAGGCGTCGAGCGGCGGCCGTCCGACACCTCGACCGAGCTGGTCGAACGGGTCCTCGCCGACCACCAGGTGAACCCGACGTCGTTGGCGGCTCTGGCCGGCCTCTACCGAGAGGCGAGATTCTCCGAACACGAGATGACCGAGGCCGCGCGGGCAACGGCCATCTCAGCGCTCGACCAGGTCCACGCCGGTTTGGCCCGATCGGTTCGGGCGTCATGATCAACGCGACGCGACGGCCGGTCCTGCTGATCGTGGCGATCACGATCGCGGTCGAGGTGTTCATGATCGCGACGGGCATGGGACCCGACGTGCTGCTGGTCGCCGCCGCTGCGGCAACCGTTGGGGTGGGCGCCTGGCTCGTCGTCGACACCGCCGAGTCGATTCCGTCGGTGTCACCGATCGCGTCGACCGCACCGCAGCAGCCCGAGCACCGCGTCGATCGACGCGTCACGCGTCTCCGATCGGGACTCGCGCACGGCCAGACCGACCGCGTGTCGGCCGAACGGCTGCACACCAGCCTCGTCGTGATCATCGACGACCAACTTCGGGCGGGCCACCAGATCGACCGGCACGCTGACCCCGCGGCCGCCGCTGCGCTCATCGGGCCGGAACTCACCAGGTTCATCGACGATCCGACAGCTCGGATCTCGCTGCCCAGCACGGGACAGCTCGACCGCATCCTCACCCAGATCGAGCGGTTGTGACCGCGGAAGGACCCATGCCACCCCTCGAACCCGAGCCCCGCACCGAAGTCGAACTCGAACTCGAACTTCAGGATGTGACCCGCCTCGCCGGTGAGGTACTCGACGAGGTCGAGGTTGCCGTCGTCGGCAAGCGCGAGCCGTTGACGCTGGTGCTCGCGGCGATCCTCGCCGGCGGCAACGTGCTGCTCGAGGACTTTCCCGGCCTCGGCAAGACGCTCGCCGCACGATCGTTCGCTCAAACGCTGGGACTCGACTTCGCCCGCGCCCAGTTCACCCCCGACCTGCTGCCCGCCGACCTCACCGGCTCGTTCGTGTTCGACCAACGCAACGGCGACTTCACGTTCCGCAAGGGCCCGCTGTTCACCGGGCTGTTGCTGGCCGATGAGATCAACCGCACGCCGCCTCGCACGCAAGCGGCGCTCCTCGAGGCGATGCAGGAGCACCAGGTGACCGTCGAGGGAGAGACCTTCGTACTCGATCGACCGTTCCACGTGCTCGCCACCGCCAACCCCGTCGAGTACGAGGGCACCTACCCGCTGCCGGAGGCGCAGCTCGACCGGTTCATGATGCGCACGAGCTTCGGCTACCCGTCACCCGACGAGGAGTGGGACGTGCTCGCCCGCCGGATGAGCCGGCGCCAGGAGGATCAGACGTTGCGCCAGGTGACCGACGCAACGACGTTGCTGGCGATGCAGGCCACCGTCGAACGGGTGACGGTGGAGGAGAGCGTCGGCCGATACTGCGTCGAGCTCACCGGCGCCACGCGCGCCCATCCCCACGCGCTGATGGGAGCGTCGCCCCGCGGAGCGTTGGGGTTGCTGTTGGCGTCGCGGGCGTTCGCGATCATCGCCGGGCGCGACTACGTGACCCCCGAGGACGTCAAAGCGGTTGCCGAGCCGGTGCTGGCTCACCGGATCACGGTGAAACCGGAGATGTGGATGAGCGAGATCACGGGGCGCACCGTGGTCGAGGCCGTGCTGGCATCTGTTCCGGCACCCTCGCCGTTGGAGCCTGCGTCCGGGGACAGTTGATGGTCGAGCGATGTCCACGGGTTGCGCTCCGATGACACCCTGGCAACCCACGCCGGCGCTGCTGCGCTCCGTCGCCGCCGCCGTCGTCCTGATCGCGATCGCGTTGATCTGGCGGCGTCCCGACCTGCTGGTGATCGCCGCACCATTCGCCGTGGTGACCGCATGGTCGTCGCTGCACAGACCCACACGGTCGCCGACGCTCGTCGACTCGGTGGGGCATCCGACGCTGCGAGAAGGGGACGCGACGGTCTGGCGTGGTGCGGTCGACGGGGCGCCCCAAATCGACCTGGCAGTTGCAGTGGTCGACCACGATGCATGGGTGGAGACCCGACCCGAATGCGGTGTGGCGACCGCGCGGGGAGATGACGGAAGGGCGTTGTTGGAGGTGCCGTTGCGATCGACACGGTGGGGTGTCCGCACGATCGAACGCATCCAGGTCAGTGCGCTGTCGCCGTGGGCGGCCTACCGCTGCTCGACGGTCACTCCCCCTCGGACGGTTGCCACGCTGCCGGTGCCGGGGGTGTTCGACGTGGGCGCCTCCCCGCGTCCTCAGGACGGCCTCGTCGGCCTGCACCGCTCGACCCGCGCCGGTGACGGCAACGAGTTCGCCGGGCTTCGGGCCTTCCGAGCCGGCGACCGGATGCGACGGATCAACTGGCCACGATCGATCCGGGTCGGTGAGCTGCAGGTCAACGGCACATGGGCCGACCTCGACACGCACGTGGCACTGATGATCGACGCCACCGACGACCTCGGCATCAGCGAGGGAATCGACGGCCGGGCGTCGAGTCTCGACGTCACCGTGCGCGCTGCCGGAGCGATCGCCGAGCACTACGCCACTCGCGGCGAGCGGGTGTCGATGGCGACGTTCGGTGGCCGCATCGCCCAGACCGTTCCACCGGCCAGTGGCCGTGCGCAACTCCGCAGAGTGCTCGACCAGATGGCGCGCATCCAGCCCGGCGGCGCAGCCGGTACGGCCGGAGCAGGGCGCCTGGCCGTCGGCCAGTCGTCGGGCAGTCGGATGACGGTGCTGCTGTCCCCGTTGATCTCACCTCACGTGCTCGACCAGGCCGTCTCGCTCGGCCGGCGCGGCATGTCGGTGGTGGTGATCGACACGCTCCCCGAGAACGTGATCGACCACGACGACGACCTCACCGCCATCGCCTGGAGAATTCGGCTGCTCGAACGCCGCCGCGAGATCCGCATGGTCAGCGGTGCCGGCATCCCCGTCGTGCGTTGGCGCGGCCCCGGGAGCCTCGACCAGGTGATCCGCGACATCGCCCGGCGCACGACCGGGCCCCGACTGGTTCGCCGCTGATGGTCGACACCACCGACATCGCCGTCCAGGTGCGCAAGATGTCGCCACAACGATGGGCAATGGCGTTCGCTGCCGTGGTCGCCGCAGCGCTCGTCCCGATCGTGACCGGGTTGGCCGGGTCGGGCCAGTCGCCCGTCATCCTGGCGGTCGTGGTGGGCTTGGCCGGAGCATCGGCGACCCAGCCCGACTCGCACGTGGCGCTCACGGTCCCGCTCGTCGGCGTCTGGCACTGGACGGCGAGCACGGATGCATCGACCAGCGGGTGGGTGCTCGTCGTCGCTGTGTGCCTGCTCGCGTTCCACACCCTCGTGGCGCTCATGTCGACGACGCCACCACGAGCGACCGTCGACACCCGGACGGCCGTTCGATGGCTACGCAACAGCATCGTGGTCGCGTCGGCGACCGGGGCGGTCTGGGCGCTCGTGATCGCAGTCGACCGCGTCGACCTCGCTGGCAGCGCCGTCGTCACGGCCATCGGATTCGTTGCAGCGACCACCTTGATGGTGGCACTGATCGCTCCTCGGCGATCTCAGCCAAGCCGGTAGGCCACGCCGCGCCACCGGTTCGCGCAGGTGTGACGGGCGACCCGTACCCCCGCGTCGACGGCTTCGTAGCCTGGTGTGCAGGACCTCCCCCACCCCCCGCAGAAAGGCCCACCGTCATGACCGCCGTGCTCGACGACACCTCGACCGAACGCCCAGCACCGCCCGAGCAGCCCGAATCGTGTTTCGCGACGCCGTTGTCACCGGCGGAGCTGCGCGAACACCAGCAGCGGTATCTGGCCATGCCGAGCTACCGGTACGGCCTCCCGGCGCGACTGTTGTTCTGGACGGCCGACAAAGTGTTTCCGCAGGGGCGCAGCTTCGAGTTCTTCGCCTTCGTCGAGCTCGTTGCCCGCGTGCCGTACATGGCATGGGAACACGTGGGCCACATCGCCCAGACCCAGAACCATCACGACCACGAGTTCGACCGCAAGATCCAAGACCGCGTCGTGCTCGCCCGCGACGAGCAGGACAACGAGTTCTGGCACCTGTTGATCATGGAGGAGTTCCTCGAGAAGGACGGCTACCAGCGCCGCTGGTTCTTCGATCGGGTCGTCCCCCAGATCCTGTCGTTCTTCTACTACCACCTGTCGTGGTTGCTCTATGCGGCGCGACCGAAGTGGTCGTATCAGCTCAACAGCGACTTCGAGGACCACGCATTGCGTCAGTATTCGCTGTTCGTGGCCGAGCACCCCGAGTTCGACGAGACCCCGTGGGAGTCCCGGTACCGCGACGACTACGGCCATCACGCAACGGTCGGCGACCTGCTTCGCCAGGTTGCGTGGGACGAGGAGCAGCACAAGATGCACTCCGAGGAGTACATCCGACGCGGCCCCCGCTTCTCACGCCGACGCGGCTGAATCACGCACCCGGGATCCGTGTGAGCTGAGAACTGATTGGCGGAGGTGGACGGGAATCGAACCCGCCGTGCGAGGATCGCTCGCACCAACCGCTTTGAAGGCGGCGGAGCCCACCAGGTACCCGGACACCTCCGCCGGTGACACTACCGGTCGTTCGAACCCGGCACCGATGCGAGCTCACATCCAGACACGGCGGTCGGTCTCGACACCGTGGACGATCACATCGCGCACTGCCCGAGCTTCGTCGATCGGGATCATGCCGATGGCGATGGTGCCGGCTGCGGTGACCACTTCCACACGGCCGAGCCCGCGACGGCGCTCGAAGATCGACTGGGTCACCCGGACCACGTTCGCCTTGCGGATCAGCGCCTGCTGGGTCGAGGAACTGATCACCAGCCGAGATGTGGCGACCTCCGACCCGAGCGACCACCGGTAGGTGCGAACGTGACGGCGCGTCGCCCACCACACCAGGGCGACCACAGCAAAGGCGAGCAGCGCCCACCACCCGACAACAAACCATCCGGCCGCGGCAGCTGCCGCAGCGATCAGCGATGCGTTGCGCACGCTCAACCAGATCTCGGCGGGGTGCACTCGACGGTCGAGCGGCAGATCGTCCGCGGCGGTCAGTCCGGCGATCGCGGCGGTGGCGGCGAGCTCGTCGTCACGACATCCGACCAGACGCATGTCGCCCTGACCGACGTTCGACAGGTGGAGATCGTGCAAGCCGGCCCACCGCTGCAGTGGATTGCGTCGGCTCACCAAGACCTGCACACGGGCAACGGTGCTGGTGGTGCTGGTTCGCGACAGCAGACCCGACGTTCGGCGCAACGTGGTCGAATCGGTTCGCAGCGCCAAGCCCCAGTCGGCGAGGAAGATGCGTCCGAGGTTCAACAACGACACGAACACGGCGATCGCGACGCCGACGACGGGCACCAACCACCAGCCGAGGCTTCCGACGTCGGCGTCGGGGGCCCATTCGGACAGTTGGTCGGTGACGGGTTCGAGCACCACCTGGTCGATCGCGAGCAGCGGTACGAGCAGTGCGAGCCCCGCCCACGGTGAGGTCGTGAGCGCAGCGACGGCGAGCCGGCCGGGAGTGTGCTGGAACACGATTCGTTCCGCGGGCCGAGCCGGCTCGATCGGGGCCACCCGTGGGGAGTCCGGCGCCAGCGTCGTGGCCTGCTGTTGGAGTTCTTCGGCGACCCGACGCGAGATCGCGTCGATGGTGAACTCGGCCTGCGAGGAGCCGGCGGTGTCGATCACCACCTTCACCAGGTCGGTCAGCCGGTGCAGCAGCTCCTGCTCGATGGCGATGCTCTGAATTCGCCCGACGTCGACCGAGAGCCGGTCGATGCGCAAGACGCCGCTGGTCACCACCAGCTCGCCATCGGCGAGCTGGAACGTGTAGCGCCACCACGACAGCACCGACATCGCCGCCAGGCCGGACGCGGCCACGACGCCGACGAACAGCAGCCGCCCGTCAGCGGCACCTCGAACGAGGAACAACGCGAGCACGACGAACTGCACGACCCCGAGCGACCGCACGGCCCGCAGACCCAGGAACACGATCGCGAGCGGCGATTGTCGCTGCGGCTGGGAGAGATCGATCACGGCGACGGCTCGGCCAACGGGGGTGAGGGCGGCGGCGAGGGCGGCGGCGCCCAGTCGTTGGCGGCTCCGTCCACCGGTGGCTCGTCGTCGACGCCGGCTCGTGCGGCAACGACCTCCTTGATGCGTTCGGCGTCGGCGACCGGCAACCCTGGGAGGGAGATGTCCGGTCCAGCGGAACTCACCTGCAGGGTTGCGAGCCCGAGCGATCGCTCGATCATTCCCCGTCCGACGCTGACGTGCTGAATGCGCGAGAACGGAATCGTCTCCACTCGGTGGCGGATCACACCGCTGCGCAACGACAGGTCGTGCTCGCGCACCTGATAGGCCAAACGGCGCGCTTCGAAGAACACGGCGATCGAGATCGCCGCAAGCACCGCCATGATGATCCCGCCAACGAGGGCCGGCCAGAACGTGGTGTCACTGCGCCACACGATCAGCGCCACGATGCCGACGACGACCGCAGCGATGCCTGCGAGGCCGGCGAACTGGCCCCAGACGAAGCGCGGGTCGACCGAGACGAAGGAGTCCGCACGCAGCTGCGGGAGATCGTCGACGGCGATCGGCTCGTTCGTGAAGGGCTCGGACATCACGATCATTCAACCGCGACCTCGCACGTCTGTGCGGTCGTGGGCGCTGCGACCGCAGCCAGATCCGCGCAGAGCTGCCGGCGATCGCCACACGGTTGCGGGCATCTGGCACGGTCGGTACGTTCGCCTCACCGACTCTCCCCATGCATCCGCCCGCTGATCGGGGGACCTCATGGTCACACTCTGCTGGGCCGCCAAGGGCGGCAGCGGAACCACCGTCGTCGCAACCGCACTCGCACTGAGTTCGCTGCGACCTTCCCTGCTCGTCGATCTCGACGGCGAGATTCCCGCCGTCCTCGGTGTGCCCGAACCGGACCGACCCGGGGTCGCCGAATGGTTGGCGAGCGACACATCGACCGACCATCTGGCCGACCTCCTGATCGACGTCGACGACCAGACCTGGCTGCTGCCATGGCGGGCAGCTGCGGCGGACGTCGGCCGACACGGGCAGATCCGGCCGACCGACCAGGCCCGATGGGCCACGCTCGGCGACTGGCTCCACGACTGGTCGAGCCAGTGGGGCTGCGACGTCACCGTCGACGTCGGCACACGCATCCCACCCGAACCGCTCACATCCCGCGCCGACCGCTCGCTCCTCGTGAGCAGGCCCTGCTACCTCTCGTTGCGTCGAGCCGTGCGAAGCCCGGTGCGTCCGACCGGCGTGATCCTCGTCGACGAGCCGGGACACGGCCTGCGCGGTCGCGACGTCGAACACGCCCTCGGGGTTCCGGTCGAGGCCACCGTGAGCTTCGATCCGGCCGTGACACGCGCCGTCGATGCCGGGTTGCTCGCCAGGCGGCTCCCTCGGGTGATGACGCGGGCGCTTCGTCGGGTGGCCGCATGAACGATCACGACGTCGTCCAGGCCGTGTGCGACCTGGTCGCTCACGAGACGGGCGATCCGACGACGCTGATCGAGAACGAAGTTCGCCGGCTCACCCCGCTGGCCCCCGCCGATCTCCAAACGCGCCTGAGCCGGCAGGCGATCGCGCAGCTGCGTGGGCTCGGCGAACTCGACGCCTACGTCCGCGACGACACCGTCGACGAGGTGTTGGTCAACGCCGGACGCGACATCTGGATCGACCGCAACGGCACGCTGTACCCCGTCGGCGAGCTTCGTGTCGGGAGCATCGACCTGATCATCGAGCGGGTGCTCGCACCTCTCGGCCGCCGAGTCGATCGAACCTCGCCGATCGTCGACGCACGACTGGCCGACGGCGCCCGCGTCTGCGCCGTGTTGGCCCCGATCGCGGTCGACGGACCGATGCTCTCGATCCGTCGGTTCCGTCAACGCGTCCTGTCCCTCGACGCGTTCACCGGCGCTGCAGGGTGCACGCTGCTGCGAGAACTCCTGCACGCACGATGCAACCTCGTCGTGTCCGGAGCCACTTCGTCAGGCAAGACCTCGTTGATCGCTGCCCTCCTCAGCGAGATCGAGGCGTCCCACCGGCTCGTCGTGGTCGAAGACACCGCCGAACTCCCGCTTCGTCACCCTCATGCAGTCCGTCTCGAAGCCCGCCCGCCGAGCATCGACGGCCCCGGCGCAGTCGACCTCGCCCAACTCGTGCGTACCGCGCTGCGGCTCCGCCCCGACCGAATCATCGTCGGCGAGGTCCGCGGCGACGAGGTCCTGGCGTTGGTCCAAGCGATGAACACCGGTCACGACGGGTCGATCTCCACCTGCCACGCAAACGGCCCGCCCGACGCGCTCATGCGGCTCGAGTCGCTGGTGCTGCAAGCTGCCCCCACCTGGCCGCTTGCGGCGATCCGCCATCAACTCGCCCGGTCGGTCGACGTCGTCGTGCATGTCGAACGATCCGCCGACGGGCGCCGACGAATCACTCAGATCTGCGAGGTCGCACCCCCGCCGCCACCGGGAGCGACCCCACGAGCCGCGGCGATGCGCCCACTCGCCCAGTTGGGCGAACGCGGCGACCTGGTCACCGTCGCCGCTCCCGGACGGAGTCGGCGATGACCCGTTCGCTGGCCACGCACCGACCCGACCCCGAGGCCGGACGATCGTGATCGCCGCGGTCACCGTCGCGACTGCGGTCGTCGTCACCGCCATGGCGCTGCGCCCACGCCCCCGACGACTCGACCCCGACACGGTGCAGGGTCCGACGCGGCTCGACGTGGCGGCCGTCGCGTGGACGACCCGAAGATCCCGACGACGAACCCCCGATGCTCGCGGCGCTGCATCCTGGTGCGACGACATCGTCCGCCAGGTTCGATCCGGATCGACACTGCGCGAGGCACTCACCGGCGTCCCCGACGATTCCCCAACCGCACGGGCCACGGCCCCGCTCAGGTTGGCGATCGAACGGGGGTTCTCGATCCCCGACGCGGTCGGTCGGGTCGACGACGCAGGGCCACATGTACGGCTCGCGCTCGGGGTGATCGCCGCCACCAGCCGAATCGGCGGGCCGGCGGCAGCGTCGATCGATCGCACCGCCATGGCGCTGCGCCGGCGCGCCGCCGATCTCGACGAACGATCGACCCAGGCCGCCCAGGCACGTCTGTCGGCACACGTGATGACCGCCGTACCGCTGCTGATGCTCGGGGTGCTGGCTGCGACCGACGCCGATGTCCGCTCGGTGGCGGCGGCGCCGGTCGGCGCGTCCTGCATCACGGCTGGCCTGTTGCTCAACGTTGCCGGCTGGTGGTGGATGCACCGGATCGTCAGGGCGTCGACGTGAACGTTCCATCGCTGCTTGCCCCAGCCGGTGCCGCACTGTCCATCGTGTTCGTCGGGGCGTTCGCTCGCCCGCACCGTGCCCGACCGGTGCAACCCCGTCGGGCCCGCATCCAGCCGGAGGTGGCTTCGAGCGAAGCACACGCAGGCAGCCGCCGCGCTCGTGGCAACGCTGATCGCGGCGACCGCGGCGGGCCCCGTAGCGGTCGGGTTGCTCGGCGCCGGAGCGATGCTGGTTCGACACCTCGCACCGATCCGCGCCACCGGTCGACGTCGGGCAGCAATCGACCGGGGGCTCCCCGAAGCGTTGGAGCTGTTGGTGCTGAGCGTGCGCGCGGGACTCACCCCGATCCAGGCGGTGCGCGATCTCGCAACGTTCGACGAGCCGGCGATCGGGCACGCATTTGCCGAGGTCGTGCGACGCACCGAGCGGGGCCAGCCCTTCGCCGATGCACTGGCGGCGCTCCCCGAGCACCTCGGTGCACGAGCCGGGGGCCTCGCCGACGTGATCGCCACCAGCGATCGCCACGGTCTCCCGCTCGGGCCGGTGCTCGACCAACTCACCGACGAGGTCCGATCCAGCCGTCGCCGGCTCGAGCAGGCCGAGGCCCGCAAGCTTCCGGTCCGGCTCTCGTTCCCGCTCGTCGCGTGCACCTTGCCGTCGTTCGTCCTCCTCGCGATCGCTCCAGCGGTGATCGCCGCACTCTCGTCGCTCGGCGGAACCGCTTGGTGACCCACACACTCGGAACCATCCGATCCACGAACGGGAGCGACCATGCCCAACCACCTCACCCTCATGCTGTTCGTCCACGCCCACACCGCGCTGTCGGCCGCCACGAGCAGCAGCGCGCCCCGATGTTCACACCGCGATGACCGTGGCCAGGCGACCACCGAGTACGCACTGGTGTTGCTCGCCGCAGCGCTGGTGGGTCTGATGGTCGTCGCCTGGGCCACGGCAGGCGGTGGAGCACAGCGCATCAGCCGGCTGTTCAACACGGTCATCGATGCCGTCATCGACCGGGTCTGACCGGGCACGACTCAGCGCGAATCGCGGCCAGGCGTCGGTCGAGTTCGCCTTGGCGTTGCCGATCGTGGCGCTGATGGCACTCGGTCTGGTACTCGTGGGCGTTGCGGTTCGCAACGAGTTGGCCATCGAACTCGCCGCCCGCGAAGGCGCCCGTGCCGCGGCGGTGTCGGCCGACCCCGCCACCGCAGCGACCAGGGCCGCCACCCGTGCCGTCGCGCTGCCGATCGACGTGGTGACCACCAGCGACGGCAGGTCGGTGACCGTCACCGTCACCTACGTCGACCCTGTCGACGTGGCCATCATCGGTGCGCTGATCGGACCGGTGACGCACACGGCGTCGGCCACGATGATGTTCGAACCACCGGAGGCCGCCGAGCGATCACCGCCCGTAACCTGAGCGAGCGTGCAGGTTCATACTCGGGTCGACACCGTCGGCAGTTCCATCGTGGTGGCGGTCGACGGCATCGTCGACCTGTCGACGGTCGGCCGCCTCCACGACGATCTGGCGCGTGCAGTGCGTCAGCATCCCGGCGTCACACTGGTCGTCGATCTCGATGCGGTCGGCGCCCTCGACGATGCAGGTCTCGGCGTGCTGCTCGGCGCTGCCGCAGTGGCCCGCGACGGTGGCGGCGACGTCGAGGTGGTCTGCTCCCGTCCTGCGTTGCGCGAACGATTGAAGCGCACGCGCTTCGATCAAGCCGTCACGGTACGCGGCTCGATCGCGTGAGCACCGACACTCGGCCCACGGTGTGGGTGTTCGGCGACCAACTCAACCGCGGCATCGGAGCACTGCGCGACGCCACGCCGTCGTCGCATCGGGTGCTGATCGTCGAGAGCGCAGCGAAGCTCGCGGCGAAGCGGTGGCACCGCCAGCGCGCCCACTTCGTCCTTGCGTCGATGCGACGGTTCGCCGAGGAGCTTCGTGACGCCGGCTTCGACGTGGACCACCGCCGCGCCGACTCGCTGCGAGCGGGCTACCACGAGCACGTCGCCGACTTCGCCCCGACCCACGTGGTGGCCACCGAACCGGCGAGCTGGAACGGGATCGAGTTGCTGCGCGAACTCGGTGTCACCGTCGTGCGCTCGAACCAGTTCCTCTGCCACTACGACGAGTTCGCCACGTGGGCGAACGGGCGACGACAGCTGAAGATGGAGGACTTCTACCGGTGGCAGCGACGTCGCCTCGGCTACCTGATGGAGGGCGACGAGCCCGTGACCGGCCGGTGGAACTACGACGACGAGAACCGTGAACGTCCTCCGAAGACCGCCAGCCCATGGCCCGATCCGCAGCAGTCGCGACTCGACGACCTCGATCGCGCCGTGCTCGACGATCTCCCCGACGGGTGCTGGGGCGCCGAACCCGACGGCACCTGGGCAACCTCGCGGCTCGCTGCGCTCTCGCGCCTGCGTCACTTCGTCGACGACGTGCTCCCCCTGTTCGGACCGCACGAGGACGCGATGGTCGAGCGATCGTGGCACCTCGCCCACTCGGTGCTCTCGCCCTACCTCAACATCGGCCTCCTCCTGCCCGGCGAGGTGTGCGACGCCGTGCAGGACGCCTACGACGAAGGGCGTGTACCGATCGCGTCCGCGGAGGGCTTCATCCGGCAAGTGATCGGCTGGCGCGAGTACGTGTGGGGCGTGTACTGGCTCTGGATGCCCCAGTACCGAGACCGCAACGTGCTGGGAGCCGATCGGCCCGTGCCACCGGTGTTCCTCGGCGACACGACCACCGACATGAACTGCGTGAGCCAGTGCATGACGACGCTGCACGACCGCGCCTACAACCACCACATCCAGCGGCTGATGGTGCTCGGCAACCTCGCGATGTTGCACGGCGTCGACCCGTGGGAGCTGACCGAGTGGATGTGGTCGAGCTTCATCGACGGGGCCGAGTGGGTGATGTTGCCGAACGTGATCGGCATGAGCCAGTGGGCCGACGGCGGAATGATGGCCACCAAGCCCTATGCCGCCGGGGGCAACTACATCGACAAGATGTCCGACTACTGCAAGGGTTGCCGCTACGACCGCAAACAGCGTGTCGGCGACGATGCCTGCCCGTTCACCACGCTCTACTGGGACTTCCTCGCCCGACACCACGATCGACTGGTGAAGAATCCTCGCGTTGCCCGCCAAGTGCGCGCCTGCGAGCAGCTCTCCGACCTGCCAGCAGTGCGCGAACGTGCCGTCGAGGTGCGACGCCGACTCGACGACGGCACGCTGTGACCGTGACCACTTCGAACGCTGCCGACGAACCGATCTTCCACCTCGCCGTACCTGACGACTGGGCAACGGCATTCGCCCGCGGTGAGTACACGATGTCGACCCGCGGGGTCACCCTCGAGCAGGAGGGCTTCATCCACTGCTCGACGCGCGAGCAGATGCAGGACACCGCCAATCGGTTCTACGGCGACCTCGACCAGCTCGTGGTGTTGACGATCGATCCACTGCTCGTGCCGTCGCCGATCGTGTTCGAACCGCCGGCGCCCGACATGGATGTGTTGTTCCCTCACATCTACGGCCCGCTGCCGATCGCGGCGGTCAACCTCGCGAGCCCCTGGCTCCGCTCACCCGACACCCCCTGGACCCTCGACGACCCCATGTGACGCCTGGTGTCCGCACCTGACGTCACGACGTCACCAGTGGCTGGTGCCGGGAGCGCCCTTGAACGGGCCGGTGACGTTGGCGGTGACCCAGCCGCCGTAGAAGCTGCCCTCGTTGCTGGTGACTCGTTCGTCGTCGATCCAGCACTCGTCGGCCTTCTGCGCGTAGAACGCCCAGTGGTCGCGAACCTCGGGGAACGCCGCTGACGGGTCGGTGTAGGTCCACCCAGCGTCGGCGACACGGACGTCGCCGACGACGATGTCGGCGTACTCGGCAACGCCCTTCCATTCGCAGAACGTGCGTCGCTCCGACCGCTCCAGCCAGCTGTGGTCGACGAACTCCGGCGCCACGTAATATGCCGGAGGTTGGCTCGTCTCGAGAACCCGGAATGCAGACGGTGCATCGACGATCATGGCGCCGGCATGAATCACCCGCACCCGCCACTCGACGCGTTCCAACCGCGGCGGGCGAGGAAAGTCCCACACCGACTCGATCGGCTTGCCGTTCGTTGCGATCTCCATGTCGACCACGATGCGCACGCGGAGCGCCGGGCGTCGAGTCGTGCTCAGAGATCGTCGAGGTCGTCGAATTCGGATTCTTCCGGCGGTCGATTGCGCCCGCCGGCGCGCTTGTCCGACGCCTTCTCGTGCTCGCGCTGCTCTTCCTCGAGCGCTGCTTCTTCCTCGACCAGTCGTTCGAGGCTGCGCAGACGCACGGCATCGAGATCGCCGGCGGCGATCGCTGCCTGCACTGCGCATCCGGGCTCCTGGTCGTGCTTGCAGTCGCGGAACCGACAGCTGTCCATCAGATCGAAGACGTCGGCGAACGCCCGCTCGATGCCGTTGCCCGACAGCCACAGGCTGAGGGCGCGAACCCCGGGCGTGTCGATCAACCAGCCTTCGCCGGGGAGCGGCACCAGTTCGGCGGCGACGGTCGTGTGGCGACCGCGCTGATCGCCTTCTCGAACCTCGAAGGTGGCCTGGCGTTGACTCCCGATCAAGGCGTTGACGATCGTCGACTTGCCAACGCCGCTGGCTCCGAGGAACGTCAGCGTTCGGTTGCCGGCGGCATAGGCGCCGATTGCGTCCAGGCCCTGCGCCGTCTTGCCGCTCGCCAACAGCACCGGCACCCCGAGTGCGACGTCGACCAATGCCTGGCGACCGAGCTCCGGGTCGTCGACCAGGTCGGTCTTGGTGAGCACCACCACCGGTTCGGCACCCGAGTCGAATGCGAGCACCAACTCGCGTTCGAGGCGGCGAGGGCTCGGCGGCGAACCGAGCGCATGCACGAGGAACACCACGTCGATGTTGGCCGCCAGGGTGTGCGACACCGCTCGCATCCCATCGAACGACGCCCGCCGCGTGAACGCCGAGCGACGCTCGAGCACGTGTTCGACACGCTCACCGTCGTCGGAGGGGATCACCCAGTCGCCGACGGCAACGTCGGCGCCGATGTTGCGCACACGCAGGGGCTCCGCTCCACCCCGAGACTCGCTCATCGAGCGCACGACAGTGCTCCACCCGCGATCCAGACGCGACACCCGACCCGGGGCTCCGGGCCGGCCCAGTTCGGCCCAGGCATCGTCGAAGTCGGTGGCCCATCCGAGTGCCGGGTCCGGCTCGTGAGTGCGGTTCGACATCGTGATCGAACCGTACCGCGATGTGGTTTCGGTCGTTCCCTTGGCACACTCACCACCGGCGGACCGTCGTCGCCACCTTGACAGCGGGCCGTCCGATCACGTAGCGAACACACCCCACGACAGCTTCGAAAGGCACTGATGTCCAAACCCCTCGTCATCGTCGAATCGCCCGCCAAGGCGAAGACGCTGTCGAAGTTCCTCGGCAGCGACTACGACGTACGCGCCTCGGTGGGCCACGTGTCCGACTTGCCGAGCAAAGGGTTGAACATCGACGTCGACAACGGGTTCAAACCCACTTACGAGCTCACCGAGCGCGGCAAGACCGTGGTCAAAGACCTCAAGGCGGCGCTGAAGGATGCCTCCGAGCTCTACCTCGCAACGGATGAAGACCGCGAGGGCGAAGCGATCTCGTGGCACCTGATCGAGTACCTCAAGCCGAAGGTCCCCGTGAAGCGGATGGTGTTCCACGAGATCACCAAGGCCGCTGTCGACCACGCCGTCAACAATCCCCGGGGCCTCGACTACGGCCTCGTCGACGCCGCTGAGACCCGACGCATCCTCGACCGGCTCTACGGCTACGAGGTGTCGCCGGTGCTGTGGCGCCGCGTCAACCGGGGCCTGTCGGCCGGGCGCGTCCAGAGCCCATCGGTCAGGTTGATCGTGCAGCGCGAGCGCGAACGCATCGCGTACATCACCGCCGACTACTGGGACATCGATGTCGGCACCGCCACGCAGCCGGCGTTCACGGCCAAGCTCGTCGCCGTCGGCGGCGACCGGATTGCCGCCGGCAAGGATTTCGATGCCGAGGGTCAGGTGTCGGCCAAGGCCGTGGCGCTCGACGAGGCGCGTGCCCGCGGGCTGGCCGATGGCTTGGGCGACGCCACGTTCACCGTGCGGTCGGTCGAGGAGAAGCCATACCGCTCGTCGCCGAAGGCGCCGTTCATGACCTCGACGCTGCAGCAGGAAGGCGGTCGCAAGCTGCGCCTGTCGTCGTCGCAGGTGATGCGCGTCGCCCAGGGGTTGTACGAGCGCGGCTTCATCACCTACATGCGTACGGACAACGTCGTGCTGTCCGACGAGGCAATGCAGGCAACACGGGCAGCCGTCACGAGTGAGTACGGCGCCAACTATCTCAACGCTGCACCGAAGCAGTACTCGTCGAAGGTGAAGAACGCCCAGGAGGCCCACGAGGCGATCCGCCCGACCACGCCGTATCGGTCGCCGCAGAGTCTCGGATCCGAACTCAACAGCCAGGAACTCGCGCTCTACCGGTTGATCTGGCAGCGCACCCTGGCGTCGCAGATGGCCAACGCCACCGGTGTCACCGTCAGCGTGCGCCTCGCAGCGAACGCCACCGATCGGACAACGGGCGAACTGACCGACTGCGAGTTCGCGGCGTCGGGCACCACGATCACCTTCCCCGGCTACCGCGCCGTCTATGTCGCGTCGAAGGAAGAGACCGGCGACGACGACGCCGACAACGAGGCGTTGCTGCCACCGCTGACCCAGGGCGACGAGGTGCCGATCGCCTCGATCGAGCCCAACGGTCACAGCACCTCACCACCTGCGCGCGTACACCGAAGCGTCGCTCGTGAAGCGGTTGGAAGAGCTCGGCATCGGCCGGCCCTCGACGTGGGCGTCGATCATCCAGACGGTCCAGGACCGGGGCTACGTGTGGAAGAAGGGCCAGGCGCTCGTGCCCACGTGGACGGCGTTCGCCGTGGTCCGCCTGCTCGAGGAGCACTTCGATGCGCTCGTCGACTACGACTTCACCGCGTCGATCGATCACGACCTCGACGAGATCGCCAACGGTCGACGGGCCAAGGGAAAGTGGCTGAAGCGCTTCTACTTCGGCGACACCGGCGACGGCGACACCGAGCCGATTTCTGCCGAAGCCGGCTTCGGCGATGACGCACTGCTCGGGCTGAAGCGCCTGGTCGAGGAGAACCTCGACGAGATCGACGCCGCCGAGATCAACACGTTCCCGCTCGGTCCCGACGCCGACGGCGAGCTGATCGTGGTCAAGCCGGGCAAGTACGGCCCCTACGTCAGGCGCGGCGACGACACCGCCAGCGTGCCCGACGACCTCACCCCCGACGAGTTGACGATCGCGAAGGCGATCGAACTGCTCGCCGCTCCGAAGTCCGACGATCCGATCGGTGAACTCGACGGCCTCCCGGTCTTCGCGAAGAACGGTCGCTACGGCCCGTACGTGCAGTGGGGCACCCACGACGATCCGCCGCCCGGGCTCGAGAAGCCGAAGATGTCGAGCCTGTTCAAGACGATGGTCCTCGAACGGGTCACGATGGACGAGGCCGAGGCGCTGCTCCAGCTTCCTCGTCACCTCGGCGACGACCCCGGCGACGGTGTCCCGATCTACGCGAACAACGGCCGCTACGGCCCGTACGTGCAGAAGGAGAAGGACTACCGCAACATCGACTCCGAGGATCAGCTCCTGCAGATCACGTTGGACGAGGCACTGGCGATCTTCAGTCAGCCCAAGGTGTACAAGCGCGGTGGCTCGAACCTGGCCGCCAAGGGCCCGCTCAAGGAGTTCGGCACCGATCCGGTCAGCGAGAAGCCGGTGGTGGCCAAAGACGGCCGGTTCGGTGTGTACGTCACCGACGGCGAGACCAACGCGTCGCTCGGCAAGGGCGACCGTCTCGAGGAGGTGACCCCCGAGCGCGCCTACGAACTGCTGGCGATCCGGCGCGAGGCGATCATCGCCAAGGGTGGCCCCACCAAGAAGAAGCGGGCGGCGAAGAAGAAGGCCCCGGCCAAGAAGAAGGCTGCAGCCAAGAAGTCAGCGGCGAAGAAGAAGGCCCCGGCCCAGAAGGCTGCAACGAAGAAGGCCGCCCCGGTCATCACCGACGTGAACGACTGAACCGCGCCGAGCGCGGACCACGCGGTCATCTCGTGAACAACTTCACCTCTGAGGCGTGAAGTTGTTCACGAGAACGTCGGGGGATCGGTGTCAGGTGAAGATGATCTGGCCGCCGGCGGCCATGTCGTAGAAGTCGCCGACGGTGATGATGTCGTCGAGTTCGTCGATCAGGTCCTCGCGTTCCATGCCGAACAACTCGACCGAGGCGAGGCACGCGTAGAGCCCTGCACCGGTGTCGTGGATCATCTCGATGAACTCGGCGATGCCCGGGAAGTCGAGCTTCTCGATCTGCTTCTCCATGTACTTGGTCATCAACGCCGAGGCACCGGGGATGCCGCCGACCATGGTCGGCACGTGCAGACCGGGGTTGCCGACCGTGGCCACCTTGATGTGGTCGTGGCGCTCCTTGTGCACGGCATCCATGCCGAAGAACGTGAAGAAGAGATTGGCGTCGATGCCCTCGTTGCGGGCGCCGTTGGCCATGATCAGCGCCGGGTAGATGCCCTCGAGAGAGCCCTTCGACACGATGATCGAGACCTTCTCGATCTTGGCGTCGACGACGGCGGGGGTGATGGGTTGGGTGTCGGTCATGTCAGATGCAGCCCTTCGGCTTGGGAATGCCCGCCACCATGGCGGCGAGCTTGGCGGGGCCCTTCGGGAAGAGCACGAACAGTTCTTTCGTCGTCACATCGGAGAGCTTGCTGATCTTGCGCACGGTCGGGCCGGTGCCCTTGGCGAAGTACTCCGAGCGCATCAGGTCGATCACCGTCCAATGCTGATCTGTCAGCGGGGTCGGCACTCCGATCTCGTCGGCGATCTCGGGTGCCATCTCCTTGGTCCACTGTTGGGCGTCGACGAAGAAGCCTTCGTCGTTCACCTCCACGGGAGTTCCGGCGAGTGTCTTGGTGGGCATGTTCGGGGTCCTTTCGGGTGCGTTCGTGTCAGCCCTCGACGGGCTGCTTCTTGCCGAGCTTGGGCATGTCGGGGCCGATGCCGGGAATGTCCCGCCCGGGCAGCAGGCCGTGCCAGTAGAACGATTGGAACATCAGCTTGCCGAGGTGGTTGGCTCTCGACTCCTTCAACAGCGGCAACCCGATCGGACCTGGGTAATGGCCACCGACGGGCTCGTTGTCGTAGTTGAAGTCGATCAGCAGCGCCTTCGAGAATCCGGTCTCGATGAAACAGTTCGCGTGACCGTCGAAGGCGTGCTCGATCGGCTTGCCGTCCAGGAAGGCCTCCATGTTCTCGACGAGCACCTCGCCTTCGAAGTGAGTGACCGATCCAGCCTTCGAGGCGGGCAGATCGGCAGCGTCGCCGACGACGAAGATGTTCGGCTTCACCGTCGACTGCAGCGTGGCGTTGTCGGTGGGGATGAACCCGAGTTCGTCCCCGAGACCTGGCGAGTTCTCGACGTAGGCGGCTCCACCGTGGAGCGGGATCACGACGGCCAGGTCGAACTCGACCTCGCGACCGTCCCAGCTGATCAGTTTGCCGCCCTCGCCGTCGACCTCGCCGGTGTTGAATTCGGTGACGATCTCGACGTGCTTGTCGTCGAGGAGCGATCCCAGCGTGGCCGAGGCAGTCGGCTTGGTGAACGCCGCATCGAGCGGCGTGACGTAGGTGATGCGGACGTCGTCGCGCACACCCTTGTCGGTGAAGTACCAGTCGGCGAGAAACGCAAACTCGAGCGGAGCCACCGGACACTTGATCGGCATGTCGATCACGTTGATGACGAGGTGTCCCTCGTCGAAGTCGTCGAGCGCCTCGGCGAGCGCTTCCGCCCCCGGCATGTCATAGAAGGTGTGAACGGTCTCGTGCCAGCCCGGGCCGGTGAGCCCTTCGGTCTCCTCCGGAAGCAGCACGGCTCCGGTGGCGATCAGCAGCACGTCGTACTCGAGCATCGTGCCGTTCTCGAGCGCCACCGAGTTCGCCTCGATGTCGACCGACTCGATCGCACTCTGGTGGTAGTTGATGCCCTTCTTCAGCTGCCGGTCGCGCTTGCGGACGATCTCGTCGGGCTCGGTCAGCCCGAACGGCACGAACAACAGCCCGGGCTGGTACACGTGGCGGTTGTCCTGATCGACGATGTCGATGCGTAACCGGTCGTCCTTGTACTTCTTGCGGAGCCGATTCGCGGCAAGGGTGCCGCCGGTCCCGGCGCCGAGGATCACCAGTCGTTGTTGCTGGGACGTCATCTCGATGGCTCCAATCATGAGCGACGCAACCGTTGCGACCGCTTCTGACATCGACGCTACGCACCTCATCGCCCGACGACTACGGCCTTTCGTCCCTTCCCCCAGGGGTATGCCCTCCAGGCTGCGGGTCCGCCGACTCGGTACCATCGCCGATCGTGAGCACCCGTCCTGCCTACATCGCCTTCGAAGGCGCCGAGGGCTGCGGCAAGTCGACGCAGGCCGCCCGGCTGGCCGACGCCATCGGTGCGGTACTCACCCGCGAGACGGGTGGCACCGACATCGGCGCCCGCCTTCGAGAGATCCTCCACGACACGAGCGTCCACAACCTCGACCCACGCGCCGAGGCGCTGATCACCGCAGCCGACCGTGCACAGCACATCGCCCAAGTCGTCCGACCCGCACTCGATGCCGGCGACCCCGTGGTCAGCGACCGTTCGGTCTACTCCTCGCTCGCCTATCAGGGCTACGGCCGCGAGCTCGACGTCGACGAGATCCGCCACCTGAACGAGTGGGGAACCACCGGCGTGTGGCCCAGCACGGTGGTCTTTCTCGACACACCCGACGACGTGATCGCCGAGCGCATGAGCCGACGCGACCTCGATCGGTTCGAGGCTGCCGGCGAAGAATTCCACGCACGAGTGCTCGACGGCTTTCGAGCCATGGCCGCCGCCGATCCCGACCGTTGGATCACCGTGCAGGCGGTCGGCTCGGTCGACCGGGTCGCCGAGGAGATCCGGCTGGCGTTGAACGAACGGCAGCCACGGTGACCGACTCGGCCGGCGCGGCCGTCGACACCCGACCCGGGCCGATCTGGGACGACGTGATCGGCCAGCCCGCTGCCGTGCGCAGCCTCCGCGCCGCTGCCGATCGCGGGGCCGTTCACGCGTACCTGTTCGTCGGCCCAGCCGGTTCCACCAAACTCCAGGCCGCCCGCGCCTTCGCCGCGCGCCTGATGACCGGAACCGAGGACGTCGACCAGCGTGATGCCGAACTGATCCTGCGCGGCGAGCATCCAGATGTTCGGGAGGTGCGTCGCACTGGCGCTCGCATCGACGCCGACCAGGCGCGGTCGATCATCCACGAAGCGTCGCTGACCCCATCGGAGGGCTCGTCGAAGGTGCTGATCCTCGACGAATTCCACCTGCTCGCACCCGAAGGTGCGGGCCGCCTGCTCAAGATCATCGAGGAACCGCCCGACTCGGTGACGTTCGTGATCCTCGCCGACTTCGTGCCCCACGATCTGATCACGATCTCCTCGCGCTGCGCGCGTGTCGACTTCCATTCGATCGGCTCCGACGTGATCGCTGCTCGGCTCGTGGCCGAAGGTGTCGCTCCGGCGCCGGCGATGCAGGCGGCTCGTGCCGCACATGGCGACCTCGAACGAGCGCGAGTCCTCGCGACCGATCCGGCACTCGCCGAACGGCGAGCCGCCTTCGGCGAAGCACCGCACGAGCTCGACGGCACCGGTGCGGTCGCCATGCGTACCGCAGCACACCTGCTCGGCCTGATCGACGCTGCGGCCGAACCGCTCACCGCACGGCATGCGGTCGAGGTCGCCGAACTCGACGAACGCATCAAGGCATACGGCGAACGTGGCAGCGGCAAGAAGCAGCTCGACGAACGCCATCGACGCGAGCTGCGGCGATACCGCACCGACGAACTGCGAGCGGGACTGGCAGCGATGGCCGGCACGTACCGCGACACCGCCGTGAACGCTGCGACCACCGACGTCGATGCCTGCGCCGACGCGGTCCGCCGCATCCATCAGGCGATGGAGATGCTCGACCGCAACCCCAACGAGAAGCTCCTCGTGGAGTCGTTGCTCTGGGCGCTCCCCGACGCCCAAGGCGTCCATCCAGCAACCTGAGACGAGCGGGCGCAGACCCCGCTCGTCTGTTCCTCCGCCTATTCCCGGAACGGGTGATCTTTTTGTCACGCGGGCTCGACCCGTGGTAGTGGGCAGGCGCCGATAGGGTTGCCGCACCGAATCTCCCTCGTGGAAAGGGCACTCCATGTTCGAACGCTTTACTGACCGGGCTCGCCGAGTCGTCGTGCTCGCGCAAGAGGAGGCACGCCTTCTCAACCACAGCTACATCGGCACCGAACACATCCTTCTGGGTTTGATCCACGAGGGAGAGGGAGTCGCGGCCAAGGCACTCGAGAGCCTCGGCATCTCACTCGAAGCCGTGCGTAGCCAGGTCGAGGAAATCATCGGCCAGGGTGGCTCGTCGCCGTCGGGGCACATCCCCTTCACGCCCCGTGCGAAGAAGGTGCTCGAGCTCTCCCTTCGTGAAGCGCTCCAGCTCGGCCACAACTACATCGGCACCGAGCACATCCTGCTCGGCCTGATCCGCGAAGGCGAAGGCGTCGCCGCTCAGGTGCTCGTCAAGCTCGGCGCCGACCTGTCGTCGCGTGCGCCAGCAGGTCATCCAGCTGTTGTCCGGCTACCAGGGCCCGTCGGGTTCGTCCGGCGGCGGTCGCAGCGAGCAGGCACCGGCTGGTGCCGGCGTTGGTGCGAGCAAGGGCGGCGAGGACGAAAAGGGCGGCAACAGCCAGATCCTCGACCAGTTCGGCCGCAACCTCACCCAGGCTGCCCGCGAGGGCCAACTCGATCCGGTGATCGGTCGCAGCAGCGAGCTCGAGCGCGTCATGCAGATCCTGTCGCGTCGCACCAAGAACAACCCGGTGCTGATCGGTGAGCCCGGCGTCGGCAAGACAGCGATCGTCGAGGGCCTCGCCCAGAAGATCGTCAACAACGACGTGCCCGACACCCTCACCGACAAGCAGCTCTACACCCTCGACCTCGGCGCACTCGTTGCCGGGTCGCGCTACCGCGGTGACTTCGAGGAGCGCCTCAAGAAGGTGCTCAAGGAGATCAAGACGCGCGGCGACATCTTGTTGTTCATCGACGAGATCCACACCCTCGTGGGCGCCGGTGCCGCCGAAGGCGCGATCGACGCAGCCTCGATCCTCAAGCCCATGCTCGCACGCGGCGAACTGCAGACCATCGGTGCCACCACGATCGACGAGTACCGCAAGCACGTCGAGAAGGACGCTGCGCTCGAGCGCCGCTTCCAGCCGGTCAAGGTCGAAGAGCCGACGCTCGCCCACACGATCGAGATCCTGAAGGGCATCCGCGACCAGTACGAGGCGCACCACCGGGTCACGATCACCGACCAAGCGCTCGTCGCTGCGGCGAACCTCGCCGACCGGTACATCTCCGATCGGCACCTCCCCGACAAGGCGATCGACCTGATCGACGAGGCCGGTTCGCGTCTGCGCATCAAGCGCATGGCCACCCCGCCCGACCTGCGTGAGATCGAAACGAAGCTCACCGAGGTCCAGGAGTCCAAGAAGCGCGCCGTCGAAGAGCAGCAGTTCGAAGAGGCAGGTCGACTGCGAGATCAGGAGAAGGCGCTCCTCGAAGAGAAGGCCGAGAAAGAGGCCGAAGTCAAGGCCGAAGGCGTCGACCTGTTCGACGAGGTCGACGAGGAAGCCGTCGCCGAGGTCCTCTCACTGTGGACCGGTATCCCGGTGTACAAGCTCACCGAGGAAGAGACCGAGCGGCTCCTCAAGATGGAGGAGAACATCCACAAGCGCATCATCGGCCAGGAGCAGGCAGTCTCCGCGGTGTCGCAGTCGATCCGCCGCACTCGTGCGGGCCTCAAGGACCCGAAGCGCCCGTCGGGCTCGTTCATCTTCCTCGGCCCCACCGGCGTCGGCAAGACCGAACTCGCCAAGACCCTCACCGAGTTCCTGTTCGGTGACGACTCCTCGCTGATCACGCTCGACATGTCCGAGTACATGGAGAAGCACACGGTCAGCCGGCTCGTCGGTTCGCCTCCCGGCTACGTCGGCTACGAAGAGGGTGGCCAGCTCACCGAAGCCGTGCGGCGCAAGCCGTTCTCGGTGGTGTTGTTCGACGAGATCGAGAAGGCGCACCCGGACGTGTTCAACACGTTGTTGCAGATCCTGGAAGAAGGTCGCCTGACCGACAGCCAGGGCCGCTCGGTCGACTTCCGCAACACGGTGTTGATCATGACGTCGAACCTCGGCACACAGGATCTGCGCAAGGCCAACGTCGGCTTCACCAGCGACGACACCGCCATGAGCTACGAGCGGATGAAGGAGAAGGTCAACGAGTCGCTGAAGAACCACTTCCGTCCCGAGTTCCTGAACCGCATCGACGAAACCATCGTCTTCCACGAGTTGACCCGCGACGAAGTGCTCCAGACCGTCGACCTGCTCACCCAGCGCCTGGTCGGCCAGCTCGAGGGTCAAGGGCTCGGTATCGAGATCAAGCAGTCGGCCAAGGAACTGCTCGGCGATCTCGGCTACGACCCGCAGTTGGGTGCCCGTCCGATGCGTCGGGCGATCCAGCGCCACATCGAAGATGCGTTGTCCGAGAAGATCCTGTACAAGGAATTCTCGGCCGGCGAGATCATCGTGGTCGACACCGAGGACGACCCGGACAACGAGGGCCGCAAGCGGTTCGTGTTCACCGCGGTCGAGGGTTTCGTGCCGCCGGCGTCGGTCGAGTTGGCAACCACCGCGACCGAGAGCCCGTTGCCGCCCACCGGTGGCAGTGGTGACACCGAGCTACCACCGCCAGAGCTGAGCTGAGCCCTACCGGGTCGAGCAGGGGCGCCTTCACCGGGATGACCCCACGGTGTTGACCTCGACTCGGCCATACTCGTCATCGTGATCCGTCGTGTTCTGGCTCTGTGCGTGTGCGTTGCTGCACTTGCCGGGTGTCGTGTCGAACTCAGCGTCGACATGGTCGTCGAGCCCGACGGCACCGGCACGATCACCTTCGTGGCCACCGCCGACGCCGATGTGGTCGCGGCGGTGCCGAGCTTGGCCGACGAGCTGGCCACCGATGACATCCTGGCCGCGGGGTGGACCATCGAGGGTCCAACGATGCTTCCCGATGGCGGCCTCACGATCGCGCTGACCCACGACTTCGAATCGGATGCCGAGGCGAGCAATCTCCTCAACAGCATCGGTCCGCCGTTCAACCAGATGGTGATGACGCGGAACACCAGCGGTGAGGACACGACGAACCGGTTGAGCGGGCTGCTCGGTTTGCCCGATGGATTCGAGACCTTCGCCGACGACGATCTGATCGCCGCTGTCGGTTCGGTGCCGTTCTCCGATGAGATCGCAGCCAGCGGAGCGACACCGGAGTCGTCCCTGCGGGCGGTGATCCGTGCGGAGCTTCCCGGGGAGATCGACGAAGCCGAGACCAATGGCAATCAGCTCGGCGACAACCGCCTCGAGTGGATCGCACCGACCGACGGCACGATCCTCGACTGGCGGGCGGTCTCGGTGCAGTCGCCGGGCGACGACCGCTGGTGGGCACGACCGCTGTCGGTACTTGCGCTGGTGGCCCTGGTCGCATGGGTGGCGTTCATGACGCTGTTCATCGGCTACGTGATCTGGGCTCGCTGGCAGCGCACCCATCACCGGCCTGCGAAGTCGTCCCGCTCGAACCGCTGAACGACGGGTGTGGCAGCCTTGGGCATGCCCGACGCGCCGACCCGAGTCGATTTCCACTTCGACGTCATGTGCCCCTTCGCCCATCAGACGGCGAAGTGGATCCGAGAAGTGCGCCGACAGAACGGCCTCGAGATCGACTGGAAGTTCTTCAGCCTCGAAGAGGTCAACCGAGTCGACGGCAAGAAGCACCCGTGGGAACGGGAGTGGTCGTACGGCTGGTCGATGATGCGGATCGGCGCGCTGCTGCGACGTTCGAGCATGGACGACCTCGACCGTTGGTACGAGCGGGCGGCGACGGCGCTGCACGAGGAGGGCCATCGTCCACACGATCCGGCGGTTGCACGGCACCTGCTCGACGAGCTCGGCCTCGATCCCGCCGTGGTCGATGAGGCCATCGCCGATCCGACCACCCACGACGAGGTACGGGCCGAACACGACCGGGTGGTGGCGGCCGGTGGGTACGGCGTGCCCACGCTGTTCTTCCCCGAGTTCGTGGCGCCGAACGGCGACCCCGAGTGCTTGTTCGGCCCGGTCGTGCTCGACCCGCCATCGGGCGACGCTGCGCTTCGGTTGTGGGATGCCACGACCGCATGGCTCGAGTTTCCGTACCTGTTCGAGCTGCAGCGGCCGAAGAACCGCGACCACGGCGAGGTGATCGCAGACCGTCTTCGCCCCTACCTCGAAGCCCGCGACTGGGTCAGCATCAACCGTGGCAAGGTGGTCTCCTTCGACTGATGGCGACAACTGGGGTCTGACCCTGCTGCAACTCTGCGTCCAGGTGATGTCGGGGATTTGGGGTGCTGTGGGTCGCTGTCGGAATCGGTGGGGGTTGGTGTTGTAGGCGTTGTCGAGGACGTGTTGGCGCTCGGCTCGGATCTGGTGGTGGCGGCCGGCGTGGACGTCGGCGGGGGTGTGGTAGCCGATTCCGGAGTGGCGGTGGTGGTGGTTGTAGTGGTCGAAGAACGCGTCGATGAAGGTGCGGGCGTGGGCGAGGCTGGTGAAGCGTTCGGGGAACCGTGGAGAGTGTTTCAACGTTTTGAATTGTGATTCGGAGAACGGGTTGTCGTTCGAGACGTGGGGTCGTGACAGCGAGCGGGTGACGCCGAGGTCAGCGAGGAGCAACGCGACGGTTTTCGAGGTCATGGCTGGGCCGTTGTCGGAGTGCAGGTGGAGTTGGTGACGGTCGATGTCGTGTTCGGTGCAGGCTGCGTCGATGAGTTGCTCGGCGAGCGTGCCGGACTCGTCGGGGGCAACGACCCAGCCAACGGCGAGGCGTGAGTAGATGTCCAAGATGACGTAGCAGTGGAACCAGTTCCATTTGTGTGGTCCGGCGAGTTTGGTGATATCCCAGGACCACACCTGGTTCGGTGCGTCAGCCATCAACTCTGGTTTCACCCGGGCTGGGTGGCGTGCTTGGCGGCGGCGTTCTCGGACCTGGTGGTGTTCGCGCAAGATACGATACATCGTCGAGACCGATGCGATGTAGCGCTCTCATCAAGCAGATCGCCCACACCTGGCGGGCGAGTCGCAGAACCGTTCAGTTCAACACCGCGAGCACTCGTCGCGTTCGTGTCGCTGAACGCTCGATGACACCGTGCTCTCGTGCGGCGACTAGTCAGGCGTCGCGTGCCGGTGGTGATCGCCGCGACCGCCAAGGCTCACAAGCTCGCACGTAATTCGCGAGCGACAGTCGTCGATGCCGGCGTCGACATTTTCTACGCTCGCGCATATATCTGTACCACTCCCTCGCTGAATTCCGTATTCACAGAGACAGAACATAACACCGACCAACTGCAGACGCCTTCAGGCGCTACTCGCAGCCGACTCACGTCGTCGAACGCGACAGTTGCCCACTGATCGCTTCGCAGCCGGTACGCCATGCTCACCTTCACGTCCGCTGCGCCAGAGATCCGGCGCTCGCCGACAGGCCGCGCCGAACCGCTCGCTCATGTTCAATCGCCGGCAACCGTTCAGCAAGCAGAGCAAGTCATCACCGAACTCGTCGCGTGCACGCCATGCTGGCTTCAGACGCGTTGAACACGCGCGTCTTCCGGCACTCACGCACTCGCAGGCTCGCAAGTCTCACACTGCAGCGCCGAGTTCACACCATCACACGCACTCTGCCGCTGCTGCTGGTGAAGCGTCACACGTTCGCTCGCGTGTCGTGATGCTGCGCGCGATCGTCGCGAATTCGCACAGCGGTCTGATGCCGATAACTCACGCGCAGCGCAACCTCGAGCGTCAAGCACTGTCGACCAGATCACCATGCCACACCATCTCAGCTCACTCGTGCGAGACGCCACGCTGTGCGTCATCACGCCTACACCGCTCGCTCGCAACGCCGACGCAACGCCGGCACTCGTGAGCCAACTGCAGGTGAACGAGTTCTCAGGCAGTTGCCGGTGACGCATGTTCACAGCGACGTGGTCACAGCATGAGGGTATCGTTCGCAGCAGAGAGCATGTCGTGCGCAGATGCACGTGCTCTCATAGCGTTCAGATTTGCACCAGGATTCAGACAGACGTGTGCGTTGCCGTGTCACCGTGCGCGTCTGTGCTGCACAACCGAGATGACCACCTCACCGTCCTGTCGCTGCAGGCGCAGCTCGCGCACGCCACTCTCGTTGTCGCCGCCGAGCAGGATCGCCAAGCTCCGTGCGAGATCGTCGACTTCGCTCGGGCGTTCAGTCGATGCCGCCGCCGGGATGGCGCGAGGTGGTTCGACGAGTGCCGGATCGATGTCGGCGCCGAGATCGAGCACCTGACGCCAGTCCTTGACGCCGTCGCCCTCGGGCACTGCGGTGCGGCGACGCTTGTATCGGGCGGGGCGTTCGCGTC
Organism: Ilumatobacteraceae bacterium; assembly: GCA_963716095.1. Lineage (GTDB taxonomy): Bacteria > Actinomycetota > Acidimicrobiia > Acidimicrobiales > Ilumatobacteraceae > Sva-07. The sequence continues at coordinate 637,573 of CAVQSV010000023.1, read as the reverse complement.
GGTACAGGCGGTCGACGATGTTGACCACCACGTCGACCGCTGCGTTGCGGATGCCCACGAGTGCCACCAGCGCCCACAGGCAGGTGAGCGCATTGAACGATGCGAACGCCGCATGGGCCCAGTTGTTCGACTGCACGTTCGCGATACACCGTGAAGATCGAGAACGCGATCAGCGCGAACGGGAACAACACGAACAGGATCGGTGCCGTCGTGCGGTTGCGAACCTTCGGTGTTCGGGCGAACGCGATCTTCTTGCCGGTCACGCGCCTGGCTCAGCGACCGCAACGACCCCGACAGGTTGACCGGCAGCAGCACCAGGTTGAAGCCGTAGATGCGGAATACGTCGGTGCGTTTGTAGCCGCACGACTTCAGATCGCCGGACATGGCGAGGAAGTACGGAAGCGCCGTGAGCAGCACCAGCGGCGACAGGAGCCGGTCGGTGTACGGGTAGACCAGCAGGAGCAGCAGCCCGAAGCTCGCCCAGGAGATCGACGCCATGTAGTTGAGGCGCAGCATGATCTCGCCCGAGGCGGCGATGCTCGCCGCGTCGACGCTGATTCGCGCGACTGCGCCCACAGCTTCGGCAGGATCAGCAGACCGCCGTTGGCCCACCGGGCCCGCTGGATGACCAGCGCACCGAAGTCCGGCGGCGTCGCGGAGTAGCTCAGCCGCTCGGGGTAGTTCACCAGGTCCCAGCCGTGCGTCGCGAGGTCGATCCTCGACTCGGTGTCCTCGATCGACGTGCGGTCCTGGATGTAACGGCGCATCACACGGGTGCCGTCGTGCTCCACTTCGACGATGTCGTCGAGCGCCCGCTTGCGCAGCACGGCGTTCGCGCCGACCCAGAACGTCGCGTCGTGGTCGGTCATGCCCTGGTGGACGATGTGCTGGATGTCGGTCGTCGCGCCGGCCATGCGCTCGAGGCGCGTCGGCCGCGCCGGGGAAGGCGGTGTACGGCGTCTGCGTCACCGCGATCCGCTCGTTCTCGGGCTGCTCGAGCAGGTGCACGAGCCGCAGGCAGTACTCCGGCAGCAGCATGCTGTCGGCGTCGAGCGTCAGGACGTAGTCGGCGTCGGGCACGTCGAGATCCGCTGTGCCGGACGGTGACGGCTGCAGCACGCGGCCGCTCGGCGTCTCGACGATCGCGTACGAGCCGCCCATCAGCCCGATGTAGCTGTTGAGGTTCATCGCCTTGTTGGGCTCGTGGGACAGCGACACGTACTGCTTGCGCTCGAACGAGTCGAGCGAACGCGAGAACGTCCAGGCGAGCGACCGATACAGCTGATGCACCCGTCGCTTCGACAGCGTCGCGTCGTCGGCCGCCGAGTTGCGTGCGGCCGTGGCGATCGTGCGCCAGTCGGTCGCGAGGCGACGGAGGATGTGGTCGGCGAAGAAGTGATCGGTGTGATCGATCAGTTCCTGGTCGCCGGCGAGGTCCTCGAGGAACGACGCTGCAGCGTCGTAGCTCTCGGCGATGTCGAGGGCGTCGCGCGGACGTGATCCGGCGCGACGCCGGATGCGACTCGAACCGGTCGAGCGCCTCACGTGCGGCGGCGGCCGGAGCGGCGAGCAGCTCGGCGATCTGGTGGGGGAGTTCTCGAGCGGCATCGAGCATCGCAATGTGATCGTCGTCGGTCGGGTTGGGCGGATCGTCGATCAAGCAGCTTGATGTCGAGGTACGGGTACTCCTGCAGCGCCGCCGACAGCAGCGTCTGGCGAATCACCCGGGTGTCTTCCTGGTACGACGGCACGAGCACGGTCATCGTGGGCATCGAGCTGTCGAAGTGGTCGTCGATCACCGACTTGGCGATGCGACGGTGCCGCTGCGAACGATGGAGGAACCCTTGACGCGCCAGCAGGTACGACATGGCCGAGAACGTCAGCAACGTCATAATGACCAGGTAGCTGACGGCCTCGCTGAGGAATCGCATCCCCTGGGTGCCGTAGGTGACGAACTCGCTGATGATGATCGTCACCAGATAGCCCAACCAGGCAGCGACGGTGACGATCATCGCCAGTCGGCCGAGCGCGATGCTGCGATCGCTGATCGGCGGCGGCATCGCCGGCAGCGGTTCGGTCCGACGATCGGAGCCCCATTGGCGCCGTCCGACGGTCGGCAACGGTGTGCTGCGTCCCCACATGTGCTGAACCTTCCTGATTCTTGAGACTTCGATGGGTGTTCCGGCAGCCAGCGCGACCATCGACCACTCTGGGTGAGAATCTGTCGTGATGACCGACCGGAGACTACGCATGTCTGATGCGTCGTTGTGCCGCCCCCCGCGCATCTTGACGGTACATTGACGTAGCGCTACCAGGGGTGATGCATCTTTCGGCGTCTTCGTCGAAGGAGTTCCGGTTCCGGGGTTGCCGATCGAATCGGCATCACGTAGAGTGGCCGCCGACAGGAGGTTGCCCAATGAGCGATGCGACGATCGGAACAGAGGAATCGAACACGAGGCAGGCCTCGGGCGCGCCTCGGCGGCGGCTCTCGGCCGTGCGGATCCTGGTGGCGCTCGTCGTCGCTGCGGGCATCGGTGCGGCAGCGACCGCCGCCGTTCGCGAGGTGAGTGCCACGCTCGACACCGTTGCCGAGCCGTGGTACGCCCCCTACGTCGACGTGACGCTGACGCCGACGTTCGCGTTCGAGGACGTGACCGCCAACCCGTCTCCTGACGTCGTGCTCAGCTTCATCGTCGCCCACCCCGACGACGCCTGCGTGCCCACATGGGGCTCGGCGTTCGATCTCGACGAGGCAGCCGACGAACTCGACCTCGACCGCCGCATCGCCCGCTACCGCCAGCAGGGCGGAGAGATCGTGGTCAGCTTCGGTGGCGTGATCAACGACGAACTCGCCACCGTGTGCACCGAGGTCGACGAACTGGCCGACGCCTACGCCGAAGTGATCGAGCGCTACGACATCACGACGATCGACCTCGACATCGAAGCTGACGACCTGGCCGACGCCGAGGGCGCCAAGCGTCGCGGTGAAGCCATCAACAAGGTCCAACAGGACATTCGCAGCAGCGGTGGCGAACTCGCCGTCTGGCTCACGCTGCCGGTCGCCCCGTCCGGGCTGCCCGCCGAAGCGGTGGCCACGATCGACGCCACCCTCGCCGAAGGCGTCGACCTCGCCGGGGTGAACGTGATGACGATGAACTACGGCGCCGGACGTGACGACGACGAGTCGATGTTCAGCGCCAGCGTCAGAGCGGTCGAAACAACACATCGCCAGCTCACCTCCGCATACCAGCGGATCAACCAGCGCCTGTCGTACGAGCAGGTCCAGGCCAAGATCGGCGTCACGCCGATGATCGGCCAGAATGACGACGCCGACAACGTCTTCACCCTCGACACGCCGAAGACATGGCAGCATTCGTCGAAGACGAGGCGCTCGGTCGCCTGGAAAATGATCGCTCAACCGTGACAACCCGTGCAGGCCCAACATGACGGCTCGACGGCACCGTCCAACTTCTGCACCTCACTCGACCAGGATCCCCTCGAGTTCTCTGCGGTCTTCGGCGGCATCGAGGGTCGACCTGGGGGACAGGCGGGGATCAAGACCGTCCCGCTCGACGGCCCGCCACCGGTGGACGATCCATCGACGGCGCCGTATCCGATCTGGGACGGCGACGACGGCTTCTCCGCAGGCGAGAAGACCGTCTGGCGCGGCAACGTCTACGAATCGAAGTGGTGGAACGAGGGGGAAGCCCCCGACGCCCCCGTGATCAACGAGTCCCATCTCTGACACACCCCTTCGTCATGCTGGCCGCATGGCATCGAGTCGAACGAAAGTGGTCCACGTGTGCAGCGAATGCGGCACCTCGCATCCGAAGTGGGCCGGACGGTGTTCGGGTTGCGGCGACTGGAACACCCTGGTCGAGGACGTCGAGGTGGCCGGCGGCAACGACGCACCCGCCGCGCCGTCGTCGCGCCCCGGGCCGACGCGCATCGGCGACGTCGGAGCCGAGCACGGCGATCCCGTCACCACCGCGATCGACGAACTCGACCGGGTGCTCGGCGGCGGCCTCGTCGCCGGCTCGGTGACGCTCCTCGGGGGCGAGCCGGGCATCGGCAAGAGCACGCTGCTCCTGCAACTCCTCGCCGCCTGGAGGGGGCCGACGTTGTACGTCACTGCCGAGGAGAGCGCGCAGCAGGTCAAGCGCCGTGCCGAACGCCTCGGCGCCACACGCGATGATCTGTGGTTGCACGCCGAGACCTCCTTGCCGCACATCCTCGACGCCATCGAACGAACCCGACCGGAACTCGTCGTGATCGATTCCATCCAAACGGTGTCCGACCCGAGTCTCGGTTCGCTGCCGGGCAGTGTCGGCCAGGTGCGCGGCTGCGCCCAACGCTTCGTCAACGAGGCAAAGGAGCGCGATGTGTCGATCGTGCTGGTGGGTCATGTCACCAAGGAGGGCGGCCTTGCGGGTCCACGCGTTCTCGAGCACGTCGTCGACACCGTGTTGCAGTTCGAAGGCGACCGCCACCACGCGCTGCGGCTGCTGCGGGCCTCGAAGCATCGCTTCGGTCCCACCAACGAACTCGGCCTGTTCGAGATGGCCACCGCCGGGCTGATCGCCGTACCCGATGCCTCGTCGCTGTTCCTCGCCGACCGCCGCACGGGTGTGCCCGGCTCGGCGGTGGTGCCGACCATGGAGGGGCAACGACCGATCGTGGTCGAAGTGCAAGCACTGACCAACCCCAGCGTGGCCGGCGTGCCACCACGGCGCAGCGCAATCGGGCTCGAAGGCGCACGGCTCTCGATGCTGATGGCAGTGCTCGGCCGGCGATCGCGGGTGCCGGTTGCCGATCAGGACGTGTACGCCTCCACCGCCGGCGGTGTGAAGCTCAGTGAGCCCGGCCTCGACCTCGGCGTGTGTCTTGCCGTGGTCAGTGCCATCCGCGACCAGCCGCTCCCTGCCGATCTCGCCGTGTTCGGCGAGGTCGGGCTCGGGGGCGAACTCCGTCAGGTCGGCCAGGCGCAGCGCCGCCTCATCGAAGCAGGACGCCTCGGCTTTCGCCGGGTGGTCGTGCCGGCGAACTCGCCCGTCTGCGATGTCGACGTCGACGTGATTCGAGCATCGACGCTCTCAGAGGCGATCGCCGCGACCGGCCTCGGCGCTCACAGCGCACCCACCGGATTGCGAGCCGCGATCTGATCGGTGTTCCCGACAGGATCGCCGAGCTGTTCACCTAAGCTCAGGCCATGAGCTCCCGATACGGCGGTGTGAACGAGGCCATGCGTGACGCGCTGGCCCGCGTCGCGCCGGGGACGCCGCTTCGAGACGGGATCGACCGCGTCGTTCGGTCCAAGGCCGGTGCCCTGCTCGTACTCAGCGACGACGCCGACGTGTTGTCGATCTGCTCCGGAGGGTTCCTCGTCGACGCGCCCTACAGCCCGCAGCGTCTGTCCGAGCTCGCGAAGATGGACGGAGCAATCATCCTGTCCACCGACGGCGGACGCATCGCTCGTGCGAACGTGCACCTCGTGCCCGACCCGACCGTGCCGACCAGCGAAACCGGCACGCGCCACCGAACGGCAGAGCGGGTTGCCCGATCGCTCGACGTTCCGGTCGTGTCGGCCAGCGAGGAGATGGGCGTGATCAACGTCTACGCAGGCGGCAGCAAGCGGCAGCTGCAAGAGGTCGGCCACCTCCTCGATCGCGCCAACCAGGCCCTGCAGACGCTCGAGCGCTACAAGGTGCGTCTCGACGATGCGATCACCAACCTCACCGCGGTGGAGGTCGAAGACGTCGCCACGCTGCGCGACGTCGTTGCGGTGGTGCAACGCGGCGAGATGGTCCACCGCATCGCCGAAGAGATCGAAACGATGATCATCGAACTCGGCATCGATGCACGGCTGCTCCGACTGCAACTCGACGAGCTGTACGGCGAGATCGACGACGAACTCGACCTCGTCGTCGCCGACTATCTGCCCGAAGGTCGCACGGTGGCCGACGCGCTCGACAGCATGTCGAAGTTGTCCGACGACGAGGTCTCGAACCTTCGACTGACTGCCAACGCATTGTCGCCCGGCCTCGATTCGACCGACCTCAGCCAGGAAGTCGTTCCGAAGGGCATGCGCCTGCTGCATCGGGTCAGTCGGCTGCCCACGTCGACAGCGATCGACGTCGCCGACCACTTCGGCGCACTCGCCAAGCTGCAGCGCGCCACGGTCGACGACCTGATGGTGGTCGACGACGTCGACGAACCGACTGCTCGTGCGATCCGCGACACCCTCAGCCGCGTCACCGAGTCGACCATCCTCGACCAGTACAGCTAGCACCAACAGGTCAGCGCACCCATCGCCACCACCGATGAGCCAACCCCGCCATGCGGTGGGTTCGCTCATCGCTGAAGTCGGCGCAGCTGAGCGTCAGATCCGTTCGATGATGGTGGCAGTGCCCATGCCGCCGCCGGTGCACATGGCGACCAGGCCGGTCTGCAGATCGCGGCGTTCGAGTTCGTCGAGCAGTGTCCCGATCAACATCGTGCCGGTGGCGCCGATCGGATGACCCAGTGCGATCGCACCGCCGTTGACGTTCACCTTCAGCGGGTCGGCGCCGGTGTCACGGAAGAACCGCAACACGACGGACGCGAACGCCTCGTTCACCTCGAACAGGTCGATGTCATCGACGGTCATCCCCGCTCGTGCGAGACACTTGTTGGCAGCGGGGCCCGGCGCGGTGAGCATGATCAACGGCTCGTCGGCCGCGACCGCGGACATCACGATGCGCGCCCTCGGGGTGAGACCGTGCGCCTTGGCGTAGTCGGGCGACGACACCAACACCGCACCGGCACCGTCGACCACGCCAGAGCTGTTGCCGGCGTGGTGGACGTTGTGCAACTCGACGCCCGGGTACTTCTGCGCCATCAGCTCGGCCATCGTGGCCTCGCTCTGCTCGAACGTGAAGTCGACGAACTTCGTGAAGCTCGGATGGAGCGCAGCCAGACCCTCGGCCGTGGTTTCTGGGCGCGGATACTCGTCGTGGTCGAGCGCCACCGTGCCGTCGTCGTTGCGGATCGTGACCAGACTGCGATCGAACCGACCTTCGGCGATGGCGGCCGCAGCGCGGTGCTGGCTCTCGAGGCCGAGCGCATCGACCTCGACACGTGTGTAGCCGTCGAGGGTGGCGATCAGGTCGGCTGACAGGCCCTGGGGCACCTGAGGGTGTTCGGCCAAGAGGTGTTCGTTGTTGGCATGGAAGCCGTCGGTGCCGTTGCGGGCGGGCCGACTCATCGACTCGACGCCGGCACCGATCACCAGGTCCTGGTGGCCGGCACCGACCCCCATCGCCGCGAACGTGACCGCCTGCTGACCGGACCCGCAGAAGCGGTTCAGGGTGACGCCGGGAACCGAGACCGGCCAGCCGGCGTCGAGCACGGCCATTCGACCGATGTCGTGGGCGTGGTCGCCGGCATGCGAACCGTTGCCGCACACCACATCGTCGACGTCGGCCGGGTCGAAACCGACTCGGTCACGCAGCCCGTTCAACACCTGACCCAACACGTTCTGCGGGTGGAGGTGGGCGAGACTGCCCTTGCCCTGCTTGCCGATGCCTCGCGGTGAGCGCACCGCATCGATGATCCATGCGTCGCCAACTGTCATGGAACGGTTCTACTCCGTCGTGGCCGGAGCGAACGGATCGGCCAACGTCGGCAGAATCTGATCCCAGACGGCATCGTCCTCGAATCCGAGCGCCCAGAGCGACACCCCGTCGAGGCGGTACTGGCGGGCCAGGTCCATCCGCAGCCGGATGCCGTCACCGTCGAGGTAGTGGACCCGCCGGGTCTGCACACACGAGCCGGTTTCGCCGGTCACGTCGAGTTCGTAGTCGAATGTCCACTCACCGGTCTCGTCGACGCGCACCGGCACCGCCGATCGGCGCACCAGCAGATCGTCGACCGAGCGGGCGGTCACCGAGGTCCGACCGGGTGCGTCATCCGGGCAGTCGCCCTCCGTCGAGATCACCCAGTTCCGCCCGTACGCGGGGAGTCCGAGCACGAGCTTGTCAGGCGAGCCGGTCGCCTCGATCGCACCGTTGATCGACGTTTCGACCCAGTCGAGCGGGGCGATCGGGCCCGGCGAACCGACCGAGAAGTCGTAGGTCATCATGCGGATGCGGTCGACATGGTCGATGATCGCGCCGTAGTCGTACACCCAGAATCCGCTGGCGCTCGTCTGTTCCGCGTCGTACACCGGCGGGATGCTCACGACCAAGGAGCGACCATCAGCGCGCAGTGCAGCGCCGAGTTCCTCGATGAACGCCACCCAGTTGGGTCGTGTCGTCGCCCACGTGTCTCGACCGTCGGCGAAGGCGAACTGCTCGTAGTCGATGTCGATTCCGTCGTAGTCACCAGCGGCAGCGAACTCTCGGATCGCCTCGACGTGGCGGGTTCGGGTGTCGGGATCCGCGATGATCGCCGCCATCTCACCGGCGGGAAGCAGGTCGACGATCGACGGCACCACGTCGGCACCCGTACGCCGAAGCGCCTCCATGAACGCCTCGGTCGCTTCGGCGCTGGCGTTGGGGTCGATGGCGATCTCGTCGACGCCGACTGCGGTGAACCAGAAGGGTGACACCTCGCGCATCGAGCCACCGCGTCGACCGATGTCGGGCAGCGCATCGTCGAGCGTCCAGTACGGCACCCACGCGTCGAGTGGGATGTCGGGCTTGGGCGGCAGCGGCTCCTCGGTCGTGGCCACGTACACCGCAGCGCCGGCGACTGCGACCAGCGCCGTCAGCAGCGCGCCGAGCACGAGTCGGCGGCGACTTGCGTGGGAAGGCTCGTCCTCGACCGACGGACGGTGCGCGCCATCAGACGGTGTGGAGTCCTCGGAGATCGGCGAGTTCGATGCCGACGAGGGAGTCGACGAGGGTGAGCCCGGGTGCGGCAGCGACGGGGACGACATGGGGGACCCCCAGCGTCGCACACCCGGCCGCGAGCGCGGCGGCAACCCCGGTCGGCGAATCCTCGATCGCAACACACGCAGCCGGGTCGACACCGAGCGCGGCGGCGGCGACCAGATACGGCTCGGGGTCGGGTTTGCCGTTGCTCACTTCGTCCCCGGTCACCGACGTCACGAACGATCCGGGAGGAGCAGCAGCGATCACGGCATCGGCGAGGCGACGCCACGACATCGTCACCAGCACACACGGCACATCGGCCGCGACGCATTCGGCCAACAGCTCCGGGGCACCCGGACGCCACGGCAGTTGGTCGGCCACTCGACGGATCACGCCGTCGAGGAGCCGCTCGACCACCTCGACCGGCTCGAGCCGGACTCCGCCGCGCGTGCGGAGTTCATGCGCCGAATCGAGCAGATCGAACCCGACGAGCGAATGCGCGTCGGCATTGCTCCATGTGCCGCCGAACTCGGCGACCAGCTCGAATTCGATGTCGAACCAGTACGGCTCGGTGTCGACCAATGTGCCGTCCATGTCCCACAGGACCGCGGCGGGGTTGGTCACGAGCGGAAGACGGTGATCTTGTCCTCGCCGATGCGCTCGCGCTTCTCGGGATCGTCGATGCCGAGACCCTCTTCGGGCGCGAGGCACAAGACGCCGAGCTTGCCGTCGGCTTCGTTGTGGTGGACCGCCAGCGACGCCTCGCCGACCTGGTCGAGTGTGTACGTCTTGGTGAGCAACGGCTGGATACGACCCTGGTCGAGCAGCTTGTTCGCGGCGTAGGACTCGGCGTAGTTGGCGAAGTGCGAACCGATCAAGTTCTTCAGCTTCATCCAGAAGTGACGGTTGTCGAACTCGACCATGTAGCCCGACGTCGCGGCGCAGGTGACGACGGTGCCGCCGCGCTTCACTGCGAAGATCGAGGCTCCCATCGTCGAGCGGCCCGGGTGCTCGAACACGATGTCGACGTCCTCGCCGTTGTTGAGCTCGCGGATCTTCTTGCCGAAGCGACGCCACTCCGACTCGTCCTGGGTGTTCTCGTCGGACCAGAACTGATAGTTCTCGGCGCGACGGTCGATCACGGCCTCGCAGCCCATCCGGTTGAGCAGTTCGGCCCGCTCGGGCGACGAGACGACGCCGATCGGCGTGCCACCACCGTTGAGGACGTACTGCACGGCATAGCCGCCGATGCCGCCGGTGGCACCCCAGATCAGGACGCTGTCGCCCTGCTTCATCTGGGCGCCGTTCTCGCTGACCAGCATGCGGTACGAGGTGGAGCTGCACAGACCGTTGACGGCCGACTCCTCCCACGTGAGGTGGCTCGGCTTCGGCATCAGCTGGTTGGCCTTGACCACAGCGAGGTCGGCGAGGGCGCCGAAGTTCGTTTCGAATCCCCAGATCAGCTGGTTGGTTGCGAGCATCGAGTCGTTGTGAGCGCTCGGATCCTGGTCGTCGACGTAGTTGCAGTGCACGGTCACCCGGTCGCCGGGCTTCCAGTTGCGGACCGCAGAACCGGTGCGGACGACGACCGCGGAAGCATCGGAGCCGACCACGTGGTAGGGCAGCGCGTGTCGCTTGCCCCACTCGTTCTGGCGGCCCATCTTGTCGAGGAACCCGAACGTGGGCAGGGGCTCGAAGATCGAGGTCCAGACCGTGTTGAAGTTGATGCTGGAGGCCATCACGGCGATGTAGACCTCGTCGGGAGCGAGTTCGGGGGTGGCGACCTCGTCGACGTGGAGCGATTTGCGGGGGTCCTTGTCCCACGATTCGACGCCTTCGAACATGGCCGTTTCATCGCGCTTGACGAATGCGGCTCGGTAGCTCTCGGGGACGGGGAGGTTGGCGATGTCGTCGCCGCTCGCACCGGATTGGATGGCTTCGAGGATCTCCTGCATGGCGCCCGAGGTTACTGATCGGTAATCCGACCGGACAAAGCGATGTCACCCCCAAACGTGCGCAGATCTGCCCGCGGGTGACGCCCCGCTGCGCATTTTTCGGGCTGGTCGAGGGGTGGAGTAGCGTTGAGGTATGGCTTCAACAGGTTCGTACATCGTCGCTGGCGCTCGCACCCCGATCGGCAAGATGAGCGGTGCCCTCGCATCGTTCTCGGCCGCCGATCTCGGCGGGTTCGCGATCTCCGCCGCACTCGAACGCGCCGGGGTCGCACCCGAGGAAGTCGAACACGTCATCATGGGCCAGGTCCTCATGGCCGGCCAGGGTCAGGTGCCCAGCCGGCAGGCCGCGGTCAAGGCCGGCATCCCGATGAGCGTGCCGTCGGTCAACGTCAACAAGGTGTGCCTGTCCGGGCTCAACACCGTCTATCTCGCCAACCAGATGATCGCCGCCGGCGAAGCCGACATCGTGGTCGCCGGTGGCATGGAGTCGATGACCAACGCCCCGTACCTCGCCGACGGCGCACGCGGCGGATTCCGCTACGGCAACACCGAGCTGCGCGACGCGATCATCGCCGACGGCCTGTGGTGTGCGTTCGATGCCTGCCTGATGGGCCTCGGCACCGACCGCTACACCGGCGACAGCATCACCCGCGAGCAGCAGGACGAGTTCGCCGCCCGCTCGAACGAGCTCGCCGCGAACGCAATCAAGGACGGCAAGTTCGCCGACGAGATCGTTCCGGTCGAGGTGCCACAGCGCAAGGGCGATCCGATCCTGGTCGAACACGACGAAGGCGTCCGCCCCGGCACCACCGTCGAGACGCTGTCGAAGATGCGCCCGGCGTTCGACAAGGACGGCACGATCACCGCCGCCAACGCCTCGCAGCTCTCCGACGGCGGCAGCGCCATCGTGCTGATGAGCAAGGCCGAGGCCGAGCGTCGCGGCGTCGAGCCACTCGGCGAGTTCGTGTCGTACGGCATGGTCGCCGGCCCCGACAGCGCATCGCTGCTCCACCAGCCGAGTCGCGCCGTGATGAAGGCGGCCGAGCGTGCCGGCATCGCCGTGGGCGACCTCGACCTGTTCGAGCTCAACGAGGCCTTCGCAGCGGTTGGCATCGCGTCGACCGCAGAGTTGGGCGTCGACCCCGACCGGGTGAACGTCAACGGCGGCGCCATTGCGCTCGGACACCCGATCGGCATGAGCGGCAACCGTCTGGCACTCACGCTGCTCCACGAGCTCAAGCGTCGTGGCGGCGGTGTCGGCGCAGCTGCCCTGTGCGGCGGCGGCGGGCAGGGCGACGCCGCCATTCTGCGCACCGTCTGAGCCGCTCGTCTCCCGACCAACGATCACCTCGACGATTGGTCGCTCTCGCGGACGTGTCACCACTTTGAGTGATTGACACACCACTACGAGTCGATATACTGACACCCAGAACGACTTGTGTTGCGAAATCTTGACGGGAACCGCGTCGTTCCGTAATGTAATCGCAACAACTGATCGAGCGAATCCAACTTCGATTCGCCACCTTCTGGGGCATCATCGACACGAATCGGCCCGTCCGCCCGCTACCGGTTCGTGCAGGTGGTGCCCCAGTTCAGTTGCCGACACGATTCGCAGCGCCGGGGCGCTCCGGGTTCAGTCGACCGCTCGGCGGCCTTCGAGCGCTCGCCCGAGCGTGAGTTCGTCGGCGTACTCGAGATCGCCACCCACCGGCAGCCCGCTGGCGATCCGCGACACCGTCAACCCGATCGGCTTCAACAGCCGTGCGAGGTACATCGCAGTGACCTCGCCCTCGGTGTTCGGGTTCGTGCACAAGATGATCTCCTGCACATCCTCGGGATCGATCCGAGCCACCAACTCACGGATCTTGAGCTGCTCGGGGCCGATGCCCTCGAGCGGGCTCATCGCGCCGAGCAGCACGTGGTAGCGCCCGCGGAACTCACCGGTGCGTTCGATCGCAACGATGTCGCGCGACTCCTCGACGACACAGAGCACCGAAGAGTCGCGGGTGTCGTCATTGCAGATCGGACACAGCACGTCGTCGGCGATGTTGAAGCAGCGCTCGCAGAACCGCACTCTCGCCTTGGCCTCGGTGATGGCGTGGGCGAGACGGTTGGCATCCTCGACCGGCATCTTCAGCAGGTGGAAGGCAATGCGTTGCGCCGACTTGGGTCCGATGCCCGGCAAGCGGCCGAGTTCGTCGATCAACGCCTGAACGGGAGGGGTGTAGTTGCCGGCCATCAGCGCGCCGTCAGCCGGCTTCTTCGATCAGTTCCGAGCCGGGGAACGCCTCGGCGAGCCGATCGATCGGCGTCTTGACCGTTTCGGGCGGCGCGTCGACCAGATCGTCGATGTCGACCTCGTCGTCGTCGGGCAGGGCCGCCGCCACCGCTGGCTCGTCGCCGGACTCGACGGTCGCCGAGCCCGCCGCAGCAGCTGCAGCCATGCCACGCTCCCGCGGCGACAGCCCCGGCGCAGCAGCACCGGACCCGTCCGGCGCACTGGGCGACTCCTCACCGTCGACGGGCACCGCACCAGCGGACGGCTCGGGGTGTGGTGTCGATCGTGCCGGACCGGGGCGGGCGTCATCGGATCGTCGAGCACCTCCGCCGCCACCGTTGCCGTTCTCGCCGTCATCACCGCCACCACCACCGCGTCCATCACCACCGCGTCCATCACCGCCACCGTCGCCGTCGAGCAACTCGATCGTCACCGACGCTCCTGCGAACTTGCTGAGCGCTGCCTCGACGACGGCACGCTGCTCTTCGCACTTGGTGCGGTGCACGGCGTTTGGCACCGACAGGGTCAGCGTCGAGTCGTCGCTGCGAACGAAGGTGGCAGGCGCGAACACTGCCCGTGCCATACCTCGCAGCGCCGGGCGGATCGTGTTCTCCCAGGCATCGGCGCTGACCGGCACCGGCGATCCCGCGCGAGCGGCGTGCTCCGACGCCGCCCCGGGCGCGGACGCAGGCGCCGCCGGTGCCTCAGACGCCACTGGTGCCTCAGACGCCGCAGGGACTGCGGGGGCCGCGGCCGGTGGCGACTCCGACGGCACCTGAGCGCCGTCGGACGGACCGCGCTGTGCTGCCGGGTCGGCGGCAGCTGGGGCCGCGTCGGCCGCCGCAGCTGCGCGAGCTCGGCCACCGAGCGCAGCGCGACCGGTTGCCGGGTCGACGGGAACCGTTGGCGCGGTCGCAGCGGGAGCGACCGCACCGGCGGCAACCTGGCGTTCGAGCCGTTCGATTCGTGCGAGCAGCCCAGCGGTGTCGTCGCCGACGCTGTCGGCGGTGAGCTGCACCGTGGCCACGTCGAGCAACACACGAGGATCGGGGGCATGACGCATCTCGGCCAGCGCGGCTCCCAACGACTCGATGCCGCGAACGAGACCGGCGGCTCCGAGGCGCTGCGCCTGTGCGGCCAGCGCATCGAGGCGGTTCGACGGCACCTGGACCAATTCCGGTGCCATCAGCGCCAGGAACCCGTTGCGGAGGAACCCGATCAGCTCCTCGGTGAGCGTCCGCGCGTCCATGCCACTCGACATCGCATGCGCGACCACCGTGAGCGCACGACCCGAGTCTCGGTCGACCATCGCCTCGACGAACTCGTCGAGCGGGACGACGTCCATCCCCTCGGCACCGGTGTTCGCCACCAACTCCAGCGCCGACAACGTGTCGCGGGCCGATCCACCACCGCGGTTCAACGCCTGCTCGAACGCGGCCTCGCTCACATCGAGCCCCGCATCGGCGGCAACCCAGCGAACGTGCTCGGCCAACGTGTCAGCAGCCAGCAGGTGAAACTGCAGGTGTTGGGTTCGACTGCGGATGGTGTCGGACATCTTCTGCGGGTCGGTCGTGGCGAGCACGAACACGACGTGCGGCGGCGGTTCTTCCAAGGTCTTCAGCAGCGCAGCTTCGGCCGCCTTCGAGAGCATGTGGACCTCGTCGAGGATGTACACCTTGTGACGCCCGGGCGTGCCGAGCGACGACTTCTCGATCAGGTCGCGCATCGCGTCGACCCCGTTGTTGCTGGCCGCATCGAGTTCGTGGACGTCGTAGCTGACGCCCCGCTCGACCGCCAGACACGATTCGCACTCGCAGCAGGGCTCGCCGTCTTGGGGATTCTCGCAGTTGAGCACCTTGGCGAGAATGCGTGCCGAGGTGGTCTTCCCGGTGCCTCGTGGGCCGGAGAAGAGATAGGCCTGCCCCTCGCGCCCCTCCGCCACCGAGGTACGCAGGGCTCGGACCACATGATCCTGACCCTTCAACTCACTGAAGCGGCGAGGCCGGTAGCGGCGATAGAGCGACTGGGTGGCCATCGCGGCCACGATAGCGATGCCCTAGCCTTCGACGACGTGCGCACCACCGCTGTCGTCGTCGCCGTGCTGGCCTCCCTCGCGGCGTGCGCCAGCGAACCCGCGCAGGTCACCGAGGCCGACTACCTCGTCGACCTGCAGGCGATCTGCGCCGACACCACCGACACCATCAGCGCCTTGCCGCAACCTCCCGAGGAGATCCCCGTGGCCGCGTTCGCCACGAGCGCAGCGAGCGCGCTCGAGAGCGAGGCCGAGCGGGTGCGGTCGCTCGAGGTTCCCGACGACATCGCCGACGATCATCGGGCATTCGTCCGCAACGCCGACGAACAAGCTGCGACGTGGCGTGCGATCGCCATCGCTGCCGATGACGAGCTCGATGAACTCACCGTACGCGTCGGCGAGCTCATCCGGGGCCGCAACGACCTGGTCGAGGAGATGGGTGCTCCCGGGTGTCGGCGTGGCGACGTCTGAGGTGATCACCGCACCGACAGTCGCAGGTGCCCAGGCCGGTGGGTCGGTGGCGAAGTAGCCTCGGGCGATCGTGAACGAGCACAGAGCACCCCGAACTGCGGCACGGTTCCGCCGAGCAATCGTCGCGACGCTGCTCGCCATCTTGGGCGTGGCGGCGCTGTCGCCCGGCACCTCCTTCGCCGAGAACACGCTGGTCTCCTCCGACCCCGCCGATGGCTCGACCATCGAGCAGTCGCCGGAAACGATCTCCTTCACGTTCAGCGAAGAGCTGGGCGAGGTGAACACGATCACCCTGACGTGCGACGACCTGTACACCGTCGGGCCACGACAGGTCAGCGACGACCTCCTCACCATGACCGCCGAGGTCATCGACCCGCTCCCGAGAGGCGCATGTGTCGCTGCCTACGTCGTCAGCGACTCCGAGGGATCCCCCAACGGGCAGGGCAACATCACGTTCAACGTCGCGAACGACACCGCTCCGGTCGAGACCACGCCGGACACCACGCCGACCACCGACAGCAGCGTCCCGACCGAGGCGACCTCGACCCCGACGACCGCGAGCACCACTGAGGTCGCCAACCTGTCCGATGTCGACGACGGCCAGGGCCCTCTCTGGCTCGGTCGCCTGCTCTCGGTGTTCGGACTCGCGGTACTGCTCGGGTCACTCGTCGTGATCGCTGCTGCATGGCCCGAAGGCGTCGAGTACCTCGTGACGATCCGCTTCATCCGAGCGGTGTGGCTGGTCGCCATGGTCGGGTCGCTGTTGTACGTGGCCGCAGCCACCGCAGCGGTCACCGGCTCCGGCCTCGGGAGCGGTTTCAACCCGACGAATTGGGTCGACCTGTTCTCCGCCGGCATCCCCGGGATCGCCGCCGTCGCCCGGCTCGTACTGGCCGTTGCGTGTGCCTGGGTCGCATTCCGCCCCGACCGTGTGATCGACCCGGTCACCCAGATGGCAGCGCTGGGCATCCCAGCATTGGCTGTCGCCACGATCGGGTTCAGCCGCACCGACATGGACATGCCGTACATCGGTGTGCCGTTGTCGATCATCCATGCGCTGGCGATGTCGGTCTGGATCGGCGGTCTCGTCCTCCTGGCGCGGGTCGTGCTCGCCGGGCCGGGCGAAGAGGACCTCGTGCACGCCGTGCGCGGATTCGGCCGTCTGTCGAATCTGGCGATCGGCGTCACGATCGCCACCGGCGTCGTCCAGATGATCCTGCTCGACGGCGGCGACCTCTTCGGAACCTCGCACGGTCGGGTGCTCCTGCTGAAGACCGTGGCCGTGGCCGTGATGATCTTCGTCGCCGTGTCTGCTCGGCAGTTCATCAACCAGCGACTGGCCCGAGCGAACGAGATGACCGTGCCGATGGCTGATCGCCTTCGCCGCGCGTTCGGGGTCGAAGCAGCCGTCGGCATCATCGTGCTGGCGCTCAGTGCGTGGTTGCTGTCGCTGACACCGTCGAACGTGTCGACGGGCCCGACGATCGACTACGCGATCTCGGTCACGGTCGACGCTCCCGAGGCCGACCTCGACGTCACGGTTCGACTCACCAGCGATCGAGTGGGGCTCGCCGGGATGGAGGTCGACGTCGACGCTCCTGACGAGAACCTGTCAGGGCTCGAGATCGTCCTGACGGCACCGACGAACGACACGATCGGCACCATCACCCAACCGGTGCCGCTCATGGGCGCCGGGGTCGCGGTGCTCCTCGAAGGCCCGCAGGGCCTGCCCCTCACCGTGGCGGGTGACTGGACGCTGGTGGTCAACGCAGTGACCGCCACCGGTGCGTTCACGAGCCCACCGCAGGGCTTCACGATCCTCAACGCCGACGGCACCGAAACGGTCACTCAGCTCACGGTTCCCCCGGTGGTCACCGTGACGATCCCGCCGACCACGCAGCCCTGAACGACGGCGAAGACCACGCGGAGCGGGCTCGAGCCGGTCAGGCGCTGGTGACGAAGTCGTGGAACGAGACCGGGTCGGCGACGTCGAGTTGGTCGTACGTGCACGAATCGGGTGTTCGGTCGGGCCGCCAGCGCAGGAAGCCGACACCGTGACGGAACCGGCGACCCTCCAGCTGCCCGAACGACACCTCGGCGACCAGTCCCATCCTGATCGGGGTGAAGGACAGGTCCTTCCCGGCATTCCATCGGCTTCCACCGCCGGTGCCGGCACCGGCGTCGGCGCCGTCGTGCTCGGCCCACGATCGCCAGGGATGCCCGTCGAGGGCGTCGTGCGTGAGCGGTTCGAGTTCGGCCAGCAGCTCGGCACGACGTTTGACCGAGAACGAAGCGGCGACGCCGACCGAGTGCATGTCTCCGTTGGAGTCGAACAACCCGAGCAGCAGGGAACCGACCCCGTTGCCGTCCTTGTGGATCCGGTAGCCCGCCACCGCACAGTCGGCGGTTCGTTGGTGCTTCACCTTGGTCAGGGTCCGCTTGCCCGGCTGGTACACACCGTCGAGCGGTTTGGCGACGATGCCGTCGAGACCGGCGCCTTCGAACCGGTGGAACCAGTCGTCGGCAACCGCACGATCGGTGGTCGCCGGAGTGACGTGCACCGCCTCGTTCTCGACGATCGTCTCGAGGAGCGCAGCACGACGCTTCGCCATCGGCTCGTCGAGCAACGAACGGTCGCCCGTCGCCAACAGATCGAACGCAACGAACGCCGCCGGCGTCTCCGCAGCCAAGCGATTGACACGAGAGTCGGCGGGATGAATCCGCTGCAGAAGCGCATCGAAGTCGAGCCCGTCTCCGGTCGGGTCGGCAACGACGATCTCGCCGTCGACCACACAACGCTCGGGCAGCGCGTCACACAGCGGGCCGATCAGCTCGGGAAAGTAGCGCCCGAGCGGGCGCAGCTTGCGCGAGAAGAGTTCCATCTCGTCACCGTCGCGAAACACGATGCAGCGGAATCCGTCCCACTTCGGCTCGAACAGCCAGTGGTCACCGGCGGGGATCGACCGTGCGAGCTTCGCCAACATCGGTTCGATCGGCGGTTCGATCGGCAGGTCCACGCCGCCCAGTCTGGCCGATCTTCCGAGAGGGGCCGGCAGCCAGTAGTTTGCGGGTCGTGACGAATCCCATGCAGGAGAAGCTCGACGACCTCGCCGAACGGCGCGATCAGGCGATCAACGCCGGTTCGCAACGCTCGGTGGAGCGCCAGCACGAGAAGGGCAAGATGCTCGCCCGCGAGCGCATCGACTACTTCCTCGACGAGGGCTCGTTCCACGAACTCGACATGCTCGCACGCCACCGCGCACAGGCGTCGGGCCTCGAAGATCGGCCCTACACCGACGGCGTCATCACCGGGTGGGGCACCGTCGACGGCCGCAAGGTGTTCGTGTTCTCCCAGGACTTCACCGTGTTCGGTGGCGCGCTCGGTGAGGTCTTCGCCGAGAAGATCCACAAGCTGATGGACCTGGCGCTCAAGGTCGGCGCCCCGGTGATCGGCCTCAACGACGGCGCCGGCGCCCGCATCCAGGAAGGTGTCGTCAGCCTTGCCAGCTACGGCGGGATCTTCCACCGCAACGTGCTGTCCTCCGGTGTCGTCCCTCAGATCTCGGTGATCCTCGGCCCCTGCGCCGGCGGCGCCGTGTACAGCCCGGCGATGACCGACTTCATCTTCATGGTGCGCGAGTCGAGCCACATGTTCATCACCGGCCCCGACGTGGTCAAGACCGTGACCGGCGAAGACGTCACGCTCGAGGAACTCGGTGGCGCGATGAGCCACGCCACCAAGTCGGGTGTTGCGACGTTCGTGTCGGCCGACGAGAAGGCCTGCCTCGACGACGTGCGGTTCCTGCTCGGTTTCCTGCCGTCGAACAACCTCGAGGAACCGCCGATCGAAGACCTCGGCGACGACCCCGACCGGCTGTGCCCGGAGCTGCGCGACATCCTGCCCGACAGCCCCAACCTGCCCTACGACATGGTCGAAGTGATCCGCCACGTCGTCGACGACGGCGAGTTCTTCGAGTACTTCCCGCACTGGGCGAAGTCGATCGTGTGCGGGTTCTCGCGCATCGACGGCCAGCCGGTCGGCATCGTCGGCAACCAACCCAAGATCCTCGCCGGTGTCCTCGACATCGAGTCGTCCGAGAAGGCCGCCCGTTTCGTTCGCACCTGCGATTCGTTCAACATCCCGCTGATCACCTTCGTCGACGTGCCCGGCTTCCTCCCCGGTGTCGACCAGGAGTACGGAGGCATCATCCGCCACGGCGCCAAGCTGCTCTACGCCTACTGCGAATCGACCGTGCCGCGCATCCAGGTGATCACCCGCAAGGCCTACGGAGGCGCCTACGTGGTCATGAACTCGAAGTCGATCGGCGCCGACCTGGCATTTGCGTGGCCGACCGCAGAGCTTGCGGTGATGGGCCCACAGGGGGCTGTCGAGATCGTGTACCGCCGCGAGTTGCAGCAGGCCGCCGACCCCGTGGCGCGACGAGCCGAACTCGTGCAGGACTACACCGACAAGTACGCGTCGCCGTATGCGGCCGCCGAACGCGGGTACATCGACGATGTGATCGACCCGGCCGAAACCCGCCAGAAGCTGGTCGCAGGTCTGCGGATGTTGGCCACCAAGCGCGAAGAACTGCCACGCCGCAAGCACGGCAACGTTCCACTGTGAGCGGACGGATTCCACGATGAGCAACGGCCCGTCGGTGCCCGGTCAGCCACCACCACCGCACGGCTCCGACGCGCCTCCGCCACCGCCACCACCACCACCGCCACCACCACCGCCACCTCCATCAGCAACCCCGCCGCCACCGCCCGGCTCGTCGACGCCACCACCGCCGCCACCTCCTGTCGGCGCCGGGCAGGCGCCGACAACGGCATTGCCGCCCTTGGCGCCGAAGCCTGCGCCGCAGCCCGCTACCGGACCGGCAGCGGGTGGGCCCACGTCGGCCTCCACCGACGACGATCTCGCGGCCTTGCTGTCGCAGATCAGCGACGACGAAGCGACCGCTCCCGCCGTCGGCACCGCGTTGACGACGCCCACCGATGTCGAGCGTCCCGACAAGGCCGAGGCGGTCCAGATCGAGTCCGAGGGGGGCATCGACTTCGATCCCGAGCTCGCCTCCTACGGCGCACGATTCGGTGGGCTGCTCATCGACGTCGCCATCACCGTGCTCTTCATGCTGCCGGGGATCGCCGTGGCAGCGATCGGCTCGACTGCACTGGTACTCGTCGGGATCCTGCTGATGGCGGTCGGCTTCTTCGCTGCAACCGCCCTGTACGCGCGAGCGGTGGCCGAGAATGGGCAGTGGATCGGCAACCGGGTCACGGGCACGAAGGTCGTCGACGCCCGCAACGGCCGCACCATCACCGTCGGCGAATCGGCGATGCGATTCACGCTGCGCTGGTTCGTGTCATCGATCTTCTTCATCGGGTTCCTGATGGCGCTCGGCAACTCCCAGCGCCGAACCTTCCACGACAACGTCGCGGGCACCGTCGTGACCAGGCCACCTCGAGCCACCTGGTCGATCGACGACGAGGTCGCCGATGGCTGAGCCGCCTATCGTGGAACGCATGTCGGAGTCGACCGCCGCCCATCACGTCTCGATCAGCGCAGATGTCGCCGGCGCCGACCGACGACGAGGTCGTCGCGATCATGGCCGGCGTCGAAGCGCTCTGGCCCAAGCCGGTGATGATCGTCGACACCGAACCTCCGCGCAGCACGGCGTGGCGCTTCAGCGGCCGCTGGTGGTCACGCCCGATCCCCGCACGTCGCGACCGCCCGTACCGCTGACCGCGCCGAGTACGGCGCCGTTTCGCGCTCGCCTCGACGCCGTTCGTGCAACACTTGGGAGATGGCCATGCCTCCACCACCGCCGCCGCCCGGCCAGGGTTCGTCGCCACCGCCGCCACCGCCACCCGGAGTCGGCACGCCGCCACCTCCTCCCGGCGCCGTCGCAACCGCTCCCGGGTACCCGCCATACGGGTACGGCGCCCCGCCCGTCGGTGGGGAACGAGCCGGTTTCGGCGTTCGTCTCGGCGGCTACCTGCTCGACGGGTTGCTGTACGGCTTGCTGATCGCAGCATTCGTCATCCCTGGGGTGATCATGGGCTTCGCGGCGTTCGACGGGTGCACGTGGAACGAGAACACCGACGAGATCCTCTGCCCGGCCGGCAAGCCCGACGGAGCGCTGATCGCTGCGGGCATCGCACTCGCGGTGATCGGCTGGCTGATCGTGGCCTTCATCTACCTGCGCGCCCTCGGCAAGACCGGTCAGACCTGGGGCCGCCGGATCGTCGGCATCAAGGTGATCGGCGAAACGACGGGCGAGCCGATCGGGTTCGGTCGGGCGCTCGGACGCCAGCTGTTCGCCGCCTTCATCTCCGCGCAGATCTTCTATCTCGGCTACCTCTGGATGTTGTGGGACGACAAGAAGCAGACCTGGCAGGACAAGGTCGTCGGCTCGATCGTCGTCAAGGTCTGACCGCGCCCCGGCCACCGATCTCCACCGTCGATCTCCACCGTCGATCTCACCCAGCGACTCGAGGCCCATGGACATCACCACCGTTGCCGATGATCTCGTCGTGATCCACGACGGGCTCGTCGTCCACCGCTACGACGAGCTCGCGTCCGACAGCGAGTACGACCTCCGCGGCGCCACGGTGCGCACGCTGCCACGACCCGACGGTGAGCTGCTGTGCCGGTTCGCCACGGTCAACGACGTCCACTTCGGCGAGACCGAGGCTGGGCGCATCGACGATCTCACCGAGGGTCCGATCCGCCGGGCCGACCCCGGAGCAACGCCGTACCCCGAGGTCATGAACCACGCCGCAGCGCTCGAGATGTCCGCCATCGAGCCAACGGCGGTGATCGTCAAGGGCGACCTGTCGGTCGACGGTGAGCCAGACGAATGGGCGGCGTTCGAAGCCTGCTACCGGGCGCCGTTCGGTGATCGGCTGCACGTGGTCCGCGGCAACCACGACGCGTACCGCCATCAGGCCGAGTATGCAGGCGACCGGTGGATCGAACTGCCCGGCGTGGCCGTGGCGCTGCTCGACACTGCCATTCCGGGGGCCACGACCGGGACGATCACCACCGAACAGATCGACTGGCTCGACGACCACTGCGCCGGGGCCGACCGGCCCGTGTTCGTGATGGGACACCATCAGCAGTGGATCGGTGACGGCCCCGACGCCAAGCGCAGTGACGACTACTTCGGTCTGCACCCCGATGCCAGCGACGCGCTCGACGCGCTCGCCCAACGACGATCGAGCGTCATCGCGTATGCGGCCGGCCACACTCACCGGCACCGCGTGCGTCCGATGGCTCGCTCGGGGATTCCCTCGATCGAGATCGGCTGCACCAAGGACTTCCCCGGCACCTGGGCCGAATACCGCGTCCACGAGGGCGGGGTCATGCAGGTCGTGCACCGCATGTCGACGACTGACGCACTCGAGTGGAGCGAGTCGTGCCGCGGCCTGTACTCCGACTTCGGTGTCGACTACGAGACCTACGCGCTCGGCACCCTCGCCGATCGCTGTTTCACCATCTCACTGCGTTGATGCCTCGGCCCTGGGCTGACGTCTCGGTGGGCTGAGCTGGGGAAACGGGTGCATCCGCGAACTCTGTGACACCCCGACGTCATCATGGGACACATGGAGATCGCACTACTCATCGTCGCCGTCGTACTGGCCGTCGGGGCCGCCGTCGGCGGCTACCTGTTCGCCGTCCGCCAGGCCGAAGACGATGCGGCCACGAGGGCCGACGACCAGGCAGCCACCAACGAATCGCTGCAGCTCGCCATCGACGCAGCGGTGCAGCATGCCGTCGCGCAGGTGCGCGATCAGGCGACCGCCGAGCGTGATGCCGCTGTTGCCGCCGCGCTCGAGCAGACCGCCGTGCTGCAGCGCGAACAGTTCGGTGCGCTCGCGCTGTCGGCGCGCGAACAGACCACCACCGAATTGGGTGCCAAGAAAGACGTCATCGATGCCCGGCTCGACCAGGTGCACGCCGAGATGCGCGCCGAGCTCACCAAACTGAGCGACATGGTCACCACGCTGGGGCGTTCCAGCGCCGAGAACTTCGGGCAGGTCACCAACTCGCTGCAGGCCCACGCCGAAATCGCCAACACGCTCGCCGACTCCACGCGGGCGCTGCGCGAGGCGCTGGCGAACCCGCAGGCCCGTGGCCAGTGGGGTGAGCGGATGGCCGAAGACGTGCTGCGTCTCGCCGGATTCGTCGAGAACATCAACTACGTCAAGCAGACCCAGATCGAAGGCGGCAGCGGTCGCCCCGACTACACGTTCCCCATGCCCAAGGGCCATGCGCTGTACATGGACGTCAAGTTCCCGATGGCGTCGTACCTTCGCTACCTCGAGGTGGGCACCAACGCCGAACGCGAGACGCATCTCAAGCGGTTCCTCGCCGACGTTCGCCTGCGGGTGAAGGAACTCGCCAAGCGCGACTACGCAGGCGAGAGCGACACGCCGTCGGTCGACTACGTGCTGTTGTTCATCCCCAACGAGCAGCTCACCGGGTTCATCCACGAACACGACGCCGGTCTGATCGACGAGGCGATGGGCCAGAAGGTCGTCCTGTGCTCGCCGCTCACCCTGTTCGCGTTCCTCGGGGTCATCCGCCAGGCGTTCGACAACTTCATGATCGAGCAGACCAGCGACGAGATCCTGCAGCTGCTGGGCACGTTCAGCGCACAGTGGCGCAAGTACAACGACCAGGTCGACTCGGTGAAGAAGAAGTTCGATCAGGTGGACCGCGCGTTCGAACAGCTCACCGGGCCGCGCCGCCGCCAACTCGAGAAGCCACTGCGCCAACTCGACGAACTGCGCCTGGCGCGCAACCTGCCCGTCGACGGCGAGCTGTTCGCAACACCCATCGCGTCCGACGACGACGCCGACGACGACATCGACACGCCACCCGGTGGCACGGTCCGGATGTTGGGCGCATGAATCACATCTGGGGTCAGACCCCACGCGTGATCGCCCCCGGTGATTGAATCGGCGCCGTGAGCCAGCCTGCGTTCGACTTCGGCGACGACGAACTCGACGACGCTGCAAACCCGACCTACACGGTCGCCGAACTCGGCGACGCCATCAACGACACGCTGCGGCGCGGGTTCTCCGACGGGGTGTGGGTTCGCGGTGAGATCTCCGGATGGAGCGATCGGGGCCAGCACGCGTACTTCACCCTCGTCGACGACGGCGAGAGCTCCGACCCGGCCGACCGGCGCGGCGGCAACGGTCGCAGCAGAGCCGTCGTCAACGTGCAGTTCTTCGCCAACGCCCGGATGCGCCTGCGCCCGATGCTGCAGAAGCACCGCCTGCGCCTGGCCGACGGGATGAAGGTGCGGGTGTTCGGCTACCTCGACTACTACGCGCCCAACGGTCGCATCGGGCTGAAGATGACCGGGATCGACCCCAAGTACACACTCGGCGACATCGCCCAGTCGCGCGACGAGGTCATCCGACGCCTCGTGGCCGAGGGGCTCCTCGACGCCAACAAGCGACGGCTGCTGTCGCCGATCCCACTGCGCGTCGGCGTGGTCACCAGCGTCGGCACTGCGGCCTGGCACGACTTCCACGACGAACTCCAACGCAGTGCCATGGGGTTCTCGCTCACGGTGATCGACACCCGCGTACAGGGCGACACCGCCGAATCGGCGATCGCCGCAGCGATCACCACGTTGGCCCGACGCATCGACCTCGACGCCCTCGTGCTCATCCGTGGGGGCGGCGCCCGTAACGAACTCGCGGTGTTCGACGCCGAACAGATCGCCCGAGCCATCGCATCGTCACCCGTCCCCGTACTGACCGGGTTGGGCCACGAGGTCGACCGCAGCGTCGCCGACGACGTCGCCCACACCACGCTCAAGACCCCCACCGCGTGTGCCGGTGAGCTGATCGCACGGGCCGCGCGATATGCCGCCGATGCCGAAGCCGCGTTCGCTTCGATCGTGCGCGAGAGCCGACACGGCCTCACCGCAGCCAACACCGACCTGTCCGACACTGCGCACCGCATCGCCCGGCGCACCCATGCTGCCGTCGAGCGCGCCGACGAACGCCTCGGTCTGCGAGTCGACACGCTCGCTCGAACCGCACCGGCGAGCCTGTCTCGCGCCGATCAGCGGCTCGTCGATGCGCAACAACGAGTCATCGGCCGCGCGGGCGCCGTCGTCGAGCGCGCCGAGAGTCGCCTCGACGTCGTCAGCGCCCGGGTCGCTGCACTCGATCCTGCCGTGCAACTGGCTCGCGGTTGGTCGATCACCCGGCGCGCCGACGGCAGCGTCGTGCGCTCGGTCGACGCACTCGACCCCGACGACACGATCACCACCGCACTCGCCGACGGCACCGTCACCAGTACCGTCACCACGACCCACACGAAAGGCGACTGAGCAGATGAGCACCGACACCACCGAGACCCCCGGCTACGCCGACGCGCTCAGCGAACTCGACATCATCCTGCGCGAGCTCGAGAGCTCCGACGTCGACGTCGACCACCTCGCCGACCGGGTCGCCCGAGCATCCGAGCTGATCACGCTGTGCCGCTCGAAGATCTCCGCCGCCCAGCTGCGCATCGAACAGGTCACCGCCGAACTCGACACCGAGCCCTGACCCGCCCGGAACGATCCGCTCAGCTCGCCCGTGGCTGCCAGATCGCCGTGTGAAGTGCGCTCCACACCGCCGCGCCGTTGGCGGTGACCTCCACGTCGAGATCGACGAATCGGTGGCCCTTGCGTTCGTACTCGGCAGTCACCTGCCCGCGCACCTCCACCATGTCGCCGTCGAGCGCGAGGCCACGGTGGTGGGCGCGGGTGCCGACGTGGATCCACGGGCCCAACTCGACGTTGCGGTGCAGCACCGAGTTGGCCTGACGGGCCAGGAACCCCGGATGGCAGACAGCGCCGCCCCGGTACAGGTCGTGTCGGTCGCGGACTTCGGCGAGGTACACCGCGCCCAACTCGCGGCGGTAGACGAACTCGAGCGTGCCCAGCACGGTGCCGGGGGCGAGCAGCTCAGCGGTGACCGGTGGAGCAGGTCGGGCGCCGACCGCTGTTGCGACGGGGACCACGGGCGGCGGGTGGGCGAGTGTGGCGATGCCGGTGGCTCGAACGGTCCCGTCAGGACCGGTGAGCTCCAGCGCCCCGTCGTCGTCGAGGCACGCATCGACCAGCTCGCCGTTGTACACCGGCGACACGAAACGAGCCTCCATCGTCGAGCCGGTCAGGAACCGCTCGCCCCACCGATCGACACATGGCTGGGTCAGATACGCCCACACGTCGACACCGGGCACCAGCCCGCCCCGGAATCCGTACGTCCTGGCGACGGTGTCGTCGTGCATCCGGTTCGTCGAATCGGTTGCCGTGTTGTACGCCTCGATGGTCGTGATCAGTGCACCCATGGACCCACCCTGGCACGCAGCCGGGACCCGCTCCGAGCCACGGTGGGCGCGTCGCGGCACGTCGGCGTCGGGCGGCGAGCACAGCAGTAGCCTGCGAGGAGATGCCTGGAACCCCTCCCACCAGCCTGCGATCGATCGCCGACCGTGTCGAAGCTCGCCTCGACGAGCTGCTGACCGCCGAACGAGCGCGCTGGGTCGGCTTCGACCCCGACCTCGCCCAACCGGTCGACGAGATTCGCCGCTTGGTGCTGTCGGGCGGCAAACGACTCCGCCCAGCGTTCACGCATTGGGGCTACGTCGGCGCGGGAGGCGGCACCGACGACCAGATCGACATCGATGCCGGCGCCGCGTTCGAATTGATGCACGCGTTCGCGTTGTTCCACGACGACGTCATGGACGACGCCACCACGCGCCGCGGGCAGGTCACGACCCACACGCTGGCAGCCGAAGAGCACGCCGCCAACGGTTGGGTCGGCGAGTCCCGCCGGTACGGCGAAGGGGTCGCGATCCTCGTCGGCGACCTGGCCTTCGTGTACGCCGACCGCCTGATGGAAGGCGCCAACCCCGAAGCGATGCGGATCTGGAACGAGCTGCGCATCGAACTGAACATCGGGCAGTACCTCGACATCCTCGGGTCGGTGCAGAGCGTCCGTGACGTCGACAAGGCCGAACGGATCTGCCGCTACAAGTCGGGCAAGTACACCATCGAGCGCCCGCTGCACCTCGGTGCCGTGCTGACCGCACCGGAGCGCTCCGACGAGCTCATGGCATCGCTGAGCGCGTACGGACTGCCGCTGGGCGACGCCTTCCAGATGCGCGACGACGTGATGGGTGCGTTCGGCCAGGAAAGCCTCACCGGCAAGTCGGTCGGCGGCGACCTGCGCGAAGGCAAGCCCACCCCCCTCCTCGCCCGCGCCGTGCGTCGTGCGACACCCGAACAGCTCGAGGTGCTCGACGAGGTCGGTGCTGCGGGCCTCGACGGTCACGGTGTGGCTCGGATCCAACAGGTGATCGTCGACACCGGCGCACTCGCCGAGCTCGAAGACCACATCACCGCGCTGACCGAGGCAGCGGTGGCCGCGATCGAGGAGGCACCGATCGTCGATGCCGCAAAGACGGAGTTGGTTGCACTGGCCGAGTACGTGAGCTGGAGGGATGTCTGATGAAGGTCGTCGTCGTCGGAGCCGGGCTCGGCGGTCTGTCGGCCGCCGCGCACCTCGCAGGTGCGGGACATGACGTCACCATCGTCGAACGCGATGCCATCCCCGGAGGACGTGCGGGGATGATCACCGAGCAGGGTTTCCGGCTCGACAACGGCCCCACCGTGCTCACCATGCCGAACCTGCTCGAAGACGCCTTCAATGCGGCGGGCGCCGAGATGAAGGACTTCATCACGATCAACCCGGTCGACCCGATGTATCGCGCCGTGTACGCCGACGGATCGACGCTGTTCGTGCGTCACGGCCGCGAGGCGATGACCCAGGAGATTCGCCAGTTCTCGGGCGCCAAGGACGCCGAGGCGTTCGGACGGTTCTGTACCTGGCTCGAACAGCTGTACCGCGCCGAGATGGACTCGTTCATCGACGCGAACTTCGATACCCCACTCGACCTGATCAAGCCCTGGAAGTCGGGGCTCGAACTCGTCAAACTCGGCGGCTTCGGCAAGCTGGGCAAGAAGGTGGCGTCGTTCTTCGACGACGAGCGTCTGCAGCGCATCTTCAGCTTCCAGTCGATGTACGCCGGACTCGCGCCGTACGAGGCGCTCGCCCTGTACGCCGTGATCACCTACATGGACTCGGTCGAGGGCGTGTTCGTGCCCGAAGGCGGCATGCACATGATGGCAGCAGGGCTCGCCGACGCGGTCACCGCTGCGGGGGTCGACATCCGCTACGACTCACCGGTCACGCGTATCCTCCGCAAGCCCGGCGGAGCGGTCACCGGCGTCGAGATCGCCGCGTCGGAGCGGCTCGACGCCGACGCCGTGGTCTGCAACGTCGACCTGCCGGTCGCCTACCGCGAGCTGATCCCGGGCATCGACGCACCGCGAACGGCGCGCAACGGCAAGTACTCGCCGTCGTGCCTGCTCTGGGTGGCGGGCGTCAAGGGCCTGCCCCCTGCCGATGCGAGCCATCACAACATCCACTTCGGCGAGGACTGGGACGGCTCGTTCAAGGCGCTGATCGATGATGGTGTCCGGATGCCGGATCCGTCGATCCTGGTCACCCTGCACAGCTTGGACGACCGTTCGCTCGCCCCGGAGGGCCATTCGAGCATCTACGTGCTCGAGCCCACCCCGAACCTGAGCGGCACGATCGACTGGTCGAAGGAACGGGAAACGATCGTCGACAGCCTGCGCCAGCGCGTCGACGCACTCGGCTACCCCACCGAGGTGGTCGTCGAGGAGATCTACGACCCACAGGACTGGGAGCGCATGGGCATGGAGCAGGGCACGCCGTTCGCGCTTGCGCACACGTTCTTCCAGACCGGGCCGTTCCGTCCGAACAACGTCAACAAGAAGGTGCCCGGTCTCGTGTTCACCGGGTCCTCCACGCTTCCCGGCGTCGGGGTGCCGATGGTGCTGGTGTCCGGCAAACTCGCCGCGCAACGCGTCGACCAGTACGCACGACAGCGCTGATGCTCGAGAAGATCACCTCACGGTTCGGCGCGAAGCCTCCGACGCCGACCACGCAGCTCGTGCCGACCGGACCGGTGACGCTCGACGAGAGCTACGAGCTGTGTCGCGAGTTCAACAAGCGCCACGGCACCACCTACTACTGGTCGACCAAGGTGCTCCCGAAGATCAAACAGCACCACGTGCATGCGCTGTACGCCTTCGCCCGCTACGCCGACGACATCGTCGACGAGATCCCGTCGCAGGGCGGGCGCGACGTCCCCACCGAGGTACGCGCCGCCGCGCTGGCCGACTTCGGCGACCGGTTCTTCGCCGACCTCGCCGTCGGCAAGTCCGACGACCCCGTGCTCAAGGCGGTGGTCCACACGGTTCGGGCATTCGACATCGACACCGAGGCGTTCCACCGGTTCCTGCGCTCGATGACGATGGACCTCACCGTCGAGCACTACGCCACGTGGGACGACCTCCTCGTGTACATGGACGGCTCAGCAGCGGTGATCGGCGAGATGATGCTCCCGATCCTCGAGCCGACCGACTACGACACGGCACTGCCGCACGCCCGCGACCTCGGCAATGCTTTTCAGCTCACGAACTTTCTCCGCGACATCGACGAGGACCTCGACCGTGGCCGTCAGTACATCCCGTTGCAGGACTCGGCTCGATTCGGCGTCGACCTGACGCAACGCCAGGTCACGCCCGAGTTCGTCGAGCTGATGCGTTTCGAGATCGATCGCTGCCGTGAGCTGTACCGGTCGGCGCAGATCGGCATCGACATGCTGCCCGACCGCTCCGCCAAGTGCGTCGGCGCCGCCCATGCGCTCTACGGCCGGATCCTCGACAAGATCGAGGCGCAGGACTACGACGTGTTCACGACCCGGGCGAGCGTGTCGACCACCGAGAAGGCGACCATGGTCGCCAAACTCCTCCGCCCGTGAACCCCGAACCGACCACCGACCCCGTTCTCGTGAACAACTCCACCTCTGAGGGGTGGACGTGTTCACGAGTTGCCGGGCGGGTGGCCGCGGGGGCCAGCGTGGTGACGATCGCTGGGATGATCGCGACGCCGTTGCTGCCCCGAGGCGGCCAGGCGCGGCGGGTGCTGTCGAGCGTGGTGGTCGTCGGATCGTTCGCGACCACGACGGCGAACGCCGTTCGGCGCTGGGGCGGCCGACGCGCCGGCACTGCAGCTGCGGTGACCGCAATCGGCACCACCGCCGTCGAACGGTTCGGAACGGCAACGAGTTTCCCGTTCGGGCGCTACGCCTACACACCGGCGCTGCAACCACAGGTGGCACACGTCCCGGCGATCGTTCCGCTCGCCTGGTTCGCACTCGGCCTGCCCGCTCGCGAAACCGCCCACGCAGCACTCGGCGCTCGGTCGACCCCGGTGACACGCATCGCGCTCGGCTCGGCGGCACTCACCGCATGGGACCTCTTCCTCGACCCACAGATGGTCGGCGAGGGCTACTGGAGGTGGGCGAGGCACGGCGTGTACCGGGGCATCCCGCTCACCAACTACCTGGGATGGTTCGTCACCGGCCTCGGCGTGATGGCGCTCCTCGAAGCCGCACTGCCGCCCGCCGACGAGGCCCGCGACGCCGAGGGCGCCCTGATCGGCGAATACGCCTACATGGGTGTCATGGAGACGATCGGCTTCGCGAAGTACTTCCGCGATCCCGTCGTGGCTCTCGTCGGTGGCCTCGGCATGCTCCCGATCGCCGCCACCGCCGTCGCCCGAAAGCTGACGTGACACATGGTGTCTGACACCGAACGTCACGTGCAGGCCGTCGTGGTGGGAGCGGGTGTCGGGGGGTTGGCAGCCGCAATTCGGATACGGGCGCTGGGACACCACGTCACGATCTTCGAGCGCAATGACGTCGTTGGAGGAAAGCTCGCAACGTATGTGCGCGACGGCTACACGTTCGACATCGGACCGTCGCTGGTCACGCTGCCCCATGTGTTCGACGAGGTCTTCCGCACGGCGGGCACCACCCTCGGCGAACAGGTCGACCTGGTGCGCCTCGACCCGCAGCTTGGGTACCACTGGGCCGACGGCTCGTCGCTGACCGTGCCCGACGGCGACGACGACACCGCTGCCGCGTTCGAGGCGTTCGCGCCGGGCGCAGGTGAGCAATGGCGGGCCTTCGACGCACGCGGCCGCCGCATCTGGGACGTGGCCGACCGAACGTTCTTCGCGGGGCCGATGTCGAACCCGCTGGCGCTCGCGAAACGCATGCGGTCGCCGTTCGATCTGATGGCGATCGACCCGCTCCGGACCCTGCAACGGTCTGCGGAGTCGTTCTTCGACGATCCCCGTCTCGTGCAGTGGGCCGGGCGCTACGCCACGTACTCGGGGTCGTCGCCGTACGCGGCGCCGGCGACGCTCGCCTGCATCCCGCACATCGAGGCGCGATTCGGTTGTTGGTATCCAGTTGGTGGTCTCGATGCGCTGCGGACAGCACTCGAACGTGTTGCCAGGGACGCAGGCGTCGAGATCCGCACCGGTACCGACATCACCCGGATCGTTGCCGAACCGGGCAGCCCCGACGGTCCGGTCTCGGGGGTCGAACTCCCCGACGGCTCGATCGAGCCGGCCGAGATCGTCGTCGCCAACACCGACGCAGAGCACCTCTACGCCGATCTGCTCCCCGACACTGCGGCCCTGAAACGGGTCCGCCGGGCGCAGCGCTCGACCAGCGGGTTCGTCATGTGCGTCGGTGCGCGCGGCCTGAGCGCCGGGCTCCACCACCACAACGTGTGGTTCTCACCCAGCTACCGCGCCGAATACGACCACCTCGACGCCGGTCGGCTCGCCGACGATCCGACGATCTACGCCTGCGTGTCGTCGGTGACCGATGCCAGCCAGGCACCCGACGGCTGCGAGAACTGGTTCCTGCTGGTCAACACCCCTCCGGACGTCGAAGTCGACGCCGACGCCTACGGCGCCCTCGTACTCGACCGTCTCGCGGACCGCGGCGTCGACCTGCGCCCTCGAGCCGAGTTCGTCCACACGATGACTCCCGCCGACATCGCCCGGCGGTACCGCTCGCCCGGTGGCGCCATCTACGGCACGTCGTCGAACGGCAAGCGAGCCGCGTTCGTTCGTCCGGCAAACCGTGGCGCACGACCTGGGCTGTACCTCGTCGGCGGTTCGAGTCACCCGGGCGGCGGCCTGCCCCTGGTGACCACCAGCGCCAAGATCGTCACCGAGATGATCACCGAGGACCTGGCATGAAGGTGGGCCGGGTTGTTCGAGTCGTTTCCGTCGTGGTGCGGATCGCAGCAGCGGTCGCCGCGATCTCGAGGATCGCGAAGGCCGCCACCGCCGCGCCGCCGGTCCGACCGACCCTCACCCCGGTCCAGTCGGTCAGCGTCGTCGTGCCGGCGCGTGACGAAGCCGAGCGGATCGGGCCACTCCTCGACCGCATCGTCGACGCCCCTGGTGTGTCCGAGGTGATCGTGGTCGACGACCAATCGAGCGACGCCACCGCCGACATCGCCCGCCGAGCCGGGGCCACGGTGATCTCGGGCGAGCCACTTCCCGACAGCTGGGCCGGAAAGGCGTGGGCCCTGCAACAGGGCATCATCGCGGCGAGCTCGGACTGGGTGGTCACTCTGGATGCCGATGCCCGACCCGATCCTGCGCTACCGACCGCGGTGGTCGCCCGCGCCGTCGCCGAGCGACTCGACCTGCTCACCGTCGGCGGCCGCTTCGAGTGCCCGACGATCGGGAGCCGGTGGCTCCACCCGGCGATGCTGACCACCCTCGTCTACCGGTTCGGGCCACCCGGGACGCCGGCTTCTCGACCCGAGCGGACGATGGCGAACGGACAGTGCATGGCCGTCCCGCGGGCCGCCTTCCTCGCCGCCGGGGGCATGGAACCCGTCCGCGGAGAGGTGGTCGAAGATCTTGCGCTGGCACGACACATGGCCACGGACGGACATGCCGTCGGCTTCCTCGATGCCAGCGACATCCTGACCGTCAGGATGTTCGAGTCGTTCGGCGATGCCTGGCACGGGTGGGGCCGATCCCTCGCCCTGCCCGGTGTCGAACCACGGCACCGTCAGCTGGTCGACCTCGGGATCGTCGTGCTCACCCAGGTACTGCCGATTCCCCGGCTCGTCCTCGGACGTGGCGACGTGGTCGATGTCGTCCTGGCCCTGATGCGGATCGGCACCCTGGTCGGCACTCGGCGCGCGTACGAACGCACCGACGCCGCCTACTGGCTCAGCCCTCTGGCCGACCCCGTTGCTGCGGCGGCGATCGCCCGTGGCATCGCCAGACGGGGTCGCCAGACCTGGCGCGGTCGCAGCTACGCCTGAGCGGCGCGGTCGCGGTCGGCCACCGCTGCCATCGCGAAACGCAACCCGATGAACGTCATCAGCACACCGGTGGCGGCCGTGCGATACGGGCCCTCGATGGCGATCTGCACGATCGGGAAGGCCACGAACCCCACCCGTGCCGCAACAGCGAACGATCGTGAGAACGCGAACGTCACCAGGAGCAGCCCGATCGTGATCAGGAACGGCACCGTGGCGAACACCGCAGCACCACCGGCGAAGGTGAGAATGCTTCGCCCACCCCGGAACCGGGCGAAGATCGGGAACGAGTGGCCCACCATCGCAGCGCCGCAGCCGACGTAGGCCAAGCCCCAGACGCCCGGATCGGCCAGCGCAGCCCCGACGAGCGCGGCGGCGACCCCCTTGGCGCCGTCGCCGACGAACACCGGAATCGCAGCCCGGCGACCGAGCGTCTCACGAGCGTTCCAGAACCCGGGGTTGCGGTCGCCGACGTCACGCAGATCGACCCGGGCACGTCGGGCGGCCACCAGATTGGCGACCGGGATCGACCCGATCAGGTAGCCGACCACGATCGTGACTGCCAGGTCGACGCCCATCAGTGACAGCATGGCCGATGCATGGGTCGTATCGCGTCGTTCCACCTCGTCAGCGAGCCGACGTGGAAGACACCGATCGTCCTCGGACGCCTCGGCCTCGATCGGCTCCGGCTCCGCAGCGTGGAGGGTCTTGTGTTCTGGCGGCTCCTCGGCACCGGCGCCGGCGACAACACCGGTCGCGGCGCCGACCTGTCACGCAGCGCGCTCTTCGCGGTCTGGGACGACGAGTCGTACCTCGATGCAGCGCTCGAGAGCGAGCCCATCGCCCGGCGCTGGCGCGACGCCGAAGCGAGCTGGCACGTACGGCTTCGTGGGATCGGTGGCCACGGGACCTGGAAGGGGTTCGATCCGCTCGACGGCCTCGAGACCGGCTCGGCCGACGGGCCGATCGCGATCGTCACCCGAGCGAACGTTCGACGCCGGTCGTGGAAGGTGTTCGGCGAGGCCAGCAAGGTCGTCGACGCCGAGTTGCACCGAGCGCCAGGGCTGATCGACGTGGTCGGCATCGGTGAGACCCCCATCGGCAGCCTCGCCACGTTCAGCTTGTGGGAATCGCGTTCGGCCGCACGGGAATTCGCGTACTCGATGCCCGACCACCGGGAGGTGATTCGTCGCACCCGCGCCGAAGGTTGGTACGCCGAGGAGATGTTCGCTCGCTTCGAACCCTACGGAGCGATCGGCACCTGGAACGGCCGCAACCCGCTGGCGATGTGACGATCGGGGTCTGACACCAATCGTGGCATCGGTCGTGACGGTCGGGGCCCACCGATAGCATCTCGGTCTGCGCTCTCAGCGCGCCCAGATAGCTCAGTTGGTAGAGCAACGCATTCGTAATGCGTAGGTCGTCGGTTCGATTCCGATTCTGGGCTCCAGGTCTCGTCCGATCAGAGTCCGAGCACGCCAGGAAGCCAGCCGTCGAGGCGCTCGGTGATGACGTCGTCGCTCTTCGCCAGCAGGTGCCCGTCTCCGGCCAGCATCACGACCTCGCCGTTGCCGGCGATCGCCGCGACCACGTGGCTGGCATCGGCCGGCAGCAGCTCGTCGCGATCGCCGTGGAACAGCAGCAGTGGCCGCCCGGCGAGCGCTCCGGCGACCTCGCACCCGGCCGACTGGGTGGCGAAGGTGACCACGCCAGCCACGGACACCGGCATGATCACCGCGGTCCGAACCGCGACTGCTCCGCCGAAACTGTGGCCCATCACGACCACCCGCTCGGCGCCGGCGTCTCGTGCGATCTCGACGCCGCAAGCGAGATCGTGGGCGCACAGATCGAGGTTGTTCGGCTCGCGGTAGCCGACGCGAACGAACCGCACTCCCCGCTCGGCCCAGCGCTCGCCGAGACGTTGGTACAACCCGTGTCCGGGTCCGAGGACCCCACCCATGGCGCCGCCACAGGCCACGATCGCCGCGGGCAGCGCCTCGCCGACCGGTTCGTGGTGGAACACCGACAACAACCCGCGCTGGGTGTACACCTCACGATGAACGAGGCTGGAGCCGATCTCGACGTCGACGGATGCCAGTGGATGCAGCGCTTCGAGCGCCGTCGGATCCGACGGGTCGGCCAGTGCGTCCGCTCCGCTGCCGTCGGCCATGGATGATTAGCGTACAAACGCACATGCCCAGGTCAGCCACCGGAACCAGCACCGTCGACTTCCGCAACCGCACCGATCGCGAGCACGCTCGCCGCATCGGTCGTGCCTGGATCGAGCTCCGGCGCGGGGCTGCGGCATCGGCGCTGCGGTCGTACCTCTTCGGCACCGAGAAGGCACTCGAGCAGGGCCAGATGGATGCCCTGGATCTGCTGATGCGACGCGACGAGCGACCGATGAAGGAGCTGGCCGCTCGCCTCCGAGTCGAGCCATCCACCGCCACCCGCGGGGTCCAGCGGTTGGAGAACGACGGCCTCGTCGAGCGGTTCACCTCACCGGAGGACGGTCGCGTCGTACTCGTACGAATCACCGACGAGGGCCGACGGCGCCACGACGCCGTCGCCAGCCGCCGCTCGATCGCGATGATGCACATCCTCAGCGAATTCGATCCGGCTGAACGTGCCCAGCTCGCCGATCTCATGGACCGGCTGATCTCGTCGATCGACGACGTCGTCGAACGCCTCGATGACACCGCCGACGCGACTCCCACCGCCGACACGCACACCTCCGACACCGAAACGAACTGACAACCGGGCGACAGCGCTGACCTGGGCGATCCGACGCCAGGTACAGTCGCCCCATGGCCGACCAGGCAACATTCGCCGAGGAAGCAATGCAGTACGCCCCGCAGCTCTACTCGGGTGCACTCCGCATGACCCGCAACCGCAGCGACGCCGAAGACCTCGTCCAGGAGACCTACCTGAAGGGGTACCGGAGCTACCAGACCTTCTCCGAAGGGACGAACCTCCGGGCGTGGTTGTTCCGGATCATGACGAACACCTACATCAACACCTACCGAGCCAAGCAGCGACGGCCGGACGAGACCGAACTCGGCGAGTTCGAGGACCTGTACCTCTACAAGAACCTCGGCGCGCTCCAGGACGCAAGCGTCGGCAGATCCGCCGAAGAGTCGCTGATGGAACTCCTCCCCGACGACGAGGTCAAACAGGCGCTCGAAGACCTCCCCGACAACTTCCGGCTGCCCGTGATCCTGGCCGACGTCGAGGGGTTCTCGTACAAGGAGATCGCCGAGATGCTCGACATCCCCATCGGCACCGTGATGTCGCGACTGCATCGGGGAAGAAAGGCGATGCAGAAGGCGTTGCATGATTTCGGACTGGAGCGAGGGCTGATCACAGCCCAAACCGCAGACGAACAGCGAGAGATGAGCGACACATGAGCGACGAGGCGACGACCACCGACGAACCAGTGATCTCCAACTGTGCCGACACCCTCCGAGAACTCGACGTGTTTCTCGACGGGGAGCTCTCCGATCATCAACGAGAGGCGATCCACCATCACCTCGAAGGCTGCATGGACTGCCTCGGGGCCTTCGACTTCCACGCAGAGCTGAAGATCGTCGTCGCCCAGAAGTGCAACAACGACGAGATGCCCCCCGGATTGCTCGGCAAGATCGAACAGTGCTTCGGCACCGACTTCGACGGCGATGGCAAGATCGGCTGACGACGGAGCGGCCACGCATCGTTTCGACTGATCCGGTTCGGACGGGTTAGCCTCTCATCTCATGCTCGCAGCCAACATCTGGCACTGGTGGATCGGCCTCGCGCTCGTGCTCCTCGCAATCCTGGCGATCGTGGCGCTCGTCGGCGGCTACCTGAAGTCGGTCACGGCCAAGGAGCATCCGCCCCGCGGCCAGCGCTCCGCCCACCACACCGACCTGTAGCCGTCGCTGACCGAGGACGGCGTCCCTGCTCGACATCGCCGCCCTCCTCGACCGTTGCACTTTTCCGCCTCGAGGCGCAGCCGTGATCTGTGGGCTGTCCGGCGGAACCGACTCGACAGCGCTCGTCGCTCTGGCGGTCGCCGCAGGCTGTGACGTCACCGCGGTCCACGTCGACCACGGCCTGCGGGCTTCGGCACACATCGACGCCGATGTCGCCCGGGCCGCCGCCGCGCAACTGGGAGTCGGGTTCCGCTCCATCGCCGTCGACGTCCCCGACGGCTCCAATCTCGAAGCGCGTGCACGCACCGCTCGCCGCGCCGCGCTCGGCCCTGATGCCATGACGGGCCATACCGCCGACGACCAGGCCGAAACCCTGTTGCTTGCACTCCTGCGAGGCTCGGGGGCTGCCGGTCTCGGCGCGATCGGACCCGGGTGGCGCCACCCCATCTTGGCGCTGCGTCGCGTCGAGACTGCAGCGGTGTGCGAGCAACTCGGCCTCGCCGTCGCCGAGGACCCCACCAACGACGATCGCCGCTTTCGCCGCAACCGCATCCGCCACGAACTGCTCCCGCTGCTCGACGACATCGCCGAACGCGATGTTGCCGTGCTCCTCAACCGCACCGCCGACCTCCTACGAGCCGACGAGCAGTTCCTCGACGAACTCGCCGCGTCGATCGATCCGACCGACGCCCACGAACTGGCCACCGCCCCCGGCGTGCTCGCAGCCAGAGCGATCCGACACTGGATCGAACTCGACGGCTACCCGCCCGACGCCGACGCCGTCCAACGAGTCCTCGCCGTCGCCAAAGGGCACAGCGCCGCATGCGAACTCGCAGGCGGGCGGCGAATCGAGCGCCGAAGCGGTCGGCTCCACCTGGTCTGACGCGACCCTCCAACCGCTAGCCTGGCAACCCGTTATGACGAGCCCCGCCGAACACGAAGCTGCCCGCTGATGCCACCTCGTCTGCGTGGAAAATGGGCATTGGGGATCACACCACGGAACTTCACGTGGATCTTGAAGGACAAGCTGGCGATCTGCGAGCGGCCGGGCGGGGTCGGCGACAGCCATCGCCGAGTGCGTCGCCAGGAAGAGATCATCTGGCTGCGAGAAAACGGCTTCGGCAGCGTGATCTCGATCATCGTCGCGCCGCACAACCTGCACAACTACGACGAGCTGCAGTTGCCGTACCGGCACCGCCCGTTCAACTCCGAGCACACCGATCAGTACCTCACTGCGCTGTACACCGAGCTCCGCGAGTTGCTCAAGCACGGCACGAAGGTGTTGGTGCACGGCGACGAGGTCGGCGACCGCATCATCGGGATCATGGGTGGCTACATCCGCTGGGCCGGCCTGGTGGAAGAGCCGACCAAGGCAATCCAGGTCACCGAACGCCTGGCAGGGCGTCAACTCGATCCGTTCGCCCGCGAGATCATCCTGCGCGCCCACACCCTGCGGTGATCTGATGATTGGTGTCGAGAACACCAATCGTCACCGTCAGGCGCGAATCGGTGGAGAGACGCCGCAGGCGTTGCGATCGACCACGAGCAGCGACAGCGGATCGATGGCGACGTTGTTCGGCCGCACCTCGAAGTGCAAGTGGAAGTTGTCCACGCCGAACGTGCCACTGTTGCCGACGTAGCCGATCGTGTCGCCGACATTCACCGAGCTGCCCTCGTCGAAGCCACCGGCGTCTTCGGCCAGGTGGAAGTACTTGTAGGAGGTGTCGGTCGACTCGTCGTACAGCGTCCAACCCCAAC
Source organism: Ilumatobacteraceae bacterium (assembly GCA_963716095.1). Taxonomy (GTDB): domain Bacteria; phylum Actinomycetota; class Acidimicrobiia; order Acidimicrobiales; family Ilumatobacteraceae; genus Sva-07. Next base: position 597,993 of record CAVQSV010000023.1, on the reverse strand, counting down.
CGGCGGTTCCCGTGTTGGTGTAGCGCTTGGTGAACACGCCGGATGCAACGGCGAACACCTCGTTGCCCGCTGAGCCCATGATGTCGATGCCCTCGTGCAGTCGGGTGCTGCCGCGAGCATCGCCGAAGTTGTCGAGTACGTAGCAGTCCGAAGCAGCCGCCACCGGGAACATCAGCTTTCCGTCCGGCACGGGTGGTGGCCGAAGCATCAGGCGTTCGGCGGTCTGCAGCGCACTCCCGGGCTGATCGAGCCGGGCGATCGAGCCCTCTGTACTCGCTGCCACCCGAGGCGACGCCGTGGCCGCGAAGTGGCACGCGCAGGCAGCGCCGAACATGGTGCCCAGGAATCGACGGCGACTCGACCGAGATACGCGTTCGACCATGCCATCATCATCGGCTCGTCGGCCGGACGACTTGACCCGGCCGCGTCCGAACGGGTCAGAAGACCGTGACACCATCGAGCGGGAGCGGGAGGAGTGGGACGGGGTCGACGGGCGTGCCGATCGGGCCACCACGGCGCACCTCGAAGTGGAGATGGGGAGCACTCGGGTTCCCGGTGCTCCCCATGGTGCCGAGCACCTGGCCGCGAACGACGGCGGTCCCGACGGTCAAGTCGGGGGCGAACTCCTCGAGGTGGTGGTATCGGTATGCATCACCATCGGCATCCTGCAGCACCCAGGAATTGCCCTGGTTGCCCGCGAGGAACTCCTGCGCGACGAGCAGACCGTCGACGCATGCCACCACCGGATGACCTGACTGGCCGTCACGACGACCGATGTCGATGCCCTCGTGCGCACCCGACCCGAACAGACGATCGGCACCGAAGTTGTCGAGCAGGACGAGATCAGCGGGCAACTGCACCGGGAATCCGACCCGGCTCATCAGCCGGAGCCTGACCGCCTGATCGAGCGCAACCGCAGCCGAGTCCAGTCGGGGGGCTGCGTCGAGCGCTCCGGCCGGCCGAGCGGTGCCGCGAAACCAGACCGCTCCGACTCCGACGAGCGCAGCAGCAGAACCAATCAGTTGGCGGCGGGTGGTACTAGCGTTCATGGTGATGGCTGGGAAACGGGTTTTCGTCAGTGGTGTGGGCGGGGAACTCGGTACCACGATTGCCGGCCTCCTCGAGGCCGAGTCGTGGGTGGGTGAACTCTCGGGCATCGATGCCGATCCGCCTCGACACCGTCTCCAGCGTACGGTGTTTCACCGGATTCACCCCGACGAGCACGATCGGATCGTCGACACCGTCGCATCGTTCAATCCGCATGTGCTGGTCCACGTCGGTGTGTGGGAGCCCGATGCGCGTGCCGCACCGCATGTTGCCGCCACACTGACCGACCAGGCAGCCACGTCGATCCTCGGGGCCGCTGCCGAGTGCTCGGCACTCGAACACGTAGTGGTGCGCAGCGGCATCGAGATCTACGGACGCTTGCGAGGAGCGCTCACCCGGCCGAGCGAGTCGGCACCGATCGCTCCCACCAGCGACTGGGGGCGAACGGTCGCGGCGATCGAGCACACCGCCGCCAAGGTCGGCCAACGCGTCGGCGTCACCGTCGGAGCGGTTCGTCTCGCCCCGGTGCTCGGCCCGCACGTCCCGTCACCGCTCGGCCGACTGCTCCGCCAACCCGGGGTGCCGTTCAGCGCCCTCGCCGATCCACCGTTCGCGGTGATCGAGGACAACGATGCCGCTCGTGCGATCGTCTCCGCGGCACGGGTGGGGCTCGGCGAACCGGTCAACGTGGTCGCCTCGGGTGCGATCACCGCCCTGCAAGCAGCCCGTCGCGGACGACGTGTTCCCATCCCGCTCATCGGACCCGAATGGCGTGTCGCACGGGCGCTCAGCTTCCTCCTCGGCGCGCCGATCCCTGACCATGTCTCCGAGGCCCTGCACCGCGGTCGCCTCGCCGACAACGGGCGCATGCTCGAATTGCTCGGTTTCACTCCCCAGCACAGCACGGTCGACGTGATCGATCGGCTGTACCACTGGCCCAGCATCATCCATCAACCAGCGCGAAGGCAGGTCGCCTGATGACCTCCACACTCGGACGCGTCGTGAACTTCCCCGTCCGCGACACCGCATCGCGCGCTGGTTCGGCCGTCTCGCGCGCAGCAGCCGATCTCAATGCGTCGGTCAGTCGTCTGACCGACGAGCAAGCCGGTGTCGTCGACGACTGGGGCCGCGACCCTGCGCTCGTGCGAGCGATGATTCGTGCGGCGCGCCTGCGCTGGGACGTGACCGTCGGAGGCGATCAACGGCTGCCGCGCCGAAAGGGCGCGCTGATCGTGGTCAACGCACGAACGCTGGCGCTGGCACCGATCTACTCGGCGTTCGCCCTCAGCGAGGCCGTCGACCGGCCCGTGCGCTTCGTCGGACGGCCGGACACCGCCCCCATCGGCGCACTCGCCCGTCGCATCGGCGGGTTGCTCGACCATCCCGACGAGGTCGCCGGCGCACTCGCCGCCGGCGAATTGGTGATCATGGGCGCAACCCACAACGAACGACTACGCCGGGTCGGACGGGTCGACCATTCGCTGGTCGGCGCCGCGCTGGCCGCCGGGGTCAAGGTCTTTCCCGCCGCCACCTCGTCGAACCCGATCGGTCGTGCCGCCAGGTTCGAGATCGGGTCGCCTTCGCGTTCGCCACGACGTCGGCGCGGACCGCTCACCGAACTCGAGCTGTCCGATCAGGTCGGACGCGACATCGAGCTGCTGCTCGCCGAGATGGGCGATCTCCGCACGGGGACGCCGCTCGACTGGCTGCCACTCACCGGCCTCGGAGGTGCGTGATGAGCTTCATTCGAAGTACCGACGGGACGCGTATCCACTACCGCATCACCGGCAGACCCAACGGTGCGCCGATCCTGTTCATCCAGGGCCTCGGCGCCGACAAGAACGGGTGGAATCTGCAACGTCTGGCGACAGCACCCAGGTATCGCGGCATCGCACTCGACAACCGTGGCGCCGGCCGTAGCGACAAGCCGCACGGCCCCTACTCACTCGAACAGATGGCCGACGATGCCATAGCGGTACTCGACGACGCCGGCGAGGAGGCCGCCCACGTGGTGGGCGCGTCGATGGGCGGTGCGATCAGCCAGATCGTGGCGGTGAAGTACCCCGAGCGCACCCGTTCGCTCACGCTGGCGTGCACTGCCGGGCGCAACCACCCGTGGCGCGAGGAGCTCCTCGCGAGTTGGCGCGACGCAGCGCTGGAGCGCGGGATCGGCTCGATGGGCCACGACGCCGCACGGTTCATGATCGGACCGCGTTCGTTCCGCCGCTTGTTCCCTGCCATCGGCTGGCTGGGCCCGCTGGCACTCGGACGTCCGTCACACGCCTTCGCCGCACAGTGCGATGCGATCCTGGCCGCTGGCGAGCTGCACCAAGAGCTGATCGATCTGCTCCCCACGATCGAGGTTCCCACGCTGGTGATGGTCGGCAATCAGGACATCCTCACCCCTCGCGGCGACAGCGAGGACCTGGCCGCCACCATCCCCACCGCCGAGTTGGTCGTGATCAGTGGAGCGGCACACGGCTTCATGGTCGAGCATGCGTCGACGTTCAACCGCGTGCTGCTCGAGTTCCTCGGTCGGGCCGAGCGCGCGTACCAGAAGCGAGTGACCGAACGAGCAGAGCTCGACGATGCCCTCGCCGGCTGAGTCCAGCCGCTGATGCGCGTCGCGATCGTCGGGGCCGGCCTGTCCGGTCTTGTTGCCGCTCGTCAACTCGTCGAGGCGGGAGTCGACGTGACCGTTGTCGACAAGGGACGTGCTCCAGGAGGTCGGCTCGCCACCCGACGAATCGGCGACGCCACGCTCGACCACGGCGCGCAGTTCTTCACGATTCGCACACCGGCGTTCCAACGCCAGGTCGACGACTGGATCGACCGAGGACTCGTGTCGATCTGGTCGCACGGGTTCGTCTCCGACGACGGCCACGCTCGCTACATCGCGGTCAACGGCATGAACTCGCTGGCCAAAGACCTTGCGGTCGGCCTCGACGTTCGCTGCTCGACCATGGCGTTCACGATCCGACCAGGCGATACCGGCGTCGGCGCGGCAGCGTGGCAGGTGGTGATCGACGATGGCAGCACGGTCGACGGCGACGCCGTGATCGTCACCACGCCACTGCCCCAAGCGTTCTCGCTGCTCGTCGACTCGGGAATCGAGCTCGACGAGGCAATGATTCGGACCGACTACGACCGAACGATCGCGCTCCTCGCCACGCTCGACGGCACCCCCGTGATTCCGGCGCCCGGCGGGGTCCAAGGACCGAACCCCGACATCGGTTTCGTCGCCGACAACCAGGCGAAAGGGGTGAGCGCCGCCCCGGCGATCACGGTGCACGCGTCCGCGAGCTGGAGCGAGGAGCACTGGGACGACGACCTCGACGACCTTCGTGCCCTGCTGCTCGAGTTGTCCAGCCGCTGGATCGGCGGTGCCGCCGTCGTCGAAGCGCAGGTGAAGAAGTGGCGATTCGCCACGCCACGATCGCCGTGGCCGGATCCCTGCTGGGTGGCCCCCGGTGGCACGATCGTGCTGGCCGGCGATGCCTTCGACGGTCCTCGCGTCGAGGCCGCCCACAACTCCGGCCTGGCCGCCGCTCACGCGCTCGTCGGCTGACGACCTCGACCCGCGGGCTGCGGTCAGCCGTCGACTTCGTCGCCGCAGCGAACGGAAGTGACCTGACGTGACTCGAGATCGACGATCGTCACGCTGTCGGGTCCGAAGCGGCGCAGGAAGTCGCTGAATGTGGGGATGTCCTCGCCGCCACAATCCCGCTCGATCACCGGCGCGTACGGGATGCGCCATCCGTTGTCGAAGACGGCTCGACCGTCGTCGAGGTCGATGATGGGCTCGAGCTCGACGGTCGAGCGCGCCGCCTGCGGCAGAATCGCGAACCACACGACTGCGTTGCCGAGCATGTCAGCAAAGACGGCGCACCGATTCGCCACGCCGAGTTCTTCGCACGAGATCTCACCGAACGTGCCCGGCGCGATCGACAACACTCGTTCGGCGTCGAGCATGAGTTCGATGGAGCTGGTCGTCACCCCACCGGGCAGCTGGGTGGCTCCATCGGCACCTGTCACCGACACGATCGGCTCGATCAGATCGATCTGGCGTTCGATGATCTCCGGTTCGATCACCGCTTCGATCGAGTCGTCGTCGATCAGGATCGCTCGCGCGAGCAACGCCAACACGCCGAGCGCCACCACGGCGGCGACGAAACGCCAGTTGAAGAGCTGCCTCACGGTTCCAACGTAGCGAGCTCCGCACGGGCAACGACCGCGGCCCGGTGGGCCGCATCGCCGATCCGTTGCAGCACCTCGTCGGTGTGGCCGAGCCCCACGAAGAGCGCCTCGTAGGCGCCGGGTGCCAGGGCGACGCCCTCGGCCAGCATCGCCTGGAAGAAGGCGGCATACGCGCGCTCGTCGGTGCGCTTGGCGTCATCGAAGTTGTGGACGGCGCCGGCAGCCGAGCCACACACGATGCCGAGCAGTGTGCCGACGACCGGGAACGTGGCGTCGAAATCGGCCGCCGCACAGGCATCGCGCAGCAGCGCGGAGAGATGCCGCGTGCGGGCCATCAATTCGATGTAGACGTCGGGGCTGAGCGTGTCGAGCGCTGCAAGACCACCGGCGGTGGCGATCGGATTGCCCGACAGCGTGCCGGCATGGAACACAGGACCGATCGGCGAGAGGTGCTCCATCACATCGGCCGAGCCGCCGATCGCCCCGATGGGAAGGCCACCGCCGATCACCTTGCCGAAGCAAGTGATGTCGGGGCGGACGTCGTAGCGGGCTTGCGCACCGCCGGTTCCGAGGCGGAACCCGGTGATCACCTCGTCGAAGATCAACAGGGCGCCGACCCGATCGCACTCGGCCCGCAACCCCTCGAGGAATCCCGACGCCGGCGCCACGACGCCCATGTTCGCCGCAACCGGCTCGACGATCACTGCGGCAACTCGATCGTCGAGTTCGGGGACGACGTTGTAGGGCGCGACGATCGTGGCTGCGACCGCTGCGTCGGGAACCCCAGCAGTGCCGGGCAATCCGAGCGTGGCCACCCCGCTGCCGCCGGTGACCAGCAGCGCATCGGTGGCGCCGTGGAAGTTCCCGGCGAAGGTCACGATGCGGTCACGTCCGGTGACCCCACGGGCCAGGCGGATCGCCGTACTCGTCGCCTCGGTGCCCGAGTTCATCAACCGCACCCGATCGCAGCTCGGCACCCGAGCGGAAATCGCCTCGGCGAGCTTCATCTCACGCGGCGTCGGAGCGCCGTACGAGGTGCCACCCGTGGCCGCGGCGGTGATCGCCCGGGTGATCGCTGGATGGGCGTGACCGAGAATCACCGCGCCGTAGCTCTGCACGAGGTCGAAGTAGGTCGTGCCTTCGACATCGGTGATGGTCGCACCGGACGCACTCGCGACGACGTACGGCTCACCGCCAACGGCCTTGAACGCCCGGATCGACGAGTTCACTCCGCCGGGAATGGCCCGGCGAGACCGTTCGAACAGCGTGGCGTTCGACGTGACGCCGGCGCCGACGCACACCGTCGGCGTGCACCCAGCAGCCACACAGGCGACCGGATCGCAGAACGGGATGCCGGTCGCCGACGTCATGACGCCACCGAGCCGTTCGCCACGGACTCGGCGAACCATCGCGCGAAGTAGGTGAGGACGATGTCGGCACCGGCTCGTTTGATGGCGGTGAGATGCTCGAGCGCGACGGCGTCGCCGTCGATCCACCCGCGCTCGGCTGCTGCGTGGATCATGGCGTACTCGCCACTGACGTGATACGCCGCGATCGGCACGTCGAGGCGGGCCGATGCATCGGCGATCACATCGAGATAGGCGAGCGCCGGCTTGACCATCACGATGTCGGCACCCTCGGCCACGTCGAGGTCGATCTCCAGCTGCGCCTCGCGCGAGTTCCGCCAGTCCTGCTGGTACCCCTTGCGGTCACCACCACCGGTGATCGAGACGTCGACGGCGTCACGGAACGGCCCGTACAGGGCGCTCGCGAACTTCGCGGCGTAGGCCATGATCGCCACGTCGGTGAACCCGGCGGTATCGAGGGCGTCACGGATGACTGCGACCTGGCCGTCCATCATGCCGCTCGGCGCCACCACCTGAGCACCGGCAGCAGCCTGTGCGAGGGCGGCCCGAGCGTAGAGCTCGAGCGTCGCGTCGTTGTCGACGTCACCATCCGCACCGACGATGCCGCAGTGGCCGTGATCGGTGTACTCGTCGACGCACAGGTCGGCCATCACCACGATGTCGTCGCCGAAGTCACTGCGCAGATCGCGCAATGCGACCTGCACGATGCCGTCCGGGTCGAATGCGCCGCTTCCGGTGGGGTCCTTGGACACCGGCACCCCGAAGAGGACGACCGAGCGCACCCCCAGCTCGGCGAGAGCGGCAACCTCGGATCGAAGTGAGGTCGCGGTGTGCTGCATCACGCCCGGCAACGACTCGATCGACTGCGGCTCGTCGATGCCCTCACGTACGAACAGTGGAGCGACGAGGTCATCGACGCGGAGGTGGGTTTGCGCTACGAGATCACGAATCGCCGCGGTCCTGCGGAGACGGCGCGGCCTGACCGTCGGAGTCGGCATCTCGGAGCTGGGCACACGGTGGAGCCTAACGGTGGCACTCGGCCGCACCGAGACCGACGACCGGTTCCACGGGCGGTCACGCGGTAGCGTGCTCGGCGATGTCGGTCCACGCCTGGTTCTCCAATGACGATGTGGCGCTCGCTCCGGGGAGCACGCTGACCCTGCCGCTCACGATCCACAACCTCGGAGACGACACCGAGTCGTTCACCGTTGTCCCCGCCGGACTCACCGCGAGCTGGACCACGGTCACCCCCGGGAATCTCACTCTGTTCGGGGGCTCGCAGGAGGTCGTCGAGGTCACGATTGCTCCGCCGGCGTTGCCGTCGACCACCGCCGGGCCGACATCGATCGCCATCCGCATCATCCCGCTCGGCGACTCCGACGATGCCGTCGTGGCCGAGACCACACTCATGGTCACCCAGTTCGACGACTGCAGGATCGTTGCGCTCCAACCGATCCAACGAGCTCGACATCGCGCCACGTTCGAGTTCATGGTCGAGAACCATGGCAACACGGTCGCCAGTTGCCGGTTGCACCTCGTCGATCCCAGCGAGCGGGTCGACGGCGACTTCGACCCGCCTGCTGTCGGTGTGGGGCCTGGCTCGGCCACGCTGGTACGTCTGAAGGCACGCACCAAGCACAGCCTGCGGCGAACCACCCGAACGCTCGACTTCGAAGTCGAGGCTGCACGCCAAGGTTTCGACCCGGTTGTCTCACCGATGTCGTTGGTCCAGTCGCCGACCATCCCTGGCGCCATGATCGCACGAGCTGCCGCGGTCGTGGCACTGCTCGCAGCGACCATGCTCGCTTGGTTCGCTGTCGTGAAACCCACGATCGAGGATGCGGCATCCGATGAGGTCGATCGCCAGATCGCCGATCTCGCGGCGACCGAGAACGACACCAACGACGCCACCGGTGGCCCCCAGGTCACGGCGCCCTCGCCGACACCTCCCGACGTCGAGAACCCCGAGACCGAGGGCGAGCCGACGTTCATCCGGTTCGAGGTCGCGGCACCGCTCACGCAGACGGCCGACGAGTCCACGACCCTCCCTGACACCGGCGTATTCGACCTGACCGATCTCCGCGTCGAGAATCCATTCGACGATCGTGGCGTGGCGACCCTGTTGGTCAACACCGAACCCATCTTCATCTGGTCGCTGGAGAACGTTCGTGGCGTCTGGTTCGAGCCGCGGATCACGCCGATTCGACTCGACCCGGGCGACAACGTCACGTTCTCGGTCAGGTGCGACGAGATCGGCGACGCCAGCCGCTCGACGTGCACCACCGCACTGAACATGGGCGGACTGGTCGACGACTCGAACGGCTGAGCCGGCCGGCAGCGAGACCCGAGGGCGCACCCGGAAGCGCATCTGCGCTCCCGCGATGTCAGCGCAGCATCAGCCGCCGAGGCCGAAGCCGGGGAGTCCGGCCATCGGTTCCGGCCGTGCGATCACTCGGAGGGGCACCGACGCCGTCGTGCCGTCCGCTGCTTGTGCCACCACGGTCCGCTCGCCGCCGAATTCACTCGACAGTGTCGGGACCAGAGCAAGGAATCCGCCGTCCTCGTTGGTGACGAGATCGAGCCGACTGCGCGGGTCGTCGCCGAACAGGATCGACACCGGTGTGGACGGTGGGAACCCAGCGCCGCCGACGCCGAACTCGCGACCGGCCTCGACCTCATCGGTGTCGAGTGCGAACTTCGGGTCGTAGCGGCCCGCTCCATCGGGGACCATCACGGTGTACTGCCCTGTCGGAGTGGCCAGTTCGATGACCGCCGAACGCTGGCCGGATGCCGTTGGGGTGAAGGTGACCCCGACCGAACAGGTCGAGCGAGGGTTCAGCGAGCGACCGGCACAGCTGTTCGAGGTGACGACGAAGTCACCCGGGTGCGGGCCGACCACCCTGATGTCGGCCACGGAGGTGGGCACCAAGGAGATGTTCTCGACGTCGAACAGGAATTCGGCGCTCGCCTCGCCGACCACGACCGAGCCGAGCGCTTGGCCGGCCGGATCGGTCCGCAGCATCGGATCGCCGCCTGCGCCTCGGACCGTGGTCGACACCGAGACGGCGCGGAACCCTTCCTCGGCAACCGTGAGCGTTGCGCTCACCGGGCCGGGTTCGGTCGGAGTGAACGTGAGCCGGACCGTGCAATCGCCACCGGGAGGCACCGGTGCGCCGAGTGCGCAGGTGCTCAGCTCCTCGTTGATCCGGAAGCGCCGGTCCGACACCGAGACCTGCGACGGAGTGAAGGTGGTCGGGCCGTCGTTGTTGACCGCGACATACCACTCGTCGCTCTCGAACCCGACGAGCGTCGTGCCGAGGTCGCCTTCGGCCAAAGCCAGCGACGGCGCGGTCTCGATGCTGACGACCTGGCGGCCGGGATCACTGCCGGGCACGAGCTGTGCTGCTGCGAGCGTGTCGAAGACGATGGTTCGCCCGGTGTCGCTCAGCTGGGGACCCGAATGCGATGCCACGGCGGGGCGAATGCCGTCCTCGGTCATCGTCACGCGTCGCAGGGTTCCCTGCGACACGTCGGCAACGAGGAGGTCGCCATCGGTGGCAGCGCCTCCGCCGCCTGCTTCGACGACCTGCAGGTTGGCTGCCTTGGTCACGAAGGCCACGAGTTGGCCGTCGGCGCTGAGCGACGGTTGCGACGACGGGGCCGTTCCGGCGACCGCCGGGTCGGTGGCGGGTTCGCTGCTCACCAACGTCATCAGCACACGGGTGGGTTCGTCGAAGCGGCCGTTGCCATCGACGTCTCGGTCGAGGTGATACACCTGGCTCGGGCAGCCATCGGCGCAGGGCGGGAACACTGCGGGAACCAGCCCCACATCGCTGCTCGTGAACGCCACCACGCGACCGTCGCGGGACAGCGTCGGCTCGGAGGCGCCGGCGATGGTGGGCAAGCCGTCGACGCGTGTGGAGACCAGCTTGACGGCCTCGAACGGATCGGCCTGCTCGCGGTCCCACACGAAGACCTGTGACGTTGCGGGACCGCCCGCCTCGGGTCCATAGCCCCAGCCAGGGACGGCCTCGGTGGACGCCGCATCCGAGCGGAAGGCCACGAAGCGACCGTTGCCGGACAGCGAGGGTTGGTCGATCCCCTGGTGAACGTATTCGGTGTCGGGCGAGACGATCGGAGTGCCGGCCACGGTGCGGGAACGATTCGGGCTTCCGACCGGTTGGCCGAGATCGACGAGGCTGACCGAGGTGATGTCGCCGGTGTCGAGCAGTTCGGTGGCGGGATGGGTGTACGCGATCAGCGTGCCGGCACGTGACACCGCCGGCGGATCGGAGATGTCCACGTCGTCCCGCGCGATCGTGGCGCCGCCCGGGCGAGTCGATACGAGCTCCCAGTCACCCGGGGTGCCGCCGCAGTGCTCGAGCCGCTGGCGATAGACGTCCCAACGCAGGCCGGTGTCGTCGTCGCGGAAGACGTCGAGCGCGAGTTCGGTGGTGACCACGATGCTGCAACCGTCACCGGAGAGCACCGGGTGGATCGAGTTGCCTGACCGCTGTCCCTCGGGGACCACGGTGATCTCGATCGTGGTCGCCAGCTCACGATCGGTGAGGTACACGGTGGAGGTACGTGGGTCGACAGCCGCAACGGCCGGATCGCCTCCACCCGGCAACCCCTCGGACGCGACGAAACGACCGTCGCCCGAGACGCTTGCGGCTGCTCCCGACAAGGGTCCCTCCGGCGACGCTGCCGACACCGCCCCGGATGCAACGAGATCGCGGATGCCAACCGACGCTCGGGCATCGACGGCGCTCGTGCTCAGGACGAATCCTGCGCACAGCATGCCGGCCGCGGCGACGACCGCGCGCCGCCGCCCACTCCGATCGGTCACCTCGCTCCTCACCTCGTGTTGCCCGTCCTGTTCTTCGATGCTGCTGACAATTCTTACAGGTTTACGATCATTTCGGACGCGGCGACCGATCGGTGGCCGGCGCAGCAGGATCGCTGCGCAGGCGCTCGAGCTCGGTCACGAGTCCTTCCACAGAGTGATCGGACGCAACGCCCGACAACTTGAGACCCAATCGTTGGGCAACTGCGGCCGTCGACGGACCGATCGCCACCCTGAGTGGGGGCCCGGTCGGGCCAAATGCGCGGCACCAGCTCTCGACCGACGATCCGCTGGCGAACAGCACCGCATCGGCGTCGAGCCCGGCGTCGTTCACCGGTGCTCTCGCCACCGTCCGGTAGGCAGTAACGGTGGTCACGCGATGCCCTGCCAGGCGCAGCGTCTCGGCCAACGATGGCGCAGCGATGTCGGCCTGGGCGATCAAGATGCGTTGGCCAGACGGCGTGTCGGCAACGAATCGTTCGGCCAGGGCCTCGGCGCGCTGCACGTCCGGCATCAGGTCGACGCTGCGACCGCTCTCGCGCGCCAGCACCTGCGCTGTCGCCGTTCCCACCACAGCGAGGCCGACTCCGGTGGCCGATCGCGCTGCTGCGCCGACACGTTCAGCGCCCGCTGCCGACGTGACGATCAACCAGTCGTAGTCGTCCAGTTCCGCCAGTGCGTCATTCAGTGCGCTGGCACCATCGGCGGGCTCGACCACCTCGATCAGCGGCACGTGCACGACGAGTGCACCTCGCCGGGCGAGCATCGCGCCGAGTTCGCCGGGCCGTTCCCGAGTGATCACCACCCGGCAACCGTCCAGCGCTCCGGTCACGGCGGAGAACTCCTCACGAGAGCGCCCGATGGGCAGCTGTCGCTGCCGCCCGCGCGATCTCGAGGTCGGCAGCCCCGCCGGGCAGTTCGATCTCATCGGACACCGAGACGCCGGTGTCGAGATCGGCGAGAAAGGTCCACAACGTGCCGGCGCTGGCATGTGCACCAACCGGCAGCGAACAACCGCTGCCGAGTTCGGCGAGAAACGCCCGCTCGACCTCGACGTCGTGACGGGTCATCGCATGGTCGATCGCTGCGAGTGTCTCCTGCGTCGACGAGTCATCGATGCGGCACTCGACGGCCACACAGCCCTGCCCGACCGCCGGAACGAACTCGTGGACATCGAGGGTCTCGGCGATGCGGTCGGTCAGACCCAGGATGTCGAGGGCGGCGACCGCCATCACGATCGCTCCGCCGTGAGGGATCTTCGACAGCCGGCGATCGATGTTGCCGCGCAGCTCGTCGAACTCGAGGTCGGGTCGGACCCGACGCAGTTGCGCGCGGCGGCGCACCGACCCGGTGGCAACCGTGCACCCCTCGGCGAGCGCAGCGAGGGTGGCGCCGACCAGCGCATCACGGGGGTCGCGACGTTCGCAGAACGCCGCGACGACCAGCCCCTCGGCAGCAGCCGACGGCAGATCCTTGGCGGAGTGGACAGCGAGGTCAGCGCGCCCGTCGAGCACCGCCCGCTGGACTTCTTTGACGAACACCCCCTGCCCACCGATCTCGTGCAACGGCACATCGAGACGGACGTCGCCGGTGGTCTCGACCGGGATCAACTCGACGGGGCGACCAGTGGCTGCGGTGATCGCTTCGGCGACGGCGCCGGACTGACCGATCGCCTGGCGAGAGCCGCGCGTGGCCAGGCGCAGCGGGGCGAGTCGATCGCCGCTCACGGCGTGTTCACCCGAGGTCGAACAGGTCGCGCATGGCCGCCGCATTGCGCTCGCCCTGCGGTGTGCCGGCCTGCGCCTTGAGCCGCACCGACGGCTCGTGCAGGAGTTTGGCGACGATCGCCTTCGTGAGCGACTCGACGGCATCGAGTTGGCCGGCGTCGAGGTCGCCGACCCGAGCGGCGAATCGTTCGAGTTCGCCACGACGGACCCGATCGGCAGCGCCGTGCATCAACGCGACGAGCGGCGCCGCCTGGCGAGCGGTGGACTCGACGAGAAAACGCTCGGCCTCTTCAGCGACGATCACCCGAACACGTTCGGCTTCGGCGGCACGGTGGGCCAGACCACGATCGGCCCAGTCGCGCAGGTCGTCGAGGTCGGCCAGCGTCACACCGGGGAGGTCACCCACCGCGGGAGCGACGTTGCGCGGCACCCCGATGTCGACGACGTACAGCGGTTTCCTCGATGCATTGGCGGCACCAGCGCTACGAACCATCTCGGTGGTGAGCACGGCCTCGTCGGCGCCGGTGCCGACGACAATGACGTCAGCAGCGGCAACCGCTTCGGGAAGCCGATCGAATCCGATGGACACGCCGTCGACCCGATCAGCGAGCGCAGCGCCCCGATCAGCGGTGCGGTTGGCGACCAGGATCTCGGCGCCGCCGGCCCGGCGAAGTGCGACCGCGACGCCCTCGCCCATCGACCCGGCACCGACCACGAGCGCTCGACGTCCACCGAGGTCGCCGACGACGTCGGAGATCATCTCGACCGCGGCATGGCTGATCGATGCCGTTCCCCTGGCGATCCCGGTCTCGGTCCGAGCGCGCTTGCCGGCCGCAAGAGCGGAGCGGAACAGATGGTTGAGCGTCGAACGAGACGCCCCCTCCTGCTGGGCGACATCCCACGCCGCACGTACCTGGCCGAGGATTTCGCTCTCGCCGAGCACGGCCGAATCGAGCCCAGCTGCCACCTCGAGCAGATGCGTCACCGCCGCAGTGTCGTGCTGGCTGTACAGGTGGGGAGTGAGTTCGTCGATCCCGAGTCCGCCCAGCTCGCAGAGCAGGTCGCGAACGTCGCCGTAGGCCCCGTGGAACAGCTCGGCGACCACGTAGACCTCGGTGCGGTTGCAGGTCGACAAGATGACCGCTTCGCGCACGTTGTCGCGCTGGGCGAGACCGCTCACCGCCTTTGCGAGGCGATCGGGAGCGATCGTGACACGTTCGAGGAGCGCGAGTGGCCCACTGCGGTGGTTGACGCCGACGACGAGGATGGACATGGCGACGACAACCCTAGGCCGTCACACCACGTCGTGGCTCGCCGGGCACGGCACGAAGTCCGGAGGCCGGCGCGGCCGTTGCCCGACGCTGTTCGTAGTAGCTGAGGATCTGCAGTTCGACGGCGAGGTCGACCTTGCGCACGCTGATGCCATGGGGAACGCCGATGACGCTGGGTGCGAAGTTGAGCAAGCTGGTGACGCCGGCAGCGACGAGGGCGTCGGCGGCCTCCTGGGCAGCGCTTCCCGGCGTGGCGATCACCCCGATCGAGATGTTGCGAGCCTGGACGACCTTGGCGAGCTCGTCGATGTGGCGAACCCGTACGCCTCCGATCACCGAGCCGACCTTGGCGGCGTCGACATCGACGATGCCGCCGACCGGGAAGCCCCGATCGCCGAAGCCGTTGTAGCCGGCGAGCGCCTGGCCGAGGTTGCCCGCGCCCACGATGACGACATGCCAGTCGTGCGTCAGGCCGAGCTCACGACGGATCTGGTACACGAGGAATTCGATGTCGTAGCCGACGCCCCGCGTGCCGTAGCTCCCGAGGTAGCTCAGGTCCTTGCGCACCTTGGCAGCATTGAGCCCGGCGAAGTCGGCGAGTTGCTCGGAGGAAATGCTCGTGACGTTGGCCTCGAACTGTTCCGAGAGGATCCGGAGATACACCGGCAGCCGGGCGACGGTCGCTTCCGGAATCCGGCGTCGTGTTCGTTGACCAGCCATGAGCAGCACACGCTACGCCGCTCGTGCACGTTTTCACAAAGCGTCAGGCAGGGAGCGCACCCACGCGCAACGCGTCGTCCAGACTGCGTCGAACGAGCTTGCCGGACGCGTTGCGCGGCAGGTCGCTGACGAAGATCACCTTGCTCGGACACTTGTAGCGGGCGAGATGGTCGAGCGAGTACTCGATCAGCGTCTCTTCATCGACATCGGAACCACTCGTCGCGACCACGTAGGCCTTGACGGCTTCACCGGTGTGCGGATGAGCGACGCCAACGACCCCAACCTCGACCACGGCCGGGTGGGTGAGCAGCATCTCTTCGACCTCGGCAGGGAACACATTGAACCCCGACACGATGATCAGGTCCTTCGACCTGTCGACCAAGTACAGATAGCCGTCGTCATCGGTGGTTGCCATGTCGCCGGTGTGGAGCCACCCGTCGGCATCGAGGACTTCGGCGGTGGCCTCGGGGTCGCCGTAGTAGCCGGCGAAGATGTTGTCGCCGCGCACCCACACCTCGCCGACATCACCGACGAGTGCGTCGCCGTTGGAGTTGACGAGACGAATCTCGACGCCGGCCAGGGCGCGGCCGACCGAGCCGAAGCGCGGCGTGATGCCCGTGGACGTGGTGACGATCGGAGACGCCTCGGTCAGGCCATAGCCCTCGCGGATCTCGATACCGAAACGCTCCTGCATGACACGCGCCACCGTCACCGGGAGGCGCGACGCACCTGAGAGGGCGAGCCGCACGTTGGCAAAGGTGGACGAATCGAGTTCGTCGAAGTGGGCGAACGCGGTCCAGAGTGCCGGAGCGCCGGGGATGACCGTGACCGCCCGGTCCGTGATCGATTGCACCGCAGTGGCCGGATCGAACCGCTGGACGAGCACGATGGTGGCGCCGACGCTCAGCCCGAGACCGATCACCACGTTCAGCCCGAAGATGTGAAACAGGGGCAGCACCCCGTAGATCACGTCGTCGTTGCTGATGTGCCCCTCGGCCGAACGGCTCTGATCGAGGTTGGCGCGAAGATTTCCATGGGTGAGCATGGCCGCTCGCGGCGACCCGGCGGTGCCACTGGTGAACATCAATGCGGCCAGATGATCGTCGTCGACGTCGACGACATCGAGCGGCGTGGTGGCCAGGAGGTCGTCGAATGCGACGGTGCCCTCGGTGTCGTCGGTCGGTTCGGTCACGACCGCAGCTTCGACCGATGGCACAGCGGCCCGGTCGACGTGCGCCCAGTTGGCTGCCCCCAGCTTGTCGACGACCACGACGCGGGCCCCGACGACGGCGAGTTCGGTCTCCAGCTCGGGTCCGGGGCTGCCCGGATTGAGTGGCACGGCAACCGCTCCCAGCCCGATGGTGGCGAGGTAGGCGACGACGAAGTGCGGGGAGTTCCCGACGATGATGCCAACCCGGTCGCCGGCACCGACGCCCATCGAGGCGAGCCCGCCTCGAAAGGCCCCGACCTGTTGGCGCAGGTCCTCATAGGTGACGGTCCGATTGCGCCAGATGAGAGCGACTGACTCGTCGTCGTGACCGTCGATGATGTTGGCGAGATTCACGGTGTCCCCCTGCGCAGCCCGCTGCCGCGCTCGGCCGACAATGGTACTCGCCCCTGGGCTCCGCGCACCACTGTGCAGCGGTCAGCCCGTGCCGGCGCAGGGGTTGGTCACTAGAGGCTGAGGAGCGACACGGTCCCGGCCACCAGGATGACCAGCAGCAGCAGACCGAGCGTCAACGTCGTGGCGGGGCGCATGCGGCGAGGTTACCCCTGCTGACGCCGCAGCGTCACGGGCTGAGTGATGCCCTCGTCAGCCGACGCCGTCAGGGTGACCTGGTCGCCGACGTCGAGGCCGAGTTCGTCTGCAGCCGACCGCTGATCCATCGCCACAGCCAGCAGCCCCGACGAGTCCAACACCAGGCCGACAGCACCTGCAGTGAGCTCCGCGAACGAGGTGGCCCGTGTCGCACTCCGCACGGCACCACCGGTCGGGTCGGTCGGTGAACTGCATCGGACGTCGATCCGGGCACCGAATCCGTCGGGCAGATCGTCGGGACCGACATTCAGCTGCGCGTTGCCGTAGCGGTCGACCCAGAGCACCTGAGCGATCACGGTGTCGGCGTCGGTCTGCGGGAGCGCGACGATCCCCGGAAGCAGGAGGTCGGGATCGACCGAGTCGCCGAGCTCGCTCAATTCGACGCCGTTGCAGAGTTGTGCGGCGACCGGCGCGAACACGTCGCGGCCGGCAAAGGTGGCGCCCGGAGACGGCAGATGCCACTGCGCATCGTTGAGCTCCACGGCGCGTTCAGCCCCTCCTGCAAGTGCCACCGCAGGGGCCAACAGCCCATTGTCGGGTCCCACGAGGACGCCGCTCCCGCCCGCCACCTCGACAGCGATCGCTCGCCGAGTGGTCGCAACCCCGGGATCGACGACGGCCAGCACCACTCCAGCGGCGACGTAGCTGATACTGCGGGCCAACGCGAGCGAACCGGCGCGCACGTCGAACGGGGCGACACCGTGCGTGAGATCGATCACACGCGCATGCGGTGCAAGGTCGCGGATCACCGAGTGGACGACGCCGACGAACTCGTCGCTCGTGCCGTAGTCGGAGAGGAATGACACGGTGTCGTAGCGGCGAGCCATGGCGGCGAAGCTACTGCGAAGGGCCCCCGGACGCGACAAGGGCCGGTGCCAACCCCCCGATGGCACCAGCCCCGTCGGCGCTGTCCACCGTTTCCGGTGAACGCGTCTCCACGCAGATCACCATAGGCCACGCGGACCCATGTGAAAAGTGGCACATGCAAAAAACAGCGATGAAATTCTCGACGTGATCGATCGACTTTCGAGACCGACCGTCGGCGAGTCCGCTGCGACGTCTCAGCCGAGTTCGCGGCTGCGGCTGGTTGCCGCGCGAACCGCCGCTGCGATCGCACCGCGGAGGTCGCGTTCATCGAGCGCCGCGAGACCCGCTGCTGTCGTCCCGTTCGGCGAGGTGACCATCTCACGAAGGCGGGTCGGATCGCCGTCGCGTTCGAGCAGGGTCGCCGAGCCGAGCAGCAACTGCGGCACGACTCGTTCGGCCATCTCTCGGTCGAGACCCTCCTCGACCGCTGCGTCGATGAGCGACTCGGCGAGCAGGAACACGTACGCAGGGCCTGAACCGGCGACCCCGGTGAACGCGTCGAGCGACGCTTCGTCGACCTCGTCGACCGTGCCGACCGCTTCGAGGATCGACCGCGCCCATGCGACGTCGTCGGTGCCCGCCGCTGCACCGGCGGCGATCGCGCAGGCCCCGAGCCGAACGAGTGCCGGCGTGTTGGGCATCGCCCGGACGACGGCGACATCGGGTCCGGCTGCTGCTTCGATCGTCGCAAGTCGCACCCCGGCTGCGATCGACAGGAGGTGCCTCGCTCCGGCTTCGGCGGCGGCGGCCGCAGCCGCCGGGATCTCCGTTCGGCTTGACGGCGAGCACGGCGCCCGAACACGACGGCACCGTTGCTGCGACCGCGACCGCCGGGAACGTCGCTGCCAATTGCTCGCGTCGGTCAGCATCGACCTCGACGACGCACAGCGCCGACTCGGCGAAGACGCCGGAGTCGACCAGCCCACCGAGGAGCGCAGCGCCCATGTTGCCGCCGCCGATGATCGCGAGCTCGTACCCCTGGTCGTCCACGCGCCGAACCTACCGCGACGACACCCACTGCTGTCCGGGCGGAAGGAAGTGGGACCGACTCCCCCGAGCACTCCCGCCCGGACACCTCACCAGTGGGCGACGCGCCGGGAGAACGGGAACGGACGTGGTCCGATCAGTCGAATCGGCTGCGGAACCCGATGCGCAGCAGCGCCTGAAAACACTGCTCGACCGACGCATAGAGCGTGCCGAGCGCACGGTCGAGTTCGGCACGTGACACCCAGCCGACGGGCATCTCGCCGCGCAGGAACACGGCATCCTCGACACCGATCGAGAAGTGTGCGCCGACCATGCCATCGTTGCGACGCAACAGGTGCTCGTACAGCTCGGCCTCGTTCTCCTCCGGTGCGGGCATGACGTAGGTCTCGTACCGCAGCATCCGCTGGCCGAGTGTGAGCCAGACGGTGGTGAACTCCTTGTCCTCGCCGCGCAGCCGGACATACCAACGCACGCCACCGTCGTCGGTTCGGTCGAGCGCCAGGATGTGATCGTGCTCATCGGCCAGCTCGGCGAGCCAGCCGTCGATTCGGCGATCGAGGTCGGCGAGCTGCTCGGGGTCGTACGCGTCGGTCATCAGCACGACACCAGCTCGTGCACGGTGAGATCGCCGTACAGGCGCCGCAGCCGGGCGGCGGCAAAGCTCCAGGTGTAGCGGCGTGCACGGTCGACTGCAGCGGCCGACATCTCTGCGCGCAGCGCATCGTTGCCCAAGATCTCGTGGGCAGCAGCCGCGTAGTCGTCGGGATTGCGGCCCGCGATCAATCGGCCCGTACGGCCATCGTCGACGAGGCTGAGCAGCCCGCCGACGGCGCTGGCGACCACCGGGATCCCACAGGCAGCAGCTTCGAGCGCCACCAGACCGAAACTCTCGCTGCGACTGGGTGCAAGGACCACGTCGGCAGCGCGGTAGTACGTCGACAAGATGTGATGCGGTTGCGGCTCGACGAAGACGACCCGATCGTGCAGACCGAGCTCGTCGACGAGCGCATGGGCCCGCATCGTCTCGAGGTCGCCTTCGGTGCCGCTCGCTCCGCCGACGATGACGAGCTGCGCACGCCGGTCCGGCAGCGACGCCAGGGCCCGGATCGCCACATCGGGACCCTTGAGCGGCTGGATGCGTCCGACGAACAACAGCAGCGGGCGGTCGACATCGAACCCGAGGGCTCGTCGCGCTCCCGCCTGATCGCCGGGAGCGAAGAACGCATGCTCGACACCCGGTGCGATGATCTCGAGACGGCCCTGGGGGTCGCCGAAGTGCAACCGGAACTGATCGGCCTCTTCTTCGCAGCTGACGCAGATGGCGTCGGCACAATTGACGATCTCGGCCTCGGCGCGGTCGCGCCACAGCGGCTCGGGGTCACCGTGGGCAGCCTTGACCCGGGCCAGCGTGTGAAAGGTCGAGACGAACGGCACGTCGAGCTCGTGCTTGAGCCGATGCCCGACCACGCCGCTGAGCCAGTAGTTGCCGTGGATCACATCGGGTCGATCGTTGCGGGCGATCCAGTCGAGCACGCCGTGTCGGAATTCGTCGGTGACCTCGGGCAACGCCTCTTTGGGAAGATGGTGCGGCCCGGCAGGGATGTGAACCACACGGTGGCCGGGTTCGACCACGACCTCGTCGGGCAGGTCGTCGCGGTCGGTGCGGGTGAACGTGGTGGTTTCGACACCCGCCTGCGCCAGCGCGGAACCCAACTCGCGCACGTACACGTTCATGCCGCCGCTGTCGCCGGACCCCGGCTGCAGCAGCGGCGAGGTGTGGAGGGAGATCACCGCAGCCCGTTGCACAACGTCGACGACGATAACAACGCGATCGTGGTTCCCCGTGCCCGGGGCACCGGGAACCACGGGGCACCGTGAACCAGGATCAGTCGGGCAGGCTGTCGACGTCGGCTTCGCCGTCGCGGTAACGGCGGACCAGCTCGGCGCTCAGCGCGTCGAGTCGATCGAAACGCTCACGGCGATCGGACGACACCCGCGCTTCGAACGCGGCGATCGACATCGGTCGAGCGCGACGAGTTCGGCGTCATCGAGCGACTTCAGGCGACCCAACCCCTGCGTGGCGCACAGCTCGTCGAGTTCGACGGCCAGTGGATGATCGCTGAGGTCTTCGGTCGGTCGTGGCGGCCGGGCCGGACCGCCGGTGAGATGGCTCGACAACACGGTGCGGAGTTCTTCGTCGACGATCGAATCGGAGTGATCGCTGCGGTGGATCGCCTCCGCCTTCACCAGATCCAGTCGAGCCTGGGCGACACGGCGTGCATATGACACGGCGTCGTCTTCGAGTTGCAGCTGTTGGCGCAAGGTGCGCAACTCGTCGAGCGAGAGTTCCGCTGGGTCGGGGAGCTGGGTCGTGGTCACGTGGATCCTCCGGACACGGGTGGCAGTACCGCCACCTCGTCATGTTGGCCGACGGGGGCGTCGATCGAGATGGCCTCGCCGTTCACCCACACTCGGCAGGTGCCGAGCACCTCTGCGAAGCGATCGCCGTAGCGCTGTTCGGCTGCGGCGAGCACCTCGCGAACCGTGGCGCCGTCGACGACATCGGTTCCCGTCCCAGCGGCCTCGCGGGCCGAAGCAAACAGGCGGAGAGTGGGCACGGGCACCAATCTACAAGCGCAGTCTCCGCTCGACCGGGTTCCCGATGTTTGATGGATGTCGATCGCGAAGAGACGACCGGTCATGCCGGCAGTCCGCCAGGGAGCACACCGGCGACGAAGCCGAGCATCGAGACCGCCAGGGTCGTGCCCATCGCCAGGCGGCGAGTGGAGTTCTCCTCCAACCGGTGGGTGGCTCCATAGAAGCCGAGCGACGGCTGCGTCAGCGTCCGGAGCGCAGCGAACCCGACGAACACCAACCACCAGGCGACGACCATTGCGGCCACGCGCTCGTCGTGCGCCATCGGCCCCAAACCGTGGGTCCACCGGTCGCTGACGCCCCGCAACGCAACAGCAAGGTTCAGCACGATCATGGTGCCCATCGTGGCAGTCCAGCGGATCGGGAGCCCCGACCGCGACGACCCGTCGCCGAGCCCGGCTCCGATCGACGCCATCGACCATCGCAGCCGTACACCGGGGCGCAGCGCCCCACCCGACAGCATCCAGTGGCCGATGGCGAACAGCAGTTGCGCCCCGATCAGCAGCAGCAGCATCGAGGCGGGCGGCATCTCGAACGGCACCCGCCCGGTGAGGAGCACCGCCACCAGCAGCGCGACGAACACCATGCGCCGAATCCCCTCGACCGCGACGAAGGCACAGGCAGTGATCGAGACCGGTTGGCGACGACGCGGATCGAGCAGGCGCAGCCCTCGGCGGGCTCGCGCCACCTCGCCGGAGTCGTCAGCACCGTGCAACGGCACCGACCGAAGTTCGTCGAGACCGAGCAGTTCGGCGAACACATCCGGCAGCATGCGCCCCGGCGACCTCGGCGGGTTCGGCCGCGGACGTGACCACAGCGCAAGGGCGAGCACGATCGAGACTGCGAGCGCAGTCAACTCGAGCAGCCCGAACGCCACGCTCATGACACCGAATGGCGACGACGTCGCTCGCCAAGCGAACCAGAGCGACCACGCGCCGACACCCGCGACGCACGACAGCGCTCCCGCCCATCGACTCGTCGCGTCCCACGCGCCGCGCGAAGCGTCGCCTGTTGCCGCCTTCTGAGACATTCCATCAGCAACATCGGCTGCTCGGATGCCCGACTTGAGGCGACCGAGGGTGCAAGTGCGGCACCCACGAACCGCAGTAGCCTGCGGCCCCTGTGGGAACCGAGAAACGTGAACGCCAGAAAGCCAACCGGGCACTGAAGCATCAGCAAGAGGTGCAGTCCGCTGCTCGCCGCAAGACGTACCGCAAGGTGGCGATCGGTGTCGGTGCCGTCGTCGCGATCATCTTGTTCGTCTGGATCGCCAGCACCATCGTCGGCACCGACGAAGATGAACCGACCACGCCGGTGACGCTGCCCGAGACCGTGCCGGGCACTTCGGGCGAGACCACCCCGGACTCCGCGCCCGACTCCACCGACGGCTGACCCGATGACCCCCATGCGTTTGGCTGCTGCGCTCGGCGCTGCGCTGCTGCTCGTCGCCGGTTGCGCAAGCGACAGCGACGAGTCCGGTGCCGACAGCGCCGACACCTCGGTCGGCTCTGCAGCCGACGACGATGGCGGTGAGACGTCGGCCGGCGTCGACTGCCCGCCCATCGAGGGGGCCGACTCCCAGACCCGCCAGTTCGACTCCGCACCGCCTGCGTGCCTCGAGCCCGGGGCGTCCTACGAGGCGATCGTCACGACGAACCAGGGCGAGTTCACCATCGCCGTCGATCCGGACACCGCACCGGTTGCCGCGAACAACTTCGTGTTTCTCGCTCGCAACCAGTACTTCGACGACACGGTGTGTCACCGCATCATCCCGAACTTCGTGGTGCAGTGCGGCGACCCGACCGCCACGGGCACCGGCGGCCCCGGTTACACGATCGTCGACGAGCCACCCACTGTGCCCTACGAGATCGGCTCGATCGCCATGGCCAAGACCACCGCCCCGGACAGCGCCGGCAGCCAGTTCTTCGTCATCACCGGTTCGGACGGCGCGTCACTGCCCCCCGAGTACGCACTGTTCGGCCGCGTCGTCGACGGCTTCGACACCGCCGTCCAGGCGATGGCCGCCGCCGGCACACCGTCGGGCGAACCGAGCGAAGCGGTCGAGATCCAGTCGATCCGCATCGTCCAACGCTGACGCGCCGGATGCCCGCGGCTCACTCGGCTGCGCCGGGCTCGCGCTCGACTTCGTCCCGTGTGAGGTGATCGGGCCCATCGAGCGCAGCCGGTGCTTCTCGGCGGCCGGGCCGCTTTGGCTGGGTTACCGGTCGGTAGGTAGCTTTCGCGTATGGGAACGATCAGCACCGTAGGAATCATCGGCTCGGGCATCATGGGCTCCGGCCTGGCAGAGGTGGCCGCACGCGCCGGCTTCGACGTGGTGGTTCGCTCACGCACGCAGGCAGGCGCCGACGCGGTCCTGCACGGCATCGATGCCGGCCTCACCAAGCAGGTGTCGCGCGACAAGCTCACCGACGACGAGCGCCACGCCATCCTCGGGCGCATCTCGGTCACCGACGACCTGCACGACCTCCGCGACTGTGACCTCGTGATCGAGAGCATCGTCGAGGACATGGCCGCCAAGCGCGAGTTGTTCGAGCATCTCGACCGCATCGTGAAGCCCGAGGCGATCATCGCCACCAACACCTCCACGCTCGCTGTCGTCGAGCTGGCGATGACCACCGAACGCCCCGACAAGGTCTGCGGTATCCACTTCTTCAATCCGGCGCCGATGATGAAGCTGGTCGAGGTCATCAAGCCGCTCACTGCGTCGGATGACACGATCACGACCGCGCTCGGCTTCGTCGAGACATGCGGCAAGGACGCCGTGCAGGTCGAGGACCGCGCCGGCTTCATCGTCAATGCGTTGCTGTTCCCGTACCTGAACAATGCGATCCGCATGTGGGAGAACGGCACGGCATCGATGGACGACATCGACACCGCGATGATGGGTGGCTGCAACTTCCCGATGGGACCGTTCGCGCTGCTCGACCTGGTGGGTCTCGACACCTCGCTCGCCATCCTCGATGCGCTCTATGCCGAGTTCCGCGACCCGAACTTCGCTGCGGCGCCGGCGTTGCGTCGCATGGTGGCCGCCGGTCAGCTCGGCCGCAAGACCAAGCACGGCTTCCGCACCTACTGACATCGAACGCTGAGGGGTCTCACCCCTCGCGTTGCATTTGGATCAGACTCGCCGATGTGAACTCGTTCGATCACGCGCCGATCGAGCCGCCGCCGTCGCGGTTCGTGATGCCCGACCCGCTGGACATCGAGCCGGGCGAGGATCTCGTCGCGGTCGGAGCGGACCTCGAGCCGGGAACCCTCCTGGCTGCCTACCGATCTGGTCTGTTTCCGATGCCGGTCGACCCACGCCGGCGTCGATCGAAGATGGCGTGGTTCTCGCCGGACCCTCGAGGCATCATCCCGCTCGACGGTCTGCACGTCAGTCGGTCGCTGCGGCGGAGCATGCCCCGGTTCGACGTGACGATGGACACCCGATTCCGCGACGTCGTCGTCGCCTGTGGCGATCCGAGCCGACCGGGTCGCTGGATCACGAACCCGATCGTCGATGCGTACACCGCGTTGTTCGATCTCGGTTGGGCGCATTCGGTCGAGGTGCACGAACACGGGGAACTGGTCGGTGGGCTCTACGGACTGCGGATCGAACGGTTCTTCGCTGGTGAAGCGATGTTCCACACCGCCACCGACGCGTCGAAGACCGCGCTCGTGGGACTCGTCGAGTGGCTGACCAGCACCGGCGCCGAACTCCTCGACGTGCAGTGGGTGACCGATCACCTGGCCACCCTTGGCGCCGTGGCCGTTCCACGCAGCGACTATCTGCGTCGCCTCCGCTCGGCGATCACGCCCTGAAAAATTCGTCGGAGCGGGTGGTCCGCCACCACCCGCTCCGAGAGCTTCGCCGGCCGAATTCCGCCATCCGGCCGGCGGGGGTTCCCGCCAGAAGGGGAAACCTCAAAGGGAGCGGATCTCCGAAGGGGAGAGAGAAGATCCGGTCCGTTTGTCATCCCGAAGGACGTTCAGTTCTTCGGGACGAATCGACGTTGACTTGAGGAGTTCTTCGTCGACGCACAACACTGCATCCATGACCTCCAGCACGGCTTCGTCCGACGCCCCCGTCGGCTCGCCCGCAACACCATCACCGCGCACCAAGGATCGCCCCTGGATGATGCGGACCTATTCGGGCCACTCGAGCGCCGAAGCATCGAACGAGCTGTACCGCACCAACCTCGCCAAGGGTCAGACCGGCCTGTCGATCGCGTTCGACCTGCCGACCCAGACCGGCTACGACCCTGACTCGGCGATGTCGAAGGGCGAGGTCGGCAAGGTGGGTGTCCCGGTCGCTCATCTCGGGCACATGCAGGCACTGCTCGACCAGATCCCAGCGGATCAGATGAACACCTCGATGACGATCAACGCGACAGCGTCATGGCTGCTGGCGTTGTACGTGGCCAACGCCGAGAACGAGGGCATCGACTCGTCGAAGCTGCGTGGCACCACGCAGAACGACATCGTCAAGGAATACCTCTCGCGCGGCACGTACATCTTCCCGCCGGGCCCGTCTCGCCGGCTGATCGTCGACATGGTCGCCTGGTGCGCCGAGCACGCACCGTTGTGGAACCCGATGAACGTGTGCTCGTACCACCTGCAGGAAGCGGGGGCGACCCCAACACAGGAGATCGCCTATTCGATGGCGACGGCGATCGGTGTACTCGACGCCGTCCGCGACTCGGGCCAGGTGTCGTCCGAGCAGTTCACTCAGGTCTTCGGTTCGATCTCGTTCTTCGTCAACGCCGGCATCCGCTTCGTCGAGGAGGTCTGCAAGCTTCGGGCGATGACCGACATGTGGGAACAGATCGGTCGCGAGCGCTACGGCGTCACCGACACCAAGGCGCTGCGTTTCCGGTACGGCGTGCAGGTCAATTCGCTGGGCCTGACCGAGGCGCAACCCGAGAACAACGTGCAGCGCATCGTGTTGGAGATGCTCGCCGTGACGCTGTCGAAGCGGGCGCGCGCCCGATCGGTGCAGCTGCCGGCCTGGAACGAGGCGTTGGGGCTGCCTCGGCCGTGGGATCAGCAGTGGTCGCTGCGGATGCAGCAGGTGCTGGCCTTCGAGACCGACCTGTTGGAGTACGGCGACATCTTCGACGGCTCGACCGTGATCGAAGCCAAGACCGACGAGCTGCGCGCTGCCGCGCAGGCCGAGCTCGACGACGTGCTCGACATGGGCGGCGCCTTCGAAGCGGTCGAGACGCTGAAGTCCCGGCTCGTCACGTCGATGGCGGCGCGCACGCGACGAATCGAGAACGGCGAGCAGATCGTCGTGGGCGTCAACGACTTCGTCGAGGCAGCCGAGTCGCCCCTCGGCGGCGACGGCGCCATCTTGAAGGTCGACCCGGCGATCGAACGACGCCTCGCTGCCGACATCGCCGAGTGGCGTTCGGCACGCGACCAGGCCGCAGTCGATGCCGCACTCGACGAGCTGCGACGAGCCGCTGAGGGCGGCGACAACATCATGCCTCCGTCGATCGCGTTGGCGAAGGCCGGTGGCACCACCGGCGAGTGGGGCGACGTGATGCGCTCGGTGTTCGGCGAGTACCGGGCACCGACCGGCGTGAGCGGTGCGACGGGCTCGGCACAGGGCCTCGGCGAGGTCGTCGAGTTCGTGAAGTCGATGGCCGGCGGACCGCCGAAGTTCCTGGTCGCCAAGCCGGGCCTCGACGGCCACTCGAACGGCGCCGAACAGATCGCCGTCGCTGCTCGTGACAGCGGCATGGAGGTCGTGTACTCGGGTATCCGATCGACGCCGGAGCAGATCGCAGCGTCGGCGCGTGATGAGGACCCCGACGTGATCGGGCTGTCGATTCTGTCGGGTTCGCACCTCGATCTCGTCCCGGACGTGCTCGCCCATCTCGAGGAGATGGGCGTCGACGCCCCGGTGGTCGTCGGGGGCATCATCCCCGAAGACGACCGGCCGCGCCTCGCGGAGATCGGCATCGCTGCGGTCTACACGCCCAAGGACTTCCAGCTCGCCAAGATCATCCGCGACGTGGCCGATCTCGCCGTCGCCCACCGCCAGCCCTGACGTCACACACCCGCCCGCCGCGGGTACGGGCGGGTCAAATGGTGGCGGGCTGCTTCTGCTCGCGCTGGATCCACGCGTCGAGGGCATCGCCCGATTCGAAGCTCGTGATCAGGGCGTAGCGGGGGGCATCACCGTTGTGCACCACGACGTGCCACAGGCGCTGGGTGTCGACCACGAACCTGGCGCCCTTGGTGAGCGGTACCCGTTGCTCGGTGGCGGGGTCGGGCAGGCCGTCGGCGCCGTTGTCCATCAGCAGCATGTAGCTGTCGGGGTTGTCGGTGAGCTCGATCCACGAACGCACGACCCACCCCTCGTCGTCGGGATTGAATCGGTTGTTGTCGTCGCGGTGCAACGAACGCATCGCCTGCTCGCGATCCTGCGGCTCGAGCTTGATGATTCGCACCCGACCGAAGTTGGCGCCGACGTCGTCGACATAGTTGCGAATGGTGGGCGCGATCTCGGCGTTCGAGGTCCACAGCGCGTCCTTGTCGGTCTTGCCCTTGTCCCAGAATCCGCGGCAGTCGAGTTCGCCGTCGGCGGATGCGATGGGCGCGAAGTTGGTGTCGCCACCGGACTTCCAGTCCATGTACTCCAAGTTGACGAACTCGGATTCGGGGATCTCGTACGGCAGATCGCGCAATGCGACGAAACCGGTCTCGGCAAGCGCATCGAGGCGGCGGTGCGGGGTGGCGAGCGGGATCGCCACACTCCAGTGATCGGGGGTCGGCCAGAAACTCATGGGCGCAAGTCTACGAACCGTGCACGGCGCCACCAGGGCACTGTTACTCATGGTGTCTGACACCACGAGTAACGGGTCAGGGCTCGGTGGTCTGGCCGGCGTTGATGACCGGCAGGCCCTCGGGGATCTCGAGCGTCTGGCCCGCCTGGATGGCGTCTGCGCTCGGGAGGTTGTTCCGCTCGACGATGGCCACGATCGTGACGCTGAACCGCTCGGCGATCTTGCCGAGTGTGTCGCCGGACTGCACGACGTACAGGAAGTCACCAGGAGCGACGGTGGTCGTGGTCGTGGTGGTCGTCGGCGTGGTGGTCATGATCGGCGGCAGCCGCTCCTGCGAGGCCGGATCGGTGGTACCGCATGCCACGCCGACGACGACCAACACGGCCGACATCGCGGCGAGTGCTGAACGATCCGGACGCTTCATGACGCACAATGCTATGCGAGCGGCGCCGTCGCCGGCACGCGGCGGCCCTCGCCGCCGAAGCGGCCGGCAACCCGAGATGGCGCCTCGGCATGTCAGGCGACGTACCCTCGGAGGCCGTGACGAGTACCCCTGCCCCGAATCTGGCCGAGCGGACGTTCGGCGATCCGTCGACCGAGTTCGCGTACCCCGACGCCGTGCACCCGGCCCGCGAGTACCACCTGAACGCAAACGGTCTGGCGATCGCCGTCCACGAGTGGGGTGACCCCGACGGGCCGCCGATGCTGCTCGTGCACGGTGGTTTCGACTTCGCTCGGACCTACGACGTCTTCGCGCCGAAGCTGGCCGCAGGCGGCTGGCGGGTCGTCAGCTGGGACCAGCGCGGCCATGGCGACAGCGAGCACCCCGAGCTGTACTCGTGGGACGCCGACATGCGCGACGCCCTGACCGTGTTCGACCACGTCAGCCCGGGCAGGCCGCTGCCGGTGGTCGGCCACTCCAAGGGCGGCGCGCTGATGACACAGCTGGCCGACGCCCAACCGTTCCGGTTCACCCACCTGGTCAACATGGACGGCATCCCGTACAACCGGCGGATCCCGGATGTCGCCGAACACGAGCGCACCAAGATGGTCTCCGCCGAGATCGCTGGGTGGCTCGACCACCGGCGATCGACCGCGACCGCACAGCGCAAACCCGGCACGATCGAGGAGCTGGCCAAGCGGCGCGGTCGCATGAACCCTCGGCTCGACGCCGACTGGCTCAAGCGCCTTGCGACGACGGGTGGCTTCGAGTCGGCAGACGGCTGGCGTTGGAAGATCGACCCGTCGATGCGGTTCGGAGGGTTCGGGCCGTGGCGGCCGGAGTGGACACTGATGCGCCTCCCCGGGCTGCCGATGCCGTTCCTCGGGATCCTCGGCCAGGAGATGGAGGAGATGGGCTGGGGTACTCCGCCCGAGAAGGTGCTGCCCTACATGCCACTCGACGGACGCTGCGAGATCTTGGAAGACGTCGGACACTTCGTGCACATCGAGCAACCGGACCTCGTGTCGTCGATGATCCTCGACTTCGTCGGCACCCCGGACACCTCGTCCACCGCAACACGCGCCGGGGGAACCGATGAGCCTCGACACCGTCACGATGCTCCGCCACGGCAAGGTCGAGCTCGCGTTGCACCACCTGCGCGATGCGACCGCCGCTGGCGGCCGACCGCTGCTGATCCTCCACGGTCTCGGCGAATCGTCGCCGCACATCTCCCCCCGCTGGGCAGACAGCTGGCCCGGCCCCGTGGCAGGGCTCGACTTCACCGGCCACGGCCTGTCGACCATGCCGCGAGGCGGCGGCTACACCGCCGAGCTCCTGCTGGGCGACGCCGATGCCGCACTCAACTCGCTCACCGAGGGCGACCCGACCAGATCGATCACCGTCGCCGGCCGCGGGCTCGGCGCCTACATCGCGCTGCAACTGGCCGGGGGCCGAGCAGCCCAAGTGCACGGAGCCATCCTCGTCGATGGACCAGGCCTCGCCGGCGGCCCGACGGGGCCGACGTCGCAGAGCTTCTTCTCGTTGCCGACCAGTGATGCCACCCCCGACCCGTATGCGCTGGTCGAGTTGGGTCGCGACCTGCGACCGCCCGACTACGCCACGCTGTTCGTGCGGCTCGCTCTCGCCGGCTCGGAACTCGAGGAGCCCATCGCCGTGGCGAGCGTGTTCCGTCCCGAGTGGTTGGACGCGGTCGCCCGCGAGCACGGCGTGATGCAGGCCTCGTTGGCCGAAGCACTCGCTGCCTACGCAGGCTGACACCGCAACCTCCGAGTAGCATTCTCGACGTGTCACCCATCCTCTTTGCGCTGATCGTCATCGGCGGATTCCTGTTGATGGAGCCGCTGACCGCAGCAACGCACCGCTGGATCATGCATGGCGTCGGCGAATGGTTCCATCGCAGCCATCACCGTCCCGGCGTGTCATCGGGCTGGGAGCGCAACGACTGGTTCCCCGTGGCATTCGCTTCGTTGGTGATGCTCGGATTCTGGCTCGGATTCAACACCAGCTTTGCTGCGCTCGTGCCGTTGGGGATCGGGGTCACCTTGTACGGCATTGCCTACGCGCTCGTGCACGACGGATACATCCACCGCCGAGTCGACCCGTTCGGGACGCGCCGCATCGCCGCACTCGATCGCCTCGCCGACGCGCATCGGATCCACCACCTCTACAACGCCGCGCCCTACGGGATGCTCGCGCCGATGGTGCCCGCCGAACTCCGGGATCGGGCGGCCGGCACCGATCGCGACCCCTTCGCCGAGATCACACGACCGGTCCCGACCACCGCCGGCTGAGCGATCTCGGCGCGGTGCCGTGGTCGGCGCCGCGTCGACGAACCGCGTGATCACCATGGCGGTGCTGAGTGCGGTGGCGACCGGGAGCAGCCCGGTCGGCGCCGGCCCTCACAGGTTCGTCAGGCTGCGTCTCCACCAGATCACCGACCCGAGCGTCCAACGCATTGGCCGATCCTGGGTTTCCCGTGCCCGACTCGCGAAGGTCGATGCTCCCGTCGGAGGCCCGTCTGGCAACGATGGCCGCCGTCGGGAAGGTGCCCACCAGGTACCCCACGCCGACCGCGACGCCGACCAGGGTCCGACCGCCACGCATCCGGCGAGGCGAGGCGCGCGCCGGCTTGGTGGATCGCTTGGTGGATTGCCGAAGCACCGCTGCTAGATTCAGGTCGCTCTCAACGAGACAAGGCCATTGCCTACAGGCCCCCATCGTCTAGTGGCCTAGGACACCACCCTTTCAAGGTGGCGGCACGGGTTCGAATCCCGTTGGGGGTGCGGCGCGAAAGCGTTGGACATATCTGGTCCCGTGGTGAAGTCAGGAGTTCACGCCGGCCTGTCAAGCCGGAGGTCGCGGGTTCAAATCCCGTCGGGACCGCAACAGGGGCCGCTCGTCATCGCAAGATGGCGAGTGGCTTTTCTGTAGGAACAACGAATACGAACAACGAACACGGTCGAGTAGCTCAGTTGGCAGAGCACACGCCTGAAAAGCGTGGGGTCACCGGATCGACGCCGGTCTCGACCACCAGCGGATGACGGGGAGCGGTCCATTTCCGACCCGGACATGGCCGACGAGGCCCCTCGGAGCCGTCCGTCGCGGTGACGTTCGATGCAGACGATCGTCGATCGTGGACGCTCCAGCGATGGACGCATCGCGTCAGGGTCCCCAACCTCGTTGTGATGGGCAGCTACGTTTCACGGCAACCAATCAACCTGTGAGAGGACGCACTCATGAACACATCCGCACAAACACCGACCCGCCGACCCGGCGTGGTGTCGTTCATCGGCATCATTCTCTACATCCAGGGCTTCCTGGCCGCCGTCGCAGCGGTTTCCATGCTGATCTGGCGCAATGACATCCTCGACTTCCTCGAGAAGGAGGGATCGCCGTTGTCCGACGGAGCGTTCACCGGCTCCATCATCGGTGAAGCCATCGCCGCCGTCCTGCTGTTCTTCGTGGCCAGCGGAATCATGCGTGGAAGCAACGGGATGCGACTCCTCGTCGCGATCGTCCAATGCTTCTCGATGGGTCTCGCCGTCTACGTACTCGTCGCACACCACACCGGCGGCCTGGTGTACCGGGGCGTGTTCTCGCTGTTCATCGGCGTGTTCGTGCTCTGGGCGCTCTACGGCAACGACGAGTCCGACCGGTACTTCGAGACCAACGGCTGACGCAACGGGCTCCTCGCCCGGCAACGAGCGTTACGGACGATCCCAGGTCTCGGCGTTCTTCGTGAGCGACGCCTCGTCGCTCACGAAGAACTCGACTCTCGGTGCTCCCACACTTCGCACATCTCGACATGACTGTTCTCCTGAGATCCTCGTTCGATGAGGCAGCGCAACTCCGAGCCGCAACACGATAGCGGTCGAACGCTGGTCGAACCGGACGCAACCCCGGCTTCGGACGATCACCCCAGCGATCAGGTGACAGTTGCAGCGGCGCGCTCGGCGCCGCGTTCAATTCCTTCAGGAGGTCAGCGACGTAGGTGTTGAAGTCGATCTGCATGCGGTGGCGGGGGCTGTCGTAGAAGTGGCCGAGATGCACCTTCTCATCGACTGCCGTCATCTCGTTCATCTCGCTGCGGCCGGGAAGACGTATCGCCCATCGATCGCCGCCGCGACCAGTTTCGACTGCTGTTCGGCGAAGTTCACCAACGTCGGCAACGGCTGGGCGAGCCCGAGGAAGAACAGGTTCTCGAACCCGGGCTTCACCATCCGCTTGAACAACGGGAACGTGTTGTCCTGCGGTGTCAGCTCGGGCTGGCGGAAGAACGGGAAGGTCACGTTGTACCCGGTGGCCCACACGATTGCATCGAACGCTTCACGAGAGCCGTCGGCGAACACGACACCGTCGCCGTCGAGGCGCTCGATCGCACCCCGTGGGGCGATGTCGCCGCACCCGACGCGCGTGAGGAACTCGCCGGACACCGACGGGTGCGCGTCGAGCGGGCGATGATCGGGCTTCGGGAGGCCGTAGTCCTCCATCTTGCCGATCGACTTCTTGATCTTCGATCGCGCCAACGCTCGGCCGACCCGGGCCGGCATCCACGGCGGGAGCGACGCCTTGTCGGCCGGTTTGCCGTCGAAGTACTTCGGCAGGACCCAGACCCCGTGACGCATCGAGATCACGAGCCGTTCGGCGATCGGCCGCTGCGACAGCTCGGACGAAATGTCCATCGCGGAGTTGCCGGCTCCGACCACCAGCACCCGTTTGCCCCGGAAGTCGTACGGCTCGAACGGGTCGCGGTAGTGGTGCGAGTGCACCTGGTAGCCGTCGAACACCCCCGGATACGTGGGTGTGCGGGCATCCCAGTGGTGGCCGTTGCCGACGACCAGGTTGTCGTACTCGCGTGACTCGCCGGTCGACAGGGTCACCTTCCAGCGACCGTCGACGAGTCGTTCACAGTCGGTCACCGCCGTGTTGAACGTGATCGTGTCGCGCAGCCCGAAGTGATCGACGTAGTCGTGGAAGTACTGGAGCAGCTGACTGTGGTGCGGGAAGTCGGGCCAGTCGTCCGGCACCGGATAGTCCTCGA
Source organism: Ilumatobacteraceae bacterium (assembly GCA_963716095.1). GTDB lineage: Bacteria > Actinomycetota > Acidimicrobiia > Acidimicrobiales > Ilumatobacteraceae > Sva-07. Next base: position 564,189 of record CAVQSV010000023.1, on the reverse strand, counting down.
ACGCGAGGCGCCACTTCGAGGTGTCGATGTGGAGGCTCTGGTAGCACGACGACTTCCCGTTGGGATTCCCGAAGTACCAGTTGCCGCCGATGTCATCCGACATCTCGAAGCAGTCGTACGCCAGCCCGTGGTCCTCGAGCCGCTTGGCCATCGTGAAACCGGAACAACCGGCTCCGATGATGCACGTGGTCGGCGTGTCCGCCGCCGGCACGGTCAGCCGCCTCGCAGCGCAGCGAGGATTGCGTCGACGTCCTCCTGTGCGACACCGCAGTCGAGCGATGCCTGGACGACCGGTTCGGCTGCAGCGTCGTCGCCGCCGAGCACCGCTCCGGTGTCGACGTTCTCGATGCCTCCCGGAACCGTTTCGATCGCACAGTTCGCCTGATTCGGTGGGACGCCCTGCGCAACGTAGGCATCGAACAGGATCCCCTCGACCAGCCCGGTCGGGCGTTCGGTGCCGAAGTCGTCGGGATTGTTCACCGGACCGTCTGGCGTCGTGTCGTCTGGCACCGTGTCGCCCGGCACCGTCGTCGGCGGAATCGTGGTGGTGGTCGTCGTCGTCGTCGTCGTGGTGGTGGGCAGCGGCGTCGCCTCGTAGGAGATCTCGCTGGCCTCGCCGGTGCTGGTGTCAGCGGTGGCGTACACCACCGCGCCTGCAGCCGCGAAGCCGACCACGCCGACAGCCATCCCGACCGTCTGCGGACCGGGCATCGCCGCGCCGAGCTTCACCGAGTCGAGCGGGCCGTGGCCGGGTCGGGCGTCGCCCGCCGCAGCGGCAGCACCGACAGTGGCGGTTGCGCCGACCGGCTGCGTGCCGAGCCAACCGCGCTCGTCGACCCACACCGACAGTGGCGGCATCACGACCAGTGCTGCGAGCAGGGCAATCGCCACGTTGAGCGTGACGATCAGACCGAAGTCACGCAGCAGCGGCAACGACGAGCCGATCAGCACGGCGAAACCGCAGATCGTGGTGACCGCAGAGGTGAAGAACGCTCGGCCGGTCCGGCTCGCTGCCTTGTCGGTGGCGTCGCGTGGAGTGAGGCCGCGTTGGCGTTCCTCGAGATATCGCCCGAGGATCAACACCGAGAACTCCGCACAACTCGCGATCACCAGCGGGCCGCTGACCGTGGTCAACGGACTCAGGGTGAAGCCGAGCAGCCCCACGACCAGCGACGAGACACCGACGGCGAGCAACACCGGCACGAGCGCCAGCAACGCTCGGGTGAGGCTGCGGAATCGCAGGACCAGCCAGAGCCCGGCGAGCGACAGCGCCAGGTAGGTGAGGTTGGCCCGGTTCGCCGACAGGTTCTCGAGGAGCCCGATGCCGACCGTGGCCAGCCCGGCGGGAGTCGCCCTGACCGGGTCCTGCCCGTCGGGCAGATCGGCCAACAGGATGCTGTCGGGCGGCAGGTCGAGCGCATCGATCCGCGCCTGCAGGTCGGCTTCGAGGTCGGCGACGAGGTCAGCACGGTCGTCGAGGCTGGCAGGCGCCAGCCGCAGGTTCAGCTGCGTCGCAGTCGGATCGTCGACGTCGCGCAACAGCGCTCTGGCGACCGCTGGTGGCATCTGTTCGACCGAGGCCGTGATGTCCTCGGTGGTGGGCGAGACGGGCGTGGCGCCATCGATGAGGATGATCTTGCCCATCGTGTTGACCATGCTCGACGACGACACGACCGCCTCGTCGTCACGCGACTCGGCATCGAGCGTGAACTCCCACAGGAGGTCGATGACCTCCTGGTCGTAGATGTTGTTCGCCGCCACGAGGACGCCGAGCGTCGACGAGAACCCGGTCTCGTCTTCGAGCCGTTCGATGTCCTTGACGACTTGACTGTCCTGGTCGATCCACTTGATCGGATCGGATTCGATCTGCGCACGGCCTTCGACCAACACGCCACCGATGAACAACACCGCTGCGAGCCCGATCAGGAACGGACCGACCTTCGTCGGCAGGCCGCCGAGCTTCACGACGATCCGTTCGACCAGTGACGGCGGCCGCTCCTCGGTGCGCTTGGTGTACTCGCGGATGCCGAGTGCCGATGCGGTGACCACGATGCCGATCACGACGAGCACCGAGATGCCGATCGCGAGCAGGACGCCGAAGTCGCGGATCATCGGCACCTTCGAGATGCGCAACGCAAGGAACGCCGCGACACCGGTGACCGTGGCGGCGATCAGCGGTGGGCCGAGGTTGGCGAGCGTCTCGGCAATTGGATGCGCCTCTTTGTCGAGCACCACCTCCTCCTCGACTCGGTTGTGGACCTGGATCGCGAAGTCGATGCCCACCCCGATCAGGATCGGCAGACCCGAGATGGTCACCAGCGACAAGTCGATGCCGATGATGCCGAGCAGCGAGAACGCCCACAGCACTCCGATCAGCACGGACAGCAACGGCAGCAGACGCCACCGCACCCGGAACATCAACGCCAGCACCACGGCCATGAGGCCGAGCGCAGCAGCACCGAGGCGGAGCATGCCGCCCTGCAGGTAGTCGTTGATCTCCGCGAGGTACACCGGCGAGCCGGTGACGGTGAGTTCGAATCCGTCGAACGATGCGTCGTCGAGACGTTCGAGCACGTCTTTCGTCGCGGCGGTCTGCTCGTCGAGGGTGGCGTTGCCATCGAGGACGATGCCACCGACGGCGGTCCCGTTGATCGGGCCGCCTTCGACGTTGGGGAACGTGCCCTGCAGCGACTTGCGGACGACGAGGTCTTCCTGGGCGGGCGCCACGGGTGCGCCGTCGACGACCTCGAAACCGCTGTTGTCGAACAGCAGCAACCCGTTGTACTCGGGGTTGCCGATCACCTGATCATCGCCCGGAATGGCGTTGAGCCGGGCGAGCGCGATCTGCACGTCGGCGCTGCGCGCCTCGGCGCCGGCTTCGTCTCGCGATGCCGCCGACAGCAACGCGTCGGTGCCGACGCCCTCGGCGAGCAGATTCGAACTGAACTCGAGCGACACCAGCGGCGTGACGACCGCGTAACGCCCCGTCGACTTCTTCGAGGCTGGCCGTGATCCGCTCGAGTTCGGCGAGATTCTCGCCTTCGTAGAGCTCGCTGATGTCGGAGCCGTCGGTCGAACTGAACAGCAAGATCACCGTCTCGCCACCGAAGTCGTCCTGGAACGCCACGTTGTCGATGGCGATCTGCGAATCGGGATTGAGATAGCTGTCCTGCCCAGTGGCGAACTCGATGTTGCGCGCACCGATGGCGAAGACGACCGTGATCAAGGTGACGACGGCTGCGACGACTTTCCAGTACTTGCCGAGCGCGACTCCGAGCCACCGCCAGAACGATTCCATCCGCATGTTGCTACCCCCCTCAGGTACTGAGCTGATCGTAGACCCGCCGGGCGCGGCGCACCGCAATCTCGGCACCGTGCAACACTGCGAACGTGGACCGAACCACCGAGATCGTCCGTGCGCTGTCATCGATCGTGGGCGACGAGCACGTCCTCGCCGACGCCGATCAGCGGGCGGGATACGAGACGGACTGGACCGGACGCTACTCAGGCACCTGTGCCGCGGTGGTCCGTCCCGCCGACACCGGCGGCGTCCAGCAGGTGGTGAAGTTCTGCAACGACAACGCGGTCACCGTGGTGACGCAAGCGGGCAACACGGGGCTGGTCGGTGGCAGCGTTCCGCGACCCGGGGCCGGAGGGCGAACGATCGTGTTGTCGACGAGCCGGCTCGACACGATCTGCGATCTCGACGAGTCCGCAATGCAGATCACCGCTGGGGCAGGAGCCACGATCGCCGACTGGCAACAGGCGGCCCGGAGCGGCGGCTTCGACACGCCACTGGACTTCGCCGCCCGCGACTCAGCAACCGTTGGAGGCGCAATCGCCACCAACGCCGGAGGCTCTCGCGTCGTCCGGTTCGGCACGATGCGCCAGCAGGTGGTCGGGATCGAGGCGATCCTGGCCAACGGCTCGGTCGTCGGATCGTTGTCCGGGCTGGCAAAGGAAACGGTCGGTGTGCACTGGCCGTCGCTGCTCGCCGGCTCCGAGGGCACGCTCGCGGTGATCACCGCAGCGCGGCTTCGCCTCGTGCCCTGCTTCGAGCAGGTCACCACGATGCTGGTCGCACTCGACAGCCTGGGCGCTGCAGTGGCGCTGCTGACCGCAGTCCGGCGCCAGGTCGCATCACTCGACTCGATCGAGGTCATCTTCCCCGAGGCGATCGACCTGGTTGCGGCGCACCTCGACACCTCGACCCCCGTCGACGTCGGAGCCGGCGGTGTTGCACTGCTGGTCGAGTGCGCTGACCGAGTCGATCCCACGCCCGACCTCCACGCCGCACTGGCAGGCATCGACGGGGTGGCAGCGACCGCGGTCGCCGTGGGAGGGCCCCGACGCCACCAGTTGTTGGCCTTCCGCGACCGGATCACCGAGTCGATCGCGGCGGCTGCGGCAGTGTCGGGCACGCCGACCTACAAGCTCGACGTCGCAGTACCGGTGACGTCGATCGGCCGGCTCCTCGATGTCGCGAGAGAGGCCGCCGCCCGGCAGGGCGCCCGGCTGGTCCCGTTCGGCCATCTCGCGGAGGGGAACGTCCACCTGAACTTCCTCGACACGGCCACACCTGACGACATCGCCGAGGTCGTGCTCGCGGCCGTAGCCGACTTCGGTGGCACGATTTCGGCCGAACACGGGGTCGGCGTCGCGAAGACCCACTGGCTGCACCTCGTTCGAAGCCCCGCCGACCTCGCTGCGCAACGCTCGATCAGGCAGGCCCTCGACCCCAACGGAATCCTGAACCCCGGGGTACTGGACCCACATGCCGACGGCGAGACCGCCGCCGGTCAGGTGCCGTAGTCGAAGCCCAGGTCGGGGGCGGTGAGCAGTGGGCGGTAGTCGATGCCGCGTTCGGCGGCCATCGCCGCACAGGTACCGCCGCGGTCGACGATCACCGTCAACCACACGGGCACCGCTCCGAACGCCTCGATCTGCTCGGCGGCCTCCATCGGTGAGGTACCACGCGTGGTGGTGTCCTCGGTGACGAGCACCCGGTCGCCGGGCCGGAGCGCACCGGCGATTCGCCCGGTGATGCCGCCCTGCTTGGCCTCTTTGCGGACGCTGAAGCTGCGCATGTGGTGACCACGGGTGGCGGCGACCGCTGCCACGCCGTAGGCGACCGGATCCCCGCCCATCGTGAGCCCACCGATCGCGTCGATCTGGTCGAGGACGTCACCGAACACTTCGAAGACGGCGTCGGTCACCGCAACGATCCCGTCCGGCAGACATGCGGTCTGCTTCGTGTCGAGGAACCACGAGCTCGTCGCACCGGACTTGAGCGTGAACTCGCCGTGCTTCACCGAGTGTTCCTGCACGTGCGCCCGAAGCGCCTCCAACGTCGGCGAGAGCGGAGCGGGATTCGAGGCGTCGTTCATCGCCTGCGACGGTAGCGCCCCGGGTCAGTCGCGGTCGCGGGCGTCGCGCACCAAGACCTCCTGGGCGACGGTGGCGACGTGGGTGCCGTCAGCTTCGAAGACATGCCCGACCGACAGCCCACGGCCGCCGACGTAGTGCTGGCACGAGAAGTCGTAGAGATGCCAGCGGTCGGCCCGCAGCGACCGGTGGAACCAGATCGTGTGGTCGAGGCTGGCGCAGAACAGGTTCTCTCTCGCCTCCGGGTCGTCGGCCACGGGATGTGCCCGGATGACCGAGTCGGTCGGCATGTCGTCGGAGAGGTACGCGAGCCAGCACCGATGCAGCAGCTGCGCTGTCGCGTCCTCGGGGTCACCGAGGTTGTCGGTCACGCGCATCCAGGCCACCGCTCGACCGGTTCCGTCACGGCCACCACCGCGCACCTGGTCAGCGGGCACCATGGCGCGATCGAACGTGGTCATCCACGAGTCGTGTTCGAGCGAGTCGGCGTCGGGAACATCGGGCATCGTGACCGACTGGAAAGCGGCGGCGCGTTCAGGCCGCTGAAACGAACTCTCGGCGTTGAGAATTGCACCAATTGCCTGACGAGCGACGACACGTCGGGTCGCGAAACTCCGGCCGTTGCGAATCCGGTCGACCTCGTAACGCACCGGCTCGGTGTGATCACCCCGGCGAATGAAATAGGCACGGATCGAGTGGGGTTCGAGCTCGGGGTCGACCGATATCGCCGCCGCACGCAGTGCTTGGGCGACGATCTGGCCACCGTACAGACCACCCCACGGATATCGGGGGCCGTCACCGACGTGGACATCGGTCCCATGTGATGACAATTCGAACACTGGAATTCAGGTTATTGCATCGCGCCGATTCCTCCATAAAATCCCGAACCATGGCAGGCAAAAGAGGTCCCAGAACTCCGATGACCGACGAGCACAAGGCAGCGCTTGCCAAAGGCCGTATGGAAGGGCGCGTCGTACGCGAGTACCTCGAAGGATTGCGGGCGACAAAGCCCAAGCGAGGCCGCAAGCGCACGCCGGAAACGATCCGCAAACGGCTGGAGGCGGTCGACGTCGAGCTCGCCAGTGCCAGCCCGCTCGACGAACTCCTCCTGGTGCAGGAGCGGCGCGACCTCGAAGCCGAGCTGGCTGCCAAGTCGAATTCCATCGACATGGACGCACTCGAAGCAGCATTCGTGGACGTCGCCAAGAGCTACTCGGACAGCAAGTCGATCTCGTACGCGTCGTGGCGTGACGTCGGTGTCCCGGCCAGCACGCTCAAGCAGGCCGGCATCACCCGCTCCGACTGATGTGACGACTCGGTGTCTGACACCGATCGTCACACGAATCGTCACAGGGCGAGTTCGTCGAGCCGATCGAAGACGTGGCCGAGATTGCGCAGCGAGCGGCGCAGATCGAACGCTTCGTCGAGCACCGCATCGTCGACGTCGTCGTCGGCCTCGAGCAGCGACCTGAAGTCGATCCCCTCGTCCCAGGCCCGCATCGCATTTCGCTGCACGATCCGGTAGGCATCGTCGCGGGTCGCGCCGGCCTGCACGAGCGCCAGCAGGACCGGTTGGCTGAACACCAGCCCATGGCTGGCATCGAGGTTCGCCCGCATGCGGTCGGGGAACACCATCAACCCGTCGAGCAACCGGCGCAGACGACGCATCACGTAGAACGCCAACTGTGACGAGTCGGGCAGGATCACCCGTTCGGTCGACGAGTGCGAGATGTCGCGCTCGTGCCAGAGCGCCACGTCCTGCATGCCCGCCGACAGGTTGCCGCGCAAGACCCGCGACAGACCGGAAATCGTCTCCGCCGAGATCGGATTGCGCTTGTGCGGCATGGCGGACGAACCCTTCTGGCCCGGCTTGAACCCTTCTTGCACCTCGCGCACCTCGGTGCGCTGCAGGTGGCGGAGTTCGACGGCCATCAGCTCGCACGTCGCACCGACGGAGGCGCACGCATAGAGGAACTCGGCGTGACGGTCGCGGGCGATCACCTGCGTGGCGGGGACCGCCTCCAAGCCGAGCGCGTCGCCCACGTGTCGCTCGACGTCGGGCGGAATGTTCGAGTACGTGCCGACGGCACCGCTGAGCTTCATGACGGCGACGTTCCTGCGCGCAGCGCGCAGGCGGTGGCGGTCGCGGTCGACCTGGAGCGCCCAGAGGGCGACCTTGGCGCCGAAGGTGGTCGGCTCGGCGTGGATGCCGTGAGTGCGGCCGATCATCACCGTGTCGCGGTGTTCCCGGGCGAGGCGCACCAGCGTGGCCAACAACTCCGTCGACGCGTCGATCAAGAGATCGGCGGCATCACGCAGGGCCCAGCACAGGGCGGTGTCGACGACGTCGGACGAGGTGAGGCCGTAGTGGATCCACGACGACGCAGGTGCGCCGATTGCCGCTTGGACGACGTCGACGAAGGCGGCGACGTCGTGATCGGTGACGGCTTCGCGATCGAGCACGGCCTGCACGAACTCGTCGTCGGTCGCGGGCGCATTCGCACGGCAGGTGGCCGCAGCATCCGCTGGGACGATCCCGAGCGCCGCGTGGCCTTCGGTGGCGAGCAGTTCGACTTCGAGCCAGCGACCGAATCGCTCGGTGTCGGCCCACACGGCGTCCATCTCTGGGGTGGAGTAGCGCGGAATCATGACGCCCACACGAGATAGTCGTCGCGCTCGGCACCGACGCCGACCACCTTCACCGGTACACCGACCTGTGCTTCGACGATCTCGATGAACCGCTTCGCCTCGGGTGGAAGCTGACCTGGTTCGCGCTTGTCGCTGAGCACGCTCCCCCAGCCGGGGATCGTCTCGTAGACCGGCTCGACGTCAGCGATCAGCTCGGACCGGTCCGGGTAGTGCTCGAGCAGCCGTCCGTCGAGGCGGTAGCCGGTGCAGATCTTGATCGTCTCGAACCCGTCGAGGATGTCGAGTTTGGTCAGCGCCAACTCGGTGAGGCTGTTCAGGCGAACCGCTTGGCGCAGCATCACGCAGTCGAGCCAACCGGCACGTCGACGGCGACCCGTGACCGTGCCGAACTCCTTGCCGACGTCGACGAGCGTGTCGCCGTCGGCGTCGAAGAGTTCGGTCGGGAAGGGGCCAGCACCCACGCGGGTCGTGTAGGCCTTGGTGATGCCGACGACTCGATCGATGTCGCGGGGCCCGAGGCCGGTCCCGGCGCATGCGCCACCCGCGGTCGGGTTCGACGAGGTGACGTACGGATAGGTGCCGTGGTCGAGGTCGAGGAAGGTCGCCTGAGCCCCCTCGAGGAGCACGTGAGCACCCGATGCGAGCGCACCATGGAGCAACCCGACCGTGTCGGCCACGTACGGCGCAACCCGGGCACCGAGCTCGCCGAAGTGCTCGACGATCTCGTCGACGTCGAGCGGCTCGCCGCCGGCCTGCTCGATCAGCGTGTTCTCGGCGACTGCACGCTCGCGCACCAGCCGGGCGAAGCGTTCGGCATCGAGAACATCGCCGACGCGGATGCCGACGCGTCGCGACTTGTCGGCGTACGCCGGGCCGATGCCCTTGAGGGTCGTGCCGATCTTGTCGTCGCCTCGCATGGCCTCGGCGATCGCATCGTGAGCCTGATGCCAGGGGAAGATGAGATGCGCCCGGCTCGACACCTTCAACTCGGCACACGAGATCCCGCGCGACTCGAGCATGTCGACCTCGGAGAACAGCGTCGGCAGATCGACGACGACGCCGTTCGCGATCACCGGGATCACGTGGTCGTAGAGAATGCCGGACGGCACGAGTTGCAGGGCATAGCGTTCGCCGCCGACGACGACGGTGTGGCCGGCGTTGTGACCGCCCTGATAGCGCACCACGTAGGTGTGTTCTTTCGACAGCAGGTCGATGACCTTGGCTTTGCCCTCATCGCCCCACTGGGCTCCGACGACGACGGTGACGGGCATGCACGCTCCCTGGATGGTGGTTGGAACGTGTGCTGATGGTACTCCTTCGTCATGGTTCTCTCGTCGTCCGATTCGCTCAACTCGCTGGGTGCGACCGAACTGGCCCGTGTTGCCGCGCCGCTGGCATCGGCGTGGACGCTGCCACCAGCCGCCTACACGGAACCGTCGGTCTGGGATTCCGAGCTTGCTTCGATCTTTCGGCGCGACTGGGTCTGTGTGGCGCGTTCGTCGCAGGTCGCCGAACCCGGCGACTACGTGGCGGTCGATGTCGTCGATCAGCCGATGCTCGTGATTCGCGACGACGACGGCTCGGTACGGGCGATGTCGAACGTGTGCCTCCATCGATCGATGCCGCTGGCGTCCGGCTCGGGTTCGGCCCGGTGGATCGTCTGCCCCTATCACCAGTGGTCGTACTCCCGCGACGGATCGCTGCACACCGCACCGATGATGGACGGCGCCGACGGCTTCGACATCGACCTGTGCCGGCTTCCTCAGCTCGCCGTCGAGGAGTGGGAGGGGTTCGTGTTCGTCTCGATGGACGACGATCCGACACCCCTGGCGTCACAGCTCGAACCGCTCGCCGCCACACTCGGGCAGTACGGGCTGGGCGACATGGTGATCGCCGACACGATCGAGTTCGACTCACCGTGGAACTGGAAGCTCCTGGTCGAGAACTTCATGGAGGCCTACCACCACATCGGCCCACACCGCGACACGTTCCAACAGAGCAATCCGGCGAAGCAGTCGTTCGTGGTCGAGAACCACGGCGGGCCCTGGTCGCTCTTGCACATGCCCGGGGTGACCGACCTCGACGAGAGCTCCGACCTGCCGTTCCTGTCAGGGCTCGACCGCGAACGACGCGCCGACCTGCTCGCCGCCTGTGTCTATCCGACCCTGCTCTTCGCCGTCAGCGGCACGCTCGGGGTCTGGTACGAGGTGATCCCGCACGCACACGACCGGATGACCCTGCGGATTCACCTGCTGCTCGAGCCGGAGGTGGCCGGCGACTCCGAGGTGGTCGCCGCGCTGCCGGAGATCCGTGAGGGATTGAGCTGGATCCACGGCGAGGACATCCCCGTCAACCAGGGACCATGGCGCGGTCTGCACGCACCACTCGCGGCGCAGGGCCGATTGTCGCCGTACGAAGCCGCTATCTGGCAGTTCAACCAGTATTGGCTGACACGACTCGACCGCTGAGCTGAGGTCGCCAGCGCACGAATCGCTCGTGTGCGGTCGCGGTGGCGCCGTTAGCGTCGACGGGGTGAGTGTGATGCGACGCCAGGTGTGGACCGACATGGACGCCGAGGCACGCGATGCCCTGATGCGCCGCGGCATCGACGACATCTTCGACGCGGACCTTCGTCGCTCGATCGGTGAGCTGATCGATGACGTCCGCGAGCGTGGCGACGCCGCTGTCTGCGATGCGCTCGGCCGATTCGACGGCATCGAAGTGTCGCCGGACGGCTTGCGCGTGAGCACCGACGAGTTCGAACGCGCCGCCGTGTCGGACGATGTCGATGCGGCACTCGATGATGCGATCGCCCACCTGCGGGTCTTCAACGAAGCTCAGATGGAGCGGGCCCACAACTGGTCGATCGAGAGCGAGGCCGGCCTCACCGTCGGCGAGAAGATCACGCCGATCACCTCGGCCGGGTTGTTCACCCCCTCGGGCAAGGCCAGCTACCCGAGCGTCGCCTACCAGCTCGCCGTGCCGGCCGTCGTCGCCGGCGTGCCGTCGATCTCACTGGTGGTACCGCCGATCCCCGGCGGCTCAGGCGACGTCGACCCCGCCGTGCTGGTGGTGTGTCGCAAGCTCGGGATCCTCGATGTGTTCCGGGTCAACGGTCCCGCCGGGATCGCTGCGCTCGGGTTCGGCACCCACACGATCCCGAGGGTCCGCAAGGTCGTGGGTCCTGGTTCGCCGGCGGTCACCATCGCGCAGGTCGAGATGCAACGTCACGGGCTCGCCACGATGATGCTGCTCGGCCCGACCGAGAGCCTCGTCATCGCCGACGACTCGGCCGACCCCACGTTGCTGGCCGCCGACCTGCTGATCGAAGCCGAGCACGGCACGGACAGCACCGTCGTGTTGTTGACCGACTCCTCGACGTTCGCCGATGCGGTCGATGCCGCGCTGGATGCACAGCTCGCCGAGCTGGATCCGGTGCGCGCCACCGCTGCTCGTTCGTCGCTCGGCCCGAACGGAGGCTGTGTGCTCGTCGACTCGCTCGACGCGGCCGTGGCGATCGCCAACGAGTTCGCACCCGAGCACCTGCAGGTGGTCGTCGCTGACGCGCTCGTCGACGACGTGGTCGATCAGTTGATCAACGCCGGGGAGATCCTCATCGGCCAGCACACGCCGTTCAGCGCAGCGAACTTCGTGATCGGCTGCCCCGCATCACTGCCGACATCGGGCTTCGCGCACGTGTCGTCGGGCATCACCGCCGACACGTTCCTCAAGCGCACTGCGATCGCTCGTGCCGATGCCGGCGCACTCGCTCGGATGACACCGTCGGTGCTCGCCCTCGCCGATCACGAGGGGTTTCCCGCCCACGGCGACGCCCTCCGCCTGCGTCGACGCTGATCACCCTCAAGGTCTGCGCCAGATGCGCCGATGACCAGGTGATGGAATCGACGCTTCGCGCAACTGGCGACACCGCCGTGCTCGCCACGAGTACTGCGGTGCTGCTCGTCGAAGACGACGAGCGGATCAGCGAGCCCTTGATCCGAGTTCTGCGCTCGGAGGGCTTCGACGTCCACCATGTCGATGCCGGCGGACCCGCGATCGACTCGGTGCGCGAGGCGCGGCCCGATCTCGTCCTCCTCGACCTGACGCTGCCGGACGTCGACGGGCTCGACGTGTGTCGCACGATCCGGGCCACCCACGCCGACTTGCCGATCATCATGCTGACCGCACGCGCCGAGGAGATGGACGTCATCGTCGGCCTCAATGCTGGCGCCGACGACTACGTGGCCAAGCCGTTCCGCCTCGCCGAGCTGGTGGCTCGGATTCGCGCCCGGCTCCGCCTCGTCGAGCACTCGGTCGACAGCGCCGACTCGCGGCGTCTCACCGGCGCGGGAATCGAGCTCGACACCGATGCCCGCAGGTGCTTCGTCACCAGGAGCGGTGAGCCCCGCACCGAGATCGAACTGACCACCAAGGAGTTCGATCTCCTCGAGGTGCTCATGCGCCAGCCGGGTGTGACACTCAAGCGCGAGGACATCATGAGCCAGGTCTGGGACGAGAACTGGTGGGGATCGACACGCACCCTCGACACACACACCTCGACGTTGCGGCGCAAGATCCACGACGACACCGACCCACCGTCCAAGATCGTGACCGTGCGGGGTGTGGGATTCAGATTCGATCCGAACGGCGGTTCCACCGACGCTGCATCGAAGGGCTGACCCGAGGTGCGCCAGCGTCTCGTCCTGTCGACGATCGCTGTCGTCGTCGTCGTGATCGTGGTCCTCACCGTGCCGGTACTGCTGATCGTTCGAGACGCCGATGGTGGCGAACTGCGCGGCGACGTCGTCGTGCGCATGCTGGTGATCGCTCTGGCGGCGATCGGGGCGGCTGCACTGTTGGCCGGCGTGCAGGCCCGCCAACTGGCGCGACCACTGGAACGCCTGGCGCGCAGCGCCTCACGACTCGGCGACGGCGACTTCAGCGCCGCCGCTCCGCAACCGTCCGGTATCGAGGAGATCGACGAGATCGCCAGATCGCTCCGCTTGAGCGCCAACCGGGTCGACCGCATGCTCGAGTCCGAGCGCGGATTCACCGGCGACGCCACCCATCAGCTCCGCACAGGACTGACGGGTATCGCCATGCGGTTGGAGTTGCTCGAGCGATCGAGCGACGGCTGTGTCGCTGCTGAGGCCACCGCCGCACTCGCACAGACCCATGAGCTGAACACGACCTTGGACGAGTTGCTGGCAGTGGCGCGCACCGGCGCGACCAAGGAGCGCACCGAACTGGATCTGTCGACCCTGGTCGACCATCACGTCGCCGACTGGCAGCAGCGGTTCGCACAGCGGCGACGCCAATTGGTCGTGACGACGGGTGTCACCCAGCACGTGATGGCAACGCCGGGCCTCGTCGGCCAAGTGCTCGCCGTGCTGCTCGAGAACTCGCTGCGCCACGGCCGTGGCACGGTGGCGATTCTCGTGCAGGACTCGAGTGTCACGGTGGAAGACGAAGGCCGCGGCGTCCCCGACGATCGGGTGGCGACGCTGTTCACGCGACCGACGGACCACAGCGCCGCGCACGGCCGCGGGTTGGCGCTCGCCCGCCGCCTCGCCGAGTCCGACGGTGGCCGCCTCGAACTCGTGCAACCGACCCCGCCGGTGTTTCGCCTCACCCTCGTGCCGGTCACGCCCGAGGTCGCCACGCCTGCACGTGCGCAGACGGCCGGCTCAGCGCACCTCTGACGTGACGGTCAGGCAGCGGTGACGGCGAGGCCGTCGTCGGCAGAACCGGCGCGAACTTCGATGGTCCCGCCGTCGGCGACATCGCCGCTGAGAATCAGCAGTGACGCCTTGTCGCCGATCTCACGCTGGATCACCCGCTTGAGCGGACGGGCACCGAAGGCCGGATCGAAGCCCTCGCGTGCGAGCTGCGCCATTGCGCCTTCGTCGATGTCGAGGATGATTCGCCGGTCGGCGAGCCGCTTCACCAGGGTGGCCAGCTGCACCCGAACGATGCGTTCGAGGTCGGCTTCGGTCAGCGAGCGGAAGCGGATGATGTCGTCGACGCGGTTGATGAACTCGGGCTTGAAGAACTCGCCCGGATCGCCCGGCAGGTTCGATGTCATGATCAACACCACGTTGGTGAAGTCGACCGTGCGACCCTGGCCGTCGGTGAGGCGGCCGTCGTCGAGCAGCTGCAGCAGCACGTTGAACACGTCGGGATGCGCCTTCTCGATCTCGTCGAGCAGCACCACCGAGTAGGGCCGACGCCGTACCGCTTCGGTGAGCTGGCCGCCCTCGTCGTAGCCGACGTAGCCGGGAGGCGCACCGATCAGGCGTGACACCGAGAACTTCTCCATGTACTCGCCCATGTCGATGCGCACCATCGACTTCTCGTCGTCGAACAGGTAGTTGGCCAGCGCCCGCGCGAGTTCGGTCTTGCCGACGCCGGTGGGTCCGAGGAACATGAACGATCCGATCGGCCGATTCGGGTCGGACAACCCGGCACGGCTGCGTCGGATGGCGTTGGCGACTGCGACGACCGCGTCATCCTGGCCGATCACCCGCTCGTGGAGCAGCTCTTCGAGGTGGACGAGCTTGGAGGTCTCGGACTCCATGAGCTTGTTGAGCGGGATCCCCGTCGCCTTGGCGACGACCTCGGCGATGTCCTCGGCGTCGACCTCTTCTTTGAGCATCGCACCATCGATCTGCACCGACGACAGGTGTGCCGTGGCTTCCTCGATCCGACGCTCCAATTCCGGAATGCGTCCGTAGCGAATCTCGGCAGCGGCGGCCAGGTCGGACTCGCGTTCGACCTGCGTGCGCAGTTGCTCCAGCTCTTCTTTGAGTGAGCGGATGGCGTCGATCGCCTGCTTCTCGCCCTCCCACACCTGCTTCATCTGGCCGACCTGGACGTTGAGGTCGGCCAGCTCGCTGTGGAGCGCGTCGAGGCGCTCCTTCGACGCAGCGTCGGTCTCCTTCTCGAGCGCGACCTGTTCGATCTCGAGCTGCAGGATGCGGCGCTGCACGACGTCGATCTCGGTGGGCAGCGAGTCGATCTCGATGCGCAACTTGGAGGCGGCCTCATCCATCAGGTCGATCGCCTTGTCGGGCAGGAAACGACTCGTGATGTAGCGGTCGGACAGCACCGCCGCGCTGACGAGCGCCGAGTCCTGGATGCGCACACCGTGGTGCACCTCGTAGCGCTCCTTCAGGCCGCGCAGGATGCCGATCGTGTCCTCGACCGACGGCTCACCGACGTACACCTGCTGGAAGCGGCGTTCGAGGGCCGGGTCCTTCTCGACGTGCTTGCGGTACTCGTCGAGCGTGGTCGCACCGATCATGCGCAGCTCGCCTCGGGCAAGCATCGGCTTGATCATGTTGCCGGCGTCCATCGCGCCCTCCGCGCCGCCGGCACCGACGATGGTGTGCAGCTCGTCGACGAAGGTGATGATCTCGCCCTCGGCGTCGGTGATCTCCTTGAGGACGGCCTTGAGCCGCTCTTCGAATTCGCCGCGGTACTTGGCGCCGGCGAGCATCGAGGCGATGTCGAGGGAGATCAGCCGCTTGTTCTTGAGGCCTTCGGGGACGTCGCCGTCGGCGATGCGCGAGGCGAGTCCCTCGACGATCGCGGTCTTGCCCACGCCGGGCTCACCGATGAGCACCGGGTTGTTCTTGCTGCGGCGCGACAGCACCTGGATGCAGCGGCGGATCTCCTCGTCGCGGCCGATGACCGGGTCGATCTTGCCGCTCTCGGCGAGCGCGGTGAGGTCCTGGCCGTACTTCTCGAGCGCGGCGAACTTCTCCTCGGGATTCTGGTCGGTGACTCGGTGCGAGCCACGCACGTCCTTGAGCACCGCCAGCAGCTCCTCGGAGCCCACGTCGAGGCGGCTGTTCATCGCCAGCAGGAGGTGTTCGACGGAGAGGAAGTCGTCGCGGAAGTCCTTCTGGTACTTCTGGGCGTTCTCGACGACGTTGTTGAGCTCCTTGCTCATCCGCGGCTCGGTGCCGCCGTAGGCGTTGGGGAGTTTCCCGACGGCCTCGTCGGCGCGATTGCGCACCATCAACGGTGCCTGGCCGAGCTTGGCGAGCACGGCCGGGACGATCGTGCCGTCCTGGCGCATCATCGCGGCGAGGACGTGATCGGGGGTGAGTTCGGGGTTCGAGCGTTCCTTGGCGTCATCGATGGCGGCCGAGAACGCCTCCTGGGTCTTCAGCGTCCATTTCTTCGGGTCGATGGCCATGATGCTCCTTCAGGCGGTGAGATGCGGTATCAAGAATCCTGAGCGTAAGCATATCAACTTCGGGAGGGGTTCCCACGCAGGTGCTCGATCAACGCATCGGCGGTGGGAGCCAGCCCCTTGTACGCCTTCACGTCCGACGGCAGTGCTGCGACCGCATCGGCGAGGCGCGCCGCCACGTCGCCACCGTCGGACACCGCCGGGAACGGCGCCACGTAGGTGCGAACCGTGAACAGCACCACCCTGGTGTGGGGAAATCGCCGCATCGTCTCGCGCTCGATACGGAAGTAGTGCCCGTCCGGTTCCGGCAACGGTGGCCGCGGCGCTTCGGTGCCATCGACCGGCGTGTACCAGTCGGGGGTGTCGAGGATGTTCCACGCGAGCCGCCAGTAGCTCCGATCCGGGGCGAGCCGGTCGAAGAACCCGTCGATCGGGGCTTCGAGCTGCTCGTTCAACCTGGCGACCGGGGCGTGGACCCGTGCCATCGAGAGCCCGAGCTTCGAGCGCAGGTCCCACCGGTTGGGGAAACACACCGACCCGCCGCCGAACACCAGACCATCCCCGCGTTCGACCAGCAGGATGAGGTCTTCGGGTACGAGGCGCGCCGCTGCGTCGAGCGGATGGAGGTCGGCATCGAGCTCGGTGTCTCCGTACCGGTCCGGCCAACGACGCCCGAGGTGGTCGACGAGTGCCTCTGCGACCTCGGTCGACTCCGCTTCGACGTCGTCGAGCACGGCGAACACGGTGTCCGGGTGTTCGGCCATCAGCCGGGGCTTGGCCGCGATCGCCGCGTCGGCGTCCGGGCCGAGTTCGATCCAGTCGCGCAGGTCGAGGGGGCGGGCCCCGAGACGCCACCGGAAGTTCTCCTCGCCACTCGGTGCCGGACCGTCCATGAACGGCAGGTACGGGGGCGTGGGCAGCACCGCGCCGACGGGATCCATCCCTCGAACGCTAACCGCCGTCCCCCGTCGTCGAACGATGAGCGAACACACCACATCTGCGGGGTTCGCTCATCGCTCGGGGTGCGCGCACCGGGGTCGGGCAGGCATGCTGGGTCGATGAGCGAAGCGATGCCTCTGTCGATCCTCGACCTCGCGATCATCGGACGCGACGAGACGGCCGCCGACGCGTTCGCCAACAGCGTGGCGCTCGCGCAACGCGCCGAGGCGCGCGGCTACGAACGGGTCTGGTACGCCGAGCACCACAACATGGCCTCGATCGCGTCGTCGGCCACGAGCGTGCTGATCGCCCACGTCGCTGCCCACACCTCCACCATCCGCCTCGGAGCCGGCGGCGTGATGCTCCCCAACCATGCGCCGCTCACGATCGCCGAACAGTTCGGAACGCTCGCGTCGCTGCACCCGGGACGCATCGACCTCGGCCTGGGCCGAGCGCCGGGGAGCGACCAGACCACGATGCGCGCACTGCGCCGCGACGCTCGCTCATCCGACCGATTCCCCGACGACGTGATCGAGCTGCAGGGGTTCCTGCGCGGCGACTCGAAGATCGCCGGCGTGACGGCCGTCCCGGGAGCGGGCACGAACGTTCCGCTGTACATCCTCGGCTCGTCGCTGTTCGGCGCCAAGCTCGCCGCCATGCTCGGGCTTCCCTACGCGTTCGCCTCGCACTTCGCACCGGGTTCGCTCATCGATGCAATGCAGCTCTATCGGCGCGAGTTCCGTCCGTCGGAGCAGCTCGCCGAGCCGTACGCGATCGCGGCGGTCAACGTGATCGCAGCGGACTCCGACCACGACGCACAGGAGCAGTGGACCGCCGTTCGGCGGCGTCGGATCGCCCGGTTCGTGGCACCTGGACGGGAACTGACCGATGACGAGGCGGACGCGATCCTGGCGTCGCCGCAGGGTCGACAAGTCGCGCAGATGATGCACTACTCGGCGGTCGGTACGCCCGACCACGTTGCGGCGTACCTCACCGAGTTCGCGCAGCTGGCCGGCGCCGACGAGCTGATCACCGCGCACGCGTCACCGATGATCGACGAGCGGCTCCGATCGGTCGACCTCCTCGCCGACGAGTTCGCCCCCGAACCGGCCGCCGTCACCGCCTGACCCAGCTGCGCCCACCCGTTCTCGTTGCAGTTCGGAAGGCCCGCACCATCGGAACCGTCACACGAACAGGTCGGGACGGGGCGGGCGCTCCGCGTCGGCGCCGCCCCCAACCGGGCGCGACACTGTCATCTACGTCGGGGGTCGACGCCGAAAACGATCGAAGGGGACACCATGACCGAGAGCAGCACCGCAGCGGCGAGCACTGACGTCGACATCGTGATCGTCGGCGCAGGGTTCGCCGGGATGTACCAACTGGTGCGTGCGCGCCGAGCCGGGATGAGCGCCGTCGTACTCGAAGCTGCTGACGACGTCGGCGGCACCTGGTACTGGAACCGCTACCCCGGAGCTCGGTGCGACATCTTGTCGGTCGACTACTCCTACAGCTGGGACCCCGAGCTGCAGCAGGAGTGGCAGTGGTCCGAGCGCTACGCCGCCCAACCGGAGATCCTGCGCTACGCCCAGTTCGTCGCCGACAAGCACGACCTCCGGCGCGACATGCGATTCAACACCCGGGTCACATCCGCCGAGTGGGACGACGCAACCCACCGGTGGGTGGTCCACACCGACAACGGCGACGACGTGTCGGCTCAGCACTACGTGATGGCCACCGGTTGCCTGTCGATGCCGAAGGTGCCCGACATCGAGGGCACCGACCGCTTCACCGGAGACGTGTACTTCACCAGCACCTGGCCGCATGACGGCGTCGACTTCACCGGCAAGCGCGTCGCCGTGATCGGTACCGGGTCGTCGGCCGTGCAGTCGATCCCATTGATCGCTGCCGAGGCCGAGCAGCTCACCGTGTTCCAGCGAACCCCGAACTTCTCGATCCCGGCCCGCAACGGCCCCATCTCCGACGAACGCATGGCCGACTTCCGCGCCGACCGCGAGGCCTATCGCGAGGAGGCTCGCCACTCGGCGGCCGGGGTCCCCCGAGAGACGCCGTTGGAGGGCGCGCTGATGGTGTCCGACGACGAGCGCCGGGCCCGCTACGAGGCGATGTGGGAGGCCGGCGAGCTGCTCGGAGTCACCGGCACGTTCAACGACACGCTCGCCAACGCCGACTCCAACGACACGCTGCGTCAGTTCATCCACGACAAGATCCGAAGCACCGTCGACGACCCCGACGTCGCCGAGTTGCTGTGCCCCACCAACCACTACGTCGGAACCAAGCGGGCGTGTCTCGACACCAACTACTACGAGACCTACAACCTCCCCCACGTCCGCCTGGTCGACATCCGCTCGAACCCGATCACGACGATCACCGAGACCGGCATCGACACAGCTGACGAGTCGTTCGAGTTCGACGCGATCGTGTTCGCCACCGGCTTCGACGCCATGACCGGCGCGATCGTCGGGGTCGACATCACCGGCCGCGACGGCATGACGTTGAAGCAGAAGTGGGCCGACGGACCGGTCACCTACCTCGGACTGATGACATCGGGGTTCCCGAACCTCTACATGATCACCGGGCCGGGCAGCCCGTCGGTGCTGTCGAACATGATGGTGTCGATCGAACAACACGTCGACTGGATCGCCGACACCGCCGAGCACCTTCGCGCCAACGACCTGAACACGATCGAGCCGACCCGACTGGCCGAGACCCGGTGGGTGCAGCACAGCAACGAGTTCGCCGATCTCACGCTGATGCCGACAGCGAACTCGTGGTACATGGGCGTCAACGTCCCCGGCAAGCCGCAGGTGTTCCTCCCCTACCCGGGGGGCGTCGGCCGGTATCGGGCCACCTGCGACGAGGTGGTCGAACGCGGCTACCTCGGGTTCGCGCTCGAGGGGCCAACCGGTCGGACCGTCAACGACGGGATCATCCGCGAACTGAAGCCCGACGTCCAGGTGATGCTCGAGACGATGGCGGAGATGGAACTCCCGCCGTTGGAGACGATGGGCGTCGAGGGCGCCCGAGCCTTCATGGAGGCTGCCGGCGCCGGGATGCCGCCGGGGCCCGAGGTCGGCGAGATCGTCGACTCCACACTTCCCGGGGCGGACGGCAGCACCCTCGAGTACCGGCTCTACCGCCCGGCGACCGACGGCCCGCACCCGATCACCGTGTACTTCCACGGCGGTGGCTGGGTGTTGGGCAGCGCAACGTCCGACGATGCGCTGTGCCGGTACCTGTGCGTCAACTCCAACTCGGTCGTCGTGTCGGTCGACTATCGCCACGCACCAGAAGCGCGCTTCCCCGCTGCGGCGGACGACGGCCTCGCCGCAGCGACATGGGTCGCCGGCCACGCCACCGAACTCGGCGGCACCGCCGGCCCGCTCGCACTAGCTGGATGGAGCGCCGGAGCGAACGTCGCCGCCGTGACCGCCCAGCAGGCGAAGATCGCCGGCGGTCCGACGATCTCGGGTCAGGTGCTGCTGTGTCCGGTCACCGACGGCACCACCGACCGCCCGTCGCACACCGAGAACGCCGATGGCTACGGCCTGACGATGGCCGTGATGAGTTGGTTCTGGGATCACTACTGCGACCCGGAGGATCGATCCGATCCGAAGGCGTCGCCATTGCTGGCCGCAGACCTGTCCGGCCTCCCCCCGGCGTTGGTGGTCACCTGCCAGTTCGACCCGCTGCGCGACGAAGGCGACGCCTACGCCGACGCGCTCGCAGCGGCGGGGGTACCGGTGCAGCACCTGCAGTGCGAAGGCCAGACCCACACGGCGATCCCCGCGGTCGACGCGATGGTCACCTCTGAGTACGCCCGCCAGGCGATGGCCGATGCCCTGGGCAGCTTCCTCGGGGCCAGCGTGTCCGCCTGACGAGCAGTCCGTTCCCCATCGACCAGCAAGCGGCGACGGATAGCTTGCTCGGCATGCAATCGACCGCCGGGCACGACAACGCTGCGAACGAACTCGTCGACTTCCGACGCCAGGTGGAGCAGCGCTTTCCGATTCCGCCGGTGGCGTTCTCGGCCGACGGACACAGCGTCCTACTCAACGGCCCGCTGACCCTCGGGCTTCGTGTGGGCGGGTTCGCCGTCGTCCACGACGACAACGAACAGCAATCCGGTCGTTGTCCATGTCCGCGAGATACCGCGTCGAGGAACGTCCCGGACCGGAGATGCACTACGACGCCGGGAGTGACGACAACCTCGGGGTCCCGGGCACGACGCTCACGGTCCGCCTCCGCGGCGTTGCTGGACAGGCAGTCGTCCTCGGACGTCTCATTGGCGATCGCTTCGAGCCGTCGTCGGGCGTCGAGCCGTTCGGCGAACGACTCCTCCGGGCGGCGACGCCGGACGAGATCGGCATCGTGCTCGAGACGCTCGACAGCAGCGCCGACACGATCGAGGTCGGCACGCTCCGTGACGTCCCGACGCTGCCGGCGCGGCTCCGATCGAAGGGCTTCTCGCGACACACGTTCATGTGTGGGCAATCGGGGTCCGGCAAGACATACACGACCGGTGTGCTGTTCGAGCGGTTGATCGCCGGGTCGACGCTGCCGATGCTGATCCTCGACCCCAACTCCGATCACGTACATCTCGGCTCGCTCGCCGACCCCGACGATCCGAGCCCGCAAGCCCAGCGGTATCGCGCGGTCGCCGACCAAGTGGTCACGGTGCGCGCCCGCGGACACGAGGCAACCCACTCGCTGAGCGTCGACTTCAGCGACCTCGATGCCGATGTGCAGGCCAAGCTGCTCCGCCTGGACCCGATCGCCGACCTCGACGACTTCGCGGCGCTGGCGAACATCACGGCCGCGCTCCCGACGCCCTACTCGATCGAGGACGTGGCTCGTGCTGCGTCGCAGCACGAGCACACCGTTTCGTTGGCGAACCGGATCGTCAACCTCCGCCTCGATCGGTGGGGGCTCTGGCGCCAGGACGGTGAGGAGTCGGTCGCCAAGATGGACGCCGCCAACCACCGGTGCGTCATCATCGACACCGGCAGCCTCACCACACCGGGCGAACGCACGGCGCTGGCCCTCGCCATCCTCGGCAATCAATGGAAGCGGCGCCGAAACCGCCGCCCGACCCTGTTGGCGATCGACGAGGCCCACAACGTGTTGCCGGCCTTCACCAACGATCCGCTGCTGCAGGCAGCGACCGAGTTCGGCACCTTGATCGCCGGCGAGGGCCGCAAGTTCGGACTCCACCTGTTCCTGGCGTCGCAGCGGCCGAGCAAGGTGCACCCGAACGTGCTGTCGCAGTGCGACAACCTGATCCTGATGCGGATGAACGGCATCGACGACATCGACGATCTGCAGGCGGCGTTCTCGCACGTGCCGCCGATGCTGATCAGCGAGTCGCTCGGCTTCGGTCTCGGTCAGGCACTGGTCGCCGGGCCACTCGCCCCGCTGCCGCTACTCGCCCAGGTCGGCACCCGCCTCACCCCCGAGGGCGGCGGCGACCTCCCAACGACGTGGACGGCCTCACCCGTCTGACCGCGGTCGCTCAGTCACCCGAAAAATGTGCGCCCCGCCGTCGCCGGCGGGCCGATCTGCGCACATTTCGGAACACGTCGATCGTCCGATCCGAATTGTGCGCGAATTGGCCCGCTGGTGACGCCCGGGTGCGCATTTTTCGGATCGGGGGAACCGCAGCCCGCACGCGACGGCCGAGCCATCGTTGCGACAGCCTCTCGGTAGCGTCGAGGGGATGGCCACGATGTCGCGTCACCGGCCGCCACATGTGGCGCAGGGCACGTGGCGAAGCGGCGCGCTGCATGTGTGGGGCTGGAACGGCATCGACACCGCGCCGATGGCCTGGCTCTACGGCGGGTTCCGCCACCTCGACGCCAACGGGCAGCGCACCGGCTGGCACGACACCCCGGTCTCCTACGGTGCGATCGGCCGACTGAGCCTCGACATCGACGGACGACCGTCGCTCCACGCCTCGTCGGTGCAACTCGACGCCATGGGCACCGCCGTCTGGCTGTCCGAGCTGCCCGAGGCCGAGTTCCTGTCCGACTCCCTCGCCTGGTTCGCCCGAGTGGCCGAGCTGGCCCGACGCACCGTGTCGGCGGGGCGCATCACCCCCGTGATCGTCGACGAAGGCCCGTTCACCGTCGCGAGATGGAAACCGGTCACCACCGAGTCGATCGACGCGACGATCGCTGCGCTCGCCGCGTCGATGCCGCCGATCTGCACCGCAGGCTCCGGCGTCGACACCGCCACGATCTACACCCAACTCGTCGATGGGATCGCCCGCTCGTTCCTGTTCCAGTACGGCTGGAAGGCCGACCTCGGCCGACAGCGCAAGCCGGAGGTACAAGCACTGCGCGCAGCATTCGGAGCGCTCGCCAAGCCGGACCACGTGGTGCGCGGCGGCACCGACGAATTCGACGACGCCCTCCGCCAACTCCGCGACGAACTCGACCGACACCAACGTCGCCTCGCCGGCGAGCCGGTGGTGCTCCCCCGCATCCGGCTGGTGATCTCCGACGATGCGGGCGACCCGTGGATCGTGCGACTCGAACTGGTCGACGACCGAGACAGCGCCCGCTGGTGCACCGCCAACGACGTGTGGGACGCCAACGACACCGCCATCGAGGTCGCCAAGGGCGCACAGCACCTCGACCGACTGCGCGAGCTGGTCGGCGCCACGGTCGAACAGGTCAAGTTGATCCCCGGGCTCGCCGACCTCGCCCTCGAGCACGAGCCCACCCAGATCGAACTCGAACTCGACGTCGCCGAGGACTTCCTCGACGTCGCTCCGGTCGAGTTGCAGCGTATGGGCATCGAATTGATCGGCCCGGAACGGCTGATCCGCACCCGGGTGAGCATCAACGGTGAGGCCACCCCGTCGCCGGCCGACGACCGCAAGAAGCAGTTCGGCAAAGAAGCACTCGTCGAGTGGAAGATGGTGATCGGCAACGAGGAGATCTCCGAATCCGAGATCGCCCGCGCCGAGGAGGTCGGCGCCACGCTGCTGCACACCGGCCACCGTTGGGTTCGCATCGACGCCGACGAGCTGCGCCGCAAGCGCGCCAAGCTCACCGAACTCCAAACCACGAAGGCAGCCGTCACCCCGATCGAACTCCTCCGCCTCGCGAACGACGAGACCCTCGGCGACGACCTCGCAGGCGACGACCCCGACGGCGACCGCTCTCCGCTGATCACCGTGCACGGCGAGTTCGACGACAGCTCAGCCGCCGACAGCGATTGGGTGCGCAACCTGCTCGCCGGCCTGCCCGACGAACGCCTCGACGAGGTGCACGAGGCGCCGGAGTTCGTCGGCGAACTCCGCCACTACCAACGACGAGGCCTGTCGTGGTTGCAGTTCCTGGCCAAACTCGGCCTCGGTGGATGCCTCGCCGACGACATGGGCCTCGGCAAGACCGCCACCACGCTCGCCCATCTCCTCGAACGTCCCGGACCGCACCTGGTCGTGTGCCCGCTGAGCGTGGTGCGCAACTGGAGCCAGGAGGCCGCCCGCTTCACACCGAAGCTCGATGTGACGATTCATCACGGCGCCAACCGCAAGCAGACCACCGACGACGATGCGCTCTTCACCACCGACCCCGAACGCCAGCTCGTGATCACCACCTACGGGCTGCTGCCCCGCGACCTCGAACACCTGGGCGACGTCGACTGGTCGACCGTGGTCCTCGACGAGGCCCAGATGGTGAAGAACCCCAACACGAAGGCGGCGCGAGCGGTGCGCCAATTGCGGGCCGGGCAGAAGCTCGCCCTCACGGGCACGCCCGTCGAGAACCGGTTGAGCGAGCTGTGGTCGATCCTCGACGCCGTCAACCCAGGTCTACTCGGCAGCCTCCAGAAGTTCCGCGAGCGCTTCGGCACGCCGATCGAGCGTCACGGTGATGCCGACGCAGCGGCCAGGCTCCGCCACATCACCCAGCCGTTCATCCTGCGACGCACCAAGGCCGACAAGCGCTTGCTGCCCGACCTCCCCGACAAGATCGAACAGATCGCGTACGCCAAGCTCACCCGCGAACAGGCAACGCTGTATCAGCAGGTCGTCGACCAGCTGCTCGCCGACGCCGAGCAGGCCAAGGGCATGCGCCGTCGCGGGCTCGTGCTCGCCGCGCTGATGCGCCTCAAGCAGATCTGCAATCACCCTGCCCACGCGCTCGGTGACGGCTCACGTCTGGCCGGCCGGTCGGGCAAGCTCACCCGCTTCGACGAGCTGGTCACCGAACTCCTCGACGCCGACGAGCGAGCGTTGGTGTTCACCCAGTTCCGCGAGATGGGCGAGCTGCTGCGCACCCACGTGGGCGACCAGTTCCACTTCGATGCGCCCTTCCTGCACGGCGGTGTCTCGAGGACGGGCCGCGACCGCATGGTCGACGCCTTCCAGGACGGCAGCGGGCCACCACTGCTGCTCGTGTCGCTCAAGGCCGGCGGCACCGGGCTCAACCTCACCGCCGCCAGCCAGGTGATCCACTACGACCGGTGGTGGAACCCGGCCGTCGAGGATCAGGCCACCGACCGAGCGTGGCGCATCGGCCAGAACCGCACCGTCAACGTCCACAAGCTGGTGTGTGAGGGCACGGTCGAGGAACGCATCGGCGTGGTGATCGACGACAAGCGCAAGCTCGCCGAGTCGGTGGTCGGGACCGGCGAAGCCTGGTTGTCGGAGCTCTCCACCGACGAACTGCGCGACCTCGTCGTGCTGGAGATGGACTCGTGAGTCGACCGCGGAAGCCGTTCGGCGCCAATCATCCGGGTCGTCTGCCGGCAACGATGGTCAAGGTGCTCGCTGCCGAGATGAGCGACCCTTCACGTCTGCGGCGGGGCAAGCAGTACGCAAAGGACGGCTCGGTGCTCGACATCGTGGTCGATCCGGGCACCGTCACCTGCGAGATCCAAGGGTCACGCTCGATGCCCTACATCGCCGCGGTCACGGTCAAGGCCGGCGATGGGATGCCTCTGCGACGCGATGTCCAGTACAGCTGCACGTGCCCTGACGACGAGAACTGGGATGGCTACGCCTGCAAGCACGTCGTCGCCACCCTGTTCGCCCTCAGCGATGAATTCCTCCTCGAACCCGAGCTGCTCGATCTCTGGCGCGGACGCACGTCCGACGACACCGACCATCTCGGCGGCGATCGCACCGACGACGATCTCGACGATGACGATCTCGACGGTGGCCCCGAGGACGACCTCGCCGGGCGCGGAACCGTCGAGAACTCCGGGGATCGGCGGCGGGGGCACCTGCGACTCGTCGGCAACGACGAACGATCGCGGCGTACGCCACCTCCGGCCGATCCACTCATCGACCTGCTGCGCCGACCCGAGCACACCGAGCTGCCCGACGTCGGCGACATCGAACGCATCGAGCCGCTGCTGCCCCGCTCTCGTGAGCTGTCCAACGTGTTGCGCGACGCGCTCGGCAACCTCCGCATCGAATGGGAGTGAGCGCCTTCCCCCGGCAAACACCGAGGCGATGAGCGAATGAACCAGATGTGGCCACCTCGCTCATCGCTCTCCATGGCCGACCTGTCTGGGCGGTCGCACGTACACTCAGCGTGATGGTGTCCAACGCAGCTCAGGTGGCCGATGCGCTGTTGTCGAACGTCGATCGGATCGTGCGCGGCAAACGGGACGAAATTCGTCTTGCGCTCTGTTGCCTGCTGACC
This sequence comes from Ilumatobacteraceae bacterium, assembly GCA_963716095.1. GTDB lineage: Bacteria > Actinomycetota > Acidimicrobiia > Acidimicrobiales > Ilumatobacteraceae > Sva-07. The sequence goes on along the minus strand of CAVQSV010000023.1, from coordinate 537,339 downwards.
GAAGGCCACCTGCTCCTCGATGACGTCCCTGGAACCGGCAAGACCAGCCTCGCCAAGGCGATCGCCAACTCGATCGCAGGCACCTGGACGCGCGTGCAGTTCACACCCGACCTGTTGCCCACCGACATCACCGGCGTGATGGTGTACGACCAGCGCAGCAGCACGTTCGACTTCCGCGAGGGACCCGTGTTCACCAACGTGCTCATCGGCGACGAGATCAACCGCGGGAGCCCCAAGACCCAATCCGCGCTCCTCGAAGTGATGGAGGAGCGCCAGGTGACTGCCGATGGCGTCAGTCGGCCGGTGCCGCGTCCGTTCTTCGTGATCGCCACCCAGAACCCGCGCGACTTCCAGGGCACGTTTCCACTTCCCGACGTTCAACTCGATCGATTCGCCATGCGCCTCACACTGGGGTACGCCGATCCCGTGACCGAGGCGTCGATCCTCGAGGGTTTCCACCGCCACCGCGCCGAGGACGATCTCGCGCCGGTCACCGATCCGGCTGAGCTCGACCGAGCGATCAGCGAGATCGACGGTGTCGACGTCGTCAGCTCGATCAACGAGTACATCGTGCAGATCGCGAACGCGACCCGCGTGCATCCCGACCTTCGTCTCGGCGTGTCGACCCGCGGCACGCTCACGATGTTGCGCGTCGCTCGAGCGTTCGCCGCCACCGACGGGCGAAACTTCGTGACTCCCGACGACATCAAGTCGATCGCTGCCCCGGTCGTGGGACACCGCATGGCGCTGACTGCCGAAGCCGAACTTCGAGGCGCACGGATCGAGTCGGTGCTGGCCGACATCATCGACGACGTCCCGGTACCTCGCACACGAGAGGGTTGAGTTGCTCACCCGGTCGGGCCTCGGTGCGGTCCTGACCGCCGTGGTGCTCGGTGTCGTCGGTTGGTGGTGGAACTACGAAGAGGTCGTCGCCGCAGCCTTCTCGATCGTCGCGGTGCTGATGATCGCGATCTGGGTGTCTCAGCGACCGCTGCGAGCGACGGTGACTCGACGGCTCGTCGCGGTTCGCGTTCCCCGTGGTGATCCGATCGTCGTCGACTACCGGATTCGCAACTCGACGCGGTTTCGGTCGGGTCGCGCCACGATCATCGACCAGTGCGCCGACGATGAGGTCCGCGTCCCGGTGGAGCCGGTCGCAGCCAACGCCGAATCGACCGCCATCGGGTCGATCCCCACTCGGCGACGCGGAGTCTTCGATGTCGGACCGTTCGAGATCGAACGCATCGATCCGTTCTGGCTCACGGTCGGCCGACGGCGTGACGCCGAGCGAAGCTCGGTCATCGTGCACCCCAAGATCTACGACCTCGTCGGCCCCCATGGAGCCGTGCGCGTCGTCGAAAACGAATCGGTGCTGCGCCGGGCGGCCACAGACCCGATGTCGGGATTCGTGTCGATGCGCGAGTACGTGGCGGGCGACGACCCACGAATGATCCACTGGCCGACGACGGCGCGCACCGGCACCCTCATGGTGCGCGAACACGTCGAGGTACGTCGACCGGAATTCACCGTCGTCCTCGACACTGCTCCGTCGGCGGGCACGCCGGACGACTTCGAAGAAGCTGTCGACGTCGCTGCCACGCTGAGCGTTCACGCAGTCCGTACCGGGCTCGATGTCGTCGTGCGAACCACTGACCGCCACCACTCGGGTCGCCCGACCCCACTCGTGTCCGACTCGTCGATTCTCGATCTGCTGACCCCGGTGCCGCAATCGACCGACCAGTCGCTGCTCCCGGTGGCTGCGCTGTTCACCGGCGGATTCGATCAATCCTCGGTGGTGTTCGTCACCGGGCCGTCAGGGCCATCGAGTCGATTCGCGACGTCCGAGCGGATGTCGGTGGTGCGCGTCGGTGACGGAGCGACCGCGGGACCGGGCATCGTGCTGGCGGCACAGGATGCCCGTGAGTTCGTGAGGCGATGGCGGTCATGGACGTGACCGACGAGGCGCTCGAGGAGCCGAGCGGCTTCGGTCTCGCTCGGCTTCGCATTGTCGTGATCGCCGTCGGATTCACCATCGTCGGCGCGGCGGCTGGCGGCGTCTTCGATCGGACGCACTGGACGCTCGTGGTGGCGCCGATCGTGCCGGCGGTGGTCGCCGTCGCCCTGGTCGGCGCTCGGCCTCTGCTGCGTCTCCTCGGTGCAGCCGCCGCCGTGGCGAGTGCGGTGATCCTGGCTGTCACCATCGCCGGTGGATCACCGGATGACGTGATCGGGGGGTTCAGCTCGGGGGTCCAGGGGCTGCTGTCGACCGACTGGCCGAGCCCGTCGCAGCCGGACCTGATCGCCACGATGGCTGCTGGCCTGGCCACCTCGTGCGCCGTCGGAGCCGAACTGGCTGCCAGGCGACGTTTCCATCTGGCTGCACTGGTTCCACTGCTGTTGGCTGCGCTCGCCGTCGTCGCCCTCAGCGCCCCGCTGGGTGTCCGGTGGTGGTGGGTCGTTGGCCTCATCGCCGTCTCGGCGACCTTCGCGCTGCTGCGCAACGACGGATCACTGGGCGACCGAGCGGTGCTGCTCCGGGGCGAGCGACGCCTGATTCCACTGCTCGCCACCGCATTCGTGCTGGTGGTCGTGGCGATGCTCCCGGTTGGACTCGACGCCCGTGCAGATCCCCGTCGCAACGATCCCGCCGAGCAGACGGCGCCCCTGCTCGACCCGATCGAGGCCACGCTTGCACTTCAGGCGCTCGACCCTCCGAGGGATCTCCACGTCGTCATGCCCGACGATGGAACGGCGTCGGTGTCGCGTTGGCGTACTGCTGCGCTGTCGAGCTACGACGGTCGACGTTGGTCGCCTGATCTGACGCTCCGACCGATCGGGTCGACGCTCGGAGCCGCCACGGGGCCGACGATCGGTGCCGAGATCACGTTCCTCGATGACAATCTCACGCTCGTGCCCTTGCCCGGCAGCCCCATCGAGGTCGGCGCAGCGGTCGAAACCGATGCCGACCGCACCGTCGTGCGGCTGGCCGAGCGCGCAACGGAGGGCGACGTGATTCGCATCGTCGCCAACACGCCACCATCGGCGGCTGAGGCCAGCGGCGTCAGCCCTCGCCTGGTCGACGAATCGGTCTCGGGACTCACACAATTGGCCGAAGGACTTGCCGGCGACGCCAACCCGCTCGAGCAGCTCCGCCAACTCGAGACGACGATGCGCACCGACTTCGTCCTCGACAGCGGAGTCCAGGGTGGTGGTCTCGAGCAGGCGCTGATCGACCGATTCCTGCGCGACACCCAACGCGGCACCGCCGAACAGTTCGCCACCTCCTTCGTGTTGCTCGCTCGATCGTTGGGGATCGAGGCGCGTGTCGCCACCGGCTTCGTCACCGACAGCATCGACGACGCACCCGACGCACCCGACGGGACGCTGATCCTCACATCGTCGGGCGCCGACGTGTGGCCGGAGATCCAGCTCGCGGACGGAACCTGGCTCGCCTACGACCCGGTTCCACCCGACGAGGCAACCGATGGGGCCCCTCCACCGCCCGAGCCCCAGGTTCAGTCACCAGCCGCCCCGCAGCCACCGATCGCCCCGCCGCCGGAGTCCGACAACGAGACCGCCACCCCCGACGACGACTCCGATGCGACCTCCGATGACGCACTGTCGACGGCGATCGTCTGGGTGTCGCGTGGACTGGTCGGCCTCACTGCGATCCTGCTCCCGTTCACGATCGCAGCGATGCTGATTCTCGGAGCGAAGCATCAGCGTCGGCGACGTCGACTCGGTGCATCAGATGCCGCTGATCGGATCCGAGGGGCGTGGGCGACGGCAACCGACGCCTTGGTCGATGCGGGGCTCCGCATCAGCGTTGCGCACACCGATGCAGAGATCGCCGGCCGGAGCACGGCGCTGGCGCCCGATGCCTCCATTGAACTCCGCCGTCTTGCGACGATGTCGAGTGCTGCAACGTTCGGGATGCCTCGCCACCCCGAACTGCTTGCTCAGGATGCGGTGTCGTGCCTCGACGCGGTCGAGGAGGGCCTCAGCGCAGAGCGCACACGCTGGCAGCGATGGCGCTGGCGGTTGAGCCTGCGGTCGCTGCGCACGGCCACCCGATCCCCTGTCACCGGCTGATGAACGTCACCATCACAGCGCCGTGGTCGTCGGCGCGCTCGGCGCGACCGTCGTCGCGGTCGTGGACGTCGTTGCCGAGGTGGTCGTGGTCGTCGTGGGTGTCGCGGCGACGATGGTCACGGTCGCGATCGGCGAGTTCGCTTCGCCATCGGTGACCTGATAGCTCACCTCGAACGTTCCCGGCGTGGTCGCCAGGATCGACAACGACAGGTCGCTGCGATCGGTGACGACCTCGCTCGGGTCGCTGAAGGTGGCTTCGACGATCGTGGGCGGCGGACCGTCCGGGTCGGCTGCATGCAGATCGACGACCGCAGTCGTGCCGACGGTCACCGAGACCGACTGGTCGGTCGCCGTGGGTGCCTGGTTGAGCTTCGGGGCGTTCACCGTGACGATCGCTGCGGCAGAGACGCCGCCATCTTCGTCGCGCACGCGGTACGAGAAGGTCGTGCTTCCCCGACCGTCGCCCGGATCGACCCGAACGCTCCGATTGTCCGGTTGCACGACCACGGTGCCGGTTTCGCCATTGGGGAACGTGATCGAGAACGACGGTGTTGCCGGTAGTTCACTGATCGTGAGTGCGTCCGATGAATCGGGATCGCTGTCGTTGGTGACGAGGTCCAACGTTGCGGGTTCACCATCTGAGACGTCGATGGTGTCGGGGGCCGCAACCGGGAGTCGATTGCGGACCGTGATGGTCACGTTGGTCGCGGTTGTGAGCCCACCGGGATCGGCGACGGTCGCTGTGAAGGAGGTCGACCCTGGCGTCGTTCCACTCGGAGCCTGCACCACCAGACGATTCGATTCGTTGACCACCCATGACGGCGCACCGGCGATCGAGGTGATGGTCAGCGTTTCGGCATCGGTGGCCAGGTCGGTGACCGGCACGATCACCTGAGTGCCACGCGTCACCTCGAACGATCGAGGTGACGCGACCGGCTCCTGGTTGACATCGATGGTGACCTGGCCGCTCGCACGAAGACGGCACGAGTTGACCACTGCGTAGCGGATGACCACGTTGCCGTTCTCACCCTCCGGCGGCGTGTACACCCCGCCCGCGTATCCAGGGGGTCCGACGACGTCGACGATCGCGCCGTTCGAGCCGAACGCAGCCAGATCCACAGCGATCGGCTGGCGGTACCCGGTCTGCAGGAATCCGTCGTTCGCGACCGGAGTCGACTCGGCGCACGGCCTGACCTCGATCCGGACCGTTGCGGTGTCGGTCAACTCGCCGTCGCTCACCTGATACGTGAGCAACGCCGTACCGGATGCGCCGGGTGTGGCAGTGAAGCTGAGGGTGCGGGTGGCGGTGAGGTCTGCTGATCCGAGCGCCGGGTCGGCACCCGACAGGATCGACACGGTGAGCGGATCACCATCGGGGTCGGTGTCGTTGAGGAGCAGCGACACGGTCGTCGAGCCGCCGTTGACGACCTCGGCACCATCGTCTCGTGCGTCGGGCGGGCGGTTGAGGGGTTCCTCGACGGTCAGCAGAATGCTCGACGTCGCGGTGAGTCCTTCGCCGTCGCGAATCGTGTAGGTGGCTGCGACCTGGCCGACGAAGTCCGGGTTCGGCGACAGGGTGACAATCGATCCGGACACGGTCACGGTCGCATCTCCGGAGACGCGAGCGGCAGACACGAGCGACAGGCCACCCGGCGTCTCGTCCGGGTCGCTGTCGTTGGCGAGTACATCGAACTGCTGTGGGGTGCCCGGCCCGAAGATCGTGGCGGTGTCCGCAACCGCGATCGGGAACTCGTTGACCGGTTCGGTGACCGTCACCCGCAAACGCCCGAGGGAGACTGCTCCTTCGGGGTCGGCCACCTGGTAGTTGATGGTCGCAGTGCCGACCTGGTCGCCGGCGACGAAGGTGATGACCCGCCCGCGGCGTGTCGCTGTGCCGATCACCGGCGCCGTCGACGACACGAGTTCGAGATCGGCGTTGCTGCTGCCGTCGGGGTCGGTGTCGTTGGCGATCACATCGATCGCACCCGTTTCCCCGATCTCCACGGTCAGCGAATCGAGGACTGCTTGGGGCGGGCGGTTCGTGATCTCGGGCTCGCGGACCGACACGAGGATCGAAGCAGAGGCGGTCAACCCGCGAGCGTTCGTCACCTCGTACGTGCACCGGAACGCACCCGACCGGCCCCGCGGCGGGTCGTACCGGACCTGTCCATCGGCAGTCACCGTTGCCTGGCCGCCCGACGGGCATCCGGGCCGGCCGACCAGCGTCGGACGGCCACCGGACGGATCGCCATCGTTGCGCAACACGTCCACGGTCACGGGAACGTCGACGAAGGTGAACGTCGAGTCGTCACGGGCGAACGGTGGCTCGGCGAGCGGTTCGGGCAGCACGGTGATCGTCACGTCACCGACCACTTCGTGCCCGTTGCCGTCGGTCACGGTGTAGGTGAACCTTGCGGTGGCCTGGCCCTCCTCGTCGACGAGCGCCGCCGGCGTGAACTGGATCTGGTCTCGGCTGAAGATGATCGCCTGACCGTCGTCGTCGGCCGGCTGCCCGACGTCGATCACGGTGAGCGGGTCACCGTCGGGGTCGACGTCGTTCGCCGTGACGTCGAGGATCACGGACTCTCCGGCCACGACCTTCTCGGAGTCGGCGGTGACCACCGGCGGCCGATTCGGTTCGACATCGTCGATCACGCCGACGAGCACCGAGCCTCGAACGACATGGCCGTTGCCGTCGTCGACGGAGTAGGTGAACGGCGCGAGCGCCGGTGCGCCCGCTCGGGCCGTGACCACCAGCTGTGCGCCCTCGACCTCGACCTCGAGAGCTGCCGGGAGCGGCTCGATCACCGACAGCGTCAGGGCATCGCCGTCGGGGTCGGTGTCGTTGACCAGCACGGGCACCTGCGTCGTCACGTCGCGCCGCAACCGCACTGCATCAGGACGCACCAGCGGCGGGCGGTTGGGGTCGCCGAACCGGGCCACCTCGACGCGGACCTCGACGTCCTCGCCGACCGCCTCGAGCGCGTCGACAGGCCGGTAGGAGAAGATCGCCGTGCCCTCGAAGCCTTCGGTCGGAGCAAATCGCAGGGCCGGCAGCCCGGACGGACCGACCGTCTCGGTCACTTCGCCCAGCGCTGCCTGGCCAACGCTCTGCGGTGGCGAGAAGCCACCGAGGCGGAGCGGGTCGCGTTCGGGGTCGACGTCGTTGAGCAGCACATCGACGATCACGGGGACACCCGGACCGGTCTGTGCTGCGTCGACGACGCCGAGCGGCGCCTTGTTGGCCCCACCCGGCGCCAACAGTTCGATGATCACCGAAGCCGACGCTTCGGTGCCATTGCCGTCGACGATCGTGTAGTCGAACTCGTCCACGCCCACGTACCCCGGTTCCGGGGTGTAGACGACGGTCGTCGCCGTTCCGATGTCGACCGATCCGTGACCGGGCACGCCCACCGACGACACCGCGATCGCCTCCCCGTCGGGGTCGAAGTCGTTGGCGGTCACCTGCACGGGCACCGAGGCGCCGGAACGTGCCGTGACCGGGTCGTCGATCGCCACGGGCGGATCGTCGATGCCGTTGTCGTCGGGCTCTTGCACCTCGGGCTCTGTTGCGGCACCGTCGCCGGTACCGGGCGCGCCCTCCCCTGGTTCGCCGACCTCGACGACGTCGCCGTCATCGCCGAGCACCAGGATGCCCTGCGCGTCCTTGTCGATCGCCTGCACGCTCCACGGGTTGACTCCCCAGAGGAAGTCACCGGCGACGTCGTTGACCCACACGAGATCGACCGTCGCCGTGACCGCCAAGTTGGCGTCGCCCGACACCGAAGCCGCACGATCCTCGAGGATGACACCAGCACGCCAGTCGAAGCGGACAATCGAGCTCGGCCCCCGGCGCACGACTGCCGCCGCCTCGCCGGCGATCGCCAGGAAGTCGCCGCCATCGATGTCGAGCCCTTCAACGGTTGCGGTCTCCTCGAGCCCATCTTCGGACACACACCAGAGGTCGTCGTCGGCACCGACCCATCCGCAGCGAGCGGGCGGACCCGGAACCTGAGCGAGCATCTCGCTGGCGTCGGCATCGGTGGGGAGTGACTGCCATGCCCCGTTGCCGAATCGGGCACGCCCGCCCGACACATCGACGACCAGCGGTTGGTTGCCCACCAGCGACAGCAGCGCATCACCATCGACACCCAGACGATCGACCTGCGTCGCCGTCGAGGTGGTGCGGACGAGGTCACCGTCGACCAGCGACCAGATCGAACCGTCGGGCGCCACCCGCGTCACCGTGCCAGCCTCGACAGGAAACGAGATCGGCTCTCCCTCTGCCGGCACGACGTTGGCGTTGCCGCCCTCGGGGTTCACGACGACCAGACCGGCCTGACCGACCCCGGACAACGCTCGCCCGGCGCCCAGCGCCGACAGTCCGAACGGCGTCCCGAGGCGGAGTTCGACCGAATCGATCGCCCGCGCCTCGGCGGTGGTGTCGTTCAGCAGGAACGCCCCAGGGCCCCCTTCCGCCACCGAGAGCTGCTCGCCTGGCGTCGCCGCATCGAGGCTGGCGAGGGCTCGACCGCCGTAGCCGTCGACGAGCACGACTCGCCCGGTGGGTTGATGCACGAACCAGGCGGTCGCCCGCGACGATGCTGCGTCGACCGCCGGAAGCCCGTCCGAACGCACGACCACGATCACTGCGAACAGCGTCAGCAGCGTCGCTGCGATGGCAGCAACGGCTTGGCGCCAGGTCACGGTCGACAATGTCATACGTACCTCAACGCAGAGAGCGAGCGGCGGAAACTCACTCTCTGTCATCGGCATGTCCGGGCCACACCTGAAGCGTTTGTCACGAGTTCCTGCTGCATCTGACCGAGACGTCGCCCTCGGCCGGCCCAGTTCCGTAGTGTTCAGGCCGATGGACATCGTCGTGCGCACCCCCCATGGTGATGCCGACGTGTCGATCGTCGCCCACACACCCACCGCCACGCTGGGTGACGTACTCTCGGTGATCACCGGTCAGGCGGTTCCGAGGCTCGCGCTGATCGACGGCCACACGGTCGACGCGACAACACCCCTGGACGACGCGCGATTGGTGGTCGGTGCGGTCCTCGACGCCGAACCCAGGCGTCCGACGCTCACATCGGACGCCGACATCGAGGTGGCTCAGGTCGCTGGGCCGGGAGCCGGCCGGCTCACACGACTCGGTCCGGGCCGATACCGCTTCGGACCGGGGCGCCGATCGAACGCCGACGAACTCGACTTCGCAGCGGTCGAGGACGCCATGTTCGAGATCACCGTCACCGCGTCCAGCGCTGGTTCGTCCGAGGTCACGGTCGCGGCCGAGGGGACCGACGTGGCACTCGACGGAACACCCGTGACGTCGCCGACGCCCTGGCGGGATCGCACGCTGACCGTTGGATCCCGCGCCTTTCGGCTCACCGCGCCCGCACCGGCGGCTTCGCCACGAACGTTGCCGGTTCCGGACCGCGACGGAATCGTGGCGTTCAGCCGCCCGCCCCGTCGCCGCTCGGCGCCGGATCGACAGCCCGTCATCGACGCCCTTCGCGACGCAACGGATGCGGCGCCGACCCTGTGGGAACGTCGACCCGATCATCCTGATGCATTCGTGCTGCCGTTCGGTCTGCGCGTCGACCCGTCGGGCCCGAGGGTTGTCAACGCCGATCTGAAGCGCGACCGAGCAATGGCGATCACGGGATCCGAACGTGTTCGTTCGGCGCTGGCGCGCACGCTCATCGTCGAGGCCGCCACGCTGCACGGCCCCGCCGACCTCGATCTCGTCGTCGTGACCAGCCCGGATCGAGCCGCCATGTGGGACTGGGCGAAGTGGCTCCCGCACCTTCGTCTCGGCGGCTCTCCAGCGATCTGGAGTTCCGTGGACGACATCAGGCAGTGGGTCGACGCAGCCAGCAGGCAAGCCGTGCGGGGCACGACACCCTGGCCTGCATCCCACCTCACAGTGGTCGTCGTCGACGATCCCAGCCTCTGGAACCGTCGGGATGCGCCGCTGCGCCCGATCCTGTCGAATCCGCCCGACGACCTGCGACTGATTGCACTCTGCGACGACGCCATCCACGCCCCATCGGTCTGCACGACGCTGATCACGGAGACGGACGACGATCTCGTGCGTCTCCACGCGTCGAGCGGATCGAGCGACATCGACGGTATCCAGCCCGCACTCACCGAGATCGCCGTGGCCCTCCGCGTCGCTCGTGCACTGGCGCCGCTCGCCGACGTCGACCTGCCCGTGCCCGAACCGGCGACGCCGACGATCGCCGAACGCGTCGACCTGGCCGAGCTGATCGAACTGGCCGGACCGGAGGAGGTCATCTCCCGTTGGAACAGTGCCGTCACCCGACCGACAGCCCCCGTCGGCCGGGCCGACCACCAGACGGTCGAGGTCTCGCTCGGCGATGACGTCACCACGATCGTCGGATCCTCGATGGGTGACGCGTTCGACGTGGCTGCGACACTCCTGCTCGCCCAGTGCAGCGACCGATCGCCGAACGATCTGTGGGTGGTGCCACTCGGGTCCGCTTCGGGCCCCCGGTCCGACCTGCTGTCACAGCTTCCCCACGCGACGGAACAACCCGACACAGATGTCAGCATCGAGCCGACGCGACTCCTGACCCGCCTCCGATCAGTACTGGCCCAGCCCGACGGACCCACTCGCGTCATCCTGGTCGTCGATGCCGAACGTGACGGCACCACACAGTCGACGGAGGACCCTGCGATGCTCGCCGCACTCACCGACGGGGTCCGAGCGATCGAGGGGCTCACGATGATCGTGGTCGCCAACCACCCGGTGCTGTCGGTCCCCGAAGCCGACACGCTGATCAACGTCGAACGTCGAGACGCAGCCGGCAGCCGAACCGCAAGCCGGGTCGCGACCATCGTGGCCGCCGACGGCGGCGTTGGTCGGCTCTTCACGCCGTTGCAGCCAGTGGCGGCTCGAATCGTTGCACTCGAACTACGGCCCGCAGTCATCGGGCGAGCCCTGACGCCGCTCGAACGCCGCCTCGAACAACGGCGCACCCAAGCAGCAAACATCCCGAATCCCGACGTGGTGGCAGCGGTCGAGGTGCTGAGTGCTGCGGCATCTCGCCTCAGCAGCGCCACCGACGCACCGCCGCGGGTGGCGCTGCCACCGCCGTTGCCGACCCATCTCGACCTCGACCACTTCCTCGACTCCACTCCCGGCGATGGTGTCCCACTCGGCGTCACCGACGACCCGAGCCAGGCAGGAGTTCGAACCCACTGGTGGGAGCCGGGACGCGGCTCGCTGCTGCTGTACGGGTCGCGCCGCTCGGGGATCGAGCAGGCGTTGACGACCGTGCTGCTCGGCATCACCGATCGATTCGTGAGCGAGGACGTGCGTCTCGTCGTCGTCGAGCCGTCGTCGACGACGCGCCGAGCAGTGGAACACCTCGGCCGCGACGTGGCCGTCGTCGCCCCCGATCAGGCCGATGCCGTCATCGAAGCGTTCGACGCCATCGCCACCCACATCGGATCCCGAGGGCCCGACAGCACCATGGCGACCGAGCGCCCTCGATCGGTGGTGCTGATTGCCGACCTGGTCCAACTCCGCCGATTGCACGCCGACCGGGACCTCGGGGGACGCATCGACGAGGTCCTCGTCGATGCAGCCGCACCCGACTCCGGCGTCGACGTGATCGCCTACGTCAGCGAACTCGATGGTGCCGGCCCCTTCGCCGCAGCGGCGACGAATCGACTGATCGGCGCATCGTCGAACCAGGAGGAGTTGGCCACGCTCGGCATCGACCGGGCCTCCGATCTCGACGGCATCGTCGGACGGTGCCGGTCGTTCCCTGGCGGCGATCTGGTGCAGCTCGCGATGGCCGACACCGCGACAGAGACACTGCTCGAACGGCGTGGTGGCAGCGAATGAGCGCCATCGGGCCCGCACGCGGCGACGGGATCGGGATCGAGATCACCCATGACCTCATCCGGGGAGTGCGGCTGAGCTCGGACGAGCCGGGCGCGCGTCATCGCAGCAGCCGAGGTGCCGGTGATGTCGCCGTTTGGCGACCGCTCCATCGTCGATGCGTTCGTGCGGCTGCGGGCCGAGCTCGGCGACGCGCTCGTGCCGACCCGGGTTGCGGTGTTCCCGCCTGGGAGTGTGTTGACCCGCGTCGACGCGACCGGACTGTCGGCCAACGATCTCAACGCAGTGAGGTCGGACCTGGCGTCGTCGAGGCACGCCTCGTCGAGCATCTTGGTCGACGACGGTCCCCGACGGTGGCTGATCGGTGTTGCGTGGGACGACACCGACATCAGGCGCCTGGAGGAACTGACCGAACGCGCCGGCTTCGTCGATGTTGCGATCGACCCCAGCCCACTCGCGCTCGTCAGAGTGCTCGACACGACCATCACGCACCTCCGACGCGATGCGGCAGCCGATCAGAGCATCGCTGCCATCGTCTCGGGCGGAAGCGTCGTGGCGGCGGCGGCAATCGATTCCGTCGGACGCATGGCCCCAGCACTGAGCTGCAGTGACGCTGCGGTCTCGGTCGGTTGGTTCGACGACGTCGACGAGCCAGCCGAACTCGTGGTGGAGATCCGACGGTTGCTCGACGACGCTCCTCCGGTGGACAGCCCCCTCTGGCTGGCAGGCCACATGTATCCCGGGTTCCCTCCCCAGGACGTGCGGGCGCCCGAGCGCCAGTGTGTCGCAATCGGTGCGGCGATCGGTGCCGCAGGGCTCGCCGGGCGGCTTCGACCCGTCGACATGCTGATGCCGGTCGTGACCACGTCGAGTGAACTCGAACGTCCGTGGGCGATCGAACGCCTTTCAGACCTGCCGACGCCTCGATCGCCGGCGACGATCGGGCGAACGAAACGAATGCTCGCTCGGATCCTCCCTCGACGGCGCTGACGCGGCGCAGACACCGCGCCGTTTCAGTCGTCGTCGAAGATCGACGGGCGCTGCCCGAACACGGCAACCGCCTGGCGCAGCGGCACCAGGTCGCCGCCGCTGCGGCTTCCCTCGGCAGCAGCAATCGCGTGACGAGCGATCTCGCGTGCCTGCTCGACCTCCGCTCGCAGCCGGGCGTTCTCGATCTCGAGGTGCATCACTCGGCGGATCCCTTCGAGGTTCATGCCTTCGTCGGTGAGTTCGGAGATCCGCTTCAAGATGGCGATGTCGGCGTCGCTGTAACGACGGTTGCCGCCGTCGGTCCTCGCCGGGGTGACCAACCCGCGACGCTCGTAGATGCGCAGCGTCTGTGGGTGCATCCCGGCGAGCTCGGCCGCCACCGAGATCACATAGACCGCTCGGGTGCGGGATCGTTCGTTCTCGTGTGTGGTCATGACAGTGAACTCCTCGGATTCACCGTAGTCGCCGCTGCGAGTTGCTCGATCGCCTCGCGCTGGGCGTCGGTCAGATCGGTCGGGACGTGGACATTCACGGTGACGATCAGGTCGCCGGTGTGCTTGGCCGTTTCGATCCCCTTGCCGCGGACACGGTGACGGCTGCCGGTCTGCGTACCCGGCTTGAGCCGCAACGTCACCCTGGCACCGTCGAGCGTGGGCACGTCGATGTCGCCCCCGAGTGCTGCTTCGGCGATCGTGACCGGCACCGACACCGTGAGGTTGTCACCACTGCGACCGAAGAGCGGGTGCGGCATCACCTTGAGCTCGACGAGCAGGTCACCAGCGGGACCACCATTGCGGCCGGGCCCGCCTCGGCCCTTCAGGCGGATGGTCTGGCCATCTTTGACACCGGCGGGGATACGCGTCTTGACCTCGCGTTGGCGCTGCTCGATGCCCGACCCACGACACGTCGGGCAGGGATCTTCGATTCGACTGCCCTGACCGCCACAGACGCGGCACGGCGCCGAGAACGAGAAACCGCCCTGGTTGTCGTCGACGGCACCGCGACCGCCGCACGCCGAGCACATCACCGGCGACGTGCCGGGCTTGGCACCGGAACCGTTGCAGGTCGAACACTGGGCGTCGGTGGTGAGATACAGCGTGGTCGTGATTCCATGAACGGCGTCCTTGAAATCGACGGTCAGCTGTGCGGTGATGTCGGCACCACGTCGGGGGCCCACCCCCGAGGCTGCGCCGCCGCGACCGCGTCCGCCACCCGGCGCACCGCGTCCGAACATGTTGCCGAACAAGTCGCCGAGGCCGCCAGCGCCACCCATGTCCTCGACGTTGAACGTGAAGCCTCCCGGGCCGGCGCCACGACCGCCCATGGGGCCCATCGGGCCCGCAGAGCGGACCTCGTCGTACTCCTTGCGCTTGGCCTCGTCGCCCAGCACGTCGTAGGCAGACGCGACCGTCTTGAACTTCTCCTCGGCGACCGCGTCGTCGGGGTTCTTGTCGGGGTGGAGATCGCGGGCGAGCTTGCGGTAGGCCTTGGTGATCTCCTTCGGCGTTGCGTTCTTGTCGACGCCGAGTGCCTGGTAGTAGTCCTTTTCGAACCATTCACGTTGTGCGGTCATCTGAGATCACCTCCTCGCTCGTTGCTCGTCACGACGACACGGGTCGGACCCGTGTCGTCCCATCAATCCTTCGTGCGCACCATTGCGGGTCGCAACACCTTGTCTTTCCAGGTGTAGCCACTGCGCAGCACCTCGGCGACGATCGGCTCACCGCCGTCGCCCGGCTCGTGAGCGACGGCCTCGGCGACTTCGGGATCGAACGGTTCGTTCTCGAGGGCCAGAATCTCGAGACCGTGACGCTTCAACTCGACCAGCATCTGGTTGAGCAGCGGTCCGACCTCGTCGGGATGACGCACGAACGCTGCCTCGGCCGCGTCGAGCACCGGGAGCAGCGCCTCGGCGAGCCGGCCGGAGGCTCGATCGGCCTCGGCCAACGATTGCGTTGCGGCACGCTTGCGGAAGTTGTCGAAGTCCGCCTGGATGCGTTGCGCCATCTCCTTGTACTGCTCGCGCTCGGCGAGCAGCGCAGGCACGTCCACGTCGGAATAGTCGATGTCGCCGACGATCGCGTCGAAGTCGTCGCCGGCTGCATCCGGACGCCGCATCGAGTCGGTGAGATCGTCGATCTCACTGGCTCGTTCGACGTCGTCGTCACCGACCGGCCCACCCGACGGCACCGCAGCGCCGTCGGGGAGGTCGGTGTCGTCCTCGTGCTTCTCCGGAGGGTCGACCATGTCGCCGTCCATCTCGGGATCAGGCCTTCTCGTCGGCGTCGTCGACGACTTCCGCGTCGACGATGTCGTCGTCGTTCACTGCACCGGCACCGGTGTCACCGGACTGCCCCGACGCCGAGGTGCCGTCGGCTCCGGAGTCGCGGGCAGCGGCTTCGTAGAGCTTCTGGCTGAACGCCTGGCTGGCCGACATCAGCGTGTCAGTGGCGGCCTTGATGGCGTCGGTGTCGTTGCCTTCCATCGCCTTCTTGAGGTCGGACAGCGGCTGTTCGACGGCGTCCTTCTCGTCGGCGCTGACGTTGTCGCCCTGCTCGCGCAGCACCTTCTCGGTCTGGTAGACGATCGAATCGGCGTTGTTGCGGACCTCGGCCTCGTCGCGACGCTGGCGGTCCTCCTCGGCGTGGGCCTCGGCGTCTTTGACCATCTGGTCGATGTCGTTCTTGTCGAGCGTGGACTGCCCGGTGATCGTCATCGACTGCTCCTTGTTCGTCGCCCGGTCCTTCGCCGACACGTGCACGATGCCGTTGGCGTCGATGTCGAAGGTGACCTCGATCTGCGGCACACCACGAGGGGCGGGCGGCAGGTCGACGAGCTGGAACTTGCCGAGCGTCTTGTTGTAGCTGGCCATCTCACGCTCACCCTGGATCACGTGGATCTCGACCGAGGGCTGGCTGTCCTCGGCAGTGGTGAACACTTCGGTGCGCTTGGTGGGGATCGTCGTGTTGCGCTCGATGAGCTTGGTCATCACGCCGCCCTTGGTCTCGATACCGAGGCTGAGCGGTGTGACGTCGAGCAGGAGCACGTCCTTGACGTCGCCGCGGAGCACGCCGGCCTGAACCGCTGCGCCGATGGCGACGACTTCGTCGGGGTTGACGGTCTTGTTCGGCTCTTTGCCGGTGAGGCTCTGAACGAGGTCGGTCACTGCGGGCATGCGGGTGGAGCCGCCGACGAGGATCACGTGGTGCAGGTCGCCCTTCGACACGCCGGCGTCCTTGAGTGCCTGCTCGAACGGGACCCGACAACGCTCCATCAGATCGGAGGTCATCTCCTGGAACTTCGAGCGCGACAGCGACTCGTCGAGGTGGAGGGGGCCGTCGGCGGTTGCGGTGATGAACGGCAGGTTGATCTGCGTGGTCTGCACCTGGCTGAGCTCGATCTTGGCCTTCTCGGCAGCTTCCTTCAGCCGCTGCGCCGCCATGCGGTCGTTGGCGAGGTCGACGCCGTGGGCGGCCTTGAACTGCTGGACGAGCCAGTCGATGATGCGCTGGTCCCAGTCGTCTCCGCCGAGGCTGGTGTCGCCGTGGGTGGACTTCACCTCGAACACGCCGTCGCCGATCTCGAGCACCGACACGTCGAACGTGCCGCCGCCGAGGTCGAACACGAGGATCGTCTCGTCCTCGGAGCCCTTGTCGAGGCCGTAGGCGAGCGCTGCGGCGGTGGGCTCGTTGATGATGCGGAGCACCTCGAGCCCGGCGATGGTGCCGGCTTCCTTGGTGGCGGTGCGCTGGGCGTCGTCGAAGTACGCCGGCACCGTGATCACGGCCTGGTTGACGGTGTCACCCAGGTAGGCCTCGGCGTCGCGCTTGAGCTTCATCAGCGTGCGTGCGGAGATCTCCTGCGGCGTGTAGGTCTTGCCGTCGACGTCGTCGGACTTCCAGCTCTCGCCCATGTGGCGCTTGATCGACCGGAAGGTGCGATCGGGATTGGTGATCGCCTGACGCTTGGCGACCTCGCCGACGAGCACCTCGCCGGACTTCGAGAACGCGACGACCGACGGCGTGGTGCGCGCACCCTCGGAGTTGGGGATGACGACGGGTTCTCCGCCTTCGAGTACCGAGACCACCGAGTTGGTGGTTCCGAGGTCGATGCCGACTGCCTTGGCCATGGGTGTTGCTCCTCTGGTGAAGTGTTCGTGGGGGTTCTGCGATTCGAGGACTCACGATACGGCCAGTGCAATCACATCGCAACGTCGGAGGAGATTACTTGAGTCGATGTGACTCAAGTTTGCGGATGGAGCGCTCCTGACGGTTCTCCCTCCTCAGTCGGTGTCCAGGAACTCCGGGCCGAACGAGTGCGGGAGCAGTTCGGCGACCGTCGTCGACCAGGACGCCCCTGATGCGGCCACCGAATGCACGACCACGTCAGGACCGGCGAACTCGCGGATCCGCTGACGACATCCACCGCACGGCGTGCCCGGCTCGTCGCCGTCGGTCGCCACGACGATCTCGGCGATCGAGCGCTCACCGCCGAGCACCATCGCCGCGATCGCCCCCGCCTCGGCACACGAGCCGAGCGGATAGGCAGCGTTCTCGACGTTGCATCCAGCGACGATCGAGCCGGACGTCGTGCGGATCGCTGCCCCCACCCGGTAGTGCGAGTACGGACAGTACGCCTGCAGATGCGCTTCCTGCGCCGCCGCGAGCAGCTCGGGATCGGGGGTGTTCACGAGCCGAACCCGTCCGGGTGCGTGCGTTGCCATTCCCAGTGATCGACGCACATGTTGTCGATGGTGCGCTCGGCGCGCCATCCGAGTTCGCGATCGGCCTTGGCCACGTCGGCATACGACACCGGTTGGTCGCCGGGCCGACGCTCGACGATTCGTCGAGGGATCGGCTGTCCGACGGCGCGCTCGACGGCGTCGATCATCTCGAGGACCGACGTGCCGCGACCGGTGCCCAGATTCCAGGTGTGCACCCCCGGTGTCTCGGCCGAGCGCCGAAGCGCGGCCACATGACCACGCGCCAGGTCGACGACGTGGATGTAGTCGCGGATGCACGTTCCGTCCGGTGTGTCGTAGTCGTCGCCGAACACCGACAGCTCGGGCAGCTTGCCGACCGCGACCTGCATCACGAACGGCATCAGATTGTTCGGTATGCCCGCTGGGTCTTCCCCGATGCGACCACTCTCGTGGGCACCCACCGGGTTGAAGTAGCGAAGCAGTGCCACAGCGAGTTCGGGGTCGGCGTCGCCGACCGCAGTGAGGATCCGCTCGATCATCGCCTTGGTCTCGCCGTACGGGTTGGTCGGCCCGGTGGCGGCATCTTCGTGCAGCGGCACCGCCGCGTCGGGGCTGTACACCGTGGCCGACGAAGAGAAGACGAGACGCTTCACGCCGTGCGTGGCCATCGTCTCGGCCAACGTCAGCGTCGTGCCGAGATTGACCCGGAAGTAGCGCAACGGTTCCACCACCGACTCCCCGACGGCCTTGAGCCCGGCGAAGTGGATCACGCCGTCGATGTGGTGGGCGTCGAAGACCGCGTCGAGTGCGTCGGCGTCGCCGACGTCGACCTGGTGCAACGCGATCGACCGTCCGGTGATCGCAGCCGCCTCGGCGACCGCTCGCTCCGAGCCGTTCGAGAGGTCGTCGACGACGACGACGTCGTAGCCCGACTCGAGCAACGCAATGCAGGTGTGACTGCCGATGTAGCCGGCACCGCCGGTGACCAGGATCGTCTCCATCTGCGCCATTGGAGCACACCCGACACCCGGGCGATGAGCGAACGGACCAGATGCGGCCACTTCGCTCATCGCTCGGGCCGGATGCGGCGATCCGAAGCGTCAGAGACCGAGGACGAGCGGAACGACGATCGGGGTCATGATCAGCGTGACGAGGCTGAGCGGGGCGCCGACGATGGTGAAGTCACGGAACTTGTAGCCGCCGAGGCCGTACACCATCAGGTTGGTCTGATAGCCGATCGGCGACAGGAACGAACACGACGCCCCGATCAGCACCACGATCGCGAACGATCGAGGGTCGAGCCCGGCGTCGACGGCGGTCGCCAGCGCCACCGGGAGCATCAACGCCGCTGCGGCGTTGTTCGACAGCAGCTCGGTGAGGATCATCGTTGCGAGGAGGACGGCGACCAGGCGACCGATGTCTCCGAACGGATCGCCGGCGCTTCCCAGCACCGACGCCATCTCGGCGGCCAGTCCACTGACCGCCACCGCGGTGCCGAGGCTGATCGACATGGCGATCGTGAGCACCACGTTGAGGTTCACCGCCCGACGCGCCTCGGTGACGCTGATGATCCGCGTGGCGACCAACACCGCTGCCGCGAGGAGCGAGGCCTCCATCAGGTCGAGCACGTTGGCAACGACGGCGGCGATCATGACGACGATCGCTGCGATCACCACCCCGGCGCGATCGCGCCGCACCGGTGGCGGAGCATCGAGCGAGGCGATCACGCTGAAGTCGCCGTGACCCCTCCACTGCCGTCCGAACTCGGGCGTGGCCAACACCAGCAGCACGTCGCCGGGGCGCAGCACGACCGACCCGAGCTTGCCGGGCAGGTCGTCGTCGTGGCGACGGATCGCCAACACCGCTGCGTCGTAACGGGCTCGGAACCCGGCGTCGCGCAACGTTGCTCCAGCGAGTTCGGAGCGTTCGGAGACGACCGCCTCGAACAAGCCGGAGTCGGGTCGATCGCCTGCACCGACGAGATGAGTTGTGTTCGGCGCTCGACAGACCACGGACTTCGAGGAGGTCGACCACGTCGATGACATCGCCGGCGAAGTAGCAGACGTCGCCACCGCTCAACACCGTGCCGGGGCGGGCGGTGACCACCGTGCCCGCCCGCTCGACGCCGGCGAGAAACACACCTTGGAGGTGGCGGAGACCGGCGGCATCGACGGTCTGGCCGACCAGCGGGCCGTCTGCGTCGACCCGGAGCGCAATGGTGTACGACTGGGCTGCGACTGCATCATCCGGCCCGGCGCTTCTGCGGTTGCGCAGGAGTCTCGGGGCGGTGAGCACCAGCACCGTGATCCCGACCGCCGCGATCGGGCAGACCCACCCCGGTGATCTCGAAGACGCCGAGCGGGTCGCCGCCCTGTGCGACCAGCAGATCGGAGACGACCAGGTTGGTCGACGTGCCGATCACTGTGATCACACCACCGAACACCGCGGCATACGACAGCGGAATCAGGTACGGCGAGGCCGAGACACCCGACCGTCGGCACCACGTGACGACCCGTGGCGCGGCGAGTGCCACCAACGGCGTGTTCGGCAGGATCCCCGACAACGCTCCGCTGGCGACAGCGAGCCGACCCAGCCGTGCACGGCTCGCGCGCGCTGGATCGGCAGACGTCCGCTTCGGCGAGCCGTCGAGGACCCGGTCGATCAGCGGTGACAGCGCGCCGGTCACGGTGGCTGCACCGGCCAGGACGTACAGCGCGGCGATGGTGATCGGAGCCGACGACGACAACCCCGACAGCGCCTCACCTTGGTCGACGACGTTGGTGAGCAGGAGTACACCGACAGCGGCACCCATCGCCGCGGCGGTCGGCAGCCGGTCGAACGCGAGCAGGCCGAACGTGGCGATCAACACCACCAGCGTGATCCAGGCGTCGGTCGTCACGGGGCGTCACTCCCGGTCAGCGGTCGATCTGTCGGTTGCAGCGACGATGGTTCGAGCACGAGCTCGACCGAGTCGCTCCCCGCTCGCTGATGCTGCACGGTCACGAGGAGTGCAGTGCCGGCGGTGGCTCGCACGAGCCACGAGCAACTGACACGATCCGGGGTGCCCGTCGTACTGCTGGTGAACCGGGTGGCCGACGAGCCGGCGAGTTGGCCGAGTGTGCGCCGTGACGCACCGTCGAGCACGCCGTCGGCGCCGTGGAGCTCGGCCAGGATCGGACGAACCAGGTCGTCGTGGCGTGCCCGTGCGGTCACCGTGGTCGGCAGCCAGCCGGTGTTGGCAACGCCGATCGACACCTGCCAGGTGTCGTCACCGACGTGCTCGACTCGGACATGGCGGATCTCGATGCACGGCGCCGCGAGCGCCTGGGCAACGGCGAAGTCGGCGTGGCGATCGACCTCGGCGAGCAGTCGGTCGGGCGGCGGGTTCGTCCATGAGTACAAGCCGTTCCAACCGCCGAGTTCGATCTGCCCGAGCTGCGGATGGTCGAACGGGTACCAATCGACGAAACCGCGGGTGGCCTCGTCGGTGGAGTGTTCGTCGAGCCAGCGCAGCACGGCCAGCCGTTCGTCGTCGGTCGGCCCCGTGTACCAGAAGTGCGTCGACTGCTTCTCGCCGGTGGCGGCGTGGACGATGTCCCAGAACTCGGTGGTCCATCCGTACACACCGAGGTGCTCGTAGGCCCAGTCGTCGGATGCGCCGCTGAGCGTCTCGGTCGGATCCCACGTGAAGTCTTCGTACACCGAGTGCGACGGGTAGCCGGTGAGTTCGGTGCCGATCGCTGCGAGCTGCTTCCACGCCCACACATCGTCCGGCGGCAGCTTCGAGTCGGGCAGCGTCGACGACGGCCGCAGCAACACGCCGCCGCTGGTGTGGAACGCATTGAACCCGCACACGTTCGGCCGCGACACGATCGCCCTGACGAGCGCGTCGATCTCGGGTTCGGACAGTGGGTGATCGCCGGACCCGGTCACCTTCGATCCCCACCCGGCCGGATAGTTCCGGTTGAGGTCGAGACCCTCGGGCGCCGGTGGTGCTGCAATGTGGAACCCGTCGAAGTCCTCGATCGTTCCCTCGTCGAGCACCCGGTAGCGCGCCACGTCCGGGCCGACTCCGGTGGCCGGCACGGGCACGAGCAAGCGGGCGTCGTCGGGATGGACCACCCATGGTCCGTCGGGGTCGGGCACGCGCATCTGCAGGATGCGCCCGTCGCCGTCGACGTCCTCCTCGTGCAGGCCGGGCCAGCGATGCGCGTCAGCGAGCGGCCAGGGGCGCACACTCGACCGGCGAAAGCGTGGCCGATCGGCCAGGACCCATTCGGCACCATCGGGGTTCACCCGCGGAACGACATAGAACGTGCGGGTGCGCAGCGCCCGGGTGATCGTGGCGTCGCCGGTGGCGTGCCCGTCGACGAGCCGCCGCAGCAGCCGGCACGCCGCAACGGTTGCGGTCAACTCGACGGCGTGGATGCTCGCGTCGACCCAGTGCGCCGGCTTGGTGTCGTGCGGTCCGGTCGCCGCGTCGGTGACGGTGACCAGCAGGAGCTCGCGGCCCTCGTGGGAGCGGCCGTAGGTCTCCACCGTCACGAGGTCGGGATGGGCGGCGGCGAGCTGCTCGATCCATTCCACCAACTCCGGATAGCGCAGGAACCGGTCGAAGGAGTACTCGTCGAACAGCGCGGCCACCGCCGAAGACTACGTTCGGAGGCGATGACCAGCGACGACACACTGACATTGCCCGATGGTCGGAGCCTGTCCTACACCTCGATCGGCGACCCGCACGGCGCTGTCGTGGTGTACCACCACGGGGCGCCAGGGGGCCGCCTCGAACTCGCCACGCTCGACGCTGCCGCCATCGCCGCGGGCCTTCGGATCGTCACACCCGACCGGCCCGGCTACGGCGGGTCGATGCCGCTGGTCGATCGCACCACCGCCGGGTTCGTCGACGACGTCGTGGTGCTCACCGACCACCTCGGGGTGGACCGGTTCGGCGTGATGGGTCTCTCGTCAGGTGGCCCGTACACGGTGGCGTGCGCATCACTGCTCGGCGAGCGGGTGACCAGCGCAATCGTCGCGGCCGGCAACACCGACATGAGCTGGCCGGACGCAGCCGATGGATACCTGCAGTCGGAACTCGACCTGATGGCGCTCGCCGACGCCGACGCCGCAGCGAACGCTTGCATCGAAAGGTACGGCGCTGACGGGTCGCGATTCTTCGAGGGCGAGATGGACCTCGGGGCGACGGACAACGCGTGGCTCGCCGACGAAGCGAACGCGACCGGGCTGTTCACGTCGATGGGCGAGGCATTCGCCCAGGGCGTGGTCGGCTACGCCCACGACATCTGGGTGCAAGGTCGGCCGTGGTCGTTCGACACCTCGGCGATCAGGTGTCCGGTGATCGTGGTCCACGGCGACGACGACCAACTGGTGCCGATCGCCCACAGCCGCCACACGGCGTCGCTGATACCGGGTGCCGAGCTGCGAATCCTCCCCGGTGTCGGGCACCTGAGCCTCGCCGATCACCTCCCCACGCTCGCCGCCGAGCTGATGTGACGGTTGGTGTCCGACACCGATCGTTACATCTACGATCGGGCGTCATGAGCGGCACCCTCGTCATCCTCCGCCACGGCCAGTCCGAGTGGAACCTCGCCAACCTCTTCACCGGGTGGCACGACGTGCCGCTCACCGACAAGGGCATCGCTGAAGCGACGCAGTCGGGGGTGACGATGGCCGAGGCCGACATCCGGTTCGACACGTCGCACACCTCGCTGCAGACACGGGCCGTCGTCACGCAGAACCTGGCGCTCGCAGCGATGGGCCAGGAGTGGCTGCCCGTCGACCGCAACTGGCGGCTCAACGAACGCCACTACGGCGCGCTCCAGGGCCTCGACAAGAAACAGACCACCGAACGCCACGGCGCCGAGCAGGTTCACGCGTGGCGGCGCAGCTACGACACGCCGCCACCACCGGTCGACCTCGACAGCCCCGAACACCCGGCGAACGACCCGCGCTACGCGCACCTGCCGCCCGACGTCCTCCCCGCCAGCGAATGTCTGAAAGACGTCGTCGACCGGGTACTGCCCTACTGGTACGACCGGATCGCTCCGCAGCTGTTGGACGGCCTGAACGTGCTGGTCACCGCCCACGGCAACTCACTGCGGGCCCTGCTGAAGCACCTCGAGGGTGTGAGTGACGCCGACATCGCCGGCGTCAACATCCCCACTGGTGCACCCCGCCAGTACCGCTTCGACGACCGTCTCCAGGTGGTGTCCGCCGACTACCTCGGTGACGCCGACGCCGTCGCGGCCGCCGCCGCTGCGGTGGCTGCACAAGCCGGAACCCACTGACGTCACAGACGACGCGAACCGACACCGCGCCACGCCCCGACGTCCACTGCACACCGAGTGCCATCAACGCGCCTAGTGTTCGGCTCATGGCGAGCAAGAAACAACATCTGGAAACGCTCCGGGGCGTTGCACTCTTCAGTGGCTGCAACAACAAAGAGCTCGAGAAGGTCGCAAAGGCGAGTGATGAGATTCGCATGACCGCAGGGACCTTGATCGTCGATCAAGGACAAACCGGGCGCGAAGCCTTCGTGGTGATCGAGGGCGACATCGAGATCAAACGCAACGGACGCAAGGTCGCGACGCTCGGGCCAGGCTCGGTTGTCGGCGAACTGTCGCTGCTCGACCACGGGCCGCGCACCGCGACCGCCATCTGCGCCACCGACTGCACGCTGCTCGTGATCGACTCGCGCCGCTTCCTCGGCGTGATCGACTCGGTGCCGGCGATCTCGCACAAGCTCCTCGCCAGCCTGGCGGCGCGGATTCGCGAACTCGACCGCCAGTACTTCGGCTGATCGTCGCCCGCGCCGTTGCGCGCAGCGGACATGACCGCTCCCGGCATCAACGACTAGCGTTGCGGCCGTCATGAGCACCACTGTCGAAACCGACGAGACCACCACATCCGGCCAGCCGAAGCCACCGGTACGCGTCAAGCCGCATCAGCTTGCGCTGGTGCTCGGCATCGGCATGGGCATCTTCATCATGGTGTCGGGTGTCCTGCCCCAGATCACCGGCTGGAAGAACGACAACCCGGTTCATCGCACGGTGTTCGTCAACATCCCGGGCCCGATCCAGATCGCCTTCTACACCGTGATCCCGGTGATGGTGATCTGGGGGGCGTTCATGTTCGCCAACCGGATGAAGAACTGGGAGCGCGGCACACCCTCCCAGCGTCACACCACCAGGAAGAACGCCGCCCAGCGTCTCAAGGACTTCCGCGCCGGCGCCTACATGCAGACCCTGCTGCGCGATGCCGGCGCCGGGCTCATGCACTCGATGATCTACTTCGGGTTCCTCGTGCTGCTCGGCGTCACCACGGTGCTCGAGATCGATCACCAGTTGCCCGAGCAGCTCAAGTTCCTGCACGGCACCACCTACAAGGCCTACTCGTTCGTCGGCGACGCGGCCGGGCTCGTGTTCATGATCGGCATCGTCTGGGCGATCGTTCGCCGCTACGTGCAGCGCCCGTACCGCATCCGCATCAAGTCGAAGCCCGAACATGCAGCGATCCTGGGCACGTTCTTCGCGGTGGGACTCACCGGTTTCGGCGCCGAGATGTTCCGGATCGCCCAGGAAGGCATGCCGAACTACGAGCAGTGGGCGTTCATCGGCTACCCGCTGGCGCTGCTGGTCGACGGATGGTCGCAGGGCACCCTCGACACGTGGCATCAGTGGTGGTGGATCTTCCACGTCCTCAGCTTCATCGCCTTCCTGGCGCTGCTGCCGCTCACGATGCTGCGCCACATCTTCACCTCGCCGCTCAACATGTACCTCAAGGACAAGGACCGTCCGAAGGGTGCAATGCGTCCGATGCCGAACCTGATGGAGACCGAGCTCGAGAGCTTCGGCGCCTCGACGGTCGAGGACTTCACGTGGAAGCAGCTGCTCGACCTCGATGCCTGCACGATGTGCGGTCGCTGCACCAGCGTGTGCCCCGCTCACGCCACCGGCAAGCCGCTCGACCCTCGCGAGATCGTGCTGAAGTCGGGCGAAGTGATGGCCGCCACCGGTTCACCGGTCGTGTCGCCGCCACTCGGCACCGACCCGGAGATCACCATCAGCGCGGACTCGCTGTTCGAGCGGATCACCGCCGAGGAGATCTGGGCGTGCACCACCTGCAAGGCGTGCGATGAGATCTGCCCGGTCAACATCGAGATCACCGACAAGATCTTCGACATGCGTCGCTACCTGTCGCTGATGGAGTCGAACTTCCCCGCAGAGCTGGGCAACGCCTACCGGGCGATGGAGAACCAGATGAACCCCTGGGGCATGAACCAGGGCGAGCGAGGCGACTGGGCCGAGGGCATCGATGGGGTCACCATCGTCGACCCCGGCGAAGCGCTCACGTCCGAGTACCTCTACTGGGTCGGTTGTGCCGGCTCGTTCGACGACAAGAACAAGAAGGTCACCCAGGCCATGGCCGGGCTGTTGCGCCGAGCGGGCATCGACGTGTCGATCCTGGGCCCGTCGGAGATGTGCACCGGCGACTCGGCTCGCCGCTCGGGCAACGAGTACCTGTTCCAGATGCTCGCCCAGCCCAACGTCGAGATGCTCAACGGCATGGGCGTGAAGAAGATCATCACGCAGTGCCCGCACTGCTTCAACACGCTCCTCAACGAGTACCCGCAGGTCGGTGGCCACTTCGAGGTCATCCACCACACGCAGCTGCTCGAGGAGCTGATCGACTCCGGCCAACTCGACGTCACCGACGCCACGCTCGAAGAGCGAATCACCTATCACGACTCGTGCTACCTGGGTCGCCACAACGACGTGTACCTCGCGCCGCGCAAGGTGGTCGCCTCGATCAAGGGCGTCGACGTCGTCGAGATGCCGCGCAACGGCACCAAGGGCATGTGCTGCGGCGCCGGTGGCGCCCGCATGTGGATGGAGGAGAACACCGGCACCAAGGTCAACGACGAACGCGCCGCCGAGGCGATCTCCACCGGCGCGAGCCGGGTCGCCACCGCCTGTCCGTTCTGTTACATCATGCTCGACGACGGCGTGAAGGCTGCCGGTGTCGAAGAAGAGCAGGTGCGTGTCGCCGACATCTCGATCCACCTGCTCGAAGCGATCGAGGCCGGCGAAGAAGCCCGCCACAACGCGCAGCCGCCGCTGGCCGTCGGTGGTTCCGACGACTCGGTGACCCCCGTCGCCGGCGACTGAGCTCACCCAACCACGCTCACCAACCACGTTTGCGTGACACTTCGGATGGGGCACCCCATCCGAAGTGCAACGGGAACAGGGCTGCGGCCAGGGTGGTCAGGCCTTGCGGACCACCCACACCCACACGCTGGCAAGGCCGGTCATCGCGGCCCGAGCTGCCGCAGGAAACACCAGATCGGCGGGCGAGCTCGCGATCTGTTCGTCGCTGAACGGCTCCTCGATGCAGTCGTCGACGCTCAGGCCCGCCGAGCGGAACGATCGCAGCCAGGTCGCCGCCGAATGGTGGTTGTTGCGCACCCAGGTCATCGGACGATCAGGAGAGATGCCCCCATAGAACGCCTGCCCGCCGAGGATGCCGCCGGACGGGTGCGGGTCGGTGATCACCAGCGTGCCACCGGGGCGCAGCACCCTGGCCAGTTCGATGACCGCGTCGCTCGGATCGGTCAGATGGCAGAGCGCCAGCGACACCACGGCGAGGTCGAAGGCCTCGTCGCCGAACGGCACGTGCTCGACGTCGCCGATCTCGAAGCGGACCTCGGGCAGCTTCCCCCGGGCGACGTCCAACATGGCCTCGGACCGGTCGACACCGACCGTCGTGCAGCCCAGCGAGTGCAGCAGCGATGCTTGCCGGCCGGTCCCGCATGCTGCGTCGAGCGCGTCGAGGCCGGGAGAAGCGAGTTCGCGAAGGATCGGGTGCGCCACCCGTTCCTCGGTCTCGATCATCGGGTTCGGTCCGTCGTAGCTCGGCGCCCATTCTTCGTAACCGGCCTGCAGATCACGCTCGGCCGGATCGAGCACCATCGAGAACGGGAACTCGTCGGAGCGTTGCAGCGTCTCGGTGAGCTCGCGCATCCGTTCGGCGTTGACGTCGGCATCGAGATACCAGCTGCGCAGCAGACCGAGGCCGATCATTCCAGCGAGGTAGTGATCTGCGGTGACGACAGTGCCCATCCGGCGACGGTAGTGGACACCTGCTCACCGCAATCGGTGGATACTGGCGACATGACCACCGACACGCCACCACTGCCGGATCGGCACGAATGGGCGCGCTGACGGGATCTCCGACGTGGTCGAGCTCGACGCGGGCAAGCAGTCCCGTGTCGTGCGCACGCTGCTCGACGGCGCCGAGCTGGCGATCAAGCTGACGGATCGCCGGTTCGCTGACCCGGCGGTGCTGACAACCCGAATGGCGGTGGTGGAGACGTTGGCGACCGACGTCACCGAGGTCGTCGCCCCACAGCGCATCGGCCCGGCGCTGGTCGAACCGATCGGCGAGTGGCTGATGACCGCCACCCCCTTCGTCGTCGGTCATCCGGTCGATCCGGTCGGTCAAGCCGGCGGGCAACTGATGGGTGGCACGCTCGCGCGGCTCCACGTCGCACTCGCCTCGGTCGGTCGGCGACCCCTCCCGTCCGTGGCAACACTCGGCGACACGGCAGACGACGCCGAGCGATCCGACTGGCAGTTGCTCCACGGCGACTTCAACGAACAGAACCTGATCGTCACGCCCGACGGTCTCCGCATCATCGACTTCGACGACAGCGGGTACGGGCCGATCGAGTTCGACGTCGCCAACGCGCTCTACATGGTCTTGTTCGATGCGGACGTGAACGACCGGCCCGAGCGCTACGAGCACTTCCGTCCGGCCTTCCTCGACGGGTACGACACCGAGTCGGCCGGTCGGCTCGATGTCGAGATCATCGACGAGCTGATCGACGAACGCATCAGCGCACTGGGGCGCTGGCTCGACGACCTGGCCAACGCGCCGATCGGTGTCCGAACCTCGTCGGCGGCATGGCAGGACACGCTGCGGGCCTTCGTGCGCTCACGCGGATCTGCCTCGGGTTGAGTTCGTGGGTCACGGCTGCGTGGATGCGCATCTAGGGTCGGCGACGTGGATGTCAGTGCACAACACGCCAGGGTCCTCGGGGCGCTGATCGAGAAGGCGGAGACCACCCCTGACCACTACCCGCTGAGCACCAAGGCGTTGCAGGCCGCATGCAACCAAGCGACCAGTCGCGACCCGGTGGTCGACTACAGCACACAGCAGATCGATGCCCTGATGCTCGAGCTCCGCCAGGGTGGGTTGGCCCGAACGGTGACCGGCACAGGCCATCGAGTCGGCAAACACAAGCACATCGTCGACGAGGCGCTCGGCCTCGACGGCGACGAACTCGCCGTGCTCGCCGTGCTGATCCTCCGTGGGGCTCAGACGCTCAATCAGATCACGACCCGCACCGAGCGCTACGAGCGGGGGCCCGCCGGCGACACCGACGCCGTCGCCGCCGCGATCGACCGGCTGGCGGATCGCGCCGAGCCACTCGTGGTCCGGCTCGACCGCCAGCCGGGCGAGCGCGAACCCCGGATCGCGCAGTGTTGGACGGAGGCCACCGATGTTCCGAGCGGCGCAACCGGGCCGTCACATGAGCAGTTCGGCAACGGCGCCGGGCAGGTCGCCCGCGAGTTCTGGAAACGAATCGAGACGTTGCACGCCGTGACGTACTTCGGCGCCGAGTCGATCGAGGCTGTTTCGGCCGCAGGGCTCCGCGGCTTCTGGATGGGCTACTTCGGGTTTCGGGCGGCACCGCTCGGCCCCGTCGACCCCGGCGTCGTCGAGGCAGCCTTCGCCAACTTCGCGCCGTCGATGGTCCGAAGATCACTCCCTGACGCCTGGGACTTCGCCCGGCCGGACACGCTCGTGGCTGTCCGCTCCGCTGCGGCAGCCGCGTGTCTGCGCCGTCTGTACCCACAGATCGACTCCCTCGCGCCGGGAGCGAACGACGCACTGGCCCGAGTCGTCGACCGATGCGACTCGCTCGGCCGCCCGATGTTCGCTGCGAACCGCGACGTCGGCCCGCTCGACGACCCGGTTGCTCAGCTCTGGCAGTGGTGCACCACCCTGCGCGAGCACCGAGGCGACGGTCACGTGATCGCGTTGGCGGCATCGGGCATCGACGGGTGCGAGGCACACCTCCTGCTCACCGCAGAGCAGCACCTGCCTCCCGAACTGCTTCGAGACAACCGCGGATGGACCGTCGACCAGTGGGACGGTGCCGCACGCCGACTGCACGAGCGCGGCCTGCTCGACGACGACGAGCTGACCGACGCCGGCCGTCGCCTGCGGGCCCAGGTCGAACACGTCACGGACTCGCTTGCATTCGCACCGCTCAGCGAGGCGCTCAGCGAGCGCGGCGTCAGTCAGCTCATCGATCTGCTCACACCTGCCGCCAGTGCGGTCGCAGCATCCGGGGAGCTGCCGTTTCCCAACCCGATGGGCCTCCCCGCAATCGGAGCAACCACGTTGACGTGACGCTTCCGGCGCGGCGGACCACCGGAAGCGTCCCCGTTACTCATGGTGTCTGACACCATGAGTAACGGGTTGACGAAGCAGCAACAGGAATCCGGACGATGTGTTCTCCAAGATGGGCACTCGGAACCACGTTCCGTCGAGGCTGCGCATGACCACGGTGCGCGAGTCGATGTCCTTCACCACGCCGATGTGCTCGCCGAGTTCGACGGTGTCGCCGATCGTGAAGGGCCGGCGAGACTGCAGATAGCCACCGAAGAAGTTCTCGGCCACCCCCTGCAGGGCAAGTGCCAGAACGAGACCGCCGATCCCCAGCGCGCCGAGCAGCGGCCCGATACGCACGCCGAGGCCACCCAGTGCGTAGATCACGCCGACGAGCACGATCACGTAGCCGAGCGAACGAGCGATCAACAGCGAGGCGAAGCCCTGCCCGATGGTCCGCTCGCCGATCTTGCGGGCGATGCGGTTGACGACGACCGCCACGACGACGGCGACCACGACGACAACGCCCGCCTGGATCCAGTCCGGGCCGGTCAGCCCGTCGTCGACGAGATCTTCGAAGTCGACCGGGACCGGCTCGACCTGACCGACGAGCACTGCAAACAACGAGTCACTCATGGTGTCTGACACCATGAGTAACAGGGACGACACCGGATTCGAACATGGGTGGTCCCTACCCGCTCTGCCCGAGCCGGCAATCCGTTCTGCACACCAATTCACATCGCATCGTTTCTGTCGGCCGCCGATGGGGCAGACTGCGAGACGTGCCCGAACCCACCGCCCGCCGCCGTCGCCTCTGGCTCGGAAACCCGTATCCGCTCGGCGCGACCTATGACGGATCGGGCACCAACTTCTCGTTGTTCTCGAGTGTGGCCGACGGTGTCGAGCTGTGCCTGCTCGGCGACGACGACGGCTCGCACAGCGGACCGGGAAACAGCCGAGATCACGGCTCGATCGACGAGCAACGCATCGAGCTCACCGAGGTCGACGGCCACTGCTGGCACGTCTATCTCCCCGACGTGCGACCCGGACAGCGCTACGGCTACCGAGTCCACGGGCCGTGGGAGCCGGCCAAGGGGTTGTGGTGCAACCCCTCCAAGTTGCTCCTCGACCCGTACGCCAAGGCGATCGCCGGCGACATGGACTGGTCGGAGGCGTGCTTCGGCTACGACTTCGACGACAACGACCAGCCCAACACCGACGACAGCGCACCCCACGTGATGAAAGCAGTGGTCGGCGACCGATTCTTCGACTGGGGCAACGATCGTCCACCCGCTCGCCCCCTCCACGAGACGATCATCTACGAGACCCACGTCCGCGGTCTCACGATGCAGCACCCCGATGTGCCGCCGCCTCTACGCGGCACCTACTCCGGACTCGCCCACCCGGCGATCATCGAGCACCTCAAGCGCCTCGGCGTCACCGCGGTCGAGTTGATGCCGGTGCACCAGTTCGTACAGGACCACCACCTCGTCGAGCGGGGCTTGCGGAACTACTGGGGCTACAACTCGATCGCCTACCTCGCGCCGCACAACGGCTACACGTCGTCGATCGCGCTCGGGCAGGTCCAAGAATTCAAGACCATGGTCAAGTCGCTCCACGCAGCCGGCATCGAGGTGATCCTCGACGTCGTCTACAACCACACCGCCGAAGGCAACCATCAGGGCCCGATGTTGTCGATGCGCGGCATCGACAACCACGCCTACTACCGCACGATGGAAGACGACCCTCGGTACTACCTCGACTTCACCGGCACCGGCAACAGCCTCAACATGCGCCACCCGCACGTGCTGCAGCTGATCATGGACAGCTTGCGCTACTGGGTGACCGAGATGCACGTCGACGGGTTCCGTTTCGACCTGGCGTCGACACTGGCACGCGAGCTGTACGACGTCGATCGCCTCTCCGCCTTCTTCGATCTCGTCCAGCAGGATCCCGTACTGTCACAGGTGAAGCTGATCGCCGAGCCGTGGGACATCGGCGAAGGTGGCTACCAGGTCGGCAACTTCCCGCCGCAGTGGTCGGAATGGAACGGCCGCTACCGCGACACCATCCGCGACTTCTGGCGCGGTGAACCGTCGACGCTCGCCGAATTCGGCTACCGATTCACCGGCAGCTCCGACCTGTACGAGGCCGACACGCGTCGGCCGACCGCCTCGATCAACTTCGTGACGGCACACGACGGGTTCACCCTCAACGATCTCGTGTCGTACAACGACAAACACAACGATGCCAACGGCGAAGACGGAAACGACGGCGAATCGCACAACCGCTCGTGGAACCACGGAACCGAGGGCCCGACCGACGACCCCGGCATCGCAGCATTCCGCTCACGCCAACGGCGCAATCTGGTCACCACACTGCTGCTGTCTCAGGGGGTGCCGATGTTGCTCGGTGGCGACGAGCTGGGCCGGACGCAAGGCGGCAACAACAACGCCTACTGCCAGGACAACGACATCTCGTGGTTCGACTGGAACAACGTCGACACCGACTTCGCCAAGTGGTGTCAGCGGGTCATCGAGTTCCGCAACGACCACCCGGTGTTCCGTCGGCGTCGCTGGTTCCAGGGTCGCCGCATCCGCGGCATCGAAGATCTCGCCTGGCTGCGACCCGACGGCGGGGAGATGACCGATGACGACTGGGATGCCGGATTCGCGCGCTCGGTTGCGGTGTTCATGAACGGCGGAACGATCCCGACCACCGACTCCTATGGTGAACGCATCGTCGACGACTCCTTTCTCGTGATCTTCAACGCCTCCGATCAACCGATCGAGTGGTGCATCCCCGGCCCGGAATGGAGCCGGCGTTGGACGATCGATCTCGATACCGCCGACCCCAGACGCGGTACCGCCCGCACCGTCAACAAGCGTCCAGGTGACGTGCTCGACGTGCTCGACCGGTCGATGGTCGTGCTTCGTTCCATCACGCCACCGAGCCGCGTCCCTGCCCGCCGCCGAACCGTCCAGGAAACGATCTGACCAGATGTCCTCACACGCGCCAGCCCTGCCCTCCGACCGCCCGTCACGAGTCGTCGTCGAGGCCGTCCGACCTGTCGTCGATGGCGGCGCCTACGCGGCCAAATCGCCGGTCGGAGAACCCGTGACCGTCGATGCCGACGTGTTCACCGACGGCCACGACGTGGTGGCGGCAGCGCTGCGCTGGAGGCGCCTTCTGGCCAAGGGCGGATACGGCCCCTGGCAGGACGTGGCGATGCGGGAGCTGGGCAACGACCGCTTCACCGCGACCTTCACACCGGACGCGCTCGGCCGCATCGAGTACGACGTCGTCGGCTGGATCGACCACCTCGAAACCTGGCGACGAGACACCACCAAGAAGGTCGAAGCCGGTCTCGACGTGGCCGTCGAACTCCGAGCCGGCATCGATCTGATCGACGCCGCACGAGCCGTGCTCGACGGCGACGCGAACACCGCTGACGAGAATCACCTCACGTTCCTTCGCCGTGCGCTCGAGGACGGCGACACGCACGAGCTCCGAGACGGGCGGTGGACGGAGATCTTCTGGCGTACCTCGCCCCGGCTGCCCCAGGGTCGGCTCATCCGACCGGTCCCCGTCGACGTCGATCCACTCCACGGCGCCTTCGGTGCGTGGTACGAGTTCTTCCCCCGCTCGTCCGTCCAGACGGGCAACGACGACCACCCCGCCGAGCCGGGCGGACGCACACTCACCGAGTCGATCGATCGGCTCGACCACGTCGCTGCGATGGGCTTCGACATCGTGTACCTCCCGCCGATCCATCCGATCGGGTTCACGAAACGCAAGGGTCGCAACAACGCGACGACGGCCGCCCCCGACGACGTGGGCAGCCCGTGGGCGATCGGTTCGGCCGCAGGTGGCCACACCGCGGTGGCGCCGGAACTCGGAACCGTCGACGACGTCGCAGCGTTCGCTGCCGAATGCGACCGACGCGGGATGCACCTGGCGCTCGACATCGCCTTCCAGTGCTCGCCGGATCACCCGTGGGTACATGAGCATCCCGAGTGGTTCTCCACCCGACCCGACGGCAGCATCCAGTTCGCCGAGAACCCGCCGAAGAAGTACGAGGACATCTACCCGCTCAACTTCGAGTCCACCGACTGGCAGGGCCTCTGGCAGGCCCTCGCCGACGTGTTCCGATTCTGGATCGACCGCGGCGTCACCGTCTTCCGCGTCGACAATCCACACACGAAGGCGTTTCCGTTCTGGGAGTGGGCGATCGCCACCATCCGCACCGAACACCCCGAGACGGTGTTCCTCGCTGAATCGTTCACCCGGCCCCGAGTGATGGAACGGCTTGCGAAGATCGGCTTCAACCAGAACTACACCTATTTCACGTGGCGGCAGTCGCAGAGCGAGCTGCGCGAGTACTTCACCGACCTGGCCACACGCACGGTCGACTACTTCCGTCCGAACGCCTGGCCGAACACGCCCGACATCCTGACCGAACAGCTCCAGCAGGGCGGCCGGGCAGCGTTCGTCAGCCGAGCGATCCTGGCTGCCACGTTGTCGCCCAGCTGGGGCGTCTACGGCCCCGCCTTCGAACTGCTCGAGGACGCTGCGGTTCGGACGGGCTCGGAGGAATACCTCGACTCCGAGAAGTACCAGCTGCGCACGTGGGACCTCGGCCGTGACGACTCGCTCGCTCCACTGCTGGCCCGACTCAACCACATCCGTTCCACGAACCGCGCATTCCGCAACCTGCAGACACTGCACGTGCACACCTGCGACGACCCTGGCGTCCTCTGCTTCAGCAAGACCGATCCTGCGGGCATCGGCCATCCGGTGATCGTCGTGGTGAACCTCGACCCGCACGACCGGCACCGCGCGTTCGTCGACATCGACCTCGCTGCGCTCGGGCTTCCCTACGGCGCCGACTACGACGTCGTCGACGAGCTCGGCGGGGTGACGTATCGGTGGAGCGGCAACATGAACTTCGTCGACCTCGCCCCCTGGTCGGCGATGGCGCACGTGTTCAGCGTGCACCGCGTCGATGAGCCCACCGACGAAGTTGCCGACGACGAACCAACCCAGATCACCACGGAGGTTGCGGCATGAGCGAAGACTGGTTCCGTGATGCGGTCATCTACGAACTCCACGTACGGGCATTCGCCGACTCCAACGGCGACGGCACCGGCGACTTCGACGGCCTGACCTCCCGGCTCGACCACCTGAGCGATCTCGGTGTCACCGCGGTGTGGCTCCTGCCGTTCTACCCCTCACCGCTGCGCGACGACGGCTACGACATCGCCGACTATCGAACGGTCAACCCCGACTACGGCACACTGCGCGCGTTCAAGCGGTTCATGAATGCCGCACACGCCCGCAACATCAAGGTGATCACCGAGTTGGTGATCAACCACACCTCCGACCAACACCCATGGTTCGAGCGAGCTCGCAACGCTCCGGCCGGATCGCCGGAACGCGACTTCTACGTGTGGACCGACGATCCCACCCAGTGGTCCGACGCTCGCATCATCTTCCAGGACTTCGAGACGTCGAACTGGACGTGGGACCCGGTTGCGAAGCAGTACTACTGGCACCGCTTCTACTCACACCAGCCCGACCTCAACTTCGACAATCCCGCCGTCGAATCGGCCGTGCTCGGGGTGCTCGACCACTGGCTCGACATGGGCGTCGACGGACTCCGCCTCGACGCGGTGCCGTATCTGTACGAACGCGACGGCACCAACTGCGAGAACCTGCCCGAAACCCATGACGCGCTGAAGCGCATCCGGGCGCACATGGACGCCAAGTACGACAACCGGATGCTGCTCGCCGAAGCCAACCAGTGGCCCGAGGACGCCGCGGCGTACTTCGGTGACGGCGACGAGTGCCACATGAACTTCCACTTCCCCGTGATGCCCCGGTTGTTCATGTCGCTGCAGACCGAGAACCGGATGCCGATCATCGACATCCTCGACCAGACGCCCACCCCTCCTGACGGCTGTCAGTGGGCGACGTTCCTCCGCAACCACGACGAGCTCACCCTCGAGATGGTCACCGAGGAGGAACGCCACATGATGTTGCGGGCCTACGCCCGCGACGACGAGATGCGCATCAACCTCGGCATCCGCCGACGGCTCGCCCCACTGCTCGGCAACGACCGCCGCAAGGTCGAGCTGCTCAATGCCGTGCTGTTCTCGCTCCCCGGTACACCGGTCGTCTACTACGGCGACGAGATCGGCATGGGCGACAACGTGTACCTCGGCGACCGCGACGGCGTGCGTACGCCGATGCAGTGGTCGTCAGACCGCAACGGCGGGTTCTCCACCGCCAACCCGCACCGGCTCTACCTGCCACTGATCACCGAGCAGGAGTACCACTACGAGAGCGTCAACGTCGAGACCCAGAACGCCAACCCGGCGTCGCTGCTGTCGTGGATGCGTCAGCTGATCTCGCTGCGCACCCGTCATCGCGTCCTCGGTCGTGGCGACATCCGCTTCCTCGATCCGGACAACCCCCACGTCCTCGCGTTCGTGCGCCACCTCGACGGCGAACCGCCGATGCTGTGCGTGGCGAACCTGTCGCGCTTGGCCCAGCACGTCGAGCTCGACCTGCGCGAGTTCCAGGGCGCGACACCGGTCGAGGTGTTCGGCTACAACCAGTTCGCGCCGATCCGCGAGCACGACTACCAGATCACCCTTGCCCCCTACGGATTCTTCTGGTTCTCGCTCACCGGGCTCGGCGGCGACGTCGACACCACCGCGATGCCGCATCTCCCCGGATCGATGCCCGAGGTGCTGCGGCGTCGGGCAGGACTGGGTCGAGCGCTCGAACGCTGGCTCCCCCAGCGCCGCTGGTACGCCGGCAAGGGGCACACGATCCGACAGGTGACCATCGACGATGCGATCGCGCTCGACGGCGACGCGAACGTCGCGCTCGTCGTGGCGAACGTGTCGTTCACCGAGGGCGACGACCAGCGCTACTCGGTGCCGGTGATGCGCATCGGTCGCGACCTCGCCGAAACCGGCGACCGCTCGACGTCACCCGCGGTGATCGCCCAACTCGACGATGGTGCGCTGCTGGTCGACGCGATGAGCGACGACCGCGGCGCCGCCGTCGTCCTCGGTGCTGCGCTGCGCAAACGCAGCCGCAACTCGCGCCACGGCGAACTCCAAGGCCGCCCACGGCGCGGCCGGATCGCCGGCCTCGCCGACGATCCTCGTCGAGTCAACGTGCTCGGTGTGGAACAGTCGAACTCCTCCGCGATCATCGACGGGAGCTTGATCGCGAAGCTGGTTCGCCGGCTCGAGGCCGGCACCAATCCCGACGTCGAACTGCCGACGCATCTGCTGTCGACAGGGTTCGAACTGGTGCCGGGTGTCGCCGCCACCCTCGATGTCGCACTCGCCGGTGAGCCGGCGCCGGCCAACGTGGTCGTCGTCCACGACATGGTGGCCCACGAGAGCGACCTCTGGGTCAAGATGCTCGACGAACTCGGATTGGCGATCGACCACGTGCTCGCTTCGGACGACCGAAGTGACGACGTGATCGCCACCGACATCGCCGAACTCGTCGGACGTCGCACCGCGGAACTGCACCGCGCCCTGGCCCACCCCGACGCCGCTCCGAGCAGCGGTCGAGGCAAGGACGCCTCGATGACGCCCGAGCCGTTCACGCTGCTGTGGCAACGATCGATCCTGCAGTCGTTGCGCACCTCGATCCGATCGACCCAGCGCGATCTTCGACGGGCCCGTCGCGGGGGACAGCTGGCCGAACAGGCCGCCGAGCAGGCAGATCGGCTCGCCGGCCGCCTCGACGACCTGATGGAGCGCTTCGAACGGCTCCGGCAGCAGAAGTTGGATGCGCAACGCATTCGCGTCCACGGCGACCTCCACCTCGGGCAGGTCCTGTGGACCGGGCACGACATCGTGTTCATCGACTTCGAAGGCGAGCCGGGCGCTCCGATGGCCCAACGGAGGATCAAGCGCTCGCCCCTGGCCGACGTCGCCGGACTCCTGCGGTCGTTCGACTACGCCGGCCGCGTCGCGGTACACACCGCTGTCGAACGCGGACGGGTCCACGACCTCGACGACCTCGAGGCATGGCGCGAGCGTTGGACCCGCCAGAACCACGACGCGCTGCTCGATTCCTACTTCGAGCACATGGACGGGTCGGATCTGATTCCGTCCGACGACGAGGATCGTCGGCTCCTCGTCGGCATCTACGCAGCGACCAAAGCCCTCTACGAGGTGCGGTACGAACTCGCCAACCGTCCTGAGTGGGCGACCTGGCCGATGGCCGCGATCGCCGAAATGCTTCCTGAATCGGCAGCCGGGAGCTGAGGCCGACATGACGACGGCGGGAATCGCACTCACCTCAGCGAGGACGTTCGTGTGATGAGCGAAGCCCTACGCGCCCGCGCGGATGAGCTCGGTGTCCAGGTCAGCTACCACGACGTGGCCGGCACCTTGCACCACGCCGACGACACCACGCTCGAACACGTGGTCGCCGTGCTCGAGGCCGACCGCGCATCGGCGACGGCACCCGCCAGGGTTGCCGCGCCGATGCACATCTCGGCCACCGAACCGGTTGTGGTGGACTCGCGAGTGAACGAGGCAAGCCTGACCGTGGCGGGCCACCCGATCGATCTCACCGTCGCCCACGGCGCCGACGTCGACTCGATCGAACTGCCGGCCGACCTGCCGTACGGTTGCCACCACCTGCGGTTCGACTCGGCTGCGGGGCCCGGTGAGACCATCGTCGTGATCGCGCCTCCCTCGATGCCACGGGCCGAGCGTTTCGCCGGTCATGGCAGCCTGTTCGCGCCGGCCTACTCGCTCTGGGAGCGTTCCGACCCGCTGCCGTCGTACACGCATCTCCACGAGCTCGCCCGCGTTGCCAAGGCGAACGGCATCGAGGTGGTCTCGACACTGCCGCTGTACGCGACCTACCTCGACGACCCCTTCGATCCCAGCCCGTACTCGCCGGTCAGCCGGCTGCACTGGAACGAGGTCTACCTCGACGATGCCGGCCTTCCCCCGGCACCCGTGCCGCCAGCCGGCGACATCGTCGACTGGCGGGCGCTGGCCGAGCGCCGGCGCCGGCAACTCGTCGCCGCGGTCGGCGACCTCGACGAGGCGACACAGAACGAGATCACCGCCTTCGCGGCGGCCCACCCCGATGTCGGTGCGTACGCCCGCTTCCGCGCCGGGCGCGACGCCGACGGCGACCTCGTGGTCGAGCAGTCGCATCTCCTGGCCCAGTTCCTGGCCGACCGTCAGCTCGCTGCGATCCACGACGACCCCACCGCAGCGGCGTTGGCGCTCGATCTGCCGATCGGGTCACATCCCAACGGCTACGAAACGTGGGCTGACACGTCGATGTTCGCCCCCGGCATCGGCGTCGGCGCCCCGCCGGACTCGTTCTTCGCCGACGGCCAGAGCTGGGGGTTCCCGCCACCGCTTCCCGCAGCGCTGCACGCGAGCGGGCACCGCTTGTGGCGGCACCTGATCGAGCGTGTCGGCCGCCACGCCGACGTGCTGCGCATCGACCATGCCATGGCGGTCCATCGCCTGTGGTGGGTGCCAGACGGGATGTCACCGACACAGGGGGTGTACGTCCGGTACCCGCGCGACGAGATCTTGACGGTCATTGCCGCATCGGCGGCCGCTGCCGATGTCACGATCGTCGGCGAGGATCTCGGAACGGTGCCGACCGAGGTGTCAGATGCGTTCGAGCGCTGGGACATGCTCGGCATGTACGAGGAGCAGTTCCACCTCGACGACGACCAGCTCCCCCACATCCCCCGACGCACGGTGGCCGGCATCCGCACCCACGACATGGAACCGATCGCCCAGCTGCTGACCACCGCCGACACGTCGGCCTACCGAACACGCCTCGGCACGGCCCACGGTTGCGACATCACCAACAGCTGGGACGACGTCGTCGAGAACATGCTGATCCGGTTGGCGTGGAGCGACGCCTACCTCGTCAGCGCCGACCTCGACGACCTGCTCGGCGAGCGCCGCCCGCACAATCTGCCCGGACGAGTCGGCCCCGAGCTGTGGTCGCGTCGACTCGACCGACCGACGTCGGAGACGCTCGACGACCCGGCTGTCCGACGCCTGCTCGAGATCTTGTCGCGCCGCCGACGACGCCGGCGGCCGACCCGACGACACGTCCACTACTTCACGGAGCACCACATGACGGAGCACCACACCAGCGGCGACAGCCTCCCGGCACGCGCCGACGAACTCGACCGCTATCTCTTCAACGAGGGAACACACCGGTACCTGCATCGCCGATTCGGGGCGCAGCCCGCCGACGGCGGATCCAACTTCGCCGTCTGGGCACCGAACGCCCATGGCGTCGCCGTGGTCGGTTCCTTCGACGGTTGGGAACACGAGCACCGGCTCGATGGCAGCGAGTCGGGTGTGTGGAGTGGTTGGGTCGACGGCGCGAAGATCGGCGATTCGTACCGGTACCGGGTGACCACGTCGACGGGATCGGTGGTCGAGAAGTCCGATCCGGTCGGGGCCGCCACCGAGGAACCGCCGTCGATCTCCTCGGTGATCGCCGATCTCTCCTACGAGTGGGACGACGACGAGTGGATGGCGACCAGAGGCGACCGCATCGCCCTCGATGCACCGGTGTCGATCTACGAGGTGCACCTGGGGTCGTGGGGACGACATGTCACCGACGGCAAGCGATTCCCCCGCTACGACGAGTTGGCCGACCCGATCGCCGATCACGTGCTCGCGCACGGGTTCACCCACGTCGAGTTGCTGCCGATCATGGAGCACCCGTTCTATGGGTCGTGGGGCTACCAGACCACCGGCTTCTTCGCGCCGAGCGCCCGCTACGGCACACCGCAGGACCTGATGCGGATGATCGACCGGCTGCACCAACGTGGTGTCGGCGTGATCCTCGACTGGGTGCCGTCGCACTTCCCCACCGACAGCCACGGGCTGTACGAATTCGACGGGACGCACCTCTTCGAGCACGCCGACCCCCGCCAGGGCTACCACCCCGACTGGAACTCGGCGATCTTCAACTACAGCCGCAACGAGGTGCGCTCGTTTCTCGTCTCCAGCGCGATGTGCTGGCTCGATCGCTACCACGTCGACGGGTTGCGGGTCGATGCCGTGGCATCGATGCTCTACCTCGACTACTCGCGCAACGAGGGTGAGTGGATCCCGAACGAGTACGGCGGCCGCGAGAACCTCGACGCGATCGTGTTCCTCCGCCAACTCAACGAAGCGGTGTACGGCGAGTTCCCGGACGTGGCCACCATGGCCGAGGAATCGACGTCGTGGCCGATGGTGAGTCGGCCGACCTACATCGGCGGGCTCGGCTTCGGCTTCAAGTGGGACATGGGCTGGATGCACGACACGCTCGCCTACCTGCAGCACGATCCCGTCCACCGACGTTGGCATCACGGCGAGATCACGTTCCGCTCGGTGTATGCAGCCAGCGAGCACTTCGTGCTGCCGCTCAGCCACGACGAGGTGGTCCACGGCAAGGGGTCGTTGCTGGGCAAGATGCCCGGCGACGACTGGCAGCAGTTCGCCAACCTGCGTTTGCTGTATGCGATGCAGTGGGCGCAGCCGGGCAAGAAGCTGCTGTTCATGGGCGCTGAACTGGCCACCCGAGTCGAGTGGAACCACGAGAGCACGCTCGACTGGTCGCTCCACGATGCCGACGGCCACCGCGGCGTGCGTACCTGGCTCGCCGACGTCAACCGCCTCTACGCCGCCGAACCGGCGATGCACCGGGGCGACAGTGATCCTGGCGGTCTGCAGTGGGTGGAAGGAGCAGACGCCGACCAGAGCGTGTACGCGTGGCTCCGCAAGGACCCCACCGACGACGCTCGGCCGGTGCTCGTGGTCTTCAATGCAACGCCGACCCCGCGGCACAACTACCGCCTCGGCGTGCCGAAGCCCGGCCGGTGGACCGAACTGGCCAACTCCGACGCAGCCGTCTACGGCGGCAGTGGGCTCGGCAACCACGGCGCGGTCGACACCGTGCCGGTCGACTCGCACGGATTCCACCAGTCGGTCGTGTTGACCCTGCCGCCGCTGGGCGCCGTCTTCCTCGCCCCCGAGGACTGAGCACCACCCGTGACGTCGGCGACCGACACCACACGGCTCGGCGCAACCGTCGTCGCCGGTGGCCGCACCCGCT
Source organism: Ilumatobacteraceae bacterium (assembly GCA_963716095.1). Taxonomy (GTDB): domain Bacteria; phylum Actinomycetota; class Acidimicrobiia; order Acidimicrobiales; family Ilumatobacteraceae; genus Sva-07. Next base: position 495,061 of record CAVQSV010000023.1, on the reverse strand, counting down.
TCGTGGTGTGGGCACCGGACGCCACGACCGTCGATGTGACGATCGGTGTCAGACACCAACCGTTGCATCGGGACGGCGCGTACTGGGTCGGCGATGTCGACGGGGTCACACACGGCGATCGATACCGCTACGTCGTCGACGGAGACGCCCTCGCCGACCCGGCGTCGCGGTGGCAGCCCGACGGCGTGCACGGGCCGTCGGCAGTGGTCGACGACTCGGTGTTCCGTTGGCACGACGACGACTGGGCCGGCATCGAGTTGGCCGACACCGTGCTGTACGAGCTCCACGTGGGCACCCTGACCGACGACGGCACGTTCGACGCTGCGATCCGCCATCTGCCTCGGCTCCGCGAACTCGGCATCACCACGATCGAGGTGATGCCCGTCGCCGAGTTCCCCGGGACGCGCAACTGGGGCTACGACGGGGTGTTCCCCTTCGCGGTGCAGCACTCGTACGGAGGGCCGGAGGGCTTGGCCCGATTCGTCGACGCTGCTCACCGCTTCGGCCTGGCCGTGATCCTCGACGTGGTCTACAACCACATGGGTCCGGAGGGGAACGTGCTCGCGACGGTTCGGGCCGTACTTCACCGACGCCTACCGCACGCCGTGGGGCGACGCGATGAACGTCGCCGGAGCCGGCAGCGATCACGTGCGGCGCTACTTCATCGAGAACGCCGTCGGTTGGGTGCGCGACTTCCATCTCGACGGTCTTCGACTCGATGCCGTTCACGCCATCTTCGACCCGACACCGATTCCGTTCGTCCACGAGCTCACGACGGCGGTGCATGCCGCTGCCGTGTCGGCGGGCCGCACGGCACTGGTCACCATCGAGAGCTCGGCCAACGATCCGCGCATCGTTCGTCCCGAGGCGGAGCAGGGATGGGGTTGCGACGCCGTCTGGAACGACGACTTCCATCACGCCCTGCGGGTTGCGCTCACCGGCGATCACCACGAGTACTACGCGAACTATGCAGGTGCGGCCGATGTTGCGAAGGCCTGGGAGCGTCGATGGGTCTACTCGGGGCAGTACTCGGCAGGCTTCGATCGCCGCCACGGTGCGCCCGCAGACGACATCGATCACCGCCGTTTCGTCGTGTTCGACACCAACCACGACCACGTCGGCAACACCCCTGCCGGGGCACGGATGCTCGCCGACGCGCCGATCGACGACCCCCGCCACCGCCTCGCTGCCGCTGCGATCCTCTTGTCGCCGTTCACCCCGATGCTGTTCATGGGCGAGGAGTACGGCGAGACCGCGCCGTTCCCCTACTTCATCGACCACGGTGACCCCGACCTGATCGAGGCCGTGCGCCAAGGCCGTCGGCGAGAGTTCGCCGACGCCGTCGGGACCGGTGACGTGGCCGACCCGGCCGACCCAACGACGTTCGCGTCAGCGGTGCTCGACGTCACGCTGACCGAGCGCGAACCTCACCGATCGCGCCTCGCCCTGTACACCGAGTTGCTGCGGATTCGACGCGGGTATCCGGTGCTCACCGATCCGGCAGCGCAGCAGCACGTGTCGATCGTCGACGACGCAGTCTTCGTGGTGCGGTCGACCCCGACCGCGACTGCGTCACTGATCTTCAACTTCGCAGGAGCTGCCGTCGAGCACCCCGCCGCAGATCCGAGCGACACCATCGTCGTCGACACCGCGGACGAACGCTGGGGAGGACCCGGCCATCTGCCCGCGACGATCGGTGCCTGGTCGGCCCGACTGAGCGTTCGCAACGACCACTGACGTCGTCACCCGTCGATGCGCTCGAGCACGGCGACCGGGAACCGGTCGAGCCACGTGGCGAGCGGTACGTCGATGCCACCTGCGACCACGGTCTGATCATCGGCGAGCCGGTCCTGCCACGTGCCCTCCGGAAGGACGATCGTCGTGTCGGCCCACGAGTCGACTCCAACGGAGCGGGTGGCGGCGATCGTCACGACGACGGGTCGATCATCGGCCGTCCGAGCGAACGCGAGCGCTCGCCCTGCGTGTGTGCCGGAGATCGCCAGCGGGACGTACCCCGCCGATGCGCCGAACGCCGCTGGCCGGCGTCTTCTCAGTGCGAGGGTGCGGGTGATCACGACCGCCTTGGATGCTTCGACGTCCGACTGCTTCCACGAGGTGGGTCCATCGAGTCGACGTGCGGTCTCGACCAGCGCCCGTCGCTCGTCCCAGTCGGGTTCGACGCGATTGTCCGGATCGACGAGCGAGTAGGTGAAGGCCACCGTTCCCTGATAGAGGTCCGCCACGCCCGGCGACGTGAGCCGAATCGCGAGCGCCCCCAACGACAGCGCCCAGCCCGGCCGTCGCGTGCGCTCGATCATCCCGGCGAGCGCGCTCGTCGGGCCGGCGTCCGAGTCGACGCCGCCCAGCGCATCCGTCAACTGCGGTGGCCAGTCGGGCGAGCGCCGACTCGTAGGTCGCGTCGGTGTCGGTCCACGACGTGTGCAGATCGGCCTCGCGCGCCGACTTCACCAAGTACTCGGTCAGCCGATCAGCGTCGATCGGCCATGCAGTCACCGCCGTCTGCAACGCCAGCAGCACCGTTGCGGCATCGACACCTTCGATCAGTTCGCCGTGGGCGTCGAACCACGACCGCACGGTCGCCGCCCAGTCGTCGGCGATCTCGGCGAGCGCCAACGATCGGGCACGGACCCCTTCCGAGCGCTTGGTGTCGTGGGTGGTGCCGGCCAGCATCGCCAGCCGGAGCGTGTTGCTGCACGTCGATCTGGTGTCGGTGGAACGCATCAGCGGTCAGCGACCACTGCCCCGGTGCGCCACCGACCTCGCACAGCGAGGCGAGACGCAGGTATCGGTAGAACGCGCGATCTTCGGCGCCTTTCGCCATCACCGGACTACACAGTTGTTCCCACCGGGTGGCAATCGCTGGTCGGCGGCGGATCTCGTCGACGAGCTCGGCCAGTTCGTCGACGAGATCGGGTCGCCGAACCGACGCTCGCTCGAATGCGGCATCCAGTTCGCCGACCGATGCTGCATCATCGGGAAGATAGGTCCGGTATCGGTGCACCCCGATCGTGAGCTCGACGACCGCTGCTCGAAGCCGCTCGACGTCGGCGATGCCGGTCGACGTGATCGCGCGAATCAGCCGGTCGAGGTCCGGCTGCAGGCCGCCGGCGATTGCCTCGCGTCGCGCCTCGTCTTCGATCTGTTCGAATCTCCTGACGTCGCCGGTGAGGTCGTCCCACAGCTCGGTCAGGGGCTGCTCTGCTGCCGGGTCGAGCAGTGCATGCTCGGTGACGCGGATGTGTTCGTAGCCGGTGGTGCCATCGACGGGCCACGACGCCGGCAGGGTCTCACCGACCGCAAGGATCTTCTCGACGAGCAACCATCGGTGTGTCCCGATGCGGTCGCGAAGGCCCTGCAGGTACGCCTCGGGATGGGCCAGACCGTCGACGTGGTCGACACGAACGCCGGCGAACGCCGGATGCGATGCCAGCCGTGCTGGGATCGTGTCGATCACCTCGGCCACGTCGGGCTGTTCGGCGCACACCGCGACGAGGTCGTCGACCGTGAAGAAGCGACGGACGTTGCGGGCCGGCTCGCGCCACCACTGCAACCGGTAGTGCTGGCGTTCGACGGCCTCGGCGACGTCCAGGTGCTCTGTTCCCGCCGCCAGGGGAAAGCGCAGTGGGACCGTAGCGCAGCTCTCGACCCAGGTCTCCCTCGCCGATCGACAGTTCGCCCCGGGCGACCACCACCTCGAGTGGGTCGCCGAGCTTGGGCACGATGACGCGTCCGTCGCCAGCGTCCCAGTCGACGTCGAACCAGTCCGCAGCCTGCGAGCTGGGCCCGTCGCGGAGCATCTCCCACCATCGTGCGTTGAGGTGGGCGTCGTTGACCGACATGTGGTTCGGCACGTGATCGATGACGACACCGAGCCCCTGCTCGAAGGCCGCGTCGAGCAGGCGGGTCAGCGCAAGCTCACCACCGAACTCTGCGCGCACCTTCGTGTGGTCGGTGACGTCGTATCCATGGAGGCTCCCGCTGACCGCCTCGGCGATCGGCGAGAGGTAGAGGTGGCTCACCCCCACTGCGGCGAGGTGATCGAGCAGTCCGAGCGCTTCGGCGAAGCCGAACGATGGTGTGAGTTGGATCCGATACGACGCAACGAGGTCTGGGGTTGGCTCCACCTGCAGGTTCTACCCGTTTCGCCGGCCGGTAGTCGGTCGGATGCCGAGGTTCTCACTCGGCATCGCAGTGGGCGTTCCCGCCCGACGGAACGACTCAGGTCGACGGCGTTGTCGAAGCCCCGACTGCATCGACCCTCAAGACGAGGACCGCCGTGTCGTCGCTGTCGTCGTTGCCAGGCTCCTGTCCGGCCGCGATCAGATCATCGATCACGTCCATCACCTCAGCGCCTTCCGACACAGCACGCCCGAGATGTGCAACGAGATCCTCGGCGGCCAGCCGCGGCGTCGGCGACTCGAGCAGACCATCGGTGTACATGACCAGGACATCTCCGGGTGCCAGCAGGAGCGACACCGACGGCGGTTCGTCGAACTCGCTCAGCGCACCGGCGATGGCCCCGGCGCCCTCGACGACCGTGACCTGCCCGCTCGAGATGTGGATCGGCCTAGACGTCGCACTCGTCGTACTCGTGACACTGCTCGTTGACGGCGAAGTCGAAATGATCAACGAGTTCGGGGATCTGTTCGAGGTCGTTCTTCAGCCCGATCAGCAGATCCCGCTCCTGCGCGGCGCCGGCCAGAAACCGGTTGAAGTCGAGCTGATCGTCGGCGGTGAGATCGAAACCGGTGTCGTTGTCGTAGGCGGTCACGTTGTCGGGCTCGACGCCGGCGCAGCCCCGATCGACAGCGAGGTCGAGCCGTTGCGCCATCACCTCTCGGACCGAGGCCGACCGGATGTCGACCCAATGTTCGTCGTCCCAACCATCGAGCGTGACGCCGAGGTCGTCGGCGACGAACCGGGCGGCGTCTGGACGCCACTCCTCATACGATCCCGCCGAGAAGTAGCAGATGACGACTCGCCCGGCGACGCGCAAGGCCGACAGCGTGTCGGCGGGGGTGTCGAACAGGTCGATGTCGTACACGTCCACGTCGTAGGACGTGTCGACCTCACCTTGGAGCTGCCACTGCCAGGTGTTGTCGACCGACAGCACCGTGTCCCCGGAGGTGCGATCGGCGGACACATCGAATGTCTCGGCAATCGCCGTTTGGTCGGATTGGGCGACCCCGTCACCGTCGTCGGAGCAGGCGGCGGCGACGCCGTCGTCGAGCAGGCGGCGACGACAAGGATGCAGACCACAGATCCGCGCTCGCCGCGGGTTCGAGGGAGTCGCTGCATCGGGATCATGAAGCCATGATCACAGAAACTCCGCCGGACGAAGAGTGCGACCCATGGTGGAGTGCACGGTCAACGGCAACGTGTCACGGGGTGTCAGACGAGGGCGGCGACGGCGGTGCCCATGAGGTCGACGAAGTTGTCGGCGTAGAAGCGCTGGCGGACCTCCTCGGAGCGGTCGCCGAGGCTCTTCTCGAAGCGCTCGAACGGTCGCCGCCCCCCTTCGACGTGCGGGTAGTCGGTGTTGAACAGCAGCACGTTCGAGCCGATCTGATCGGTGACCCAGCCGACGTCCTCGGTCGGGTACGGGGTGACCCGGACCTGACGCTCGACGTACTCGCTCGGCCGCAGCGACAGCTTCTGCAGGCGATCCTCGTGGCGGCCGAAGGCGTCCATGGCCGATTCCATCTGCTTCATCCAGCTCGGAACCCAGCTGCAACCCTGCTCGATCACACCGACCCGGAGGTTCGGGAATCGCTCGAGCACACCATCGAAGATCAGCGTGGCAAGGGTCTGCATCGGCGGGAAGGGGATCGCCATGTAGTCGACGGAACGAAAGTTCTCCTCACCCCCGTGGAAGTCGGCGGGGATCGGAAGCCCGTTCTGGAAGTACGCAGGGTCGATCAGGTCGCCGGTTCCGCCGACGTGGAACACGACGGGGATCCCGGCCTCTTCGGCCTGATGCCACACCGGGTCGAGCGAGCGGTGCGACGGCGAATGACCGGCAGGACAGCCCGAGGCGACGAGGAGCGCAGCAGCCCCCATGTCGATCGCTTCGCCGGCCATCGCCGACGCCCGGTCGAAGTCGGCGAGCGGTACGTAACAGGTCGGCAGCAGCCGGGAATCGACCGAGCAGAACTCGACCATGCCACGGTTGTGAGCTCGTGCGGTGCCGTACGCGAGGTCGAGGTCGGGCTGGTGCTCCCACTGGTACAGGCGGCTGTTGTGGAACGTGTTGAAGAGCAACTGGCTCTGCACGCCGATGTAGTCGAGCACCCGTGGACGGTCGTCGGCGAGGAACGATCCGGTGGCGGCGAAGTTCTTCCGGTTCATCACCTCGACGTCTTCGTCGGCGAGGAACTCGTCGGTGCGATGTCGTTCGGTGAGGCGGGCAAACGCTGCGTCGATGCGGTCCTGGTCGCCGCCGTGTTCGCCGTCTCCGGTTTGAGCGAGTTCGTTGGCGTAGCCGGGCCGATCGATGCGGTCGCGGATGTCGGGGTCGGCGTGATCACGCAGCCAGTTCGGAGGCTCCATGATGTGCGCGTCAGCGTCGTGGACCACCCGGTTGGAGATGTAGGCCATGGAACATTCTGTTCGATCCGGGGCCGTCTGTTCGTATCGTTGGTCAATTCCCCCACTTGGAGACCGCAATGAACGACGAAACCCAACCCGATGCAGCGATTGATGTCGGCGACCAATCGACACATGACACCACCGAGGAAGGGTTCGCCGCACTCGGCCTGCGCGACGAGCTGCTCAGCGCACTCGACGAGCTGGGCTACGAGGAACCGACACCGATTCAGCGCGAGACGATCCCGATCCTCCTGACCGCGCAGGACCTGCTCGGCCAGGCGGCGACCGGGACCGGCAAGACTGCGGCGTTCGCGCTTCCGGCGCTGCAGATGATCGACGCCTCACGCCGCGTGCCGCAGGTCCTCGTCCTCGTTCCGACCCGCGAGCTCGCGGTACAGGTCAGCGAGGCCATGTTCAAGTACGGCAGCAAGCTGGGCGTCAAGGTCGTGCCGGTGTTCGGCGGTCAGCCGATCGGACGGCAGCTCCAGGCGCTCGACCGTGGCGCGCACGTCGTCGTCGCCACGCCTGGGCGAGCGCTCGACCACATCGGGCGCGGGTCGCTCGCACTCGACGCGATCCACACCGTGATCCTCGACGAAGCCGACGAGATGCTCGACATGGGGTTCACCGACGACATCGAGTCGATCCTCGAGAGCACACCCGATGATCGCCAGACCGTGCTGTTCTCGGCGACGATGCCGAAGCGCATCATCTCGATCGCCAAGCGCTACCAGCGCAACCCACAGCGCATCACGATCGGGCGGCCCGACGCGGAGCCCGGCGTCAAGGCGCTCGTCCGTCAGGTGGTGTACGTCGTGCAGCGCCCGCACAAGCCGTCGGCGCTGGGGCGCATCCTCGACATCGAGGCACCGAAGTCGGCGTTGGTCTTCTGCCGCACCCGCACCGAGGTCGACCAGTTGACGGTGACCATGAACGGTCGCGGCTACCGCGCCGAGGCCCTCCACGGCGGCATGGACCAGGCCCAGCGCGACCGCGTGATGTCCCGCCTGCGCGACGGCACGGCTGAACTGCTGGTCGCCACCGACGTCGCCGCCCGCGGCCTCGACGTCGACACCCTGACCCACGTCGTCAACTACGACGTCCCGTCGGCGGCCGAGAGCTACGTGCACCGCATCGGCCGCGTTGGCCGGGCCGGGCGCGAAGGTGTCGCCATCACGCTCGCCGAGCCGCGCGAGCGGCGCGGTCTCGAGAACATCGAGCGGCTGACGAAGCAGAAGTTCGAGATCGCCAAGGTGCCCACGGTGGCAGACCTGCGCGAACGCCAGATCGAGATGACGGTCGGCGCCATCCGCGAGGCGTTGACGTCGGTCGATCTCGAAGACTTCAACACCGTGCTGCATGCCTTGGCCGGCGACGACAGCGACCGCAACATCGCGCTCGCTGCGATCAAGTTGGTGCACGAGTCCCGAGGCGCCACGATCGACGAGCTCGAGATCCCCGACGCTTCCGATCGCCTGCGCGGCAAGTCGAACGACGGCAAGAAGAAGTTCGACAAGAACAAGGGCCGCAACGCCGGCGAGAAGGACCGCGGCGGCAAGGGGCAGCGGGCCGGCGGAGCGGGCACGGGCTTCGTGCACGTCAGCCTCGGCCGCAAGGCAGGCGTTCGGCCGGGCGACCTCGTGGGCGCCATCGCCAACGAGACCGGCCTGGTCGGGCGCGACATCGGTCCGATTCGCATCGCCGACGCGTACTCGGTGGTCGGCGTGCCCGAGGCGCAGGTCGACCACGTCATCGACACCATGCAGTCGACCACCATGCGCGGCAAGCGCGCCCGGGTCCGCCGCTTCGTCGAGTAGTCGTCGAATCCGACGAGGTTTCCCGGAACGCCTCGTCTGTGACCTCGAACGCCCGATGCGACGGCCCCGGCCCCGTTCGGGTGGCGCTGGTGAACGACTACCAGATCATTGTGGACGGCCTCCGGACGATGCTTCGCCCGTTCTCCGATCGCGTGATCGCGCTCAACGATCAACAGATCCCAGCATGGTTGGAGACGACGGTCGACAGCGCCCGGTCGGTCTTCTCCGCGGTGGCGGGCGGCTTGATCACCTCGATCACGCTGCTGTTGTCGATGATGCTCGTGGCGGTCCAGTTCGCAGTTCTCGCCGCGCACGCTTCGCGATTGGCTGGGGAACCGAAACCTGCAACACGCGCTCGGCGTGGTGCTGGGCACGACGGTGTTCTGCCTGCTCGCACTGCGTTCGACAGCGGGACTTCGGTGCGGACGGCACCGCGATCGTGCCGCACATCACCGTGCTGGTCGCCGTCGTTCTCGGTGTGGTCTCGCTGGTGGCCGTGGTCCGCGCCGTCGACCACATGACGCACAGTGTTCGTGTCGGCTCCGTCACGACGTCACCAGTTGCGTCTTTGAGGTGTGCACGGATCGAACCACTGGAACTGCTCGAGATCGCGGAGGTGCCCGATGACGAGGTCCTCGGAAACCGGGTCGTTGCGCGCCGAGCACGCCGAGGGCCGCCCGGTGGTCACCGATCACGCCGGAGTACACGTTGTCGAGCGCCACCAGGTGTTGCGCGGTCGGGGCACGGCCGAGGTCGTAGTCGGACCATGTACGGCCCGACGTGATCGCTCCGGGAGTTCCCCTGGGTTCGCCGCCCAGGGTGGCGATGCGTTCGGCGATTTCGTCGGACTGCAGGCGAACGGCGTCGACCTGCGGGTCGAGCATCTCGTGCACCGCGATGAAGTTCATCCCGATGACGTTCCAGTGGACGTGCTTGAGCGTCAGCTGCAGATCCAGCGTGGCGACGAGGCGATCCTGCAGTGCAGCGATCACCGAGATCGTTGCGTCGTCGGACATGCCGGCGAGGGTGGTCTTCGGCACGTCTGACGTGGTTGCGGAACCGGTGCGGTCAATCGTGGAATTGCTCATGAGTCGAACTCTTCCCGGGCGAGGACGGTCGATCAAACCTCGAGCGTCGACCGCGTTTCGGATCGCCCGCCCGCACGCGGGTATCGCGTCCGACATGAGCAACGATCAGCGCAGCGCTGCCGCCGACCGCACCGGTCGCGGTGTCGCCATCATCGGAGGTGGCACAGCAGCCGAAACGCTGGTGGCTGAACTCGACGGTTCCGGCCTCGACGTCACGGTGTTCGAGGACGACCGCGTCGGCGGCGAGTGCCCGTTCGTCGCGTGCATGCCGACCAAGTCGATGCTGCACGACGCCGCGACCGGCCGCTCGTGGGGCGAGGCCGTCCGCCGCCGCAGCCGAGTCGTCGAACATCTCGACGACTCTGAGCACGCCACCGGAGCTCGCACGACATGGCGCTGCCCTCGTCCGATCTCGGGCGTCGATCGTCGCCCCGGGCAAGGTCGCCGCCGGTGGACGTGACTACGACGTCGATCACATCGTCGTCGCCACCGGTTCCGAACCGATCGTTCCGCCCCTCGACGGCATCGATGCGATCGGTGACCGATGCTGGACCAGCGCAGATGCGATGACCAGCGAGTTCCGTCCGACCCGGCTGACGATCTTCGGCGGCGGCGTGATCGGATGCGAACTCGCCACGATCTACTCGCGGATGGGCACCGAGGTGCATCTCCTCGACGCCGGCCCGACGGCGTTCCCCGACTTGCCGGCCGAAGTCGGTTCCATCGTCGACGACTCCTTGCGAGCTGGCGGCGTACGACGTGCGCCGCGGCGTCGAGGTGGCGGCAGTCGCACCGCGCGGCAGCGGGGTACTGGTGCATGCTCGACGACGGCGCCTGTCTCGACACCGACCGCCTGGTGGTCGCGGTCGGCGCACGTCCGAACCCCGCGGGATCGGACTCGAGCATCTCGGTGTCGACGCAGACGCACCACTGCCGGTCGACGGCACCGAGCCGCGTTGCTGCGGAGGGTTCGTTGTGGGCGATCGGCGACGTCGCTGGTTGGGGCGCGTACACGCACTTGGCCAACCACCAGGCTCGGGTCGTCGCCGACGCCCTGGCGGGCGGTGGCGGCCGGCGATTCGACGACGTCGTTGTCCCCGCCTGTGTGTTCACCGATCCGCCCGTGATCACCGTCGGACCGACGCCGGCCGAACTGGGCGACACCGTGCTGTGGGAGTCGGCGAGCCTCTCCGAGGTGCCGCGAGCCACCACCGACGAACTCGGTGACGGCTACCTCGCCATCGGCGTCGACACCGTTCCACGCGCAGGGTGGTCGCTGCACATGGCGTCGGCGCTCACTTCGATGTGCTCGCAGCCGCGCCTCGTCACCGCCATCGACGCACAGGTGCCCGTCGAGCAACTCGCCCGGTCGATGTGGCCGTTCCCCACCGTTGGGGAACTCCTCGGGGTGATCTACTCCAGGGCTTCGGCTTCGCTCGGAGCGGACTGACCGTCGCCGAGCACCGCGGCGAGCTCGTCGCGGATCGTCGAACCATCCGCGCATCTGATCGAACGAGCGCCGCAGGAGCCGCGACACGTGCATCTGCGAGATCCCCGTCGCCTCGGCGATCTCCGACTGTGACATCTGCTCGTAGAAGCGCAGCTGCACGATCTCGCGCTCGCGGTCGGGAAGTCGATCGAGGAGTTCGGTCACGACATGGCGATCCTCGGCGTCGTCGAAGCCACGATCATCCATGGCGACGGCGCTCTGGCGATCCACAGCGATGTCGGAGTCGTCATCGGCTGAGCCCGGTGTCGAGCGTGCCGACGTTGTAGGCGGCGCTTGCAGCCAGACCTCGGAGCACGTCGTCTCGATCGAGTTGGAGGTGTGCTGCGAGTTCGTCGACCGAGGGCGAACGGCCGAGTTCGTGACTCAACTCGTCGGTGGCCTTGCGGACCGCCAGGTGGAGTTCCTTGGCGCCACGCGGCACACGAACCACCCAGGTCTTGTCGCGAAAGTGGCGTTTGAGCTCACCCTCGATGGTTCGACCCGCAAACGCCGAGAACGACGCCCCGTACTCGGGGTCGAAGCGGTCGACAGCCTTGACGAGGCCGACCATGGCCACCTGGCGAAGGTCGTCGCGGCTGCCCGACCGCCGGTATCGCTTGGCGATGTGTGCTGCCAGGCCCATGTGCCGCTCGACGAGCTGGTTGCGGATGGATCGGCGTTGGGTGGCGGCGAGGGTTCGGAACAACTCGAGGTCGTCGAGATCGTCCGTGCCGGACGGCTCGGTCATGTTCGCGTCGAGTCGGCGGCTGCCTCGGTTGCGTGCTTCACGAGCACCACCGCTGTCGGGGTGACCTCCAGGTCGTCGGTCACCGAGCGGAGAATGCCGAGCGCGAGCTCGTCGAGTTCGATGCCCGTCGCTGTCGTCCTCGGCACGGACGTCGATCCGGATCGAGCCGGGGCTGATCGCCGAACGAGACGTGCACCCGCGAGTCCGTGTTGCCGGCTTCCGCGGCGACGTCGGCCAAGGCCGAGAACACCTCGCTCAATGCGAGTCGGACGTCATCGAGTTCGTCGACCGAGAATCCGGCATCTGCGCCGAGCGCTGCGGCCATGGTGCGAACCGTCGACGCGTGCGCGCTTCTGCGGGAACTGACACATCGACCCGTCCGACGTCGGAAGGAACTGGGAGGTCGGTGGTCGACTGACACGGGAGCAAACTACCCGGCCACCACCTGAGCGAAACAGGACGGCCGTTTCGTCCCGCCGTGGGCGCACATCGCCCGGACCGCGCCCATGCCCGCCGCCGGCGGGTCGAAACACTGCGCGCTCAGCGCTGGAAGTTCTCGAAGTATCGGCTGGGGGTGGGCCCGCGCTGACCCTGGTACTTCGAGCCCTTCGCACCGCTGCCGTACGGGTTGTCCGCCGGGCTCGTCATCTGCATGAAGCTGACCTGACCGATCTTCATGCCCGGGTACAGCGTGATCGGAAGGCTTGCGACGTTGGCGAGTTCGAGGGTGATGTGACCGTCGAAGCCGGCGTCGATGAAGCCGGCTGTCGAGTGGATCAGCAGCCCGAGGCGGCCGAGTGACGACTTGCCCTCGACGCGGCCGACCAGGTCGTTCGGGACGGCGATGCGCTCGTAGGTGGAGCCGAGCACGAACTCGCCGGGGTGCAGGATGAAGGGGTCGTCGCCGTGTTCGGCGATCTCGACCAGCTCGGTGAGGTCGACCATGTCCTGTTTGACGTCGATGATGCCGCGGGTGTGGTTGCGGAACACGCGGAACAGGTTCGAGATGCGCACGTCGATCGACGACGGCTGGATCAACGCCTCGTCGAGTGGGTCGATCACGATCCGCCCGGCGGCGAGCTGTTCACGAAGGGTACGGTCGGACAGGATCACGACGACCGAGGTTACTGACCCGACCTCCACCATCGACCACCACCATCGACCACCACCATCGACCACCACAGGAGCGCCACGTGAGCACCGAACAGAACACCACCGAGCAGACGATCACGGTGTCACCCGGCGGCCCCTATCTCGTGCGGGGTGGTGTCCCGATCGCGTCGAGGACACCGATCGTTTCCGAGCACGGCGAGTCGCTGACGTGGAGGACCACACCATCGACCGAGGACCCACGACCGACGGCCGCCCTGTGTCGCTGCGGCCAGTCTGCGAACAAGCCGTACTGCGACGGCACCCACGCGACCGTCGAGTGGGACGATGCCGACAACGCCCCGGACGGCACCTCTGCCGAACGGGCGAAGCACTACGGCGGCGACGGGATGGAGGTGCTCGACGATCGGCCGATCTGTGTGCACGCGGGCTTCTGCGGCAACAAGGTCACCAACGTGTGGAAGATGGCGGTCAAGACCGGCGACAGCCGGATTCGGGCCGAGGCGATGGCGATGATCGAGCGCTGTCCGTCCGGTGCGCTGAGCTACACCGTCGACGGCGAGGCGATCGAACCCCATCTGCCGACGGGGGTCGCCGTGATCCCCGACGGCCCGCTGTGGGTCACCGGCGGCATCGAGGTGACCCGCGCCGACGGCACGGTGCTCGAGACGCGCAACCGCGTCACGCTGTGCCGGTGCGGGCAGTCGGGGTCGAAACCCCTCTGCGACGGGTCGCACACGGAGGCCGGCTTCACCGGCTGACGGTCGAGAATTCGCCCGAAGGCGTGACGGTTCGGCGGACACGGTCGGCGTCATGTACACCCCTGCGGCGAACGCTGTCGATCGACCGGGTCGATGCCATGCGCTCGTGACGGCGCAGGGTGAGTTGGCAGCCGAAGTTGGATAGAACATGGGGGAGAATTCCCCACCCCCAATGAGAACGGACGGCGCGACATGGCAGCAACAGCACTGATGGTCTGGATCGACCAGGACCTGTGCACGGGAGACGGCATCTGCTCGGAGATCTGCCCGGACGTGTTCGTTGGCCGCGACGACGGTCTGTGGGTCGTGAAGGAGGAGTCGTCACACTTCGGTGAGACGATCGTCTTCGACGGCGCAGACGGCGCTGGGCACGGCCCCGACATGGGCGAGGGCGTCGCCCGGATCCCGGATTCGATGATCGAGCACGCTGTCGATGCCGCCGAGGAGTGCCCCGGCGAGTGCATCATGATCGAGCCGTACGACCAGGCAGCGATCGACGACCGCGGCGCCTGACGGTCATGTCGGGCCGTGAGGCCTGGCACACGCGCCCGCTAGTGTGGGCGCTTCTGCGGATGTAGTTCAATGGTAGAACATCAGCTTCCCAAGCTGAGAACGCGGGTTCGATTCCCGTCATCCGCTCCAATAAAGACCTGCTCAAGGGCAATTTATGCCGTCTTGCCGGTCGACGCCGTGCCTTGGTCGTGCCTAGACCGCGAGGAGGTGACCGACCTTCGTCGTGTTGCCGGAGATACTGAACTACGAGAGCCGGTCGGGCAACATGGACGAATGTTCACGTTCGACCCGAACAGCTCCTACATGATGCCGGCGCACTTCGGTCCCCGGCGGTTCGACCCGCGGTGTCGGGCTGGTATCACGATGTCACCGCGATCACGACGTCCTATGTGACCGATCGGGAGCAGCTGTCCCAGTACGTGCCCGCGCCGTTCTGGTGGTGACCGACGAAGCGGTGGTGACGGTGGTCTACGCGAACAACCAACGTGTCGATTGGCTTGCCGGGCACGGCTACAACCTCATCGGGGTCAGCGCCTCGGTCCGCTTCAACGGCGACGCCGACACCATCGACGGGCAGTTCACATTGGTCATGTGGGAGAACCTCACCGACCCGATCCTCACCGGGCGCGAGCTGCAGGGCGTTCCGAAGGTCTACGCCGACATCGAGGATCATTCGATCATCGGCGATGTCTGGCACACCAGCGCCAGCCACTTCGGCCACAAGATCGTCGACCTCACAGCACACAATCTGCGCGAGCCGACCGACGACGAGATCGCTGCAGCCGCCGACGGCGGCGAGAACACCTCGATGGGGTGGCGCTACCTGCCAGGCGTCAGCGGTTTCGGCGAGACCACGAGCCAACCGACGGCGTTCCCGTCGGACAACGTCGTCACCGAAGCATGGGTCGGCGAGGGGTCCGTCGAATGGCAGACTCTCTCACGTGGGAGCAGAATCCGACGCAGTTCCACATCGTCAACGCCCTCGCCCACCTTCCCGTGCTCGAACAGCGGCCCGCCATCGTGAGCAAGGGCAGCACCAATCTCATCTTGTTCGACGATCGCCCGAGCGATCTCGTGAGCAACGACTACCCACACGGCGGGCCGATCGACGAGATCACCACCATCGCCTACATCGGGGCCGGGATGATGGGTTTGCGTCAACTCCCTCGTTGCCGCGGTGTCGGGCTATCGCGTCGTGCTGCACGACGTGTCGGCCGACATGTTGGCGTCCGTCGGTGAACGCCAGGCAGGCATCGGCGCGTACATGGTCGGCATCGGATACTGCACTGACGAGGCACTCACCGCAGGGTTGGATCGAGTGACCACCGAGATCGACTTGGCAGATGCGCTCGATGGCGCCGACCTCGTGAGCGAGTCGATCTTCGAAGACCTCGACGTCAAGCGCTCGGTTCTCGTCCGAGTGGACGAACTCGCCGATCCCGACACGATCATCACGACCAACACATCCGCGTCGATGGTCTCCGACCTCGAAGATGCCGTCGACTGCGGCGACCGTTTCGCCGTGCTGCATTCACACCTGGGCGCACCGTTGTACGACATCGTCGGCGGACCGCGACCTCGCCAGCGACCATCGATGTCCTCCGGCGCTACGTCGAAACGCTCGGCGGCACACCGATGGTGCTGAAGAAGGAACACCCGGGCTACGTGTTCAACTCGATGAACGGCCACGTCATGTTCATGGCAGCCCACCTGCTCGTCGACGAGCTCGCCACCGTCGAGGGCGTCGACAGAGCATGGATGGTCGATCGCTCGGCACCGATGGGCCCATTCGGCATGATGGACCTCTTCGGGCTCGACCTGATGCGCGACAGCTGGAGCACACCGACCAAGGACGCACACCGCGAAACCACTCGCGAGCGGTTGAACCCCTCCTTGCCGGGATGGTCGAAGCAGGCCACCTCGGTCAGAAGTCAGGCTCGGGCTTCTACACCTACCCCGACCCCGCTTATCAACGACCGGACTTCGCCGACGCAGCGCCGCGCTCGACGATCGCCTCGGACGCACTGCTCGGCGCGCTCGTCGTCGCAGCGGTGATGATCGAAGCCAACGACGTCGCCGAACGCGCCGACATCGACACCGCGGTGGTGTGCGGCAACTGGGCAGACCATCGGACCATTCGGCATCCTGTCCAGCGTTGGTGTGGATCAGTTCCTCGTTGTCCTCGACCGGCTGGAAACCGACCATCTCATCGCAGCTGACGCGGCCGACACCGTTCGCACCCACCTGCAACCCACCGGCTGAATCAACCACCCGACGATGATGTCGAGCCAGGCCCCCGAGCGTTGTCGCACGTTCGTGGCACGTCCACCCTCATCCAGCTGGTCTCAGACGCAAACCACCTGGTCAAGGCGCTGAGGCCGACAACTGCGACCGGAAGAACCGATGTTCTTCGCAAACGCCGCATCGATTCGAGCCGCGGTGCGGCGCGGAGCTGAAGCGAGCGAGACGCCACTCGTTGCAGTCGTGTTCGATCTCGAAGCGACCGTGGACATCGACGTGCCGGGCTGCGACAGCCTCCGCGAACTCGCCGAGGACCTTGCGCGCCAAGACATCCAACTGGGACTCACTCGTGTGCGGAGCGCCATGCGGCAGATCCTTGACGACACCGGTGTGATCGACGCTGTGGGTGCAGACCGGGTCTTCACGTCAGATGGAGCCGCGGTTGCCGCGTTCGCATCCAGAACCGGGCGAACTCCAGATCCGGACGTCGTCGCCGCAGAGGCGGGAGCCGCCCTCGGGGAGCTCGCCGACCTGCTCGACGACGCGGTGACCCTTCGTCTTCGACGTGCGATCGAGGCGCTCGAACCCGACGCAGAGTAGGGATGCATCACCACACCGGAATGGAGCGTCGGCTGGTCCGAACGGTCTGCGTCGGGCACAGGGCCAAGCACTCACTCGGGCATGTCAGCGGAGGCGGCCCGGATGCCGCCCAGACCATCCGTCGCCGCGGCGGGTGTCAGTCGTCGATCTCGACGAGTTCGCGTTCAGGAGCACCGGGGGTGTGCACTCGGAACACGATGAGCTTCGCCCCCTGGTCATCGCCCGTACGGACCGTGTGGACCGCGCCCAGCGGGACCTTGGCGAACGACCCGGCCGGCAAGTGGCGCTCCCCGTCGGCTTCGTGCTCCCAGAGGTAGATGGCACCGTCGATCACGTAGGCGAACTCCTCGCCGGGGTGGCGGTGGATCGGAAGCTGGAACGAGGGCGGCAGTTCCACGTGGCTCGTGACGACTTCGAGGTCGGCAGCTTCGAGCAGATCGCGACCCAAGTCGGCGAACGTCGGAGCGGAGGTGTCGGTGGAGCTCATCTGATTCCCTTCTGGTCGAGGACGTCCCCTCGGCCTCGTGTGGTGACGATACTCGACGCAACAGACCCCGAATTCCAGGGAGCAGTACCTCCGTCATCTGGCGCCCGTCGTCGAGGCGTTGGTCCCTTCGCTCATGGTTCCGCCTGTCACGGTGTGGTGGCCGCCTCGGCTGCTGTAGGTGGCGCGGCAGGTGCATGAATCTCGAATAGGTGCGGATCGTCCGGGAGACGGGGCCTCGGATCCCTGAACCGGTCCCCGGATGTTGAGGTTCACCGATTGGTGAACCTGTGCTGCGGTCCTCCGAGAATGGGCATCGCAATCGCGGGGAACCTCAGGGTGGTCCTGGAGCCGACCCAGGTGAACGCGGCACCATCACGATCCACCGCGTCAGCACAACCGCTACCGTCTTGCCATGAGCGACTGGCATCTTCTCGTTGACCGCGACGACTACCGCACGACCCGCGTGGTCGAGTTTGCGCCCGTTCCCCTCGACGAGGGCGAAGTGAGATTGCGGGTCGATGCGTTCGGGTTCACGGCCAACAACATCACCTACGCGGCCGCCGGCGACATGATCGGATACTGGACGTTCTTCCCCGCTCCCGATCTGAGCGACGATGTGAACTGGGGTCGTGTGCCCGTGTGGGGTTTCGCCGATGTCGTCGAGTCACGATGCGACGGGATCAGCGAAGGCGAAAGGCTGTTCGGCTACCTGCCGATGTCGACCGAACTGATGATCCGGCCCACGCAGGTGTCGACCGGATCGCTGACCGACGGCGCCGAGCACCGCGCTGCCCTCCCGCCGGTCTACAACAGCTACGAGCGATGCTCGGGCACGCCCGGCTATCGAGCGGATCTGGAAGCCGAGCAGATGCTGTATCGCCCACTGTTCTTCACATCGTTTCTGATCGACGACTTCCTCGCCGACAACGACCTGTTCGGCGCGCGGACGGTGGTGCTCAGCAGCGCGTCGAGCAAGACGGCCTTCGGAACAGCGC
Organism: Ilumatobacteraceae bacterium; assembly: GCA_963716095.1. Taxonomy (GTDB): domain Bacteria; phylum Actinomycetota; class Acidimicrobiia; order Acidimicrobiales; family Ilumatobacteraceae; genus Sva-07. The sequence continues at coordinate 476,603 of CAVQSV010000023.1, read as the reverse complement.
ATCTCCTCGGCGGACGCGAAGGGGTCACGGTCGTGGGCCTCACGTCACCGGGCAATGTCGCATTCGTCGAGGGGCTCGGCTGCTACGACCAGGTCGTCACCTACGACGACATCGCCTCGCTCCCGCCCGGGCCGGCGGTGTTCGTCGACATGAGCGGCAACGCAGCGGTCGTGCGGGCGGTGCACGAGCACTACGGCGACGACCTCAGGCATTCAGCGATCGTCGGCATCACGCACTGGGAGGACCGGCTGGGCAGCGCCGATCCGATGCCAGGCCCTGCGCAGACGATGTTCTTCGCCCCGAGCCAGATCGAGAAACGCCGCGAGGACTGGGGTCCTGGTGTGATCGAGGCGAAGCTCGGCGAGGCATGGGGCCCGTTCATCGAGCAGGTGTCCGGATGGATCGAGATCCAACACGGCACCGGCGCCGACGCGGTCGGTGACGTCTACGTCGAGTTGCTGGAGAACCGCACTCGCCCCGACACCGCCCACGTACTGCACCCGTAGCACGCGTCGCCCGCCCGGGTCGGTCAGATGGCTCGCATGCTGTTGTTGCGGGCGTTGTGTTCGACCTCGGCGAGACCGAGGTGTTCGAGCACCGGAGGTACGTAGTTCGCGAAGCGCCCTCGATAGCCCTTGCGAAGGCCGTAGTACCCACCCACCGGATTGTCATCGGCTCGGGCCCACGCCTCGACCGTGTCGGGTTTCGCCGGCTTTCCCTCGTCAGCGTTGCCGAGCACCATCCAGTCCCCATGTGCGGCCAGCATCTCGTGGAGGTCGTCGAGACAGCGCAGTTGGTAACTGAGCTTGGTCGAGCCGACGCGAATGCGCAGCGCCGGAGGGTCGGCGTCGGGGTCCTTCCAGGCGTCGAACTCGGACTTGCCCGGCGGCGTGGTCAGAATCCACGGGTCGTCCTCGGTGCCGTTGCCTTCGATGTGGTCGGGCATGTGTTGGTCTCCTCGTGGTCGCGGGCAGCCTTCGACAGTCGATTCTGACTCGGCAATCCTGACACCTCGTGGCATGATTCTGCGACATCGCAATCACGACTCGGGAGGGCTGGTGCGGGCCGGAAGACTGCTGAACCTGCTGCTCACACTCCAGAACGGGGGTCGGATGACGGCCGGGGAACTCGCACGTCGGCTCGAGGTGTCGGAACGCACGGTGCTGCGCGACCTCGACGTGCTCAGCGGCGCGGGGGTTCCCGTGTTCGCGGTCCGTGGATGCAACGGCGGCTTCGAGCTGCTCGACACGTTCGACCAGGACGTTCCCGCGATGCCGCCCGGGCTGTCGCCGGGTCGGGGCCGAGTGCGCAGGGTCCGAGTCCGCATCGCCCCTCGTGCGCTGCAACAGGCGCTCGTACTCGGACGACCCGCCGGATGGCGCCCGCGTCCAGCGGCCGAACCCCACTCGGACCGACCCGACTGGCTCGAAGGATCGTTTCGCTTCGGCTCCTACGACAGCGCCGTCGCCGAACTCCTGTGCTTCGGAGCCGACGTCGAGGTGCTCCTGCCGGTCGAACTCCGTGACGCAATGGCCCAGATCGGGTGCGCCATCACCGCGCTCCACGGCGGCAGCGCAGCTCCTTCGGCGGGACACCGGAGCTAACGTCGCCGACCATGACGGACGGGAACGACATGACCGACTGGACGACACTGGCCGCTCGAGGGGGCCGCGCAGCCCACGACGTCGTCGGCTGGTTGATGTGGGATCCCGACACGATCGCCCGCTACGAAGCACTCGGGATCCCCAACGGAACCGGCTGGTTGGTCGCCTGGCGGCTTGCGCCGCTTGGCGACATCGCCCCCGCGGCGGCAGCGGCTGCCACGTTCTCGATCAACCCCGGCATGGTCGGCGTCGTGATGGAGATGTACCGCAATGTCACCGACGCCGACGCCGTCTGCGCGGTGCGCGACGAGTCGGCCATTGCGGGTCTCGAGTCGATCGCACCAGGACTCGCCGACCGGCTCGCGCCCTTGGCCGACGACCTGTGGCGAGGTGTCGACTCGGTCCACTTCGGTGCTCGACCGATGTTCGCTGCGTTGCGGGCCCAGCCTCGCCCCGCCGCGTCCGAGGCGGCGTTGTCGGCGTGGCTCGCTGCGAACTGCCTGCGTGAACTGCGCGGCGACAACCACTGGGCGCTGTGCGCAGCCGCCGATCTCGACGCCGTCGAGGTGGGGCTGTTGCATACGGTGATGATCGACGTCGAGGAGTACGGCAGCGAGGAGTGGATCGCCCGCAGCCGCGGCAACGATGACGACGCCATCGCCGGAGGTTGGGCCCGCCTCGAAGCGAAGGGCTTGGCAACCGACTCGGCACTGAACGACGCCGGCCGCGAGTTCCGCCTCGACCTCGAACGCCGCACCGACGAACTGACCGCTCCAGCGTGGCAGGGCGTCGGCGAATCATCGACCGTCGCCTTCTGCGAAGCGGTCGAACCGCATCACCGGGCGTTCGTCGACCGCATCGACGCGACTGCCGGAGCGCGCTGGATGCCGGCCTTGCGCCAGGTCACCGACCAGTACCGATGAGCGAACCCACCAGATCTGCGTGATTCGCTCATCGCAGGCGGGTTCGCCGGTCAGGAGAGGCGTTGCCAGCTCGCCGGGCCGGTGTCGAGCAGGCGGGCCGACGAGCGGTAACACGACTTGGACACGTACGGCGTGACCTCACCGGCGCGCGTCGTGCACAACTCGGCCTTGAGCGCGCGGGCTGCAACGACCACCGGTTCGTCTCCGTGGCCGAGTGCCAACAGGTCGACGACGTGCATCGCGAGCTGTGTCTGGCCCTCCTCGGCGAGAGATCGCGCACGGTCGAGGACGGCCTGCGGGTCGGCGATGGCCGACAGAACTGCCGCAGCAGCCTCAGCCGGCGGGGCGGGGTGCAGCGTGGTCGGATTGCGATCCCACCAGCCGTTCTCCTCCCGGTAGGCGTCGCGCACGATGTACTCGGGTGCGCCGTAGGTGGCCCGCATCCACGGTCGGTCGAACAGCTCGTCGGGATAGGTGATGTCGGCGAGGATCTCGCCCTCATTCATCCCCGCGTTCATCCGTTCGACGACTTCGTCACGAATCCATCGCAGCGCCTCGGCGGTTCGTTGGAGTTGTTCGTCGATGTCGTCACCCTCGATCAGCGGACCGAACTCGGTGAGCAGACGTGTGGCGCCGAGCGCCCCGAGCCGGTCCAGCGTCTCGGCCCATCGGATCGTGAAGCGCTGGGTGCGCAACGGCGTGCCGATGTTCGGGATGGTGAAGCCTGGAGTCGCCGCACCGCCGAGCAGCAACCCATCGTCGGGCAACCACACCGCCAGCGCGTCGTCGGTCTCCGACGGCGCCCAGATCAGCTCGACGCGCCGGTCGCCCTCGACGAGCGTCATCTCGTCTGCGAACGTCTCGGTCGGGTCGTGAAGGGCGAACCCGGGTTCGAGCACTTCGAGAGGAACGGGTCGGCGCGACGGGAACTGCATCGCCGCCATCCGCAGCTGGAGCCCTTCGGTCTCGCGGTAGCGGGCGTACCGGACGAGCACGTTCTCGTGCGCCACGAGCCGGGCCGGCGGGTCGCCACGCTGGGCGTTGTGCTCCTGCCAGATCGGCACCGAGGAGTTGTAGCCGTGATGGCCGTGGCTGTACACGATGGCGTGAATCGGCACGTCGGTGTGCTCGCGGAGCTTCTCGATCATCCCCGGGGCATGAGCGGGACCGCTCGCATCGACGATGACGACACCGGCGTCGGTCTCGATCGCCAACGTGTTGCCCTGACCCGGCAGCACGATCAGGCCGGGTCCGATCACCTGTCCGGCCAGTTCACCCACGAGAATGCTCATGGCCGATCTTCGCTTCCCGACGGTGCGTTCTCCGAGGCGGACGGAATGACGACCACGTTGTGCTCGGCGATCAGCCGGGAGCTGGGTGCCCGTTCATCGGCCCGCCGGCTTGAAAAACTCGGAATCGCGGAGCGGACAGCTACAGCAACCCGGCGTCGACGAGCCATGAAGCGGCGACGACGGGAACGGGCTCGCCCTCGTCGACGCGCCGGTTCATCTCGCGGAGTTCCTCTGTGGTGAGCGAGCGGGACAGGCCGTCGAGCGAGTCGGAGAGTGTTGCTCCCCATCGCTCGACCGCTTCGGCGCGCACGAGTGGGACGACGTTCTCGGGTGGTTGCAGCTCGCGGTCGTCGAGCAGCGCGACGAACTCGTTCGGATCGAGCGCGGCCGACGTCGAGAACATCAGCCCGATGTCGATCTCATCTCTGCGCAGCGCCTCGGCCGTCAATGCCAGCGACTGTTGGGGGATGAATTCGGCGAAGGTGAGGCCGTAGGTGTCGGCGAGCCCCAGCAGGCAGAGCGGCCGTTCCGGGCACTCGACCGGGCCTCCGAACCTGGCGGTTGGCGCCATACGGGCGAGGTCGCTGAGCTTCGTCAGCAGTTGCTCGTCGGCGACGGCGCGGGTGACGACGAACACATTCACGTCTTCGGCCGCCGCTGGGGCGAGCGCTACCAGCCCGCGGGGCTCGAGCGCCGCGGTGAGTCCCGCCAGGTCGGTGGTCACGGCGTCGAAGTAGCCGCTGGCCGTGCCGAGGTACTCCGGGACGAGGTCGACCACGTTCCCCTCGAGTGCCGGCGCAACGACCTCTCGTGGTCCGACAGCGCCGAGTCGCACCACCGGGGTGTCGGCGCCTTCCAGCACCTGCGCGTACAGCTCGGCGAGCAGCTGGCTCTCGGCGAAGTCGAAGCTGGCGATGCGCACGCCGTCGGAGTCCACCGGCCCGGTCGAGTCGGGGTCGCTGCCGCCGCATGCGGCAGCGACCACGACGAAACCGGCAAAGGCCATCCACCTGCGCACCGGCCGAGTCTCGCGCGATGTGGAAGAGTCGTGACCATGGTCGTCGTCTCGGATCTGAGCAGCGGTGATCATCGGCGCCGGCCGAGTGGCGAGCCGCCGCCGTTGCCGCACGAGCTGAACCGCGCCGCGTATGCGTGGCTGGTGGCGTTCGGGTTCTGGGCGGTGATCTGGATCTGGGTGTTCCTCGAGGATGGCCCGGCGATCGTCATCACCGAGTGGGACTTGGCCGTGATGGGCCCGGTCGTCGACAACCGACAGACCTGGCTGACGCCGATGATGCAGTGGCTCTCGTCGTTCGGGACCCACTTCCTCAATCCGATCATTGGATGGTCGACGTTGGTTGCCGCCCTCTGGTTCCGACGGTTTCGCCACGCGTTGTTGCTGATCGCTGCGCTGTCGATCACCAATGGCACGGTCAACCTGGTCGCCGCGAGGATCGGACGGCCGCGGCCGTTGGGGGTCGAGATCATCGGCGACTGGGAGGGTTTCGCCCAGCCCTCGCGTCCGATCGCCGTGCTCTCGGCCGTGATCGTCGCGGCGATGCTCACGCTCGTTCCGGCCGCTCATCGTCGGCCGGCGCAGGTCGTCACGGTGCTCGTCGTCGCCCTCATGGGGTTCGCTCAGATCTACACCGGTGTTGCACACCCAAGCGACGTGTTCGCCGGCGCGTCGGTCGGCGTCGCATTCTGCTTGGTGTTGTATCGCACCCTCGCGCCGGAGGCGGTGTTCCCGATCAGCTATGACGGTCGGAAGACGGCGCATCTGGACGTCGAGGGAACTCGCGGTGAGGCGATTCGCCTCGGGCTCGACACCCAGCTCGGCATCGAGGCATCGGACATCAGGTTGGTCGGGCTCGAAGGGTCGGCCGGCTCGACGCCACTGCGGATCGAAGCGGCCGACGGAGAGGTCTACTTCGGCAAGCTCTACGCCAAGAGCCACCTTCGTTCGGATCGCTCGTACAAGCTGTGGCGCACCCTCGTCTACGGGCGGCTCGAGGACGAGGAGCACTTCACGTCGGTTCGGCGGCTCGTGCAGCACGAGGACTACATGTTGCACGTGATGGCACGGATCGGTGTGCCGAGCGCGTCGGTCGTCGGCATCGTCGAGATCACCCCCGACCGGGAGTATCTGCTGGTGACCGACTTCCTGTCGGGTGCGGTCGAGATCAGCGACATCCCGGTCGACCAGGCGATGATCGATGAGGGCCTCGAGATCGTCGGGACGATGTGGCGTGCAGGGTTGGCTCATCGCGACATCAAGCCGGCGAACGTGATGGTGCAGGACGACCACCTCCGGCTGATCGATGTTGCCTTCGCCCAGGTCAGGCCGTCGCCGTGGCGTCAGGCGGTCGACCTCGCGAACATGATGTTGGTGCTCGCCCTGCAGAGCTCACCCGAGCTGGTCTACGAGCGCGCACTGCTGCGATACACCGACGAGGAACTGGCGGAGGCGTTCGCCGCGTCCCGGGGTGTCACGTTGCCGTCCGGCCTCCGACGCTCGCTTCGACAGGACGGTCGAGAACTGCTCGAGCGGTTCCGTGAACTCGCCCCCGAACGCCGGCCGGTCTCGATCCAACGGTGGTCCCTGCGCCGGGTCGGACTGACGATCTGGGTCGCACTCATCGCATTCGCCGTCGTGTCGATGTTCATCTCCAGCCTCGGTGACCTGGGGCTGCGATGAGTGTCGCCGGAGGGTCGAATCGTCGACGAGCCATTGGTGCTGTGGGCCTGGCCACGCTGTTCGTTCTGGCCTCGTGCTCGGTCGAGCAGACGCTCCCGCCGCCGAATTGTTCCAGCGGTGGAACAGTGCTGATCGTCGCGCAGTCGGTTCGTTCCGCGAGCCAGGTCCCCTGCCTGGCCGACCTCCCGACCGGATGGACGGTGGCCGCTGTGCGGGTCAACGAGCACCACAGCGTGATCACACTCGACTCTGATCGTGCCGGCGAGGGCGCAGCGGTTCTCCGGCTGGAGGAATCGTGTGACGTGACCGACGCGGTTCCAGCTCCGAACGACTTGGTCCCGCTCGAAGCGACCGATCTCGGCATGGGCATCGACGCCTCGCCGCCTCAAGAGCCCGCCGAGCGATTCGATCTGATCGAGCGGGTGCAGCCATCGTTCCGGGCCGAGCGCTTCTATGTCTTCCCCGGTGGATGTGTGTCGTGGACGTTCGACTTCGACGAGGGGGCGTCGGCCACCGAGTCGCTTTCGATCGGCAACGCGCTTGTGTTGACCTCACGCCAGCAGCTCCAGGAGGGCATCCGCGAGGGCTTCGTCGACGAGGAGATCTGAAGGGTCGAGGTCGTGTGCCGAGCCTCGCTGCCGCGGCGAGCGGAGCGCTGTCGGGGAACGGTTACGGTGGTCATCTTGCTCCGCCTCGTCACCGTCGCGACGTCGACAATCGTCGACCAGTCCGGCCGCGATCTCACGAACCGAGATACGCCACGGTGCTAGCTCGCGTTCCGATACGCGATGTCCGATCGCTCGATGAGGTCATGTCCTTCGTCGAGTCGACCGACGGCCAGAAGGTGATCATCTTCGACGTCGACAACACCCTCGCACCGCAGGGCGTTCCGCTGGCAGAATTCGGCCAGCTCGTGAACTCGGCGATCGACCGCGTCGAGGCGAGCCCGAGCGCCGCTCGAGTGATCGCGTTGTCGAACGGCGGGCAGCGGGGGGTGACTCGGATGGTCGGCAGAGGCAACAAGCCGTGGACAACAAGGCGCCGGCTTGGGCTCGCAGGCAGCAGTTCACCTCTCGTCGTGGTCGGAGATCAGGTGCTCACCGACGGGCTCTTGGCATGGCGGCTGCGGGCGACGTTCCTGCACCTCGTCATCGACGATGAAGCAGAGGATCGGCGACAGGCGACCATGCGCTGGATTGGCAGCATCGTCCTGGTGATGCTGTTCCGCCGAACCGCGTGAGCCGACCTCCGGCCCTGCGCGAACCTCGGATGCCCCTACAGGGCCGGCTCGCGGACATCGGTGGCAGTGGCCCGCGAGTGCGGGTCGTATTCGCCGGGTGCGACGCCGGTGAGGTCGAGCATGTGCTGGCGCTCGGCCCCGCTGCGTCGACGGGTCACGACGAGCAACACGCTGGGGAGGACCAACAAGGCCACCAACAGCGAGAAGAAGATCATGACTGCCATCAGCACGCCGAAGGTGGTGAAGATCGGCATCGGGGCGAGGGCCATGAACGAAAAGCCGATGATCGAAGAGAGCGCCGATACCGCCAGCGCACCGCCGGTTCCTTCCCCGGCTCGCCTCAAGGCCGGGAAACGGCTGGGCTCGAACTCGAACTCTTCGCGGAAACGCATGGTGAAGTGGGTCGCGTAGTCGATGCCCACTCCCACAGCGATGGCAGCGATGGTGGCGGTGACGACGTTGATCTTGTAGTCCGCGAGGTACATGAATCCGTACACCCAGCCGACCACCAACAGGATCGGTATCACCGCTGCCAGCCCGTACTTGATCGAGCGCATGAACAGCATCGCGAGGAGTGCGCACAACAGCAGCGCGACCGGGAGGGCCAACAGCATTGCGTCGGTGAACGCCGCGAGTCCGTCTTGGTTGGTGATGGCTTCACCCGAGACGCTCACGACGGTGAGCGTCGCTCCCGCGGGCGACGCCTCGAGCGCGTCCGCGGCGTCATCGAGTCCGGAGCGGGCATCGAGGATGATCGCGTCGTCGGTGAACGTCGGGATTCCAACCTGCACGAGCGTCGCGTAGGTGCCGGCACCGTCGGTCCACACGAGTTCGGTCACGCTGTCGGCGGAATACGCCACGACGCCGTCATCGGTGGTGATTCCGTCTTCGAAGGCCAGGTCGTAGATGGCGGCAACTTGCTCGGCCGAGTCCGGTAGTCCGTCACCGTCGGCATCGACGACGCTGATTCCAGCGGCTTGCAGTGCAGCCGGGGAAGCGACGGCGGCTCGCACGACCGAAACAGCGTTGTCCCGTTGCAGGGTCACGTTGCCGCTCACATCCCGCGACAGGTAGTCGTCCTCGGCTGCCGCCTCGTCTGCGTCGAGTCTGGCGACGACATCATCGAGCGCGACCAACGTGTCGGGTTGGGTCAGGTCACCTTCGACATAGACGAAACCCGACCCGGTTCCGCTGCTCTCGCCGTAGTTCTCTTCGAAGAGTTCGAGGCTCACGATCGGGTCGCTGTCCTCGGGGAAGAAGTCGGTGAAGGAGAACTCCGTCTCGACTTGGGTGAACGCGACTGCGCCCAAGATGGCGAGCGCGATGGTCACCGGGATGGTCACCACCCGCCAGCGGGCCGTGAAGTGAACCACATCGCCAGCGGCCTTGAACCCGTGGCCGGCACCCTTGATCACCGTGCCGGTCGGTCGACCGGCAGCGGCCGCCTTCTCATAGATGCGGCGGGTCCGCCGGACCGGCATGTAGATGAACAACGGTATGAACGCGACAAGGGCAACGGCGCCGACGATCGGTGCGCCCACACTCATCGACACCATGACACCCGCGACCAACGACATCACGATGAATCCCACCTTGTAGGGAATCATCAGGCCACGATCGAGCGGCGGGTCACCGAGTGAATCCTCGACGGTCAGCAGCCACCGAGGGACGATCAGTCCAAGAATGACGAAGGCGATCACGAGGGCGATGGCGGTGCCGAGACCGAACTGCACGATCGCCTGGATCCCGGAGACCCCGTTGGAGATGAACGCAGCAGCCGACGACAGCACCGCCAACGACAACGCCGGGAAGACCAGGGTCAGGCCCACCGGATAGGACCGATTGCGACCGAAGCCGGCCACCTGTTCCTCGCGGGCCCGACCACTGGCGTGCACGAAGAAGTCCACCCCGAACGCGATCACCGAGATCGGCGCGATGAATCCGAGCAGCAGACCCCCCTCGAGCCCGAGGACGGTGAAGATGGCAGACGACCACAACATCGTGATCGCCAGCCCCACTGCGACCAGTGCCGCAGCCCAATAGGAACGCAACAAGGCGCCGACCAACCCCAAGATCGCGACCACCGCCAACAGCACGAACGGCATCGACGCCGCCAAGTTCTCTTCGGAAGTGAGACCGACATCGATCGCCACACCGAGTGTCTGGCTCGAGATCTCGTCACCCTGCAGTTCGGTCTGTACCTCGCGCAAGAACTCCTCACCCTCGAGGCCGACGTCGCCGAAGCCCTCGGCCTCGGTGTCGCGACCGCCGAAGCTCGCGAGATCCAGTACCACGGTGGCGGTGAACGTGGGCGCCTCCCAGATCACGATCTGTTGCCCGTCGACCTCGCCAACGCGGCTGGTGCCACGCTGTGAGAGCGTGTCGCGCAGCGGACTGCCGACCGCGTCGTCGCCAAGGATCTCGGACAAGGCGATCTTCACGTCTGCGTCAGTGGCCCCGCCCAGGCCCTCTGGCAGAGCCTCGACCACCTTGTCCGCGAGCGAAAAGACACCATCGACCTCTTCACCCAACTCCGGACGGAACTGGACCGCGAGATCGGGGCTGAGCTCGCTGTTCGAACGCAACGAGTCTGAGTTCTGCTTGAACTCGAAGAGCACATCACGAGTGAGTGCGTCCCCGCCGTTCTCTGCCTCGACGATGAAGAACGCGCTCTCGATCGGCGAAGAGTTGACGAAGCGTTCGTCGACCAGATCTGCAGTGTCATAGATCTCCCCGGACGGATCGAATTCCGGCTCCTCCTCCGAGCGGCCCATCGCCAGCGGTGCCGCCACGATCGTCAACACCAGCACTCCGAGAGTGATCAACTTGACGTGGGTGTTGACCCATTCGAAGAAGGACGCGGTGCGCGTGGTTTCTGCCTCCGCGTCGAGCTCACGTGTGACCTCTGCTTCCGTGGGTTGCTGTGCACTCATTGGTGGTTCCCCTGTCTGTGGTGCATGGTTGCTGCGAACAGCCGCGCCTGCCGATTCCGGAATCTGAAGGTGGGCAACGTCGCGCGTCGCGTCGATCGAGGGCTGTACGTCTTCGTCCGCGTCACCGGTCGCGAGTTCCGACATGCCTCGCCTGCGTACGCCACGGTGCACGAGATACCCGCCGCCGAGTACCGAGAACACTCCGAACCCGATGACGATCCACGCGATTGCGACGATGTTGGAAATCTTCGCCCCAAAGGCGAGATCGGCGCTCACTCCAGCGGAAGCGTCGGCGTTCATCACAACAGCCGTCCAGCTTCCAGATTCGAGCGGCCATTCGAGTGTCTGGGGGCCGACTCCCTCTGTCGAGGTCGCCCAGAATTCTTCCCCCCGGGGAGGCGTCGGTTGAGCGGTGCCCTCGCGGCCTGCGTAGTCGACGCTGCTGATGGAGCGTCCGTCGAGGTTCAGCCCCTTCACCTCGTCGTAGGCCACCCCCGAGAGATAGCGGTCCACATCGTCGGTCGGGCCGATCCCGAGAAAGACGCTCCCGCCCGCAGTCTCGGTGCCTTCGATACGGATGTCGACCGGGTCGGCCACCCGATCCGCGAGCCAGGAGGGAACCTCGGTGAGCTGGTCGAACCCCCCTGAGGCGATTGCATGGGTCGGTCGTTCGAAGGTGTGCGGCTCGGTCGAGTAGAAGCCGTCGTCATCCTGATCCTCGTTGAGCATCCAGACAGCACCACTGATCATGGCTGCGCCCACCAAGAAGCCGAGCACACCGAAGACGATCGCAAGAACCCGTCGAACCGTCATCACGCCCCCACAGCGACGATGGCGCCGAGCGATGACTGTCGGAAGATTGCCACTCGTGCCGGGGCTGTCTGGTTGTCGATCTCGGGTGTCATGAAGTGTCGCCTCGGGTGGTGGGTTTCGGTTTCGAACCTAAGGTTCTGGGTGGCAGCAGTCGTCCGGCGAAGGGGTGACCGTCGCTACGCACAATGGATGAGCTGCGGCGTACTGGTTGACGTCGATCGGTGGACGAGGAGGGGGCGGCCGGAGAGCGAATGCACTCCGGCCGCCCCATCGTGAGGGGTCGAGGATCAGTGGGCGATGGCGTCGAGCACGTTGAGCTTTCCTGCTCGACGGGCAGGCAGCCAGGCTGCGACGACACCGGCCAAGGCGGCGACGATCATCAGGACGGCGATGTTGCCGACCGGAATCGAGGTGGACGAGGCAAATGTCGACGGAAGGGCAGTGGCGATGCCCCAGCCGAAGAACAAGCCGAGCCCCACACCGAGCACCGCGCCGAACGTGGCGACGAGCGCTGCCTCGAAGCGCACCATGCGGCGAAGCTGCCGCCTGGTCATCCCGACCGCCCGGATCAGGCCGAGCTCACGAGTGCGCTCGAACACTGACAGCGCCAGCGTGTTGGCAATACCGATCAGGGCGATGACGACGGCGAGTGCGACCATCACGTTGACCATGGTGAGCAGCTCATCGACCATGCCGGTGACCCGCTCACGGAACTCGTCGCCGGTTTCGATGTTGGCTGCCGGGAACTCGTTGCCCAAGCTGGCGACCAGTCCATCGACGGCCTCAGGAGATGCACCATCGGTGATCGACAGAGCGACCCACTCGAGCGTCTGGGGCTGGCCGGCATCGGCGAGCACCCTCTGGTCGAAGAGGTAGTCCTGGAACATGATGGCCTGGTCATCGAACAGGCCGACGATCGTCGCCTCCAGCGTGGCGCCGTCGGCGAATCCGGTCGTGAGCACGTCACCGACGGAGGCGTTGATCGCCTCGGCTTCGTCGACCGAGACGACGACCGGGTTGCTGACGTTCGTGGCGAACGAGCCCTCTCGCACGTCGAGGTCGAGCAGACCGTCGATCTGGTCGAAGTCGAGCCCGACCACGTCGACGACTGCACCGTCGACTCGCGCCTCGAGCTGTGTGAATCCGGTCGCACCGGACACCAGATCCGACTCGCTGACCTCGCTGACAAGCGTGGCTGGGAAGTCGACGTCGAGCAGATCGTCGGTCACGTAGTAGTCAGCGACGGCGCTCTGTTCGAAGGTGGTGCCGATCGTCGACTTGATCGACGCACCGACGGTGAGTGCCGCTGACACCAATGCGAGCCCGATCATCAGGGCTGCAGCGGTGGTGGCGGTGCGACGTGAATTGCGGGCGGCGTTCTTCTGCGCCAGGTGACCGGCAACTCCAGCCCCCTTGCGCATCGGCCAGCCGAGCACGGAGGTGACCGCACCGACAGCCAGCGGGCTGAGCAGTGTGACACCGAGGAACATGGCGACCGCGCCGATCGCCATTGCGCCGACTGCCGTGGTCGTGGAGCCGACGCCGGCCAGACCAGCGGCACCGATTGCTGCGCCGAGGCCCATGAGGCCGAAGCCGCTCACCTTGCGGGTGCGGGATCCGGCAGCGCCGGCTTCTGCTCCGCCGGTGAGGGCGGCGATCGGAGCGACGGTGGCCGCCCGGCGAGCCGGGCCGATCGCGGCGAGCATCGTGACGCCGACGCCGATGACGATGGCGGCGATGATCGTACGAGTAGCGAGAATCAGCGGGTAGTCGGGCAGGTCAGCACCCATGGCCCCGAAGAGGGCGTCGAGTCCCTTTGCGACCAGGATGCCGCCGCCGATCCCGCCGGCTGAGGCGAGCACACCGATCACGGCGGCTTCGCCGAGGACGGAACGCTTGATCTGGCGGGGGTCTGCCCCGACGGTGCGGAGCAGGGCGAGCTCACGGATCCGCTGGCCGAGCACGATGGCAAACGTGTTGTAGATGATGAAGATCGACACGAACAGTGCGACGCCACCGAATCCCAGGAGGATGTTGCCGACGATGTTGATCTCGTCGGTGAATTCTGCGGTCGTCTCCTCGAGCACCGTGGCGTGGTCGGCCACGTCGACGGTCGGAATCGCTGTTTCGATCGCCACCTGGACGTCGGCGACAACGGCGTCGTCGGCAACTTGCACGCTGACGTTGTTGATGCCGTCGAGTCCGAACAGCCCGCTCGCTTCGGCGGTGTTCATCTGCATGAGCACGGCGCCGAGTGTCGAGTTGTCGGCACCGAAGGAGGTCGTGCCCGACAGGGTCAGGCGTGTTCGACCATCGGGGATGATGAGTTCATAGGTGTCACCGATCACGAATTCGTGCTCGGCAGCGGAGTCGTAGTCGACCGTGAACTCGCCGACGGCGGGTGGGGCTCCGTTCACCAAGGTGAAGGGGCTCAACTGTTCGTTGTCGACCCAGTTGTAGGCGATCTGTGGCGGACCTTCGGTGGTGATGAAGTCGCCATTCGCCTTGATCGGGCGGACGGCGTCCTGGGGAGCCTCGATGACCGCGACCGCATCGGACACACCCTCGATGGATGCGACGTCGCCGACGGTCGACATCGGCAGGGCGAGGGGGTCGCCGAAGTCGGCGACGTTGCGGACTTCGAGGTCGACGCCGGCGGTGATGTCTTCGGACACGTCGGTGAAGCTGCTGCGCAGCCCGTCGCCCAGCACGAATGCGGAGACGACGAAGGCGACGGCGAGCGTCACGCCGAAGGTGGTGAGGGCGAAACGGGCCTTGTTCGCCAGAAGGTTCTTGATGGTGAGTCGAAACATGATCAGGGTCCAGTCGGTGAGGTGATTCGGGGCGGTCAGTTGCCGATTCGACGCATGTGGTCGAGTACGGCGTCGGGGGTGGGGTCGATGAGCTGGTCGGTGATCTGACCATCGGCCAAGAAGATGACCCGGTCGGAGTAGCTGGCAGCAACCGGGTCGTGAGTGACCATCACGATGGTCTGCCCGAGCTCGCGGACTGCGTGGCGCATGAACGCGAGGATCTCGGAGCCGGTCGTGCTGTCGAGGTTGCCGGTGGGTTCGTCGGCGAAGATGATCTGGGGACGCGACGCAAGCGCACGGGCAACAGCGACTCGTTGCTGCTGGCCACCGGAGAGTTCGCTGGGCCGGTGGTTGAGGCGGTGTGACAGACCGACGGTTGCGATCACGTTGTCGACCCAGGCCTTGTCGGGCTTCACGCCGGCGAGGTCCATGGGAAGCGTGATGTTCTCGATGGCGCTCAGCGTGGGGACGAGGTTGAACGCCTGGAAGATGAAGCCGAGCCGGTCACGCCGCAACAACGTCAGCTGCCGCTCGCTGGCTGTTGAGACGTCGATGTCGCCGACGACAGCGGAACCGCCGCTCAGTTGGTCGAGCCCAGCCATGCAGTGCATGAGGGTCGACTTGCCGGAGCCGGAGGGGCCCATGATGGCGGTGAACTGACCGGCGGCGAAGTCGACGTCGACTTGGTCGAGTGCGAGGACCTGCATATCGCCTGATCCGTAGACCTTCGTGGCGCCACGGGCCGAGGCGGCCGCGGCTCGGGTTGCGGGAGCGGTGGGGGAGTCGAGGAGGAGTGTCATCGGAGCATCTCTTTCGTTGTTGGTTCGTGTTGTTGGTTGGTGTTGCTTGGTGCAGTTCCAATCTGAAGGATTGGAGCGCCCCAGTCGTCCGGCGAATGCGTGATCGTCACTCCGCCGAATGACTGCTCGGTGACGAAGCGCCGTCATCACTACGGCGGACGATCGGCCCAACGGCGTCACCCCTCCTTGGGAGCAGCGCACCGATACCGCGAGCACCGCACTCGCAATCGCCGCTCCGATCGCGGCGTCCGCCACGAAGTGGTGGCCGGTGACGATGACGACGACGGTCGTGATGATCGGGTGCGCAACGGCGACTGTCCTGGTGATTCGCCGCGACGAAAGACGCCAGATCGCGTAGCCGGCGAGGATGGCCCACGCCACGTGCATCGACGGCATCGCCGCGAACTGGTTGGCGCTCTCGCTTCCCGCGAGCGCGTACGGATCCGGCCCGAATTCAGCGCCGGCGTCGACGAAGCCCGGCAGCATCCACGGTGGCGCCATCGGCACGAGCAGATGGACGACGAGCGCCATCGCTGTGCAGCCGATGACCGCCCGTTCGACGTCGAGACCCACTGCGGAGCAGGACGAGATTGGTCAGCCAATCGGTTCGGCGGCGGTCGGTGTGGGCTGCGACATGTGCCTCGGAGTGGACCCCGTCCAATCTGCAGAAGTGCCCCCGCCGCGTCGTCCGCCACAGGCGTGATCGGCCATGCACCGATCGTCGGACTGCAACACCGTGCGAACCCGCTGAAGGGTGCGGTGGGGTGGGCGCGGCCGGCCGTTCGGGAGGGACCACCGTTGGATGAATCACTCGGGTGAGTCATCACATCGGTGGAACCGATATCAGCCGATTGCCGGAGGGTTGGCGATCAGGCTCCAACTAGCTTCGAACCCATGAACGGACTGCTGGTGCGCCTGAGGAGCGCCATCACGCGACTGTCCACCGATCCGCACCTGATGGCCGACGCACTGTTCGCAGCGCTCGTCGGCCTGGTCACCATCGCCGAAGCACTGAGGCCCGACGAGCAAGCCGGTGCGACAGGCGCCGACACGTTCGCCTACATCACCATCGGGTTCGGTGCGGCCAGCCTGCTCCTTCGCCGACACCTACCACTCACGGTCCTTGCGATCGTGACAACGGTGCTCGCGGTCTTCTATCTCCGCGACGGCGGTGAGTTCCTGCAGGTGCTCGGCTTGGTGGCGTTCTACGCCGCCGCCGCGCACAGCGACCAGCGCCGACGAGCGTGGATCGCTGTGCTGTCGTGTGGCGCGATCCTTTTTGGGATCGCCAGCTTCACCCTGCTCGACGAACCGGGCGGATACGACAACGGTGGCGCCACCGGCATGGTGACGTCCCTCATCGGAGTGGTCGTCCTTGGAGTGTTCCTGCGCAACCGGCAGCGACTCTTCGCCGACTCCGAACATCGCGCGAGCGTGGCCGAGGCCGACCGACAGGCAAGCGCCGCTCGGGCGGTTGCCGAAGAACGCAGCAGAATCGCCCGCGAGATGCATGACGTGGTCGCCCACGGGATGAGTGTGATCGCGGTGCAGGCCGCCGCCGCCCAGGAGATCGTGCACTCCGATCCCGACAAAGCGGCCGAGGTGATGGGCCGTATCGAGAACGTTGGTCGCCAGTCGCTCAACGAGATGCGACGCATGCTCAGCGTCCTCCGCAACGGCGACGGCGACTCCAGTGCGTCGCTCGCACCCCAACCGACCTTGGCCGACGTACCCGGAGCAGTCGAGCATTCGACTGACGCCGGCGTCGCCACCGACCTCGTCGTGATCGGCGATGTGCGCGAACTCCCTCCCGGGATCGAACTCACCGGGTTCCGAGTGGTGCAGGAGGGGTTGACCAACGTGCTCAAGCACGCCGGTCCGACGGCCAGCGCAACGGTGGCCCTCGAATATCGAACCGACGATGTGGTCATCGACATCGTCGACAACGGGCGAGGAGCCGCGTCCGGATTGTCGGATGCTGGCGGCGGCAACGGGCTCATCGGCATGAGCGAACGAGTCGAGATCTACGGCGGAGAATTGTCGGCAGGACCGCGCGCCGGAGGCGGATACGCGATTCGTGTCGTCCTCCCCACCGATGAGACCGGCCCTCGCTCCACGGTCACGCCGGCCAGCCGACCGAGTGCCGCCATCGAGCGCTGATGCCATGACCGACGCTGGCACCACCTTCCCTGACGTCGCGCGGGCTCCGTGGCCCGTCCGTCGGTGGGGCGCGTCGAGGGGCTGGGTCACCGCTCATGCGTTCGGCATCAACGCGTTCGTGTTCTCGGCGTTCTGCGTCGTCACCGTCGGCGACGTGTACTTCAACGGGGGCACTGAAGGCCGCCAGGCCAATGCACTTGCGTACGTGTTGCTGGTCGGCCAGACGCTCCCGCTCGCGTTTCGCCTCCGGTATCCGTTGGGAACGATGTATGTGGTCTGCGGGTCGATCAGCTTGTACTGGATGCTCGACTATCCGCTCGGGTTCGACGGCGCTGCTGCCATTGCGATCTACACCGGCGCTGCGCTTGGCAGGGATCGCCGCCGAGCATGGAGGAACGTCGGTGTCGTCACCGCAGCCGTCACCTTGACCGCCCTGGTTCCATGGTCGTTGTCGCAGGAGGACAATCCTGCCTTCGTGGCGGGCGGGTTCGCCGCCGTCCATGTCGCAGCGGCGCTCCTGGGCGAGGTCGTCTACCAACGCCGTCAGCGCATCGCTGGTCTCGAGCAGCGCGCCCGCGAGGCAGAGGAGAACCTCGAGCTTCGGTCACAGATGGCTGTCGTCGACGAACGACAGCGAATAGCTCGCGAGATGCACGATGTCGTGGCGCACGGCATGAGCGTGATCTCTGTGCAAGCAGCTGCTGCCCAGGAGGTCGCTCACTCCGACCCGGACAAGACCGTCGAGGTGCTCTCCAACATCGAACACGTGGGCCGCGATTCGCTCACCGAACTGCGGCGGATGCTCGGCGTGCTGCGGAACACTGACAGTCCGGGCGTGGCGCTCGCGCCTCAACCGGGTCTCAGCGATGTTGCCGACGCAGTCGCCCAGTCGACTGCAGCCGGCCTTCGCACCGACTTCACGGTGAGTGGTACATCGACCGTGCTCGCCGCCGGTGTCGAACTGGCGATCTACCGCATCGTGCAGGAGTCGCTCACCAATACCCGCAAACATGCCGGACAATCGGCCTCGGCATCTGTACGCCTCTCGTACGGAGACGATTCGGTCACGATCGAGGTGAGCGATGATGGCGCCGGTGCGATGTCAGCGCTCGCTGCCACCGGCGCCGGCAACGGTCTGGTCGGAATGCGCGAGCGCGTCGAGATCTACGGCGGAGAACTGTCCGCCGGACCGCGACGCCGGAGGCGGCTTCGCCGTCAGCGCCACGCTTCCCCTCGACCCGGCCGCCCGTCCCGGCGTTGCATCGGCAACACCCTCAACCTGCGAGGAAACCACATGACCATCAGAGTTGCGATCGTCGACGACCAGGCGCTGATCCGCGACGGATTCACCATGATTCTCGGCGCCCAGCCCGACATCGAAGTGGTTGGCGACGCCGAGAACGGCCGCCTCGGTGTCGAGCTCTGTCAACGCACATGCCCTGACGTGGTGCTCATGGACATCCGAATGCCCGTCCTCGATGGCATCGAGGCCACGAAGCTCGTCGCGGCCGACGATCGATGCGAGACAAAGGTGCTCGTACTCACCACGTTCGACCTCGACGAATACGTGTATGGAGCCATGCGCGCCGGGGCCAGCGGCTACCTCTTGAAGGACACACCGGCCCCGGAGTTGGTCGCCGCGGTTCGAGTGATCGCCGCCGGTGATGCGCTGCTGTCGCCTTCGGTCACCAAGCGGCTGATCGAGGAGTTCGCCGCGCAACCCGAACCCGACGCGGTCGCCGCCTCGCTCCCGACCGACCTGACCGATCGCGAACGTGAAGCCCTCGAGCTCCTTGCCCACGGCCTCAGCAATCGCGAGATCGCCGAGGCGATGTTCGTCGGGGAGGCAACCGCCAAGACTCACGTCAGTCGCCTGCTCACGAAGCTTGGCGTTCGCGACCGGGTGCAGGCCGTCGTTCTCGCCTATGAGACCGGGGTCGTCAAGCCTGGCGGCTCACCACAGTGACCTGGAACCTCGTTGAGCTGCGCGGTGAACACAGACTTCGGAACGGCAGCAACCTTGTCGAACGTCAGTCGCCCGCAAGTGCGGCCTGTGCGAGATCGCGAAGCCGGTCGACCTCTGCGGTCGGAGCGGTTTCGGAGAGGTTGTGCGCTTCGTCGGGATCGCCGACGAGATCGAAGAGTTCGACGACATCGCCCGACTCGTGGTCAAAGGTCGCCCGAGTCTCCCCGTCGGCCAGCGACGTTCCAGCGGGGGGACGAAACGCAGAACGTGTGCCGGTGCGGGCGATGGCTGCGGAGTACCCGACATCGCCGGACGCGACCGCGTTCGTCCTGCGGCTGGGTTCCGCAGCGTCGATCGAGGCCGGCAACATGGCTGCCCAGCATCGCGATCACGATCGGGCCCAGGACATCGAGAACACGGTGCGGTTCATCTTGGCCGGCATCCGCGAGCTCGTCGACCAACCCGCCAGCCAACTCACCGGCAACACCGCGTGGGCCGAGTTCGAAATCCTCCCAACGGCAACCGCTTGACGACGCCGAATACGGCGGCGACTGTGCCGGATCCGTGCGGTGTCGATCGCTAGCCGTTGGACTTCTTGCCGTTGCCGTTCGAGTTGCCGTTGCCGTTGCCGTTCGACTTGGCTTCCTTCGACTTGCCGTTGCCGCTGCCGTTCGATTTCGCTTCCTTCGACTTGGCTTGATCGGCTTTCGACGTCTCCGGTTCGGCGTCGACTTCGTCCGTGGCTTTCTCAGCCTCGGATTGCTCGATCTCTTCGTCCCCGTCGATGTCGTCGTCGATGTCGTCCCGACCGGCCTTCCCGCAGTCCGAGTGCGCCGCGTCGCGGACCTCGAACTTCTCGAACCCGGCGTCTCCCCTCGCGACAGCGGACACCGTCTTGCCGTGATTCAGCTCGTTGCCCTCCTCGTCGGTGACGCAGTGGTTCTTGTCGAACGCCGTATCAGGATTGTCGCGATCCTCCGAGGGCTGCTCGATCACACCCGACACGATCTGCTCGCCTTTCCCGTCACGTTCTTCTTCGCCGTCTTCGTCGGAGTCTTCCGCCACCGTGGTGGTCGTGACCGCTTCGACGATGGTGGTCGACACCGTCGTGGCGACTTCCTCGACCTCCTCGACCTCCTCGACCTCTTCAGTGATCTCGACCTCGTCGGAACCGGCCGAGAGGACGTCGAGCCCGCCCGAGCCAGCGGCGGCCACCCCGCCGAACCCGATCACCCCAGCAGCGATCAGTGTGGCGACTCGGGTGCGGCGAGAGATGGACGTCATGGGCGTTCTCCTTGCGGAAGGGTGGGCGGCGGTGCCGTGGGCGTTCGCCATGAGTTCGACAACCGACAGCTCATCGGCCAGTTCCGCCGTCGTCGCCGGGGCCCGAAGGGCATCGACGACATCATCGGGATCGTTGAACAAGCTCATGACACCCCTCTCATCGTTGCGTGACCACCATCCGTTACAGAGAGCTTTCGGCGTAGTCGTGCGAGCCCTCGATGTACGAGGATGCGCACGTTGCCGTCGGTTGTGTCCAAGATCGCCGCGACGTCCCCGACGGGCAACTCATTGACCACACGGAGCATCACCGCCGATGCCATCTGGTCGGGCAGCGACGCGATCAGGGCGACGGCGCGGTCGATCGCCGCGTCACGGTCCTGCTCGACGTCGGCACCATCCGAATGAGCGACCGTGTCGGCGGCACGAATCGCCAGGCGTTCCTGGCGCACAGCTCGACGGATCGAGTCGACCGAGCGGCGGTGCGCAATGGTGAACAGCCATCGACGGAAGTCGTCGGCACCACCGTCGAACCGGTCGATCGACGTTGCGACGTCCACCCACACCTGCGACGCCACGTCCTCGGGCGAGACCGTGCGACGGCTCCGCAGGTAACGCAAGACAGCCGCCTGGTGTGTTCGCCACAGCTCGGCGAGCGCCGAACGGTCGCCGAGGCGCGCCCGGCCGAGGACATCGGAATCGACTCCCACTCCTCCACATCGGCGCGGGACGCCCACGACTTGAACGGGGCCGCACAACGAGAGTCTCGATCACACGTGGCGACCGCAGACAAAGGCGGGCATCATGCAGCAATGACGTCCGACGACACCGCCGCGGCACGTGCAACGGATCCGGCGAGAACCACCGGCATTCCGTCGCGTCGGCGTCCGCTCGAAGCAGCTCCTCAGCGAACGCATGTTGCGCATCGTGCTCGGCGGCGACGAACTCGACGGGTTCGCCATCGAGTCGCCGGCGTCGAGCGTGCGCCTCCTGCTGCCCGCGCCCGGCGCCGACGCCCTCGAGATGCCGACCTGGACCGGCAACCAGTTCGAGCTCGCGACGGGCGAACGCGCTCCGATCCGCACCTTCACGCCCGCGCGTTCGATGCCGAACGGCGCGAGCTCACCCTCGACGTCGTGCTCCACGAGCACGGTGCGGCCACCGACTGGGCCCGCCGGGCCGAGACGGGCGACGAGGCCGCCATCTCCGGACCGGGGCGCAGCGAAACACTCGACCCGGACGCCCGATCGTTCCTGCTCGCCGGCGACGACTCGGCGATCCCGGCGGTCGCCCAGCTGCTCGAATGGATCGACGACGATCGCACGATCGATGTCCACATCGAGATCGCCCACCCCGACGCCCGTTTCGAGTTGCCGGATCATCCCCGGGCAACGATCACGTGGCACGACGCTGCCGCCGGGGCAACGCCCGGCAGCTCGATCGTCGAGGTCGGTCCGGCATCTCGACGAGTTGCCCGACGCCGTCTGGGTGGCCGGTGAGGCCGCGGCGGTCCAGCGACTGCGAACCCACCTGTTCGAGGAGCGTGGCCGTACACGCAAGAGCGTCACCGCCCGCGGCTACTGGAAGCTCGGCCGCTCCGCGACCTGATCGAGGCCCAGTCGGCGGGCGACAGCAACAGGCCGCGACCGTCGCTCGAACCGGCCGTTCGACCCACTACGCCACGTGACGTACCCGCTACGGTGCGTCATGGCCGCGGTGCTCGACGAGAGGACATCCGCTCGGTACTCGACGCGACCACCGTCGTTGCCACCGAACCCGCCCCGGACATCGAGACCGTGCTGGAACTGATGCGTTCGCTGATCTCGTGCACCAGCGCGTCGTTCAACGACATGGCACTCGCTGCCGGCGACTTCCGATACCTGATCGTGCCGCCCGATCAGGAAGACCTCGCGGCGCGGCTCAAGCCCGTCTACGACCGGCTGGCGGCAACGGAACACCCGCTGATCAGCTCGGCCACATGCATCCCCTGAGCGGTGCGCTGCGCTTCTGCGATGTACCGGGCGGTGACACCTTCACCGACACCGAGTTCTACAACGAGTTCTTCGTGCCATTCGGACTGCGGTACCAGATGGTGATGCAGCTCCCCGCTCCTCCCGACGTCATCGTCGGATACGCACTCAACCGGGGCCCCGGCGAGGGCGAGTTCAGCGACCGAGACGTCGCGGTACTCAACGCGCTCGGGCCCTACTTGGCGATGCACCACCGCCACACCGTCGACCTCGAACGCGAACGTGCTCTGGCCGACGAAGTCGACCGACACGGCGGTTGGGCGGTGATGACCGTGCGATCTGACGGGACCGTCGATGCCTCGTCGTCGACCGCCACGAGTGCATCGTTCGCACCGGAGGGCCGCCTCACCGAGCACGTCGTCGAGCTCCTGCCCGACGTCGAATGATCCTGCGAGCGAGTCGACGACGTGCGAAGTGACGGTCGGAGACACCCGGTGGCGCTGCGTGATCCATCCGGTCCCGGTCGGCACCTCGAGGCCGTGTTCCGGGCGCTGGGTGTCGACAGTCGGGCTGCTGCCATCGTGGCGCTTCGCGCCAGCAGCGGCGACGCCTGACGGGAAGCGCTACCCGTCGATCTCGAGGTCGAGTGCGTTGTGGACCGCAACGTTGTCCTCGTCGCGCAGACCGAGCCGCTTTCGCAGCGCGGACAGCTCGTCGAGGTCATCGCCTTCGATCGACAGGGTGTACAGCATCTCACCGGTCTCGCGAATCCTGATGTCGGTCGCCTCGGCCCGGAGTTCGCCGACCCGGTAACGGCGACGTTGCTTGGTGACGAACACCGCCGCGCACACCGGATGCCGGCTCGAGTGAGGCGATCTCGTCGAAGAGGTCGTACTCCTCGCCGCGCTGGGGACGATCCAGACCCAGCTGCTCGAAGACGGTGTCGAAGGGCGATGGCACCGAGTCGGCGCTGCGATGACGGTCGGAGGTCCATCGTTCGAACCCCTTCCGTTCGGCCACGAGCTGCTTGATCTTCAACGTGTTGTTCCGAATCTTGGCGTTCCACGCGGGGTCGTCGACGAGCAGGTAACAGTCGTTGACCCGCTCGGTCGTCTGCTCGTCGGCCAGCTTGGCGAGCAACTTGCGAGCCTTGCGATGCTTGCCCCAGACGCGGTGCTCGAAGCGGGCGCCGGTTGGTTCTGGGGTGAGTTGCTTCTTGGCCATGATCGATGTCGCTCCCCTGTGAGCGAGTGAACAGTCACCGTAGCGGCAGATCGGCCATGCAGCGGGGCACGGGGCCGCGCCTGGCCCCGCCACAGCGCCCCGTTCGGTCCTGGGTCTCCATGAAGCCGGGCCACTGAGAGGAGGTCCTCAGGAGAGCGTCGAGTTCGTCACGACCGGGTTGCCGGCGCCGAGGTGGAACACACCGGGGAAGCCCCGCGTCTCGAAGCCGAGACTCGGGTTGTTCGTCAGCGACGACGAGGCGATGAACGCCCGTCCGGTGCGGTTGTTCGACACGAAGAACACCGCACCCCCACCCTCTGGCGCGACGTTGCCCCGCACGACGCTGCCGACGAGGTCGAGGCGCATCTCGTTGCCGTCGAGATAGATCGCGCCCGCCGTTGCCGGTCACCCGGTTGTTGTCGAACGTCGAGTTGAGGATGCGCCACGACACGCCGATGCTCGACGTCGCACCGCCGTTCGAGCACCGGTTGTCGCGGAACACGCTGCGGGCAACGACGACTGCACGACCGTCGAACTGGCTGAGCACCCGCAGTGCTCCGCCGCCCACGTCAGGGCCGGTCAGATCGCACCGATTGCCGATGAACTGGGCGTCGACCACCTTCACCTGGCCGCCGCGCACGAAGACCGCACCACCGCCGCCACCCTCCATCGTCTCGCCGATCGCATCGCCTCGGGTGAACGAGATGCGCTGCAGTATCAACCGGGGATGGTCTTGATTCTGGCAGTGCGATGTGGTCCAGATCTGCGCCGGGTCACAGGTGTCCATGTACAGGATGCGGCGCTGGTCGAGTCCGTCGAGCGTGACCCGTCCGCCCCCGTCGAGCACCACCGCCGGCGACGTGTTGACGACCTTCGCGGGAGCGGTCATCGGGATCGAGATCGGGTCCGAGCCGCAGTCGAACGTGATCACGCCGCTGCGGCGTCGGTGGGCAACGAGGGTGCGCCGGGCGCTCCGGGTCCTGCACGAAGGCTGAGCCGGTCCGCCCGCTCGAAGGCCGAGTGGCAGGCTCCCGAGCCACCGATGAACCGGGCACTCGCCTGAACCGCGAGACCTCGAGCTACAGGTTGGTCATGCCGCCATCGACGCGCAGGACCTGGCCGGTCACGTATGCCGCCTTGTCGGACGCAAGGAAACAGGCAACGTCCGCGATCTCGTCGGCGGTACCCCACCGGCCGAGCGGAACACTCTTGACGAAGCTCGCGCGGACAGCATCTTCGCCCAGACGTTCGAACGTCGGGCCCCACATCTCGGTGTCGACCAGGCCAGGAGCGACAGCATTGACCCTCACGCCCTTCGATGCCCACTCGTTGGCCAGGTTCTTGGTGAGCGTGTTGAGCCCGCCCTTCGATGCCGCGTAGGCGCCCTGTGTGCCGCCGGCACCAGTGGCTGCGGTGGACGTCACGTTGACGATGGCACCCTTCGATGCGAACAACGCCTTGGCGAAGGCCGAGGAGAGCATGAACGCCTGACGCAGGTTGACGAACAGCGTTTCGTCGATGGCGTCGCCGGTCACTTTCGACGCCGGCTGGTTTCGTTCGACGGCGGCGTTGTTGACCAGCACGTCGAGCCCACCGAACGCGCCGAGCACCGTCGACGCGATCTGCTCGACCGAGTCGGGCTCCGAGAGGTCGACGGCGATCACGAGCGGATCGTTCTCCAGGTCGGCAGCGATCGCGGAGAGGCGGTCGGCGCTGCGCGCCACCAGCGCGACGCGTGCCCCGGCGGCGTCGAGCTGACGTGCGATCGCTTCGCCGATCCCTCGGCTCGCGCCGGTCACCACTGCGGTCTTGGCGGTGAAGTCGAACGACACGACCGGCCTCAGGTTCCCGCGAGCGCGGCGACCACCGGCGCGAACGCCTCGAGCGCATCGGACTGCACCGTCACGTACGAGCCCTGCCAACGCTCACGCTGCTCGACCAGTTCGTCGACGATCTGTTCAGCCGACCCCACCATCGTGTGCGGGCTCGCGAGCAGCGTGGGTGCGTCCATGCCCATCGCACCGGCAACCTTGCCCGCCACGGTGTCGCGGTCGTCAGTGACGATCGTGACGAACTTGAGGATGCTGATCTCGATGTCGGCGAAACGGTCGCCGGCGCCATCGCGCACCCAACCGAGCTTCTCGTCGGTGGCATCGGCCGACATCGAGGCGATCGCTTCCGGGCCGACCTTCCCTTCGCCGACATTCGGGTTGACGCCGACGATGTCGGCCAATCGGGCGGCGGTCGAGAGCACCCGCTTGGCGCCGCCGCCGACGATGATGGGCGGTCCGCCCGCCTGGACCGGCTTCGGCAGACCGTTCATCTCCGTGATGGTGTAGTGATCGCCATCGAAGGAGAACGCGTCGTCGCCCCACAGTCCACGCAGCACGGCGATGGCTTCGATCATCCGGTCGATGCGGACCCCGGGACGTTCGTGAGCGATGCCGGTCCACGTGTAGTCCTCGGTCATCCACCCAGCGCCGAGGCCGACCTCCAATCGGCCGTCGCTCAGCAGATCGAGCGTCGCTGACTCCTTCGCCAGCACGGCAGGGTGCCGGAAGTCGTTGGCGAACACGAGCGAGCCGACCCGCAGCGACGTGGTCACCGCAGCCGCAGCCGCCAGTGCGGGCACCGGCGACAGCTGATCGCCGAAGTGATCGGGCATCAGCAGCGCGGAGTAGCCGAGGTCCTCGGCCTGCTTCGCGGTGTCGGTCCATTCGGCCGACGAACGGGCCTTGGCAGCCATGACACCGAAACGGAACGGGCGTTGAGTCGTCATCGTCGGAGCCTGGCACATCGTGTTCGGCTCAGTACGAACGGGGCAGGCCGAGCACCTGCTGAGCGATGTAGTTGCAGGTCATCTCCTGGCTCACCGGCGCCAACCGTTGCAGGCGAGCCTCGCGCCAGTAGCGCTCGACGTGGTACTCCGTTGCGTAGCCCAGACCCCCATGGGTCTGCAGCGCCTGATCGGCGGCGAAGAAGCTCGCCTCGGCCGCCAGGTACTTGGCCGTGTTCGCCTCCTCGCCGCACTCGAGGCCCTGGTCGTAACGCCAGGCCGCATCGCGCCACACCAACCCGGCAGCGTGGAGTTGCATGTGCGCCTGCGCAAGCGGATGGGCGATCGCCTGGTTGGCACCGATCGGTCGGTCGAACACGACACGTTCGTTCGCGTAGCCGACAGCCCTGCGGAGGGCGACCTCACCGATGCCGCACGCCATCGCGGCGAGCAGGATCCGCTCGGGGTTGAGCCCGTGGAGAATCTGCTGGAAGCCGCGGCCACGTTCGCCGACCAGCCGCCACCCCTCGACCGGCAGGTCGTCGTAGGCCACCTCGCACGATGCCACGGCGTTGCGGCCGAGCTTCGGGATCGGGGCGATGTCGCAGAACTCGGGGTCGAGATCGACGAGGAACAGACTGAGGCCGTCGAAGCGGCGGCGGGGATCGGACGGGTCGGGGTCGTCGGTGCGGGCGAGCAGCAGACACACCTCGGACTCCAACGCCTTCGAGGTCCAGATCTTGCGGCCTCTGATCACGAATCCGCCGGCGCCGTCATCGATCGCCCGCGTGCTGATCCGCGACGTGTCGGTGCCGGCATCGGGTTCCGTCACCCCGAACGCGATGTGGAGGTCGCCAGCCGCGGCGCGCGGCAAGAACGCCTGCTGCAAGCGGTCGCTGCCGAACTTCACCACCGGGTTCAGACCGAACATCGTGAGATGCAACGCCGACGATCCGTTCATCGCTGCACCCGACGCGGCGACGCGATTCAGCACCAACGCGCACTCGGTGATTCCCCGGCCGGCACCGCCGAACTGCTCCGGGATCGCAACGCCGAGCCAACCGCCCGCAGCCATCGCCGAGTAGAAGTCCCACGGGAACTCGTGACGCTCGTCGCGCACGGCCCAGTATGCATCGTCGAAGTCGGAGCACACGCGGTCGACGGCCTCCACGATCGCCAGGTGGTCATCATCCGGAGTGAAATCCATCAGCTCCAGTCTTGCTGCCCACGACCCGCCGCCCCGCACCTGCCGCGCCACCTCACGATCACTACCCTGCGAACGAGGGGGAAGAACGACATGGCAGTCAACGCGCTGACCGAAGCCCAACTCGACGCCCTCGTCGGGCATCGCTTCACAGGCGGAACGTATCGAATCGAGCACTGGGAGAACTTCCTGCTCACCGACTGCACCGGGCGAGATCCGCTCCCGGACGGCCTGGTGCATCCGATCGTGCTGTTCCATGTGCCGATCCTCGGCGTGGGTACCTCGATCACCGACCTGTTCGCGCTCGGTGGCGTGTCCGGGCCCGGCTCCGTCGGACTCGAGGGGTACGACTGGGAGTACGTCCGACCGCTGGTCGAAGACATCGAGTATCGAATGGAAGGTGGGATCGTCTCCGCACGCCGGACCACCGACGATGCCGGCCGGGTGATCGACAAGTTCGTGTTCGAGATCACCCTGTTCGACGATTCCGACCGTGTTGCTGCGCGCGTCACCAACCGATGGGTGCTGCGGCGATGAGTGTTGCGGCTGCCGACACCCAACCCGGCGACGAGATCCCACCCTGGACGATGGCGTCGGTCGATCCGGCCCGCATGCGCACCATGGCGGCGATCCTGCGCGATCCATATCCGGTGCACTGGGATCGCAACGCCAACGAAGCACTCGGCCTCGGCGGCCGGGTGATCAACCAGGGACCGTTGAACCTCGGCTACATCGTCAACATGTTGCTCGCCTGGGCAGGGCCATCGAGCGTGCGTCGTCTGACGGTGTCGTTCGGAGCGCCGGTGCTCGACGGCGACCGGGTCACCGCCGGCGGTCGAGTCGACTCGGTCACGGTCGTCGACGGCGAGCGACGCGCCGAGTGCGTGGTCTGGCTGGATCGCGACGGCGTGCACGTCGTCACCGGCACCGCCATCGTCGCACTGCCGACGTGAGTCAGGACTCGAGCGTCCAGAGCTCGCGGGTAGTACCGGATCCGTTCCTGATCGGGGGCGATCCCGTAGGCCCCGTACAACTCCTGCTGGTGCCCCTCACCGAAGTTCCACTCGAGGCTCATCGACGCAATCGCCAAGTCGGCCCACCGGTCGCGCGACGGCGAGGTCGCCGAGATCGACATGGCCCACCCACTCGCCCCGTTCGTTCACGAGGGTGTTCGGGGCGCATACATCGCCGTGAACGACGACAGGACGGTCGATGGGCGGTGCCGGTCCGAGCCGATTGCGGGAACCTCGTCGTCGCCGAGTGCGCGGAGTTCGGCGAGGTGGCTGAGGTCGGCCGCGCTCACCGCACCGGCGCCGGGTCCACCGCTGCGCCGTCGAGGCGGGCGTGGAGACGAGAACGCAACTCGTCGGGTGGCACCTCGGTCCATGAGCGACGCTGGCGTTGCCGGTACACGGCGACACCGGTCACGCCGAGCACAGCGACCACGCCTGCGACACCCAGCAACTTTGCCCACCTCACGACCACGTACGTTAGATCGTCGATGAACAATTCGCAGGCAGACCCGACTTCCAGCTCGATGACGCTGCACGACGCCGTCGACATCGCGGCCACCGGCGACGTCTGGCTGTTCCGCGGCCGTTCGGTCGCCGATCGCGCAATCAGGCTGTTCACGAACAGCCCCGTCAATCACGTCGGCGTCGTGCTGGCAATCGACGATCTCCCACCGCTGCTCTGGCATGCCGAGCTCGGCGCCAGCATGCCGAATGTGTGGACCGGCGAGCGCGAACGCGGCGCCCAACTCCACCGGCTCGATCGCGCCGTGAGCGTGTGGACCAATCGGTACGGCCAGCAGCCATGGTTCCGCGAGATCGACGTCGACGCCACCACCGAGATGGAGAACCAGGCCCTGTCCGTCGTGGCCGAGTACAGCGGTCGGGCGTTTCCCAGCACCCGCACGCTCGCCGGCCACTGGCTCGCCGGCCGAGTCCGCCGCAAGGTGTCGCTCAACGACATCTTCTGCGCCGAACTGGTGGCGGTCACCTTCGAACGGATGGGCCTGCTCGGCACCGACCGCCCACCGAACTGGTACGACCCCGGCCGATTCTGGAGTGGAGATCGGCTCGAGCTGGTGGGAGCATCGCTCGGCCCCGAGGTCCAGGTCACCGATGTCCCCCCGGTCGACGAGGCCTGGCGCACCGGCTGACCCCACCCCGAAAAATGCGCACGAGCACGTCGCGACCGCACGATCTTGCGCACGTTTCGCCCCGACAGATTCCCCGCTCTCGAAACGTGCGCAAGACGTGCCGCGGGTGGGCCCAGTTCGCGCATTTTTTCGGGACCGGGACCGGGACCGGGGCCGCATGGCGGGTGGGTTCGCGACTACCGTTGCGATGACGACAACGAAGGGGGATCGCTGTGGCGTATGGGGCTGAGCACGTGGAGATGCCGCCGGTCGAGAACTGGCTGACCGACTGGGACTGGCTCGACGACCAATGGGGCGAGAACGCGATCGACATCTGGAACTCGGTGCGCGAGCAGTGCCCGGTCGCCACCACCGAACGCTACGGGCGGGCGTTCATGCCGGTCACGATGGAAGCCGTCGCCGCGGTGGCGAACGACACCGAGAACTTCTCGTCGATCTGGGTCAACGTCGGCCGGCCCGACGCGCCCCGCCGGCCGGCGCCGCCGATCACCTCTGACCCACCCGACCATCACGGGCACCGGCGTCTGCTCCTCCCGGCGTTCAGCCCGAAGAACGTCGCACCCCTCGAGGACGACCTGCGGCAGTTCTGTCGCAAGCTGATCGCCGACCTCGACGGGGCCGACACCGCCGATGCCGCAGCGCAGTACTCGCAGCACATCCCGGTGCACGGCATCTGCAAGCTCACAGGCCTGCCCGAGGGCGACGCCGATCTCTTTCGCGACTGGATCCACCGGAACTTCCAGTTCGGACCCCGCGACAACGCGGTTCGCATCGCCGTGGCGACCGAGATGAAGGACTACGTCGACCAGCTCCTCAACGATCGCCTCGCCAACCCGCAAGACGACATGTTGACGATGATCGCCAACGCCGAGATCGACGGCGAGCCGGTCGACTGGGACCTCAAGGTCGGCTACATCAACTTGCTGATCATCGCCGGCATCGACACCACGTGGAGTGCGATCGGGTCGGGGCTCTGGCACTTCGCTCAGCACAACGATCAGGTGGCGCGCCTCGTGGCAGCCGACAACGACGATCTGCTCTGGAACACCGCCACCGAGGAGGTCCTGCGGTACTACGCGCCGGTCACGATGGCGCGCAAGGTGGTCGGCGAGACCGAGATCGGCGGCTGCCCGGTGCACCCCGGCGATCAGATGCTGCTCACCTTTCCCGCCGCCAACCACGACCCCGACGCGTTCGAGAACCCGGACGTGTTCGACATGGACCGGCTGAACAACCGCCACGTCGCATTCGGGTTGGGGATCCATCGCTGCGTGGGGTCGAACCTCGCCCGACTCGAGTGCACGATTGCGTTCCAGGAGTGGCTGCGGGCCTTCCCCGACTACGCGCTCGACACCAGCAAGCCGACGACGTGGGCCAACGGCCAGATCCGAGGACCACGCAACATCCCCGTCGACCTCAACCGATAGCGGATCCACACCGCGCGCCTCGACCTTCACGCGCAATTGGTCGAACGGTTAGTTTCATCGCGGAACCAGGGGGAAACGTGCCACACCAGTCGACGCCGACCGCACCAACCGAACCAACACCTCACTCGAACGTCGGAGGCGACGAGCTCAGCGAGCTGATCGCCACCGCCGTGGCGGAGGCGTGCGACTCGTTCACCGACACCACCGTCGCGGACGCCATCCTGCGGGTGCCGGCCGCGGAACTCTCGACGTTCATGCACGCCCGCTTCGACCCCGACGGCGACTACACCATCCTCACCACCGGACTGCCCGCATCGCCGGGCGCAGCGTCGGGACGCATCGTGACCAGCGCCGAAGCGGCCGTCGAAGCAGCCGACCTCGGCCACGACGTGATCCTCGTGCGCACCGAGACGACGCCCGACGACGTACTCGGAATGCAGTCGGCGCGCGGCATTCTCACCGCGCGCGGTGGTCTGGTCAGCCACGCTGCGGTGGTCGCACGGGGCTGGGGCATTCCCGCTGTGGTCGGCGCCGCTGAGGTCGTCGTCTGCGAAGGCGGCGTCCGAATCGCAGGCGACTTCCATCCCGACGGGTCCGAGATCTCGATCGACGGGCGAAGCGGAGACGTCATGGCGGGTGCCGTCGTCGCTTCCACCCGACCGGCGCCTCCCGAGCTCGAGACACTGCTGCGCTGGGCCGACCTGATTCGCGCCGGGCGCGTAGGGGTGCGCGCCAACGCCGACACCGCCGACGACGCGAGCCACGCCCGACATCTCGGCGCCGAAGGCATCGGCCTCTGCCGAACCGAGCACATGTTCCTCGCCGAACAACGCCTTCGTCTGGTCCGACGGCTGATCCTCAGCGACGACCCGACCCATGAGCGCGAAGTCCTGCACGAACTCGACGTCGTGCAGCAAGCCGACTTCGCCTCGATCCTCGCGGCGATGGACGGCCTGCCGATCACCGTCCGACTCCTCGACCCGCCATTGCACGAGTTCCTCCCCGACTACGAGCGACTCGTCGTCGCGGAGGCGACCGGCAACCTCGACGACGACACCCGCGCCGAGCTGGCCGCAGTGCGTCGACTGCGCGAAGCAAACCCGATGATCGGCACCCGCGGGGTGCGACTCGGCGTGGTCAAGCCCGGCGTCTACCAGATGCAGGTTCGGGCGCTCGCCCGCGCCGTTGGCGAAGCCCTGGCCGCCGGCAACGACCCGAAGGTCGAGATCATGATCCCGCTGGTCATGGGCGCCGAGGAACTGGCGATGGCGCGCCAGTGGGTGCTCGACGCACTCGACGAGGCCGGGGTCACCGACTTCGACGCCGTCAGTATCGGTGCGATGGTCGAGACCCCGCGAGCCGCACTGGTTGCCGCCGAACTCAGCGCCCATGCCGACTTCTTCTCGTTCGGCACCAACGACCTCACCCAACTGACGTTCGCGTTCAGCCGCGACGACGTCGAGGTCCGGTTGCTTCCCGCCTATCTCGAGGCGGGCGTCTTGCCGTTCAATCCGTTCGACCAACTCGACCGGGAAGGCGTGGGCCGCCTGATCGAGATGACGTGTCGCGACGCGCGCGCCGTGAAGCCCGACATCAAGATCGGCATCTGTGGCGAGCAGGCAGGCGACCCGGGTTCCGTTCGATTCCTCGTGGACGCCGGCGTCGACTACGTCAGCTGTTCGCCCTACCGCGTGCCGATCGCCCGACTCGCTGTGGCCCAAGCGCTCCTCGACGCCGACCGCGTGCCCGACGAGGAGATCGACCGCCTCACCGCCGACGTCGCCAACGATCACGCCGCACCGAGTGCCAGCGCACCCGCAGCCGAGGTCGGCGAGATCGATGACGACGAGGCCCGATTCCTCGTGCTGCACGCGCTCCGGATCAAGGGATTCAGCGCCGCTTCGACCGTTGCCGAACTGTCGACGATCTCCCTCGATCGCACCACGGCGATGCTCACGGAGTTGGCCGAGAGCGGTCACACCAAATTCTTCGAGGCTCGCGAGCTCTGGCAGCTCACCCCTGAAGGCAAGGAGCGTCACGGCGCCGAACTCGTCGACGCCGCTCAGACGCACGGCACCGGGCTGCGTGCGCACTACGACTCGTTCCTGGGCCTGAACACTCGCCTCAAGGAACTCTGCACTGCGTGGCAGACGCGCGGTGACGAGCCGAACGACCACACCGACGCCGCCTACGACGCCGAACGGCTCGACGAACTCGACCGCTTCAACACCGAGTGTGCTCCGATTCTCGACGGATTCGCCGAAGCCGTTCCACGGTTTGCCGCGTACCGCCATCGGCTCACGGGGGCAGCTGCCAGGGCCGTCAACGGCGAGACAAAGATGTTCACCGGTGTCATGTGCGGCTCGTTCCACGACATCTGGATGGAGCTGCACGAGGATCTCATCCAGCTCCTCAGCATCGACCGTGGTGCCGAGGGCAGCTACTGAACCGAGTTCCGGGTCGTTCCGACCAGGGCGTTTGGTCCCATCCGAAGGGCGCGGATGTCACCCGACAAATGCCGCGGAATCACCTGCCAACGGACAGACTGTGGTCGACATGTTCGTACTACACCGCGCTGGCCGGTGGTTCGCCGGTCTCCTCGAAGCGTTCGACGATGCGCTCGTCGCCCTCGACGACGACATCGACGCGCCCGCAGCCGGCTGCTGAGCTGCAGCAGATCTGCCTCGTTCAGACCTCAGCGATGAGCGAAACCCGCAGATCTGGTGGGCCGGCTCATCGCTTCGAGCCCATGACGCGGGGGATGGCGACGATCAACGAGCCGGCCACTGCGACGGCGGCGACCGAATACCACCACGCGGTGTCCCAGAACACCTCGAGGAGGAAGTAGTTACGCAGGAACGGCACGAGGAACACCACGACGTAACCGAGGGCCATCGCGGCCACGAGGCCGAGCTTCCAGGCGACGAGCGGGCGGCTGGTCACCGCCAGCACGACCAGTCCAATCGCCAGCAGTGTGACCGTTGCGAGCGTGCGCGCTTGATCGAGTTCGAGGTCGGCGACGTGGAGGGCGGCTTCGTAGGCCGCCAACGTCGCCGACCCGGCGATCACGCCGGCGGGGATCGAGAAACGCAGGACCCGCTGCAGGAATCCCGGACGAATCAGGTCGGCCTCGGGGGCGAGCGCCAGGAAGACGCCGGGCACCCCGATACTGAACGTGCCGATCAGCGTGAGCTGCCGAGGGAGGAACGGAAACGGGCTGTCGACCAAGCCCACGGCGAAGGTGAGCAGCACCGCATAGGCGGCCTTGGTGACGAACAGGTTCGAGACCCGTTCGACGTTGTTGATCACCTTGCGGCCCTCGTTGACCACCGTCGGCAGGCTCGAGAACGCGTTGTCGGTGAGCACCAGGTCGGCAACGGCCTTGGTGGCCTCGCTCCCGGAGCCCATCGAGATGCCGAGGTCGGCGTCCTTGAGCGCGAGGACGTCGTTGACCCCGTCGCCGGTCATCGCGACGACGTGGCCGTGCGACTGCAGGGCTTTCACCATGGCCTGCTTCTGCTGCGGTTTGACCCGTCCGAACACGGTGGCGCCATCGAGTACGTCCGCGAGTTCGTCGATGTCGGTCGGCAGGGCGCGGGCGTCGACCGGCTCGCCGATCACGTCGAGACCGGCTCGCTCGGCGATCGCTGCCACCGTCTCATGGTTGTCGCCCGAGATCACCTTGAGCGTCACGTCCTGTTCGGCGAAGTAGGCGAGGATCTCTGCGGCATCGGGACGTATCTCGTCCTCGAGTTCGACGATCGCCAGGGTGCGGCTCGTGGGCGGGAGGCGGTCGTCGTCGGGACCGTCGTCGGACGAGACCACGGCGAGCAACCGTTTCCCGCCGGAACTGAGCCGCTCGACGAGTTCTCGGGCCGGGTCGTCGCTCGCGAGCAGGAAGTCGGGTGCGCCCAGATAGAGCCAGCCGTGATCGACGAACGATGCCGCCGACCACTTGCGCTCACTGTCGAACGGCTCGACCCGGTCGACCTGCCACGACGACTGGGTTCCGACCGCATCGGCGATCGCCGCCATGGTGGCGTTCGGCGCACGATCGGATGCGGCAAGCGCTACGAGCGCCTCATCGACCTCGGCCGCGCTGCGACCTTGCGCAGGGTGCGCCGCTGCGAAGGTGATCTCCCCGGTGGTGATCGTGCCGGTCTTGTCCAGGCACAACACGTCGACCCGAGCGAGCACCTCGACCGTCGAGAGCTGCTTCGCAAGCGCGTTGCGGCGGGCGAGCGCGAGCATGCCGGCCATGAACGACAGGCTGGTCAGCAGGACCAAACCGTCGGGCACCATCGCGACAGCGGCGGCGACGGTGCCGAGCAGCGCGTCCTGCCAGCGGTCTTCGGCCCCGAGCAGGCGGACGAACAAGAAGATCGACGCCGCCGGGATGATCACGGTGAGCCAACGCAGGATCTTGTCGATGCCGCGACGCAGGCGGGATTCGACGGCGGTGAACTGCTTGGCCTCGGTGGCGAGCGTGCTGGCGTAGCTGTCGGCGCCCACCGACGTGGCCCGGATGCTGCCGTTGCCGGCGACCACGAAGCTGCCCGACATCGCCTCGTCGCCGACCTGCTTGGGCACGGCCAACGACTCGCCCGTGAGCATCGATTCATCGAGGCGCAGACCGGTCGACTCGAGTACCACGCCGTCGACAGCGACCTGACCGCCGAGGCGCAACTCGATCACGTCGTCGAGCACGATCTCGTCGGAGGCGATCTCGACCGCCGCACCGTCGCGGACCACCACCGCCCGCGGCTCGGTGACCACCTCGAGACGCTTGAGTTCGCGACGGGCACGCACCTCCTGGACGACGCCGATCACCGAGTTGGCCAGCACCACGCCGACGAACAGCCCGTCCTGCGGATTGCCCGACACCAGCACCAACACGAACAGGGTCAGCATGATCGCGTTGACGACCGTGAACACGTTCGATGCCACGATCTGGCCGAACGTGCGCCCCGGAGGTTCCGGGGTGATGTTCACCTGCCCGGCCGCGACGCGCTCGGCGACTTCGGCCGCTGTCAGCCCGCTCGGCTCCAACGTCGATGCGGGAGAGGAATCCATCGTGGGCCGCATCGTAATGAAACGAACGGGTCGGGCCCCGCTGTTCCGTTTCGATGGTTCACTGGGGGCGTGGAAACGACCGACGTCGAGGAGCTGATCGCCTACGTGCGAGAGTCGGTGATCGGACGAGACGACGTGATCGACGGGCCGTATGGTCCGCGGCCGATCATCTATGCGGACTACACCGCGTCGGGCCGTTCGCTCAGCTTCATCGAGGACTACATCCGCACCGTGGTCCTCCCGCTGTACGCGAACACCCACACCGAATCG
Organism: Ilumatobacteraceae bacterium; assembly: GCA_963716095.1. GTDB lineage: Bacteria > Actinomycetota > Acidimicrobiia > Acidimicrobiales > Ilumatobacteraceae > Sva-07. The sequence goes on along the minus strand of CAVQSV010000023.1, from coordinate 439,972 downwards.
TCCGGTACCGGGCTGCAGACGACGCGTCTGCGTGAGGAGGCCCGAGCGATCATCGCCCGCTGTGTGGGTGCCCGTCGTGACGAGCATGCCGTGGTCTTCTGCGGCAGTGGCGCAACCCATGCCATCGCCAAGCTGCTCGGCGTACTGGGGCTCAAGATCCCCTCCACGCTCGACGACCGCTACCACCTGAGCGAATCGATCCCCGCCGCCGAGCGACCGGTGGTGTTCATCGGGCCGTACGAGCATCACTCCAACGAGTTGCCGTGGCGCGAGTCGATCGCCGACGTCGTGATCATCGACGAGGACGCCGACGGCCACGTCAGCCTCGAACACCTCGAACGCGAACTGATCGGGCATGCCGACCGCACGACCCTGATCGGGTCGTTCTCGGCAGCGTCGAACGTCACCGGCATCATCACCGACACCGTCGCGGTGTCGACGCTGCTGCACCAGCACGGCGCACTGTCGCTGTGGGACTACGCGGCCGCCGCCCCCTACGTCCCGATCGACATGGGATCGAGCGCCGACGGCAACCTGGCCTACAAAGATGCAGTGTTCATCTCGCCGCACAAGTTGATCGGCGGCCCGGGCACCCCCGGCGTGCTCGTTGCCCGCCGCGAGCTGTTCGGGAATCGAGTGCCCGACGTTCCTGGCGGCGGAACGGTGCGCTACGTCAGCACCGCCGAACACGATTACCACCCCGAGATCGAGCATCGCGAGGAGGCAGGGACGCCCGCGATCATCGAGTCGATCCGGGCGGGGCTCGTCTTCCAGCTCAAGGAGGCCGTCGGCCCCGAGGTGATCGAGGCACGAGAGTCTGCGTTCGTACGAACGGCGATCGCTCGATGGGAGCAACATCCGAACATCAATGTGCTCGGCAGTCACGAAGCCGACCGGTTGTCGATCGTGTCGTTCGTGATCCGACACGGCGATCGCCACCTCCACCACAACTACGTGGTGGCGCTGCTCAACGACGTGTTCGGGATCCAATCGCGGGGCGGCTGCTCGTGCGCCGGCCCCTACGGCCACCGCCTCCTCGGCATCGACCTCGAACGGTCTCACGAGTTCCAGCGTGAGATCAACCGTGGCTGCGAGGGCATCAAACCCGGCTGGGTGCGTGTCAACTTCAACTACTTCATCGATGACGCCACGTTCGAGTACCTCGTCGACGCGGTGACGATGATCGCCTCGCACGGAGCTGCACTTCTCGGCGAGTACGACTTCGAGCCCGACAGTGGGCTGTGGCATCACCGGCTCGGCACCCGCGGACCGTCGATGAGCCTGGACGAGATCTCCTACGCGTCCGGTCGGATCGAGTACGAGAATCGACGCCGCAACGAACCGGTCGACCTGGCGCGCCATCTCGAATTCGCGCACGAGTTGTTCCACCGGGCCGGCCACCAGCACGACCCGCCGCGGCCAACGCTGGAGACCAACGCCGACTTCGAGACACTGCGCTGGTTCCCGTACGCGGCCGACGCCGCTCCTCGTGTCGTCGGACACGCCGAGTAGCTCCCACCGACCGACACCGGATCGTCACGAAACCGTCATATTCCGTTAGGCTCGGCGGCCATGTTGGGATTCGGACGGCTGCGAGGTGCCCGGGCACGCCGCAACGTCGCGCTCGTGGCGCTGACCCTGTCGGTTGCTGTCGGCTCGACAACGCTCCCGCTGGCCGTCGCCAATGCCCAGGACCCCGCAGCGGTACGCGCCGCCCAGGAAATTCAGGCCGCGCGCGATCGCGCCAACGCTGCATCGCAGGCGATGTTCGACGCCGAGTCACAGCTCGACACCCTCGAACTCGAGATCGCGGCCGCCGAACAGGACCTGGCAGCCACCGAGGCCCAGGCCGACTCCATGCGCAGCAGCCTGCAACTGGACGCCCAGCGAAGCTTCGTCAACTCCGGCACCTCGATCCCACTCCTGATCGACCTCGACCAGGCCAATGCTGGCATCACCGCCGATCGGCAGGCATCGGTCGCCCGTGGCGTCGCCTCGGTCGAACTCGACGACTTCGACGCCGTGATGAAAGAGGTGCGCGCACAGCGCTCCGAGCTCGAACGCCAGCAGCAGGCCACCAGCCAGGCCCGCGAGCAGTTCGAGGACCTCCAGGCTGCAGCCGAAGCCGAAGTGGTTGCGCTCGCCGAGATCGAGCGCCAGCGTCTGGCCGACGTTGCGGTGCAGCAAGAACTCGAGCGCCAGCGTCAGGCCAAGCTCGCGCAAGAGGCCGCCGCCGCACGACAAGCGCAGCTCGCTGCGAGCAACAGTGCAGACAACGCGCCTGCGGCAGCCGCTCCCGCGCCCTCTGGATCGTCGTCCGGTGCCTCGGCAGCAACGTCGACCAACGGATCGTCGGGCGCCGCCCAAGGTGCGACCAACAACAACCCGGCGCCCGGCACCTGCACCTGCACCGGCACCTGCACCTGCACCCGTGCCGGCCAGCCCGCCGCCGAGCAACGCCGGGGGCATCGTCTGCCCGGTGCAGGGCCCGCACGCCTTCGCCGACACCTGGGGCGCCCCGCGATCCGGCGGCCGCAGCCACGAAGGTGTCGACATGATGGCGCCGAGAGGCACACCTCTCGTCGCCGTCGAGTCCGGCGTGGCGAACTTCCGCAACACCCGCCTCGGCGGCAAGTCGGTCGGGCTCACCGGCAACAGCGGCACGTACTACTTCTACGCCCACCTCGACGCGTGGTCGGGTTCGAGTCGCACGGTGCAGCGGGGTGAAGTGATCGGCTACGTCGGCGCCACCGGCAACACCACCGCCAACCACCTCCACTTCGAGGTGCATCCTGGCGGTGGCCGCGCCGTCAACCCGTACCCGTACGTCCGTCCCGTCTGCTGACGCACCCGTATCGAACTCCCACGCCCACCCCTCACGTTTGCGTGACGTTCCGGACGGACCCGGTGCGCCCGAACTGCAACACGAACGCCCTCTGGCGTCGGGCTACTCGGGGCGGTGACGGGCGAGCGGGACGGCACCGGTGCCGATGAATCGGCTGGTGTACGTGGCGATGTTGCCGATGTAGTTGGCCCGCTCGTAGGCAGCTGGGTCAGTGGCGGCATGGCTGGCCACCGCCCCACGCATCTGCGCCACCGACTCGTAGTCGTGTTCGTCCATCCAGTCGCACAGCTGCGCCTCGATCGTGCGCAGATGCCCCGGACCGTGGTGGAGCAGCGCCGAGGTGGTCATCGCCACATCGGCGCCGGCGAGCAGCAGCTTCGCGGCGTCGAATCCCGAGTGCACGCCGGTCGAGCCGGCGATCGACATCGTCAGGTATTCGCGCAGAATTCCGATCCAGCGCAGTGGTAGCCGCAGCTCCTCGGGTGTGCTGAGCGCGATCCGTGGCGCCACTTCGAGCGTCTCGAGATCGAGGTCGGGCGAGTAGAAGCGGTTGAACATCACGACTCCGGCAGCTCCCGACCGCTGCAGCCCGACCACGAACGACGACATCGACGAGTAGTACGGCGAGATCTTCACCGCCACCGGAACGTCGACCTCCTCTGCAACCAAGGCAACCAGTTCGAGATGTTCGGCTTCGAGCGACGCCCCGCTGATGTCCGGGTCGGCGGCAACGGTGTAGAGGTTCAACTCCAATGCGTCAGCACCGGCACCTTCGAGCAGGCGCGCGTACTTCACCCAGCCACCGATGTTGGCGCCGTTCAAGCTGGCGATCACCGGGATGTCGACGGTCATCTTGGCGTTCTCGATCAGCTCCAGGTACGAGTCGATCGCCGAGCCGTAGTCGTCGACTTCGGGAAAGAACGACGCCGCCTCGTTGAAGCTCTCGCCGTGCACGGTGTACAACCGGTCGATCTCGGCGGTCTCGTGTTCGATCTGCTCTTCGAAGATCGACGGCAGCACGACGGCTCCGGCACCGGCGAGTTCGAGTTCGACCAGCCGGTCGAGCTGACCCGTGAACGGCCCGGCCGACGCCATCAGCGGTGACTTCAGCGGCAGTCCGAGATAGGAGGTGTGCAGGTCAGGCATCGTCGTCTCCTTCGTTGTCAGGCTCGTCGTCGAGCACCACGCGGTGCGGCTCGTGCATCGACCGTTCCAGGCCGGCGAGTTGCTCGTAGTAGCGCCAGCGTTCGTCGATGTCCTGCTGCGCCAGGTCGAGCAACTCGGCGGATCGACCCGGATCGGACCGGGCCAGCATCGAGAACCTTGCCTCTTTCAGCGCGAAGTCCTTCAGCGGGATGCTGGGAGCAGCCGAGTCGAGCTGGAACGGATGCTCGTGCTCCTCGGTCGTCGGCCGGTACCGGTACAGCGGCCAGTAGCCGGACTTCACCGCGTCCTTCTGGTGCGACATCGAGGTCTCCATGTCGATGCCGTGAGCAATGCACGTCGAATACGCGATGATCAGCGACGGGCCATCCCAGGCATCGGCCTCGGCCAGCGCCTTGACGGTCTGGATGTCGCTGCCGCCGATGGCGATCTGGGCGACGTACACGTTGCCGTAGCGGCGAGCGATGGCTCCGAGATCCTTCTTGCCGGTCGGCTTGCCACCCATCGCGAACTTCGCGACCGCACCGAGCGGCGTGGCCTTCGACGCCTGACCGCCCGTGTTGGAGTACACCTCGGTGTCGAGCACCAACAGATTGACGTTGCGACCGCTGCCGAGCACGTGGTCGACGCCACCGAAACCGATGTCGTACGCCCAGCCGTCACCACCGACGATCCAGGTACTGGTGCGCACCAATTCGTCAGCGATCGAACTCAGCCGCTGCGCACGGTCGGCCACCACCGGGTCGCCCGAACCGACGAGCTCGTCGAGTCGCTCGCGCAGCACCGCGACCCGGGTGCGCTGTTCGATCACGCCGAGCTCGGTCGGCGTCGGGTCGGCCAGCAGCGCGGCGGCGAGGTCGGAGCCGACATGGTCGACGAGTTCCTCGACCAGGCGGCGGGCGTCGCGCTGGTGGTGTTCGATGCCGAGGCGCATGCCGAAGCCGAACTCGGCGTTGTCCTCGAACAGCGAGTTCGACCAGGCCGGGCCGAGCCCGTTGGTGTCCTTCGCCCACGGGGTGGTGGGCAGGTTCCCGCCGTAGATCGACGAGCAACCGGTGGCGTTGGCGACCACCAACCGGTCGCCGAACAGTTGGGTGAGCAGTTTCAGGTACGGAGTCTCACCGCAGCCCGAGCACGCCCCCGAGAACTCGAACAGCGGTTGGAGCAGCTGGGAGTTCTTCACCGAGTCATGGGTGATCGAGGTCCGGTCGAGTTCGGAGATCGTGGTGAAGAAGTCCCATCGTTCACGCTCGACCTCTCGATGCTCCTCGGCTGGACGCATGTTGATCGCCTTGCGCTTGACCTGCGACTTGTCCTTGGCGGGGCACACGTCGACGCAGATGCCGCATCCGGTGCAGTCGTCGGGCGCGACCTGAATGGTCAGCTGGTGCCCGTCGAGCTCGCGCGACCGGAACTTCTTGGCGAGGAACCCGTCGGGTGCGCCGTCGAGGGCTTCGGGTTCGAACGCCTTCATCCGGATCGTGGCATGCGGGCACACGACTGCACACTTGCCGCAATCGATGCACAGGTCGGGCTCCCAGATCGGGATCTCGATCGCGAGCTTGCGCTTCTCGAACTGGGTGGTTCCGGTGGGGTACGTGCCGTCGATCGGCATCGCCGACACCGGCAGCCGATCGCCCTGGTTGGCAACCATCGTCATCGTGACCCGGTCGATGAAGTCGGCGTCGGCGTTGCCGCGAGCCGACTCGAGGATGTCGAAGGTCTCGTCGAGCTCGATGCTCGCCGGTGTCTCGCCGCCCTGCCCGGAGGGAACGGTCACCTCGGCGAGTTCGGCCACCGCCCGGTCGACGGCGGCTTCGTTGCGTTCCACGATCAGCCGACCGCGCCGACCATACGCGGAACTGATCGACGCCTTGATCGCCTCGATCGCACGATCGAGACCCATCACGTCGGTGAGCGCGAAGAAGCACGGCTGCATGATCGTGTTGATCCGGCCGGGCATCTTCAGCTCGCGGGCGATGCGGGTCGCATCGATGGTGAACACTCGCAGCTCACGTTCCCGGATACGTCGCTGGGTCGCAGTCGGCAGGTGCTCCCACACCTCGTCGGCCGGATGCGGCGCGTTCAGCAGGAACGTGCCCCCGTGGCGGATGTCGCCGAGCACGTCGAATCGGTCGAGCAGCCCGAACTGGTGACAGGCAACGAGATCGGCCTCCTGCACCAGGTAGGTCGACCGAATCGGCTCCGGACCGAAGCGCAAGTGCGACACGGTCATCGAACCGGACTTCTTCGAGTCGTACACGAAGTAGCCCTGCGCATACAGATCGGGTTCGTGACCGATGATCTTGACCGACGCCTTGTTCGCACCGACGGTGCCGTCGCTGCCGAGCGCGTAGAACACCGCCGAGCGCCCGGGCTGATCGACGAGGAACGAGTCGTCGACGTCGAGGCTCAGGTCGGTGACATCGTCGACGATGCCGACGGTGAAGCGTCGCTTGGGTGCGTCGAGCGCGAGTTCGTCGAACACCGCCTTGGCCATCGCCGGGGTGAACTCCTTCGAGCCGAGGCCGTACCTACCACCGATCGTCCGAACGCCCGTGCGATCAGACTCGGCGACGGCGGTGACGACATCCTGGAAGAGCGGTTCACCGACCGACCCGGGCTCCTTGCAGCGGTCGAGCACCGCGATCGATCGCACGGTGTCGGGGAGCGCGTCGAGCAACGCATCGACCGGAAACGGTCGGAACAGTCGGATGGTGGCGACGCCGACCTTCTCGCCGTCGGCCACCAGCTTGGCCACCGTCTCGCCGACCGCGCCGGCGCCCGAACCCATCATCACGATGACCCGCTCGGCGTCCGGAGCACCTTCGTAGTCGACGAGTCCGTAGCGCCGACCGGTGCGCGCCTCGAGCTCGGCGAACACGTCGGCGACGATGCCGGGCACTGCGTCGTGGAACCGGTTGCCGGCTTCACGCGCCTGGAAGAACACATCGGGATTCTGTGCGGTGCCGCGCACGACGGGTGCGGTGGGGCGGAGTCGGCGGGCTTTGTGGGCGGCGATGTCCTCGTCGCGAATCAGCGACTTCAGGTCGTCGTCGCCGAGCAGCTCGATGCGGTTGATCTCGTGCGAGGTACGGAACCCGTCGAAGAAGTGCAGGAACGGCACTCGTGCCCGGAGCGTGGCAGCATGCGAGACCGCCGCGAAGTCGTGAGCCTCCTGGACCGAACTGGCGCACAGCATGGCGAACCCGGTCGATCGAGCGGCCATGACGTCGCTGTGGTCACCGAAGATCGACAGCGCATGCGTGGCGATCGCTCGGGCAGCGACGTGGATGACGGCTGGGGTGAGTTCGCCGGCGATCTTGAACATGTTGGGCAGCATCAGCAGCAACCCCTGCGACGCAGTGAAGGTGGTGCCCATCGCTCCGGTCTGCAGGGCGCCGTGCAGGGTGCCGGCTGCGCCCGCTTCGGACTGCAGCTCCACCACTTCGGGCACCGCGCCCCACAGGTTCGTTGCGCCGCCGGCCGACCAGGCGTCGGCGAGCTCACCCATCGTCGAGGCAGGAGTGATCGGATAGATCGCCACCACCTCCGACAACGCGTAGGCGACCTTGGCTGCCGCTTCGTTGCCGTCGATGCATGCCGTCGCCGACGGTGCTGGCGTCGGATCGGATCCCCCCGGGTCAGTCGTTGGGCGTTCGTCGACAACCGAGGTGCTCATGATGTCCATCCTTGCGGTCTCAAGCGCCCCTGTCGACCGCCCAAAGTCCTGATCTCCCCAGCACGTCCACCCCCCCACCTCCGAAAAATGCGCACGAGCACGTCACGGGCGGGCGGATCCGCGCACATTTGCGAGCGTGCCCGCGTCCCGGGCCGAAACGTGCGCGGATCGGCCCGCCGGTGAACGCCTCGCACGCATTTTTCGGAGGTGGGGGTTTGGGGTTGTACGGGCACCAACGGCCGACGCGCTGGCAGGATGTGACGGTGAAGCACACGAGCGGCTCCCTTCTCGGTGCGACTCGGCTGCGTCGACGCTCGGATCCCGGGACGCGATGAGCTCGTCGTTCTCGGTCGATCCCGGCGTACTGCTGGTGGGAGTGCTGCTGCTGGTCGGGGTGATCGCCAGCGGGTTCACGTCGCGGTTCCGGATACCGAGCTTGCTGCTCTTCCTCGGGCTCGGGATGGCGGTGGCCGACGACGGCCTCGCCTGGATCCGATTCGACGACGCGGTCCTGGCGCAGAACATCGCCATCGCGGCCCTCGCCGTGATCCTGTTCGACGGCGGCCTCGGCACCGACCCCCGCTCGTTCCGTTCGGTCGGAGCGCCGGCCGGCCTGCTCGCCACCGTGGGCGTGGCGATCACCGCTGGGGTCGTCGCCGTCGCCGCCTGGGGGCTGATGGGCCTCGATCCCACCACTGCGTTGCTCCTCGGCGCGGTGGTCTCGTCCACCGACGCAGCCGCCGTGTTCGCCGCACTCCGAACCGAACCGCTCCCGGCGCGTACCAGCCGGCTCCTCGAACTCGAGTCGGGACTCAACGACCCCGCCGCAGTGCTCCTGACGGTGGGCATGGTCGAGGTGTGGCGAGCGGATCCGTCCGGCTGGGACTGGGCCAGCTATCTCGGTGTGCAGGTGGCTGTCGGGGTGGCCGTCGGCGTGGCCGTCGGGTGGATCGGCCGCTGGGTGGTCGATCACGTGCGGGGCGGCGCTGCGGCATCGCTTGGTGTGGTGACGTTGGCGATCGCTGCGATCTCCTACGGCGGTGCGGCCGTGTTGGGTGGCTCCGGACTGCTGGCCGTCTACCTCACCGGTGTGGTGCTCACGGGTTCCGAGCGCGCCAGCCGCAGCGTGCTGTACTTCCACGAAGGTCTCGCCGCAACCGCACAGAGCGCGCTGTTCCTGCTGCTCGGCATCCTGGTGTTCCCGAGCGAGTTGTTCGGGGATCTCGGACTTGCGCTCGTGGTGGTCGTCACGCTGGTCCTCGTCGCTCGCCCGATCGCCGTGGTGACGGTGCTGGTGTGGTGGCGAACGCCGCTGCGGCACATGGCCGTGGTGTCATGGGCCGGCTTGCGCGGCGCCGTCCCTGTGGTGCTCGCCACGATTCCGTTCACCGCCGGCCACCCCGACGGCGCGCTCATCTTCGACGTCGCGTTCGTCGTCGTCGTGGTGTCGGTCGCAGTGCAGGGCCCGACGATCAGCGCGCTCGCCCGGCGACTCGGCGTCAGCGCCGACGACAGCGTGTTCGTACGGCGAGAGATCGTGGCCGTCGACGCGCTCGACGCCGACATCATCGAGATCACGGTGCCGAGTTCGACACAGGTGCGATCGGTGACGCTGCGTGACGATCCGCCCCCGAGTGGAGCGCGGGTGGCGGTCATCCACCGCGGCGACGACACGACGGTGATCCCCACCGGCAGCACGACGATCGAGCCGGGCGATGTGCTCCTCGTCGTCACCCCGCGAACCTGTGACCTGGACGAACTCGAGGCGTGGAGCCGATCGTTCGTCCCCCACGGCGACAACTGACCGGTCACCGAACGACGGCTGAGGACGCGGCCGAGCAGACCCGGCGCAGCTCTCAGTCCTGCAGCATGTCGAGCAGTTCGCCGACGGTGTGCTGGCCCTCGAGCGGATGGCGCAGCGGTGTGCGGTCGATGATCTCGTAGTGGTTTCGCCGGCCGACCTTCTCGCGACGCAGATACCCGGCGCTCTCGAGGTCGTCGAGGATCCGCTGCACGGCGCCGGGCGTGATGCCCACGACGTAGCTGAGGTCGCGCTGGCGAAGATCCGGGTCACGGCTCAGCGCCACCATCACATGGGCGTGGTTGGTGAGAAACGTCCACGACGGGAGGTCGGGTTTCGGTTCGATCAACGTCACTTCTGCATTGTAGGTATTCGAAGACGTCTGTTGCCCGGGGTTCTTCTTCGACGGACCCGGCCTGCGCGGTTCAGTGCTGATCGCCATCGGCGCCTCCAGTGGATTCAGTCTCGATCACGGCCTCGTGCGCTGCAAGCTCACGCTCAGCAGCGACCAGATCGTCGGGACTCAGGTGCTCGGACACCGTGGTCCGATGCGTCGCCCGGAACAGCAGATGCGTACTCGCAGGCAGTGTCAACAGCAGCGCCGCAGCCACGATTGCCAGTTCGGCGGCTCCTCTGACACCCACCTCGATGCCTGCGCCGATCGCCACCATCAAGAACGCGATCGGGCTCGCCTTGCCGGCGGCGTGGAACCGTGCGTACGGAGTGTTGAACGTGAGCAGGCCGATGCCGGCGAGCAGAGCGACGAACGCACCGAGGAGAATGAACACCGATGAGACGACGTTCATGGTCGACCCGTGGTCTCGATGAAGCGGCTGAGCGCCACGGTGGCGGTGAACGCCACGATCGCGATGACCACGAGCACGCCGATGTACAAGTTGTCACCCGTTTCGGCCACTCGGGTACCGATGGCGCCCATCAGCGCGACCAGTGCGGCGTCGAGTGAGATCACTCGATCGGCGAGCGACGGCCCGCGGACCAGGCGAATGCCCGCCAGGATGCCGGCGAGCAGGAAGATGGCGATGGCGATGTCGGCGATCATCTGAGCACCTCAGCGGTCATGGAGCGACCTCCTCGTTGACGGGCAGCGCTCGGCAGGCGAGTGCGGCGAGGTGCTGCACGTGCAGTTCGATCTCCGGGGCCTTCTCGGCGTGCAGGAGATGCAGGTAGAGCCGGCCGGTGTCGGCGTCGCTGTCGATCACTGCCGTGCCGGGCGTGACGGTGATCGCCACCACCAGCATCAGGAAGTGCGACCGCGCTTCGATGTTGGTGTCGACGGCGATGATCGCTTCGTCGGTGTAGTCGGTCGGGGTCAGGATCTCCCACGCCACGTTGACGGTCGACACCACCAGGTCGACAGCGACGAGCCACACGAAATGCAGCAGCGGGAGGATGCGCAGACCGCCGGCGTTGCGATCGACGCCGGCGAACAGGGTCGCCGCCACAGCGATGAGCGTGCCCGAGAGGACGTTGGCGACCGAGACCGTGCCCCAGAGTGCGCACCACGCACCGACGAGCACCGCGATGGTGAGGAGGCGCCTCAGCGTCAGGAGCGCCCTGAGGTTGCCGCGCAACGACGACGCCCAGGATTCCTTCGCGACGGTGGTGGCCATCAGCCGTCCCCCTCGTTCACGGGCTCGGCCAGTACGTCGGTGATGTAGGGCGTGCGCTCGAGCAGGTCGGTGGCCACCTGCTCGCTCATGCGCCACAGCGGGCCGGCCAGCACGGCAATGGCGATCGTGCCGGCGACGGCGAGACCGGCAGCGGACTGCATCACGGTGACCGAGCGCTTGCTCGACGCCGGAACCGCCGAGGGGGTGACCTCGCCCCAGAAGGCACCGAGCCAGATCTTGGTCATCGACAGCAACGTCAGGATCGAGCCGACCAGCGAGACCGCGACGATCACGTAGGCGCCCGACGACATGCCGGCATCGACGAGCGCGAGCTTGGCGATGAAGCCGGAGAACGGGGGTAGGCCGGCGAGGCTCAGCGCAGGCAGTGCGAAGAGCACGGCGATGACCGGCTTGCTGGTGGCGAGGCCACCGACCTTCTTCAGCGCCGAGGTTCCCTGATCGTCCTCGATCAGGCCGCCGGCGAGGAACATCACGGTCTTGACGGGGATCTGGTGGATCAGGAACAGCACTGCGCCCGCAACACCGGCAACGGTGAACAGCCCGAGGCCCATGATCATGTAGCCGATCTGGCTCACGACGTGGAACGACAAGATGCGCTTGACGTCGTCTTGTGCGAGTGCTCCGGCGACGCCGACGATCATCGTGAAGCCTGCGATCACGAGCAGCAGCGGTCCGAGTTCATCGAGCTCCATCAGCGTGAAGAACCGGATCAGGACGTAGACGCCGATCTTGGTGAGCAATCCGGCGAACACCGCGGTGATGGTCGTCGGCGCGGTCGGGTAGCTGTCGGGCAGCCACGAGAACAGCGGGAAGATCGCCGCCTTCGTGCCGAACACGATCAGGAACCACAGCCCGATGCCGACCTGCGTGGCGGCGGGCAGTTCGGGGAACCGCTCGGCCAGCAACGCCATGTTGACCGTGCCGGTGGCGGCGTAGACGATGGCCACACCGAACAGGAACAGCGTCGACGCAAACAGGTTGATGACCACGTAGGTCATCCCTGAACGCACCTGCGACTCCCGACCCTGATGGGTGAGCAGCACGTAGCTGGACACCAGGATCAGCTCGAACGCCACGAAGAGCGTGAAGAGGTCGCCGGTGAGGATCGCGAGGCTGACACCGCCGGCGAGCACGAGCAGGATCGGGCTGACCACCGCAGGGTCGGCTCCGGCCGGCGTACGGCGCTGGCCGATCGCGAACAACTCGACCACGAGAATGGTGGCGGAGGCAACCAGCAGGATCACCGCCGCGAAGAGGTCTGCCACCAACACGATGCCGACCTCGGGCGCCCAGTCGCCGACGCGCAGCACGACCGTGCCGTTGCGGTCGACCTCGGCGAGCAACGCGGCTGCGAGGCCGGTGACCGCCGACATCGTCGCCACCGTGATGACGTCGCGAGCGAGCGCCACCCGGCGCAGCCCGAGCACGAGCGAAGCGGCGAGCAACGGCAGCGCCACGCACAGTCCGACCACGGCGGTCACGGTGTGCGCTCCGAGTCGTCTCGCTGGGCCTCGAGTTCACGTGTCTCGTCGCTCGATGCAACTGGCTCGTCGCTGGTGGTGGCGATGCGGCGGTCTTCGACGTCGTCTTCGACGAGGTCGTCGCCGGTGAGGAATTGCTGACGTCGAGCGAGTGCCAGCACGAACAGCGTGAGGCCGAACGAGATCACGATTGCCGTGAGCGACAGCGCCTGAGGAAGTGGGTTCGCGGTGTCAGGGGCGGGCTCGCCGTCGACGATCGGAGGTGAACCGGCGCGACCACCCGCCGCCAAGAGCGCGAGCACGGCGGCGTGGCCGAGCAGTGCGAAGCCGAGCACGATGCGGCTCAGCGAGCGCGACGTGACCAGGAAAGTGCCGGCCGCCACCAGGCCGGCGACCGCGAAGATCATGGCGAGGCTCACGACGCCGTCTCCTGGCCATCCGGTGAAGCGACGTCCGCCGAGCGCACACTCGCCGGGACGGGCATCCGGCCACGATCGACGAGGGACATCGCATCCAGACCGTCGAGCAGCGCGATGACCAAGCCGATGACGATCCCCACCACGCCGAGGTCGAACAGCAGCGCAGATCCGGTCTTGACCGTGCCGAGCACCGGGACCTCCCAGGTGACGACGATCTGGTCGAGCAACGGTTCGCCCCAGAACATGGGGGCAATGGCGACGAGGCCGGCGATGACACCACCGACCGACATCCACACGGAGGCGTACCGGGGCTGCTGGATCCCCGCCACCGTGCGCAGCACGATGACCGCGCCCAGCATGAGCCCAGCGGCGAAGCCGCCACCCGGCTGGTTGTGGCCGGCGAACAGCACATAGGCCGCGACCACGACCGCGATCGGCGTCACGGCGCGAACGGCGAGCGACACGATCGGTGACGTGCGAGCGATCACGGGGCCACCTCCTCGCGGGCTGCAGCATCGACCGGTGCAGGATCGGGTGCGGGGGTCTCCGCCGGGGTGCGACGGTTCCGGCCGCGCTTGGTGCTGAGGGTCAAGATGCCGACGGCGACCACCATCAGCACGATGATCTCGCCGAACGTGTCGAGTGCGCGGGTGTCGGTGAGGATCACGTTGACCACGTTCTTGCCGCCGCCGTCGGTCTGCGCCGTCTCGATCAGCTCGCGGACTGGGGCCTCGCCGACCGGGTTGCTGGCGCTTCCCGCCAGCGCCACCGCGACAGCGGTACCCATCGCACCCGCGATGACCAGGCGTCCGGTCAACCACAGCCGGGTCGGTGTCGGGAACTTGGTGGCCAATCGACCGAGGCCGACGACGAATCCGACGACAATGACCGTCTCGACCAACAGCTGGGTCAGGACGAGGTCGGGCGCACCGATGGCGACGAACAGTCCGGCAACGCTGAATCCGACAGCCCCGAGCACGAGTGCAGCGCCGAGGCGTGACGACACCACGGTGGCCAAGATCGCGGCGCCGACGATCATCACGACGAGCACCGCCTCGGCTGGGTTGTCCCACCAGTAGAGCGCATCGCTGTCGATCTCGCCGACGAACGGGACCGCAGCGGCGCACACGACGAGCACGGTGGTGGCCACATACAGCGGGAGTGAGCCGTGCTGCACGCGGGCAGCGACCAGACGGGCGAGACGCCCGACGCCGTCGATCATCCAGTCGACGTTGGCCGCGCCACGAGCAGCGGGGCCACTGGCGACGTGGCGTCGAGCGAGCAGGGCCCCGGTCACCAGGCCGAATGCAACGATCACGGCACTGGTGATGAAGGCATCGGTGAGCCCGGGCCAGCGGAACAACGAGTAGACCTCTGCTTTCGGCTCCACCGTCACGGCGGCGGCCCTGACCACGCTGGTGACCCAGCCCAGCGCAACGAAGCCGAGGACCGTCACTGTCGCCAACGTCACCTCCGGCGCCGTCATCGCCGGCCGGCGCGGGGCGACGTCCCGGTCGACCATCGGCTCGCTCGAGCCGAACATTCCGATCAGCAAGCGGGTCGTGTACGCAACGGTGAGCACCGATCCGCCGATGATCAAGCCGCCCACGATCCAGAACTCGGCACCCGACAGTCCCAGTGCTGCTTCGATCGCGGCCTCCTTGGTGGGGAAGCCGAGCATCGGCGGGATGCCCGCCATCGACGCGCCGGAGATCACGGCGACCACGAAGGTGATCGGCATGGTGCGTCGAAGTCCGGAGAGTTCGTTGATGTTTCGGGTGCCGGTTCGTACGTCGACTTCGCCCACGACCATGAACAGCGCCGCTTTGAAGATGGCGTGGGCGACCAGGATCGAGATGGCTGCGAACGTGGCCTTGGGCGTACCGATGGCGAGCAGGGTGATCAGGAGGCCGAGCTGTGACACGGTGCCCCAGGCGAGGATCAGCTTGGCGTCGACGTGACGCAGCGCCCCGATGGCGCCCCACAGCATCGTCACCAGACCGAACGACAGCCCGAGCGGCTTCCACACCTCGGTGTCCTGGAAGGCCGGGGCGATGACGGCGACGAGGATGACGCCCGCCTTCACCATGGTGGCCGAGTGCAGGTAGGCGCTGACCGGCGTCGGTGCCGCCATCGCTCCTGGGAGCCACACATGGAAGGGGAACTGCGCCGACTTGGTCGCTGCGGCCACCAGGATGAGGATCGCCGCCGCGGTGGCGGTCGAGCCGGTGATCGGGGTGATCTCACTGAGGCGAGCGGTGCCGGCTGCGTCGACGAACAGGACGAAGCCGGCGAGGAGCGAGAGCCCGCCGGCGGCGGTGATCACGAGCGCCCGACGGGCTGCGGTGCGAGCGACCGGGTCGGCGTGCTTGAACCCGACGAGCAGGAACGACGTGATCGAGGTGAGTTCCCAGAAGATGAACAGCGTCCACACCGAATCGGACCACACCAGCCCGACCATGGCGGTGGAAAAGGCGAGGAGGGTGGCGGCGAAGCGTCCGACGCCGACGGCGGTGGCCGAGAAGTACCCGAACGCATAGACACAGACCAATGCGCCGATGCCAGAGACGAGGAGCGACAGCAGCGATCCCAGCGCGTCGACACGGAACTCGATGGCGACGTCGAGTCCGGGCACCCACTGGAAACCGGCGAAGATCACGTCGTTCGTGCCGAGGCGGGTCGCCGACCAGGCCGCCGTGACCGCCATCGGGACCGCTGCCACCAAGAGGGCAGTGCGGCCGAGACGTGCAGCGGTCAGCGACAGCACCACGACGGTCACGACGTGCAGAGCGAGCAGGAACCAGATCAACAGACCCGGATGATACGACTCGATTTATTTGCATCACAACATTGACCTTTTAGAAAAGGTGTTTTAAGCTCGGTCCATGCCACGAGCCGAGGTTTCCACGCGTTCCCAGGTTCCGAAGTCGCCGCAAGTTGGCGGTCGCCGGCTCCGCCGCGACCACCGGGCGCTGCTCACCGCCGCCGACGAGCGATGGCTCGCCCAGGCGATCGAGGCCGGACGCGAGGCACAGTTGCGCGTCGCCGACGGTGCGGCTCGAGCAGGCGACGACGACCTCGTGATCGAGGGTGAGCGGGCGCGTCATCACTTCATCGAGGCCAATGTGCGGCTCGTGCAGAGCATCGCCAACCGGTTCAGCGTCCCCGTTCACCTCGATCGCGACGACATCGTGCAGGACGGCATGATCGGGCTCGAGAAGGCGGTCGAGAAGTTCGACTGGCGCCGTGGCTACAAATTCTCGACGTATGCAACGTGGTGGATCCGCCAGTCGATCCAGCGCGGGCTCGAAGCATCAGCGACCACGATCCGGATCCCCGGTCACCGCACCCGCGAGCTCCGCACGGCCATTGCAGCCACCACTGCCACCGGCGCACGGCTCGATGACGACCTCGCCATGATCGAGATGCTCAGCCAACTCGAGTCGATGGATCGCCCCATCGGGGAGGGATCCGACACGCTCGGGACCCTCGTTGCCAGCGGCGACGAGGGCCCCGACGAGGCGGCGGAACGTCGGGTCGCGCGTGAACAGATCGATGCGTTGCTCGAACACCTCGACCAGAAGAGTGCGTTCGCGGTGGCTGCCCGGTTCGGACTTCGCGGCCACGAACCGGCGACCTTCGCGACGATCGCCGAGGAACTCGGCGTCACCCCGCAAGCGGTACGGCGACGTGTCGAGCGTGCGATCGCCAAGCTCCGGACCCACGCGGAGCCGATCGCGGCCTGAGCGTCAACCGCCGAGCACTTCGTTGCGGAGCGACTCGCCCCGCACGAACCTTGCGAGGTTGTCGAGGAAGATCTCGGCAACCCGGTTGGTCGTGCCGTTGCTCGACCCCGAGTTGTGCGGGCTGATGATCACGTTGGGAAGATCCCACAGTGCATCGTCGGCGGCGAGCGGTTCGGGGTCGAACACGTCGAGGCCGGCACCGGCGAGGCGACCCGAGGCCAACGCCTCGGTCAGCGCAGCCTGATCGACCAGTTCGCCGCGCCCGACGTTGACGAACACCGCCGACGAGGGCATCGCTGCGATCACGTCAGCGCTGAAGAGGCCACGGGTCTCGGGTGCCAGGGGCAGCGCAACGACCACAGCATCCGCGTCGGACACCGCCTCGGCGAGTTGCGACAGCGGACGGACAGGGCATGGCTCGTCGCCATGCGCCGAACGACGAACGACGACCGGCTCCATCCGGAACGCCGTGGCGAGCCGCACGACCTCCTGGCCGATCGGGCCGTAGCCGACGACGACGAGGCGTTGGCCGTCGAGCTCGTCGAACGGTTCGGGCGACCACTCGTGTATCGCTTGCGCTCGAAGCCAGCCGGGCAGGTTCCGGCTGAGCGCGAGAAGGTAGAGCATGACGGTGCCGGCGATCGGGGGCGCACTCGCCCCGGACGATGTGGTCAGCCGGGCGCCGCGTTCGAGGAACGCCGAGAACACCGGGCTGTCGACGCCGGCCGACATCGAATGAAACCACTGCAGGTTCGTGGTCGACAGCGCCACCTTGAAGAACGGGGCGGCGCGGTCGGGCCAAGCGTCGTTGGAGAAGAACGCGACCGTGATCCGCTCGATGTCGGCGTCGGAGATCTCCTCACCCGGGCGCAGCGCGATGACCTCGAGGTCCGGAGCGATCTCCTCGATCCGGTCTCGGTAGGCGTCGAAGAACGTGTCGGTACAGAACAGTGCCACGCCGAACAGTCTCCCCGATCGTGGTTCCCCGTGCCCAGGGCAACGGGAACCACCGACGTGAACCACGGTTCCTCGTGCCCCGGTTCCCCGTGCCCAGGGCAATGGGAACCACGATCGGCTTCGTGGGGGCGCCCTGGTAGCGGCAACAATGGCCGTGCCCGACGAACGCCAGGAGATCCCGATGAAAACCGCCGCCACCGACATGCTGGAGATCGAGTTCCCGATCTTCGCGTTCAGTCACTGCCGCGACGTCGTGGCCGCCGTGTCCAAGGCTGGTGGTCTTGGCGTGCTCGGCGCCGTCGCACACTCGCCCGAGCAACTCGAGATCGACCTGCAGTGGATCGAGGACGAGATCGGCGACCGCCCGTACGGCGTCGACCTGATCGTGCCCGCCAAGTACGCCGGCGACGAGGGCGGCGGCTACACCCTCGACGACATCAAGGCGTTGATCCCCGACACGCACCGTGAGTTCGTCGACGACATCCTGCGCCGCTACGACGTCCCCGAGTTCCCGCCCGACGAAGAGCGCTCGACTGGTCGATCGACCGCCGGGCACAGCGGGATCGCCCCGTTCAGCGCCGCTGCTGCGGGTCCGCAGCTCGAGATCTCGCTGGCTCACAAGACCGCCTTCGTCGCCAATGCACTCGGCCCGCCACCGCAGTTCCTGATCGACCGGGTCAAGGAGGAGGGTCGCCTGATCGGTGCGCTCGCCGGACGCCCGGTCCACGCCGAACGGCACCAGGCCGCCGGCGTCGACCTCATCATCGCCCAGGGTTCCGAAGCCGGTGGCCACACCGGCGAGATCGGCTCGATGGTGCTCATCCCCGAGATCGTCGACGCGGTCGACATCCCGGTGTTGGGCGCCGGCGGCATCGGACGCGGGCGTCAGATGGCCGCTGCCATGGCGCTCGGCGCCCAGGGTGTGTGGTGTGGCTCGGTGTGGCTCACCACCGACGAGGCCGAGACGCACCCGGTGGTGAAGGAGAAGTTCCTGGCCGCCACCTCCGCCGACACGATCCGGTCGAGGTCGATGACCGGCAAGCACGCCCGCATGTTGAAGACATCCTGGACCGAGGAGTGGGAGCGCGAGGACACGCCCGCTCCGCTGGGAATGCCGCTGCAGCCGATCCTCACGAACGAGGCACAGGCCCGCATCAACCGGGCGGCACACACCCATGGCTCCGGTGCCGAGAAGCTGGCGGGCTACTTCGTCGGCCAAATCGTCGGCACGATGAACCAGCCCAAGTCGGCCGGTCAGGTCGTGATGGACATGGTCACCGAGTTCATCGATGCCGTCGAGTCGCTCGCCGGCCAACTCGACTACTGACGCAGTCCACCCCGCCAACCCCAGCCAACCCCAGCCATCAGCCCCGTTCGCGTTGCTGTTCGGATGGGACGGTCCATCCGACTTGTCACGCGGGCGCGGTGATCGGCGTCATTTCGGGGCGAAGCGCGTGCCGGCGTCGAGTCGGATCGTGTCGCCATTCAGCATCGGGTTCTCGATGATGGCGATCGCCAACCGGCCGTATTCGTCGGGACGTCCGAGACGTTTCGGGAATGCCGCGTCCTTGGTCAGCCCAGCCGCACGCTCCTCGGTGACACCGGCGGTGAGTCCGGTGGCGAACAGGCTCGGAGCAATCGTGATCACACGAATGCCGAGCGAACCGAGGTCGCGCGCCATCGTGAGCGTCATCCCGGCAATGCCAGCCTTGGCAGCGGTGTACGCGACCTGACCGATCTGGCCTTCGAACGCGGCGATCGAGGCCGTGTTGATCAACACGCCGCGTTCGCCGTCGTCGTTCGGTTCGTTGGTCGCCATGTGCGCTGCGCACAACCGGTTGGTGTTGAACGTGCCAATCAGGTTCAGGTCGATCACCGCGCGGAAGTCGTCGAGGTCGAACGGTCCACCGCGCCCGAGTGTCCGGCCGGCTTTGCCGCCGCCGGCGGTGTTGACCGCCACGTGCAACCCACCGAGCGCCTCGACCGCTTCGTCGATCACCACAGCGATCCCGTCGAAGTCGAGCACGTTCGTCGGGTGCCACGAACCGCCCAACTGCGCGGCAACCTCCGCACCCGCAGACTCTTCACGATCGAGGATCGCCACCGACCCGCCGCCCGCAGCAATGCGTTCTGCGGTCGCTCGCGCGAAGCCCGACGCTCCGCCGATGATGATTGCTTTCAGGCCAGGGATCTCCATCTCGATGTTCCTCTCGTCGCGGTGGTCGAAGCGGTCCGAACGTATCGAGCGACCCCGCCGATGTCGGCACCGGACGCACGCACGCCGTCGGCGCCGTCGGCCTGGGCAATGATGGGCCGATGGAATTCTCGACGATCATCGAGCCGTTCCGGGTGCACTCGGTCGAACCGCTGGTGATCACCACACCGGAGCAACGGCGCACCGCACTCGCAGCGGCAGGCAACAACCTCTTCTCACTTCGGGCGGAAGATGTCCTGATCGACCTGCTCACCGACTCCGGAACCGGTGCGATGTCGCGCGATCAGTGGGCGGCGATCCAACGCGGCGACGAGAGCTACGCCGGGTCGCCGTCGTGGTTTCGGTTCCTCGAGAGCGTCCAGGAGCTGTTCCCCTTCGAGCATGTGATTCCCACCCACCAGGGACGCGCAGCAGAGAAGATCCTGTTCACGGCGATCGGTGGGTCCGGCAAGATCGTTCCCAACAACACCCACTTCGACACCACGCGGGCCAACGTCGAGTACACGGGAGCGGTCGCGGTCGATCTGGTGATCCCCGAGGGTCGCGATCCCAGCTCGCTGCACCCGTTCAAAGGCAACATGGATCTCGACGCGCTCGGCGCGCTGCTGGCCGAGCACGGCCGCGACGTGATTCCGGTGGTGTTCGTCACGATCACGAACAACTCGGGTGGCGGACAACCGGTGTCGCTCGAGAACCTCCGCGGAGTGCGAGCACTCTGTGACCAGTACGACGTCCCGCTGTTCCTCGACGCCTGCCGGTTCGCCGAGAACGCATGGTTCATTCGCGAGCGCGAGCCCGGTCAGGGCGACCGGGAGGTGCGCGACATCGTGCGCGAAATGGCCTCGCTCGCCGACGGCATGACGATGAGCGCGAAGAAGGATCCCCTCGGCAACATCGGCGGCTGGCTGGCACTGAACGACGAAGAGCTCGCCGACGACTGTCGCACGCTGCTGATCCTCACCGAAGGCTTTCCCACCTACGGCGGCCTCGCCGGGCGTGATCTCGACGCGATTGCGCAGGGGCTGCGTGAGTCCGTCCAACACGACTACCTCCAGTACCGGATCCGTTCGACCGCCTACCTCGGCAACGCGCTCGCCGATGCCGGCGTACCGGTGATGTTGCCGATCGGTGGTCACGCCGTCTACCTCGACGCGGGACGGTTGCTCGCCCACATCGACCCGCTCGACTATCCGGGCCAAGCCCTGGCGATCGCGCTCTACGAGATCGGCGGCGTGCGCGGCTGCGAGATCGGCACGGTGATGTTCGGCCTGCAGCCCGACGGGACGGAGCGACCCGCAGCGATGGAACTCGTGCGGCTCGCAATCCCTCGACGCACCTATACGCAGAGCCACATCGACTACGTCATCGAGGTCGTACTGTCGGTCGCAGCGAGGGCCGAACAACTCACCGGCTACCAGATCACCAGCCCGCCGCGGCCACTGCGCCACTTCACCGCCACCTTCGCACCGCGATCGTGACGGACCGGCCAGACGACCATCTCGCGAGTGCGGAACCCCTTGATGCGACCGCGCACCTCGGGTTGGTGATCTTCGATTGCGACGGCGTGCTCGTCGACTCCGAACGTCTGACCGTCGCCGTCGAGGCGCGGATGCTGACCGAGATGGGCTGGCCGATCACGGTCGACGAAGTCGTCCGGCGCTTCGTCGGTGGATCGAGCGATGCGATGCTCACCGAGATCGAGCACCACCTCGGGCCCGATCTCACCGCCGAGTTCGACCGTCGATCGACCGAGGAGATCATCGCCGCCTTCCATGCCGAGCTCCAGCCGGTACCCGGAGTACGTGCGCTGGTCGAGGCACTCGACCGGGCCGACGTGCCGACGTGCGTCGCATCGAGTGGCAGCCACCGCAAGATGGATCTGACCCTCGGCCTCACCGGTCTCCACCCCCTGTTCGAGGGTCGCATCCACTCGGGATCCGAGGTCGAGCGAGGCAAGCCGTGGCCAGATCTGTTCCTCCATGCTGCACGGTCGATGGGCGTCGATCACCGTCGATGTGTGGTCATCGAGGACAGCATCAACGGGGCCCGAGCCGCGATCGCCGCCGGGATGACGTGCTACGGGTTCGGCGGCGGGCTGACCGTGCGCGACGAGCTCGAAGCGACCGGGGCGATCGTGTTCGACACGATGCCCGAACTCCAGACAGTGCTTCTCGGCGCAGCGTGATGGAGGGGATCCTCCGACTGGTCTACCGGTACAGGCAGATCGCCCGGAGTTCGATACTCGACCGTGCCGGCTTGCCGATCTCGACGTCGGGATCGCGGAACGCCGAGTGCGGCGTGAACCAGGTCTCGCCGCGCTCGACGAGATCGGTGTCGTAGGTACGGAACGCGACGACTTCGTCCTGCTGCAGCTCGGGGAAGGCGTACCAGCGGTACGGCGACGAATCGACGGGACCGAGCACCGCCACCGCCTCGAAGTCGACGCCGGAGCCGGCGTAGTCGGTCACCGGGATCGCACGAGCATCGGCTGGCGTGACGGTGCGGGCATCGCAGAAGCCGAGCGGGAAGTCCATCTTCGCCGGGCCGAGGTTCCTCCAGAACTGCAAGATCACGAGCCGCGAAGCTGCCTCGACGTCCGCTGCGGTGATGCCATTGCGCTCGAGCGCCTGCATCGCGCCATCACGATCGGGCTGCCGGTATGACCCCCGAACCAGATCGTCGTACCCCTTCGCGAAGTCGGAGTGCACGAACTCGATCGGCGCGAGGTCGTCGTGCTGGCGCGCATGCTCGGGACCGCGCTTGATGTGGTTCGACACCAACGCGACGTCGCAGCCGGTCATCTGCCGAGCGAGCGCCTCCATTTCCTGATGGTGGATGGCAGCGAGTTCGGCGTCGTCCCAGCTCGACGCAGCGGTCGTGTGCTGGATCAGTTCGAAGCCGCACTGCTCCCACCCGGGCAACTCGGCCGTGCGACCGTCGAGCATGTCGACGTCGGTCGGCTGCGCCATCAGCTCACCGTTGCGGGCCGCGAAGTTGAGCGTGGCACGGCAGAACACGTCGGGGGCGAGCATCGAGTCGTTCATGACCCAACGCTACGCGTCCGCCATCGCTCCGGGCGACGCCAGCCCAGGGCCGACTCCAATCGACGATCAGCGGTCGTAGCCGGGTGCCGGTTCGCTGAGTTTGAACGTGACGCCTTGGTCGTCCTCGCAGATCGCCTCGCGTCCCGAGTCCCAGGCATTCAATTCCACGATGGTGCCGCCGGCGACGCGGACCCGTTCGACGGCGTCGTCGAAGTCGCGCACGGTGAACCACATCTGGATCTCGCCGGGAGCGGTGTCGCCGTGCGGGTTCTCGGTGGCGCGCAACCCGATCGGCATCTCGGTGTTGGCGACATGACGCCCGCCGTTGCCCTGGTCGACGAACTCCCAGCCGAGCACAGCGCCATAGAAGGCGGCGCCGAGTTCGACGTCAGCGGTGGTCAAGGTCATGTAGTACGGCTCGGACGGCGCCACACGCGAGGCAATCTGCTCGGCGTCGTAGACGGGTGTGCCGACGTTCCAGCGATGGCCGAACGGGTCGACGATCCAGGCGCTGCGAGTGCCGTGGCCCTCCTCGATCGGCCGCTGCACGACCGCACCTCCGCGCTCGGCGCGCTCGACGAACTCTTCGACGGCAGCGACCTGGATGACCACACTCACCGAGCTCTGCGAACCGTCGCGGGATGGTGCCACGACACCCAACTGCGGTGCCTCGTCGCTGAGGTAGAACACTGCACCGGACACGTCGAGCTCTGCGTGACCGACGCGCCCTTCCCACGGGATGACGTTGCCGACCGAGGCACCGAAGAACTCTCGATACCAATCGAGGGCTGCGTTTGCGTCGTGGACGCAGAGGTAGGGCGTGATGACCTGGTTCATGGTGGTGCTCCTGTCTGGGCGGGTTGTGTTGTCGGCGGGCGTGCGGGCGGGCAGATCGATCGTGATGCGGTCGGGTGGCGCACCGAGGGCGCGTTGCACCCGCGCCTTCAGTCGGCTGGCGAACACCGGATCGATCGGCTCGCCGCCGACTGGTGACATCTGCTCGAAGGGGTCGACGGGATCGGTCATGACACACCTCCCTGCTGTTGTTCGTACACGGATCGGAATCTGCGACGGGCCCGCACGAGCAGGGTCTCGGTGGCCTCGACCGTGCGCCCGAGATGGTTGGCGACGTCGGGAACCGACAGTCCGTCGAAGTAGCGCAGCGCGAGTGCCGACCGGTGATGCGGACCGAGTTCCGCCATCACGTCGCCGACCAGGTGCTGATCGATGACGGCGTCCCACACGTCGTTGCCGTCGAGGGCGTGCTCTGGGGGATCGGCATGATCGAGTGGTGCTGGTCGGGGACGTCGGGCGGCGCGTCGCCATTCGTCGAGCAGCTTGTGGCGGGCGATGCCGATCAGCCACGCGACGGTCACGTCGTCGACTCCACCCTTGCGGATCTGGCCGACGGCGGCGAGGAAGGTGTCGGCGGTGAGGTCCTCGGCGATCGCCCGGTTGCCGCAGCGGGCACGCAGGTAGGCGAACACCTCACCGACGGCATGGTCGTAGATCGCCAACAGCGTCGCGCTGTGATCGGTGGTCGGCGCCGGTGTCCCCATCACCTCCATCATCGTTCGCCACCCCCGAACTCCGACACCCCCACTTCACCGCCACCTCGCGTTCACGTGACGCTTCGGACGGAACGGCTCATCGGAACTGCAACACGAACGGGACGGGAGGTGGGGATCGTGGATGGTGACTTCGGGCGCTCGACGGTGCTTTTCGGCCGGACTTCCGGCAGCGTTGAGTCCGTGAGTACGCAACACGTCGACATTGCCGTGATCGGTGCCGGTCCAGCCGGCGCAGCGACGGCGATCCAGGCGGCCCGATCGGGCGCCAACGTCATCGTCTTCGAGAAGGGTGCCCATGGCCGTGACAAGGTGTGCGGCGACGGCCTCACCCCACGAGCCGTCGGCGCACTGAACGAGCTGAAGATTCCGCTCGACGACGCTCATCAGATTCGCGGCCTGCGGATGATCGCCGGCAAGCAGGTGCGCGAACTCGACTGGCCGACCACCGATCGGTTCCCGAACCACGGTGCGGTGTGGCCCCGACGCCGACTCGACGCTGCTCTGATGGACGCCGCCGTCGAGTCCGGAGCCGAGATCAGATTCGAGACCGAGGCCACACCGGTGATCGACGACGATGGCCGCGTCACCGGTGTCGAAGCCAACGGCGAACGATTCGATGCCGGCCTCACGGTGATCGCCGCCGGCGCACAGGGCGCGGTCGCTCGCAAGCTCGGCGCCGACCGGGTGCCCGACGAGCCGTTCGGGCTCGCCATCCGCACCTACGCTGCCACGCCCCGCCACACCGACGTCCACCTCGAAGCGTGTCTGTCGCTCAAGGACGAGAACGGCACCGCCATCCCCGGCTACGGCTGGATGTTCCCGGCAGGTGACGGCACCGTCAACATCGGTGTCGGCGCGTTGTCGACCATGAAGGGCTTCAAGAAGCTCAACCTGAACACGCTGCTCGAGTCGTATCGCCACCTGGTGCGCGACGACTGGGATCTCGGCCCGAACCTCGAGCGGCCCCGCGCCTGGCGCCTGCCGATGTCCACGCAACGACGCCACGGCGACGGTTGGGTGGCGATCGGCGACGCCGCCGGACTCGTCAACCCGATGAACGGCGAAGGCATCGACTACGGCCTCGAATCGGGGATGCTCGCCGCCGACCTGTTCCTCGACGACCCGGCGACCGCCCCGGCCCGCTACGACCAGCTGGTCGGCGAGCGCTTCGATGCGTTCCTGCGCACCGGTCGTCGATTCTCGTTCCTGATCGGCCACCCGTGGATCCTCAAGCCCGGCCTTCGGCTGTCGGTGAGCACCAACGCCATTGCCAACATCACCCTTGCCGTGATGGGCAACCTGGTCGACAACACCACACCTGGCGCGGCCGGTCGGGTGCTGTCGCTCGCCGACAAGACGCTCGGCGTCGCCGACCCGATCCTCCGCAAGACCCGCGCCGCCGCCTGACGTTGCGCCGACCCACCGTCGGCGATGAGCGGAGGCACCAGATGCGGCCACTTCGCTCATCGCTCTCCTCTCGAGCCCCCGGGTGATGAGCGAACGGACCCAATGCGGCCACTTCGCTCATCGCTTGGACTGGTCGGAGCGACCAGTCAACGGCGCCGTGCGAGCGTGCAAGACTTGTGCGATGAGCTTGCACGTCGCCGCCATCACCTTCGACTGTTCCAACGCCCTCACCTTGGCCGGGTTCTGGTCGGCAGCGGTCGGCCGACCGGTCGACGATCAGGGCGAGATGGCCGCGAGCGAGTTCTTCGCACGCATTCCCGGCGAAGGCGCCGACCCGCTGATGATGTTCATCCAGGTCCCCGAGGGCAAGACGGCGAAGAACCGGGTCCATCTCGACATGAACGCCGACGATCGGGCTGCCGAAGTCGAACGACTCGTCGGGCTCGGCGCCACCGTCGTGCACGAGATGCACGAGTACGGCATGGTGTGGACCACGCTCGCCGATCCGGAGGGCAACGAATTCTGCGTCGCGACCCACTGACGCAAGCCGGCGTCCGGAGTCGTCAGTGCCCGGCGCGCATGTTGTAGTTGGCCGCTTGCCCCTGAGCTTCCGCTGAGAGCCGGTCGCGACGGCCCCGGTAGGGCGGCATCGACCAACGCAGAAACATCCACCACCGTGTGCGTTTGGCGTCGGGGGTCTCGGTCAGTTCCTGCGATGCCACGTCGTCGCCTCCTGGTGGCATGCTACGCACCGGCGAGCCCGTCGTAGCGGGCGACTGCTGCCACCATGTCGTCGGATCGCGAACTGCTCGAGACGCGATGTGGCCGATCCGCAGCGGTCGCGTCATCCCGTCACGTTAGGCCCGCCACGGCGCAGCACCCGGCTGCAGCTCAGTCGATGTCCTGGCTGCCGAGGCGCCACGACGCCACGGCCAGGGCGGCAACCGCCACGACGATCGGAACGATCACGGCCATCGCCAACGAGAAGTCGGCGAGGTCGAGATCGGCACCGGTGCGGTCGACGAGGATCGAGCGCGTGTACTTGCGCAGGGCGATCCGTGCGACACCTGCGCCCGCCTGGGCGATGAACCCCTCCCAGATCAGGATGTACGCGAGCCCCCACACGATGAACCGTTTCAGCCACACCCCGAACAGCGTGAACACCGCGACGTAGGCGATCAGCCCGACGATCGTGGCCAACAGCGTGCCTGCGACGATGCCGTTGCCCGCGCCGGTGAGGATCGCTGCTGCAACGATCGGGATGATCGTGATCGGCGCAGCGAGCGTGCCGGCGGCGAGCGCTGCGCCGACGACGATCGGCCACCGATCCATCGGCCGCAGCCAGAGGTACACGAGCGTCTTGTCGTCGCGCAGGTCGCCGATCGCTGCGCCGGCGAACACCAGCGCCACCACCGGCAGGACCAAGCCCAGGCCGACGCTCGCGATCAGCCGCACCGAGTCGTCGAGCGATGCGTCGGCGCTGCCGAGCGCGAACCCCGAGATCGGCGCGACGAGCGCCAACAGGGTGAGCCCGATGATCCGTGATCGGCTCGTCAGCTGTCGGAGCACCACCTGGTACGACAACACGACCGAAGTCCCAGCGCCGACGTGACGTTGCGGCTGCTGCTGCCGATCGGGGGCCGCCAGACTCATCGCCCCTCCACGAGGTAGCGGAACACCGATTCGAGATCGTCGTCGAGTGGTTCGACCTCGGTGAGGCGCACGCCGAGTTCCACGCTCAGGGCAGCCACTTGTCGGCCGAAGGCGTCGACGTCGAGCGTGTCGACCATCACGTTGCGGTCGTCGATCGACAGACCGCTCACGAGCCCCCGGTCGACCAGGGCCGAGGCCAGCTTGCGGGGATCGGAAGCTCCGAGCCGGATGCGGTGGGCCCGGTAGTCCATCAGTTCGCGAAGGTCGCGGTAGTCGCCGCTGGCGACCAGACGTCCTTGCGCGATCACCAGCACGCGCGAGCCAATCTTGGCGACCTCGTCGAGCACGTGGCTCGACACCAGCACGCACCGGCCTTCGTCGCCGAGGCGATGGAACAGCGCGATCATGTGGCGTCGCTGGACCGGGTCGAGACCGGTGAGGGGCTCGTCGAGGATCAGCACCTCGGGATCGTTCACCAATGAGGCCGCCACCTTGACCCGCTGGCGCATCCCCTTCGAGAACTGACCCACCGGCTTGGCTCCGACGTCGGTGAGTTCGACGAATCCGAGCGCACGATGCGCGGCACCCTCGGGATCGGCGACCCCATGTGTACGAGCGGCAAGCTCGAGGAACTCGCTGGCGCTGAGATGGTCGAACAGGGCATCCTGCTGCGGCACGAGCGACACCCGTCCGCGGACATCGCGGTCGGTCCGTGGGTTCGCTCCCAACACGTCGACCGACCCTCGTGAC
Source organism: Ilumatobacteraceae bacterium (assembly GCA_963716095.1). Lineage (GTDB taxonomy): Bacteria > Actinomycetota > Acidimicrobiia > Acidimicrobiales > Ilumatobacteraceae > Sva-07. The sequence goes on along the minus strand of CAVQSV010000023.1, from coordinate 411,585 downwards.
GGTGGCGTGAGCCCGCACAGCATCCGGAACAACGTCGACTTGCCGGCGCCGTTCGGGCCGAGCAGTGCGGTGACGCCCTGGCCGATGCCGAAGCTGACGTCGCTGACCGCCACGACCGAACCGAAGAACTTCGACACTGCGTTCACCGCGATCATGCCGTGCTGTGGGACCGTGCTGATCGGCGCCGCAGCGATCGGCGCTGCAGCAGGTGGCGGCAGCGCCCCCGGCGATGGGGTTGGGACGGCCCCAGGGGGTGGCAGCTCGCTCATCGTGCGATCACCAATGTGGAATACCGACGCCACACCACAGCGGTGCCACCGATCGTCCACGCCAGATTGCTGGCGAGCACGGCCCAGGTGGCGAGTTCGGGGAAGTTGCCGGGGTCGCCGAAGATGCGGAACACCAGCTCGAACGGCATGGTCGAGATGTCGATCAGCCGCCAGTAGGGCGAGAGGTCGGCACCTTCCACGAGCGCTGCGGCGAGGATCGGTGTGGCGAACAGCAACAGCACGATGCCGATCGCAGCGAACGCCTTGCGGTCGGTCAGGCTCGACGCTGCCATCGACACCGCTGCGAGCGCGGCGGAGATCGCAATCCCGGACAGCACGATGCGGCCGAGGGTGAGCATCCACCCGCCCAAGCCGTCGGGGCCCGAGTTCTCGACGGAGTACCCGATCAACATCAGCACCGGTGGGAGCAGGGTGACCAGGCCGAGCATGGCAGCGACGGCCACCGCCTTCGCGACCAGGTAGGTGCGTCGATCGAGCGGCGTCGACAGATACATCGCGAGCATTCCGTTGCGCCGGTCGGACACCAGCACCTCGGGGGCGACGAGCGCGGTGAACAGGACGATCGCGAGGATGATGAATCCGTAGTAGCCGGGGTAGTCCGCCACCTCTTCGGGTTCGAGGATGTCGCCGGGGATCAGCACGGCGACACCGATGAACACGACTGCGGGCAGGTAGGCGATCACCACCGAGATCACCGGGAAGATCTTGTTGCGGGCGGGCCGACCGAGGCCGAGCGTTGCGCGAATGCTCTCCCAGCTCACGCTGCGGATCGCTCCTGGCACGCCGGACCGACGTCCTTCGTAGCGCTGGAACCCACGCTCGACGATCTGCGCGTCGCCCCGCTCCGGCACGTTCACGAGGCACCGCCCGGACCGTCGTCGGCGAAGATGTCATCGAGCGTGCGCCGATGCGGGCCGAGACGTCGAAGTCGGGCTCCGCTCTGCGCGACGGTGCGAGCGGCCAGGTCGAACAGCTCGTCGTCTCCGAGGCCGACCACCGACAACATGGTGCCGTTGCGGCGCACGCCGGCACCGGCCGCGGCGAGTTGCGCGGCGACGTCGTCGATCGAGGTCGGGCGGTCATCGATCTCGACGAGTTCGATCTCGATCCCGCCCGATGCGCCGGCGAGCTCGGCCATCGAGCCCTGGGCGACGAGCTTGCCCTCGGCGAGCGCCACCACGTGGTCGCACACCCGCTCGACCTCCTCGAGGACATGCGACGACAGCATCACGTCGATTCCGAAGTTGCGGTTGACCTGCACGATGATGTTGAGCATCTCGTCGCGCTGCACCGGATCGAGCCCGTCGGTGGGCTCGTCGAGCACGATCAGCCGCGGGTCGGCCGCGATCGCCTGGGCGAGCTTCACCCGCTGGCGCTGACCGGTCGACATCGTGCCGAGTGCCCGAAAACGCTCCTCGCCGAGGCCGACCAGGTACAGCGAGTCGCTGGCGCGGCTGCGCGCCTCATCACGCGGGAGCCCCTTGACCTCTGCGAGGTGCCGAACGAAGTCGTAGGCGCGGAGGTCGTCGGGGAACACGTTGCGCTCGGGCCCGAAGCCGATCTGGGCGCGGAGCTCCGGGCCGCGTTCGTGCGGGTCGAGGCCGAGCACCGAGATCGATCCGGCGGTCGGCGTCAGCAGGCCGAGCACCAGCGAGATCAGTGTGGTCTTGCCGGCGCCGTTCGCACCGACGAGCCCGGTGACGCCACTCGGGATGACCACGTCGAGTGAGTCGAGCGCCCGAGTCGACGGGAACTGCATGACCAGCCCCCGGGTCTCGATGATCGACGACACGCCCTTGAGTCTCGCAGCTGGCATCACGACCCGTGTCTCATCGAAGGAATCTTCATCGCTACGGTCGGTTCATGAGCGTCGTACACCTGCCTGCAACTTCCAGCATCGACGAGGTCCACGAGGTGCTCGACCGCGACGCTGCGTTGATCATCGACGACCTGGCCAGCGCCGAACAGATCGATGCGATCACCGCAGAGATGGCACCACACATCGAGGCGACGCCGCCGGGCAGCGACGACTTCTCGGGCCGGAACACCAAGCGAACGGGCGCGCTGGTCGCGAGGTCGCCGTCGAGCCACGAACTGATCCAGCACCCGACGATCCTCGGCGTCGCCGAGAAGCTGCTGCACCGTGCACAGAGCTTCCAGCTGCACCTCACCCAGGTGATCTCGATCGGCCCCGACTCGCCTGGCCAGTCGATCCACCGCGACCAGTGGGCGTTCGACTTCTTCGAGTTCCCGAGCGATTACGACGTGCAGTGCAACACGATCTGGGCGCTCACCGACTTCACCGAGGCCAACGGTGCCACTCGGCTGATGCCCGGCAGCCAACATCTCCCGAACGAGCACACCCACACCGTCGACGAGACGGTGCCCGCCACGATGCGCAAGGGGTCGTGCCTGCTCTACACCGGCAAGGTGTACCACGGCGGCGGTGCCAACACCTCCGACGAGACCCGCATGGGGCTCAACATCACCTACAACGTCGGCTGGCTGCGCCAGGAGGAGAACCAGTACCTGTCGTGCCCGCCGGAGGTCGCAGCCGAGCTGCCCGATGACCTGTTGCGCTTGATGGGCTACCGCGTCGGCGCGTACGCCCTGGGCTACATCGACGACGTCCGCGACCCGATCGAAGCGATCCGCCCGTCGACCGGCGCCATGAGCTTCGGCACCATCACCACCTGATGTGACGATTGGTGTCTGACACCAATCGTCACATCAACGCGTGCGTTCACCGGATTCCGAAAGCAGTCGCTGCTCGCTCGGCCGCGTCGGGGCCCGCGAGCTGCCGAAGCAGCAGCAGGCCATCGAGCAGCGCCACCGCGGTCTCGGCTTCGGCCCGGCGATACTGCGGCGGCCCATCGATGAACGCCGCCGCCCAGTCGATCCAGGCTCCGACCAATGTCGGGACCAGGTCCCGGTACGGGTCACGGCCGACCGCAGCAAGCCCGTTCGCTTCGAAGAACAGGGCGAAGACCCGGTCGTGCTCGGTCGCGGCGACGACTGGCCAGGCCGCTGCCATCAGCTCTCGATGGCTCGCTGCTGGCGTAGTGAAGGCGGCCGCGAGCGCTTCCTGCAGCTGGAGACCCATCGCCAGGATCACCTCGCCGATGAGATCCTCCTTGCTCGGGAAGTAGTACACGATGGTGCGGTCGCTGATGCCGAGCCGCTTCGCCAGCCGACCGAAGGTCAGCTGACTGAGCCCGTCGTCGAGCGCTGCAGCGAGCGCGACATCGAGCATCGCCGCCTTCGAATGCCTCGGACCCACGCACTTGATTGTAGTGGTCACTACGTCTAGTGTGTGTAGTAATCACTACACACAAAGCGAGTATTGCCATGACGGACCAGAGTCCGACCGACATCGTTGACGCCTTCCTGGACGCCTTCGCAGCCATGGACTTCGACCGGGCGCTCGTCTACCTCGACGACGACTGCGAATACACCAACATCCCCATGGCCACCGTTCGGGGCCACCGTGGCGTGCTCGAGGTACTGGAGCCGTTCTTCGCCCCCATCCACGAGAACGAGTTCGTCTCGCTCCGTCGGGCCGCAGACGGGCCGACGGTGTTCGTGGAACGCCTCGACCGCCATCGTCTCGACCACGGCTGGCGCGAACTGCCGGTCAACAGCGTGTTCGAGGTCCACGACGGCAAGATCACCGTCTGGCGGGACTACTTCGACCTGATGACGGCCGCAAGAATCCACGACGCGGACCCCGCGTGAACCCGAGCGACATCACCCCCCACAGGAGACAACGATGACCACCCTGACCCCGCAAGCTGCAAGCGACCTGTTCCGCAAGCAACCCGATCGGTTGCTGGATGTCGGCGCCGGCGAGGCCGCGTACCGACGGGTCGGATCCGGGCCCGACGTGCTCTTCGTGCACGGCTGGCCTGTCAGCGGTGCCACGTTCCGGCTGCTGCTGCCGCACCTGGTCGACCACGTCACCTGTCACGTGATCGACTTCCCGTCGGCCGGCTCCAGCAGATTCGATGCGACCACGCCGATGTCGATCGACCAACACATCACGACCGTGCAGCGCGTCGTCGACCTCCTCGAACTCGACTCGGTCGCCGTCGTCGGCCACGACAGCGGAGGGATGATCGCCAGACATGCGATGGTCGGAGATCCCCGGCTGCGAGCGATGGGGCTGATCAACACCGAACCACCTGACCCGAGCTGGCGGTTTCGTTCGTTCATCGCCGCACGTCGTCTGCCCGGTCTGAGCTCCGGTCTCGGCTGGGTCGCCGGCGCCCCGCGCGTCCGCCGTCTCCGCATGGTGTTCGGCGACGCCTTCGCCGATCGATCGCTGCTCGACGGCGAGTTCGACGAGTTCTTCTTCCGCCCCCTGCACGAGAGTTCGCTGCATCGCGATGCTGCGGTGAGGCTGCTCCGCACGATCGAGAAACGCCACCTGGCCGAGCTCGCCGACATCCACTCACGGCTCGACGTTCCGGTGCAGTTGGTGTGGGGCGACCACGACCCGTTCTTCCCGGTCGAACGAGCACGGGCGATGCTCCCGCAGTTCCCGAATGCTCAGATCGAGGTGCTCGAAGGTGTCGGCCTGTTCTCGCACGAGGAAGCACCCGAAGCCGTCGCGGCCGCACTCCTGCCCACCCTCACCGCCTGACGGACGTGGTGTGACGATTGGTGTCTGACACCAATCGTCACACCAGGTCGGCGGCGGTGAAGGGAGTCGAGAATCGCACGCACCACACGACGACGGTGTCGTAGACGGAGAGGTCGACGCCGACGGGGATCTCGTAGTTCTGATCGCCGATGTTGCCCTTGAGCACGCCGAGATCGACGAAGTCGTCGTCGAAGGCGCCGCTGTCGCCGTTGGCGTCCGAGGCCGACAGGTACACCCGGAGATCCGGCCCGTTGTCGGTGGAGAAGTTCTCGAATCGCAGGAACCGTTGCTCGCTGCCATCGTTCAACACGATCGCCTGGCCCTCGCCGCTGTACCGGCCGCGAGGGATGAACGACCCTTCGGCGAGCGTCACGATCTGCGGCTCCGGTGCGACCGTGGTCACCGGTGCTTCGGTGACGACCGGCGCATCTGTCGCCGTGGGCACGTCCGTTGCCGTCGGCGCCACGGTCGTGGGCGGAGCCGTCGCCGCCACCTCGGGCAGCGTCTCGGTCGGAGCAGCCGCGCCGGATGCGAACACCGGGCCGTCCTCGTCGACCTTGTCGTCGATGAACAGCGTGTGCACCCCGAACACCCCGAATGCGAGGTAGGCAACGCCCACCAACGCCACGACCGTGACCGGGGCGATGATCTTGATGTTCCGACGAATCCAACTCATCCGGTCAACGTACGGACGGGAGCGTCATGAGCGGCGCAGATCGCAGATCGTTCTCGGTCCGTTCCCGAATCGGAAAGATGTGACGAATGGTGTCTGACACCATTCGTAACGTCAGGCGTCGACGAGGTCCTGCTCGCGCTGGTCCTTCTCGCGCTGGTCCTTCTCGCGCTCTTCCTCTTCGTGGGCGAGCGCGATGGCACTGGTGTGCGTGCCGCCCTCGACGTTGAGCGTGGGCAGGATGCGGTCGAGCCACTTCGGCAGCCACCAGTTGCGCGCACCGAGCAGTTCCATCGTTGCGGGTACGAGCAGCATGCGCACGAACGTGGCGTCGAGGAACACCGCTGAGGCGAGTCCGAGGCCGAACATCTTGATGATCCGGTTGTCCTCGAGCACGAACCCGGCGAAGACCACGATCATGATCGCCGCCGCCGCGGTGATCACTCGTGCCGTGGCGGCCAGACCGTCGGCAACCGAACCCTTCGGATCACCGGTCCGGTCGAACTCCTCCTTCACCCGCGACAACAGGAAGACCTCGTAGTCCATCGACAAGCCGAACACGATGGCGAACATCATCATCGGCAGGAACGGCTCGATGGGCCCGCCCGCCGTGTTGAACAACGACGCGCCCCAGCCCCAGCCGAACACCGCAACGACGATGCCGTAGGCGCCACCGATCGAGAGCATGTTCATGATGACCGCCTTGAGCGGCACGAGCACCGATCGGAACACCATCATCAGCAGCAGGAACGAGAGGCTCAAGACAGCCGCGAAGAAGATCGGGATCCGCTTGGCAAGGTACGAACTGAAGTCGATGTTCGCAGCAACGGCGCCCGACACGTTGACGACCACCTCGGTGCCCTCGGTCACCGACGGCACGACGTCCGCACGCAGGCTCTTGACGAGATTGTCGGTCGCTTCGTCCTGCGGGCCAGTGGTCGGCGTCAGTCGGATGATGGCCGCTTGGGCCGTCGCTGGATCGCCCGTGTTGGGGATCGGGCCGACGACATCGGCGACACCCTCGGTTGCGGCAAGGGTGCCGGTCAGTTCGGCGAGCACCTGGAAGTCCTGCGGCGACGACACCTCGGCGGTCAGCAGGAGCGGACCGTTCGTACCGGGGCCGAACGCCTCGCTGGTGAGGTCGTAGGCATCACGCGTGGTCGTGCCCTCCGCGAAGTTGCTCTCGTCGGAGAAACCCAGACGCAACCCGAGCACGGGGACGGACAGCAACAGCAGGAACAGCGTGGTGACGATCGCGATCGACCATGGGCGGTGCTGCACGAAGCGGCTCCACTTGTAGGCCCAGGTCTGGCGCAGTGGCTTCTCCTTGCGCGGCGGAAGCTCCTTGCGCAACGGGGCGACAGCGAACGACGCGAGCATGACCACGACAGCGAGCGGCACACCGATCAGCAGCGGCTGGATGCTGAGGCCGAAGCCGACGAGCGCCATCGCCACCAGACCGGCAGCGATCACACCGCGCCAGCGCGACACCTCGACCTTGCGCTGCGCAAAGCCGAGCAGCGCAGGCAGCAACGTCACCGAGGCGATCATCGTCACGAGGACCGTGACCGCCGCACCGGTCGCCAGACCATTGATGAACGACAAGCCCATGATGAACATGCCGAGCAGGGAGATCACCACGGTGAAGCCGGCGAACACGACGGCGCGCCCGGCCGTGTCGAGCGCGACGACCGTCGACTGCTCAGGATCGAGCCCGGCCTTCAGACCTTCTCGATAACGGGTGACGATGAAGAGGGCATAGTCGATACCGACACCGATGCCGATCATGGCGCCGAGGGTGACGGCGAAGTCGGGCACCGACATCACATTGGACAGCAGCGTGATGATGCCGGCGCCGATGCCGACACCGAACAGGGCAACCCCGATCGGCAGGCCCATCGCGAGCACCGAACCGAACGCCAGGATCAAGATGACGATGGCGAAGCCCAAGCCGATCAGTTCGGATTCGGGCGGCTCGAATTCGCCGAGTGCCTGGCCACCGACCTCCACCTGCAAGCCGTCGACGTCGGTCGGCTTGAGATCTGCGATCTCCGAGCCGATCTCGCCGGTCTGGGTCTCGCTGAGGTTCTCGGAGAGATCGATCTGGGCGTAGGCGACCTGCCCGGCGAGTGGGCCATCGGTGGCGACGAGCCCGATCGTCTGGCCCTGCGGCGAATACGGGCTGGTGAGGATGACCCCATCGATCGCCGCGACCTCGTCGAAGAGTTCGGTCATCGCAGCAGTGACCTCGGGGTCGTCGATTCCCTGCTCGGCCCGGAAGATGATCGTGCCGGAGCGTCCACTGCCGGCACCGCCGAAGAACTCGTCGAGCGTGTCGAAGCCGCTCTTCGATTCGGAGTCGGGGATCGAGAACGAGCTGTCGCTCGACGCGCCGATCGTGCCGACCAGTGCGAACACGGTGACGAGCGCGGTCACCCAGACACCGAGAACGAGCCAGCGGCGGCGGAAGCCGAACCGGCCCAACTTGCCCCAGGCGGAGTCGGGAACCTCGATCGGGATGTGTGGTGCACCGTGGGCAGGCTCGTACGGACGGTCGGCATCGTCGGGCTGATCGGATGCGCCCCGGGGGGAAGTGGACGTCATGTTCATTATTGGACATTCTGACCACTAGAGTCGGCGATGGCAACGATTACTTGCCGAACGTGTCGCACGACACACCGTGAACGGCACACCACGCACCGTCACCACCGCAGACACCCGATGAGCAGCACGCCCCCACGCCCCGAGTACTCCCCGTCCCGATGATCCGCGGGTCGAGCGCACCCGTGCGGCCGTGATCGAGGCAGCGTCGGACCTCCTCGTGGCCGATGGACCGGGTGCGATCACCCACGTCAATGTGGCCAGCGCGGCACGGGTGAGCCGCACGACCGTCTACAACCACTGGCCCACCCGCGAAGACCTCCTGCGCGCCACCATCGACTCGATCGGGCGTGTCAAGCCGAGCGAGAGCGACCTCACCGGCCCGATTCGAGCCGACCTCCACGCTCTGTGCGAACACCTCGTCGTCGATCTGCTCGACGACCAACGCGCCTCGATGATCGCCAACATGATGGAACGGGCGCTGCACGACTCGACGGTGGTCACCGTGCGCGACGAGTTCGTGGGTCTGTTCGAGCAAGCATTCCGAGCCGCCTTCGAGCGGGCGATCGAACGCGGCGAGTTGCGTCCAGACGTCGACGTACGCCGCAGCATGGCCTCGATCGTCGGCAGTTTCGTGTTCGCCCGCTTCATGTCGAGCGACGGATTCGACCGCGCCTACGCCGACGACATCATCGACGAATTCGTCCGCGTCAACGCCCCACGCTGACCCGCCGACTCCACGAGCGGCCCTCGCAGCCCCGTCCTTCGGGGACGGTCAGGCGTCGCGTCGGGCGATCAGCGCTTCGATCGGCGCCAGATCGAACGGGCTCCCCGTCATCACGATGATGTGGGTCGCTCCCGCCTCGAGGTACGCATCCAGTTGGTCGACATCATCCGGACCGATCGCGACGGTTCGCTCGATCTCGCTCGGATCGCGACCGATCTCCTCACACCAACGGTCGAGCACAGCGTTCTTGTGGGCGAATGTCTCGGGCGGACCGAACGAGTTCCACGCGTTGGCGTGTTCGGCGGTGAGTTTCAAGGTGACCTTCTCGCCCGAGCCGCCGATCAGGAGCGGCAGATCGCCGATCGGCGCGGGGTTGAGCTGCTCGAGACGCCCCTTCAGGCGGGGCAGGTCGTCACGCAGCTTGTGCAGTCGGTTGATCGCCGTGCCGAACTCGTAGCCGTATTCGGTGTAGTCGCGCTCGAACCAGCCGGCACCGATGCCCAGGTACATACGGCCACCCGACACGTGATCAACGGTGCGCGCCATGTCGGCCAGCAGTTCGGGGTTGCGGTAGCTGTTGCAGGTGACGAGCATCCCGAGCTTCGCGCGATCGGTGTCGGCCGCCATCGCAGTCAGGATCGTCCACCCCTCGAAGTGATCGGCGTCGGGATCGCCGTACAGGGGGAAGAAGTGGTCCCACGTCCAGATCGAGTCGACGCCGATCGACTCGGCGCGTCGCCATGCATCGCGCAGCTCGACGTACGAGGTTGCCTGGGGATGGAGTTGGACACCGACCTGGAAGCTCATGGCACCAGTGAAGCACCCCGCCCCACCCCCACACCCACGTTTGCGTTGCATTTCGGGTGGACCGTTGCGTCGGAAACGTCACGCGAACAAAGGGTGCGAGGTCCCTCACCGTTCGCGTTGCACTCCGGATGGGGCGTGCCATCCGAACAGCAACGCGAACGAATGGGGCGATGGGGTTCAGCGGCGGCGGACGACGACGCTGCCGACGGAGTAACCGGCACCGAAGGAACACAGCACGCCGACGTCGCCCGGCGCCAGATCGTCGCGGTGACGATGGAACGCGATCACCGACCCGGCAGAACTCGTGTTGGCGAACTCGTCGAGGATCACCGGCGCCTCGTCCTCGGTTGGGAGTCGACCGAGCACGCCCTTCGCGATCAGCTGGTTCATCTTCAAGTTCGCCTGGTGCAGCCAGAACCGCCGAACGTCATCGGCGGCGAGGTCCAGCTGCGCGAGGTGGTCGTTGATGTGCTCCGCGACCATCGGGCAGACCTCGCGGAACACCATCTGGCCGTTCTGGCGGAAGACGAGCTCCTGCGGGTCGCGGTCGACGACCTCGGAACTGTTGAGGAATCCGAAGTCATTGCGAATGTTGTTGGAGAACTTGGTGACCAACTTGGTGCCGAGCACCTCCCACTGATCGGTCGACGTTGCGTCAGCGGTGCGTTCGAGGACCAGCGCCGTGCAGGCGTCGCCGAAGATGAAGTGGAAGTCGCGCATCTCGAAGTTGTTGTGTCCCGAGGTGATCTCCGGGTTGACGACCACCACGCAGTTCGCCGATCCGTTGCGCAGCGCATCGACAGCTGCCTGCACCGAGAACGTCGCGGACGAACACGCCACGTTCATGTCGTAGCCCCATCCAGCGGCGCCGAGCGCGTCCTGGATCTCGATCGCCACCGCGGGGTAGGCCCGCTGCAGATTGGAGCACCCGACGATGACTGCATCGACGTCAGTCGGCGCACGACCAGCCTGCGCAAGCGCTTCGCGAACCGCTGGAAGCGACATCTCGGCTTGGATCCCCAGTTCGTCCTCGCCACGGGTCTCGAGGCGCGGCCGCATTCGTGCGGGGTCGAGCACGCCCGACTTCTCCATCACGTAGCGACGCTCGATACCCGAGGCCTTGACGATGAATTCCTCATCCGGCGCCGCCCGTTCGGCCACCTCGCCGCTGGCGATCTCCTCGGCGTGCTCCGCATTCCATTTCAGCACGGCCTCGGTGAGCGACGCGACCAGTTCGGCATTGCTGACCGATTCGGGCGGAGTGAACAGTCCGGTTCCGGTGATCGAGACGGAGGGCAGGTCGACGAGCGGCATTCGTCCGACGCTAACGAAATCAGCCCACCCAGGTCCGCACGAGCGAACGCAACGCGTCGATGCCATCGCCCTTGGCGGCGCTGACCCACACGATGTCGCCCTGGTCGAGCTGGCATCCCGCCGCCAACTCCTTCTTGCGGGTCGCTCGCTTCGACGACTTGACCTTGTCGAACTTGGTGGCCACCACCGTGTGAGGCACGCCGTGATAACGCAGCCAGTCGAGCATCTGCGCGTCGAGCTTGGTCGGGCCGATGGGGCCATCGACCAAGACGAACACCATGGCGAGCTTGTCGCGTTCGAGGAGATAGCCCTCGATCATCTCCGGCCAGTCTCGCTTGACCGTCTTGGCCGCTTTCGCGAAGCCGTAACCCGGCAGGTCGACCATCGTGGCGGTGTCCGCCCGAGCACTCTCGACCTCGAACATGTTGATCAGCTGCGTTCGTCCCGGCGTGTTCGACACGCGCGCCAGTTGCTTGCGATTGGCCAACGCGTTGACCAGCGACGACTTCCCGACGTTCGAGCGCCCGACGAACGCCACCTCGGCCGGCGACTCCGGGAGCTGATCGACCCGGCTGGCAGATTGCACGAACGTCAGGCGTAGCGGACCACTCATCTCGTCATCCTCGCGCTCGGACACCGGTGCAACCCCGCACCCGTCGCGGATCGACGCTGACAGTTGATCGGATGGTCAGGAATCGCTCGCTCCAGCGCCCGTGCGGTCCTACAGTTCGCGGCATGGGACGAAACAGCATGGGACGAACGCTGAACACCCTCGTCGTAGCGGGTTGCGCGCTGGCCTTCGCAGCGTGCGGCGACGCGGCGGAGAACGGGATCGAACAGCTCATCGAATCGCAGGGTGGCGGCGACGTCGACCTCGATCTCGACGGGGATGGCGGGTTCTCGGTCCAGACCGAGGAGGGCGGCATGACGATCGACGAGGACGGCAACTTCGTGATCACCGATGCCGATGGATCGGTTGTCACCGGCGACGTCGACACCGAGTCGGGCGGGGTCAACATCGAATCCGAGGACGGCAGCTTCCGTTCCGGTGCTACAACGGAAGTTGCCGGACGAGTGGCCCGGCGAGATTCCCGAACCGAGCGGCCTGGCAATCGCCAGCGCATCGGTCATCGGGTCCGACACCGAGCAGGCGATCACCGTCTCCGGCACGGTCGAGGGTGACGGCTTCGTCGAGAGCTACGCCAGTGCGTTGACCTCGGCGGGCTTCGACGAGACATCGACCTTCACGGCGGACGACACGATCAACAACGTGTACACGAACGACCAATGGACCGTCGGCATCGTGTTCTTCGGCGACGCCGGCGAGAACCAGGTCACGCTCACGGTCTACAGCAACAACTGATCGGCGCGACCGGTCAACCGCTGAGCAGCGACGCGAGCGCCCAGACAGCTGCGACCAAGCCGATGCCCGCGTAGACCGCGCTGCGCAACACCGGCGCCCGTTGGAGGTTCGAGTCGTCGAGTTGCTTGGCGGGCGGCTTGACGATGGCAAGTCCGTTCCCGACGAACAGCGCGCCACCGAACGCCAGCGTCAGCCAGGCGAGGAGGTCTTCTCCGAGGAACATCCCACCAGGATGCCGCCTTCTATGCTCGTTCGGTGCCACGACAGGGCGCGCTCGCCGCGATCAGGAATCCTGCGCAACTCGTCGTTGCGGCATTCGTCGTGTTCATCGTCATCGGCGCCGCGCCTGCTGTGGCTGCCGATCTCGGCAGACGGCCCGGGTCACATCGGTCTCGAAGACGCGTTGTTCACCTCGACGTCCGCGGCCACCGTCACCGGACTGGGTCCACCGACATCGCCCGGTTCTCGGTGTTCGGCGAACTGGTGATCCTGCTGCTCGTCCAGGTCGGCGGCTTCGGCATCATGACGATCGGCTCGATCCTCGCGTCTGGTCGCATCGCATCGCGTCGGCCTCCGCCAGCGGATGCTCGCCCAGGCCGAGATCGGCGCGGTCGACATCGGCGACCTTCGCCGCCTGATCATCGCGATCGCCAAGATCACCGTGGGCGTCGAGGGTTCGCTCGCCGTGGTCTTGTTCGTGCGGTTCTGGCAGGGAGGCTACGAGACGAACGTCGGGCACGCCGCGTACTCGGCGGTGTTCCACGCCATCACGTCGTTCAACAACGCCGGCATCTCGCTGTACTCGAACAACCTCGAGCGGTTCGTGGGCGACCCAGTCGTGGTGCTCAGCGTGTCGGGTGCATTCATCGTCGGTGGTCTCGGCTTCCCGATTCTTGTCGAGTCCTGGCGCCGTGAACGCCATCGTCGCTCGGGCGAATCGTCCCGGCCGCTGCCGTGGAGCCTGCACACCAAGATCACGCTCATCGCCACCGCCGGGCTGCTGATCATCGGCCCGCTCGTCGTGACGACGTTCGAGTGGACGAATCCGGACACTCTCGGACCGCTCGACACGTTCGACAAGCTGCTGGCCGGATGGTTCCAGGGCGTGACCCCGCGGACGGCCGGGTTCAACACCGTCGACATCGGCGGGATGAACGAGCCGACGCTGCTCGTGATCACCGCGCTGATGTTCATCGGCGCCGGGCCGGCATCGACGAGCGGCGGCATCAAGGTGACCACATTCGCCGTGCTCGGCTACGTGCTCTGGTCCGAGGCGCGCGGCAAGGCCGACGTCAGCGTGTTCCGCCGGCGCTTGCCGGACACCGTGATTCGCCAGGCGCTCACCGTGGCCCTGCTGTCGATCGGTCTCGTCGTCGGCACGTCACTGCTGTTGATGAGCATCGAGGACCTCTCGCTCTCCCCTGCGCTGTTCGAGGCAACCTCGGCGTTCGGCACGGTCGGACTGTCGACCGGGATCACCAGCAGCATTGGCGCCACCGGCCACATCGTGCTGATGATCGTGATGCTCGCCGGTCGCGTCGGCCCCGTCACCTTCGTCACGGCACTTGCGCTGCGCGAGCGTGCAGCGCCGTATCGTTATCCCGAGGAGCGTCCGATCATTGGCTGACAACATTCTTCACAACATGTTCGGCGGGCGTCGGCCCACGGTCGAGCACCAGGGCGAGATCGTCGTGATCGGGCTGGGCCGATTCGGCTCCGCGCTCGCCGGCACGCTGATCGACATGGGCCATGAGGTCCTCGGAATCGACGCCGACGAGCTCCGAGTGCAGCAACACGCGGGCCACCTGACCCACACGGTCCAGGCCGACACGACCAACGAAGAGACGTTGCGCCAACTCGGCGTCGGCGACGCTGTGACCGCAGTGGTGGCGATCGGCGCCGACATCGAAGCGAGCGTGCTGACCACCGGGGCGCTCGTCGATCTCGAGGTTCCGAACATCTGGGCCAAGGCGCTCACCGCACAGCACGGCCGCATCCTGCAGCGCGTCGGTGCGCATCATGTCGTGTTTCCCGAAGCCGAGATGGGCAGCCGTGTGGCGCGGCTCGTCACCGGGGCGCTCATCGAGTACTTCGCGCTCGACGACGACTTCGTGCTCGTCGAGATGAGGGTGCCCCAGAACCTGGCGGGCAAGTAGCTCGGCGACACCGACCTTCGCGTCAAGTACAAGGTCACCGTGGTGTGCATCAAGCCCGAGGGCCAGTCGTTCACGTACGCCGAGAGTGCAACGCATCTGGGGAACACGACCTGATCGTGGTCGCCGGTCACCGCGGCGACATCGAACGTTTCGCCCACGTCGAGACCTGACCGGCACCGATGCGACGTTTGGTGTCCGACCCCAAACGTTGCACCCGCACGGTGACGACGGCGGCGTGGCTTTCTACGCTGCAACGATGAGCGAGGCCGAGACGAGTACGACGACCTTCGACCCCGATGCGCTGCGCGACAAGTACCGCGAGGAGCGCGACAAGCGACTGCGCGACGTCGGCAACGAGCAGTACATCGAGGTCGTCGGCGAGTTCGAGCGCTACGTCCACGACCCCTACGTCGACCCGATCGAGCGCGAGCCGCTGACCGACGACGTCGAAGTGCTCATCATCGGCGGCGGATTCGGCGGCCTGCTCGCCGGGCGCGCCTGCGAGAGGCCGGCGTCGACGACATCCGCATGGTCGAGAAGGGCGGCGACTTCGGCGGCACCTGGTACTGGAACCGGTACCCGGGCGCGGCGTGCGACGTGGAGTCGTACGTGTACCTGCCGCTGCTCGAGGAGATCGGCTACATGCCGAAGCAGAAGTACTCCCAGGCCGCAGAGATCCTCGCCCACAGCCAGGCGATCGGCGAACACTTCGACCTCTACCGCAACGCCTGCTTCCAGACCGAAGTGACCGAGATGCGTTGGGACGACGCGGATCAGCGCTGGGTCGTCGGCACGAATCGGGGCGACGCGATGCGGGCCCGCTACATCGTGATGGCGAGCGGGCCCCTCCACCGCCCGAAGCTGCCAGGCATCGAGGGCATCACCTCGTTCGAGGGGCACACGTTCCACACCAGCCGCTGGGACTACGACTACACCGGTGGTGGGTCCGACGGCGGCCTCGTCGGTCTCGCCGACAAGCGGGTCGGGATCATCGGGACCGGAGCGACCGCGGTGCAGTGTGTCCCCCACGTCGGCGCCGCGGCCAAGGAGCTGTTCGTCTTCCAGCGCACACCGTCGTCGATCGACGTGCGCAACAACCGTCCGACCGATCCCGAGTGGGCCGCAAGTCTCGAGCCCGGTTGGCAGGAACGGCGGATGGAGAACTTCAACAATCTCGTCTCGGGCATCCCCGAGCCAGAAGACCTCGTCGACGACGGGTGGACCGACATCATCGGCAACCTCCTGATCCGGGTGCGACGCGGCGAAGGCGACCTGACGCCCGAGGGTCTGGCGAACACGATGGAGCTCGCCGACTTCGAGAAGATGGAACAGATCCGGTCACGAGTCGAGGAGATCGTGGCCGATCCGAGCACCGCTGAAGCGCTCAAGCCCTGGTACCGGCAGTTCTGCAAGCGGCCGTGTTTCCACGACGAGTACCTCGACACGTTCAACCGACCCAACGTGCACCTGATCGACACCGAAGGGCGCGGGGTGAAGCGCATCACGCCGACCGGGGTGGTCGTCGAGCGTCACGATGCGACCGGTGCGCTGGTCGAGGAGGAGTTCGAGGTCGACTGCCTGATCTACGCGACCGGCTTCGAGGTCGGCACCGAGTACACCCGTCGTGCCGGCTACGAGTTGTACGGGCGTGACGGCCTGACCTTCACCGAGAAGTGGAGCGACGGCGCGTCGACATTGCACGGGATGCACAGCCGAGGGTTCCCGAACTGCTTCATCTTCTCGAACGTGCAGTCGGGCTTCACCGTGAACTTCCCGCACATGCTCAACGAGCAGAGCAAGCACCTCGCCTACATCCTCGCCGAGGCCAGGGATCGTGGCGTGACGGTGATCGAGGCCGAGGCCGAGGCCGAAGCGGCGTGGGTCGACACGATCGTGAGCCTGTCGCAGATGAGCCTGAAGTTCCTCGAATCGTGCACCCCCGGCTACTACAACAACGAGGGCAAGCCGAGTGAGCGCAGCGTGAAGAACGGCAGCTATGGCGCCGGGTCGCTCGCGTTCATCAAGGTGCTGGAGAACTGGCGTGCATCAGGCGACCTCGCCGGTCTCGAACTCTCCTGATCGTCCGAAGCGATGAGCCAAACCCGCAGATCTGGTGGGTTCGCTCATCGGTGACCAGGACGTGCGTGATGGGTGTCTCGCGCCGATCAATTGCGTGCACCCGTCCGCGGACGCGTCGCCGGTGGCGTACCCGCACCTGACCGGAACTCGTGGGGTAGTCGCGTGGCACAGAGTCCAACGAACCACCGGCGTGACGCGTCCGCGATCGGAATCGACGCCCACGAGTACGAACACCATCGGGCAGCAGTCCTTGCATCTGCGCCTCGAAGCTCACCGAGCGTCACGACGAGTCGAGACGACGGTGATTCCCGGTCACGGACCGCACACGGTTCGGATGAGATCCACGGCGTTGACGCCGAGCACCCGATCGATGTCGTCAGCACCGAGACCACGCGCCGCGAGACCAGCATCGAGGTCGTCGAACTGCCCGTACTCCGTCAGCACCGGTCGGAAGTTGGCGTCGAGATCGGTGCCGATCGCGACGTGCCCGACGCCCACCAGGTCCACCAGTCGGACGACTTCGTCGATGAAGTCGTCGAGTGTCTCCGACACGACGCCCGAGGGCCACGCCCCGATCAACCCGCCAGCATCGCTGACGGCACGCGCGTGCTCATCGGTCACCAGCCGTGGGTGGTCGCTGCGCGACCCGGCAAGGTGGGTGTGAGAGATCATCACCGGGTGGCGCGAGGCGGCCACAGCGTCCATCGTCGTCTCGAACGAGGCGTGCGCAAGATCGACGATCATGCCCAGATCGTTCATCACCTCGACGAGCTCGCGACCGGCGTGCGACAGACCGTGGTGGAGCGGTGGTTCCGTCTGGAGGTCGCCGTATCTGTTCTGCCGGTAGTGCACGATGGTGATCGATCGGACACCCGCTGCGTGGGCCTCGTGCAGACGCTCGAACGCGTCGGCATCGGGGCCGTCCTCGACGAAGTCTGCCCCTTCGCAGGTGACCAGCAGACCGGTCTGACCTGCACGGTGCACACGCATGACGTCGTCCGCTCCGGCGACCACGGTCGCATCGACCCGGCGCGCGACGTCGAGAATCGCTTCGAGCTGACGCTGGTGGTCGGCGTACGCCTCGCCCGGGGCGAACTCGCGGGCAGCAGCGAAGCGACTCTCGACGAGCTGCAGGACGCGAAGGTCGGCGACCGTGGCGAAGCTGACCGCTGCCATCCCGGCGTCCTGCGCTGCGTGGAACCCGGCGATCGCGTCACCGCTGCCGAGGGCGGGGCGAGCGGGGTCTGCGTCGGCGGTCCCGCTGAGAAAGCACCGGCCCGGATGAGCGTGGACGTCGACGCGAGGCGCTCGATTCCGAGTCATCTGCCGTTCCCTCGTACGACGGGCGATCGCGCTCACCTTCGGATCGTACAGATCAGCGTTGGACCGGACCGGCGCGACTCTAGAGGTGCCTGCAAGACTGTCGCCGTGCTGCAAGTGTCGTGCCCGTCCCTGGTGGGGCGCGAGGACGAGACGACAGTGCTCGTGGCTGCGCTCGATCGCGCAGTCAGCGGGGCCGGCAGTTTCGTTTGGGTGTCAGGCGAGGCGGGCGTCGGCAAATCTCGGTTGGTCAGAGAGCTCTGCGACGCGGCTGCAGGGCGAGGACTGCCAGTACTGGTCGGACGGGCTGTCGACACTCGCACGCCCGTGCCGTTCCGTCCACTGTTCGAAGCGCTGTCGGGCCACGTCAGACGGCTCGGCGCAGACGGCGCGCCGTCGGTCGACCGGCGGGCATTGGCCCAGATCGTTCCCGAGTGGCGAGGCGTCGCCGAAGAGCCCTACCAGGCGAGCGCGATGGAGATCGGTGAGGGCCTCCTGCGCTTCTTGACCTCCATTCCCGGCGACGCCTGCATGCTCGTGCTCGAGGATCTGCACTGGTCGGATCCCGACACGGCCGCCGTCGTCGAGTACCTGGCAGACAACTTGACCAATGCACCGGTGCTGTGTGTGGTGACCACTCGTCTCGAGGGCTCCGATCAGGTCGGACGGGTACTGAGCGACCTCGCAGCCAGGAGATCGGCGGCGAGAATGGAGTTGCGACGTCTGAGCACCGATGAACTCGCGACGATGGCGTCGACGTGCCTCGGCGCCGGCGTCGATGCGAGTGTGATGTCGCTGATCAGCGACTTCGCAGACGGGCTACCGCTTCTCGTGGAGGAACTTCTCACGACCAGCGTCGCCGACGGCACGATCACCTCGACAGGCGACGGTTGGCGGGTCGAGGCGGCTGGTGGCCCGGCGGTGCCCGAACGCTTCGCCGAGCTCGTTCGTCGAAGGACGGGCGAGCTCGATGACGACGCCGGCCGCGTGATCCGCGTTGGGGCAGTGCTCGGGCAGCGTTTCGACACCGAGCTGCTCCGTGCTGCGTTGGGGGTGCCGACCGAAACGGTCGCTCAGGCGCTTCGTGCCGGAGTCCAAGCCCAGCTGGTGATGGCGGACCGCTCCGAACCGACGGCGTTCGAGTTCCGGCATGCGCTGACACGGGAGGCGATCCTCGAAGAGATGCTCCCGCTCGAGCGGATCGAGATCGCCCGTGAGGCGCTCGCTGCGCTGGAGCAGGATCGGCCAGACCTCGGCGACGCGTTCGGTGAGCAGGCCGCCACACTCGCCGAGGAGGCAGGCGACACCGAGCGAGCAGCTGCACTCCTCCTCCGAGCCGCCCGTCGGGCGCGCCGGCGGGGGGCGCTGTCGAGCGCGGTACCGATGCTCGACCGTGCGTGGTCGTTCGTGAACGACGTGGAGCCCGAGTGGTTCGAGATCGGTGACGCCCTGTTGTCGGTCCTCGGCACCACGGGAGCCGTCGATCAGGCGCTGGCGGTCGGGCAGCGGATGCTCGCCGCCGCCGGGCCGGCGCAGCGTGTGAACATCCACCTGGCGATGGCGCGGGCGGCTGCGGAAGCAAGCCGTTGGGACACCGCCGGTGAACACGCGGCGGCGGCGCACGATCTCGTCGACGATGCTCCCGGAACTCACCTCGGGGCGCGGATCGACGCGGTACGAGCCGAGGTCGCCGTCGGCCAGGGCCGCTTCGACGACGCTGCGCTACTGGCCCGGACTGCCATGGAAGTCGCGGAAGAGCGTGAAGATTGCGAGCTGGAGGCTGCAACGGCGCTCGTGGTCGGCCGGTGCGAGCGAGGCCGCGGCGAGGGCAACCCCGCGGCGACGTTCGACCGCGTCGTGAGCATCGGGCGCGAGCACGGCCTGCCGGCATGGCAACTGCGGGGGTTGATGGAGCGATCGTCGCTGGCGCTCTGGGAGTTCGAGCCACCGCAAGGGATCCTCGCCGCCCGCGAGCACGCCACGAACGCCGGCGCGCTCGTCGTGGTCGCCCATCTCGACAACTTCCTCGCATGGCAGGCGCACGACCGACGCAACACCGACCAGATCGAGCCTGCGGCCAACCGCTGCATCGATCTGGCGAAGAGACTTCGATTGCGCACCCTGCATGGTGTCGCAACCGTCGCGCTCGCGGTCGCCGCCGCCCACCACGGCGACCGGGAGCGGATGGAGCGGCTCCTGGCCGAAGCCGATGCGATCTCCGACGGTCATGCAGACGTCGTCGCGCTCGGTGGCGTGGCCCGTGCCACCTATTGGATCGACAGAGACGATCTCCGCCACGCGGGAACAGCACTCGAGCAGATGATGGATCGATTGCGGGTGGCGCCGGCGGTGGCCTGTCCCGAACGTGGGATCTGGGTCCTGTTCGAGGCCCTCGACGGAGACGAGGCCGGGACAGCGGCGATCGACGAACTCGACGCATACGTCGGCCCGAACCACGTGATGATCGACAGCTACCGGAGCTACGCGCGTGCGGTCGTGGCCGGCCGTCGCGGAGCAGTCGACGAGGCGAACCGCGAGGTGACACTGGCCGAACGTGTACAGCCGGCCCCGTGGTTCCAGCATCACGCCCGTCGATTGGTTGCCGAGACAGCACATGCCGACGGATGGGGAGATCCGATCACCTGGTTGCGAGATGCCTTCAGCTACTTCGAGACGCGGGGCGACGACCGTCTTGCGTCCTCGTGCCGGTCGCTGCTGGGGGCGCTCGGGTCTGCGCTGCCTCGTCAACGACGCAGCGACGAACGAGTTCCGCCCCGACTGCGGGCGCTCGGAGTGTCGGCCCGTGAGGCCGACGTCCTCGAGTTGCTCGCCGAGGCTCGTTCGACTCGGAGCATCGCGGAGACGCTGCATGTTTCGCCCAAGACGGTCGAACGACACATTGCGAATCTCGCCACCAAGCTCGGCGTCGAGGGCCGCACGGCCGTTGTCGCCTTCGCGGCGCGTTCGGCACTCGATACCGCCGACTGACCGGTTTCTCCGACAATGGGGGTGACGCGGTTCTGGAATGGGGATTGCCCCGATGCGCCACCTCATGGGTGAGGCGCACGATGTCTCCACCGGAAACCTCCGGAACCGCAACCCAACGAAGGGACACCACCATGCAGGTCATCGCAATCCACGACGTCGACGACGTCCAGCACTGGTTCGACTCGCCGGCCCGATCGGAGTTCTTCGAGGCCCGTGGCATGAAGGCCACCGCGTTTCGCGACCCGGCAGGCAACGCCACCACCGTTGCCGTGCTGATCGAAGCGCCCGACCTCGACTCGCTGCAGGCGGCGCTCGCAACTCCGGAGGCGAAGGTGACCGAAGAGCACGACGGCGTCCACGTCGACACGATCAAGCTGTTCCTGGACGCGTGATGGCCATGCAGACCTACGAGACCGCCATTGCCACGTTCCGCCAGGTGTTGGCGGGCGTGAATGCCGACCAACTCGGCTCCGCGACGCCCTGCGCCTCGTTCGACGTCGCCCAACTCATCGATCACACCATCGGTACCCAGCACATGGTGACCGACGCGCTGCAGGACAAGCCGTTCAACATGACCGGAGTCGAAGTCCCCCACAGCGAGCAGGCCGGTGCGTTCGATCGAGCTGCGTCCGACGCCGTCGCCGAACTCCGCAGAGACGGAGCGATGGACACGACCGTGACCCTGCCGTTCGGATCGTTCTCCGGTGAGAAGCTGATGGGCCTGGCTGCTCTGGACACGTTCCAACATGCATGGGATCTGGCCAAAGCCACCGGGCAGGACACCGACCTCGATGCGGATCTGGCCGAGTCGTTGATGGAGCTGGCCGTGGCACACATGGCCCACGTCCCGAGAGGCGAAGAACCGGCCCCCTACGGACCGGAGCAAACCGCCCCGGAAGGTGCGCCGGCCGCGGATCGGCTCGCAGCCTTCCTCGGACGCGTCGTGTGACACCCCGGCGATGAGCGAAACCCGCAGATGTGGTGTGTTCGCTCATCGGTGGAGGGGTTTGACCAGCACGTGCTCGTCGTATTCGATGCCATCGTGTGCGCTGTGGATCAACCGGTCGGTGAGTTGCCAACCCACCGAGCGATACAACGCGATCGCGCGGTCGTTGTCGACCCGCGTGTGCAACTCGGCGTCGGCGTGGCCGGCCTCGGCGATCAGCGCTTCGCCGATCTCGAGCAATCGACTCCCGATCCCGGCGCCCTGGTGATCGGGATCGACGAACAGGTGCACCAGGAGGTTGCCCTCCACCTGGACATGACCGATGACCACGCCGTCGTTCGCTGCAACCACCGTGCGCATCGAGCTGTCCGGCACGAGCCGGCCGTGGAAGAGCTCCAGCCACATCGACGCCTCCAACCGCTCGGCGACGCCCGGCTCGAGCGACGAAGCGGACGCTGCCAGCCAACAGCGGTGGTAGTACTCGGCGATGCGGGGCGCATCGCCGGACACACCCTCCCGGAACTGCACCGTCAGCTGTCGTTGCGCAGTGTGTAGCGGATCGGGAGGGCTTTGGGACCGCCGACGAAGGTGGTCTGGGCCATCGTGGGCTCGCCCGCGAACTCGACCGACTCGATCAGCGGGATCAATCGGTTGAACAGCGACCGCAGTTCCATGCGCGCCAGCTGCGCGCCCATGCAGAAGTGCTTGCCGAACCCGAACGAGATCTGCCGGTCGGCGTTCGGACGTTCGATGTCGAACCGCAGCGGGTCGGTGAACACCTTCGGGTCGAGATTCGCGCCCTTGTAGGAGAGATAGACGAAGTCGCCCTTCGCGATCGAGTATCCGTGCAGTTCGGTGTCGGCGGTGGCGCATCGCATGAAGTGGCGCACCGGGGCCGTCCACCGGAGCATCTCCTCGATCGCGTTGTTCATCAGCTCGGGACGCTCTTGGAGGATCGCAAGCTGATCGGGGTGCTCGACCAGCGCGCGGAACCCGCCGGCCATCGCACTCGACGTGGTGTCGTGTCCGGCGGTCGCCACGATGATGTAGTAGCCGATCGTCTCGAGGTCACCGAGCGGAGGTGCATCCGGGCCGTCACCGAGGCGACCGTTGGCGATCAGCGACGCCAGGTCATCGGTGGGGTCAGCTCGACGATCGACGGTGATCCCCGAGAAGTAGGCCATGAAGTCCATCAGGATCGCGCCGATGGCTTCGGGGCTCAGCTCTTCGCGCTGCAGGTCGGGGTCCTCTCCGCCGAACAGCTGCTGCGTGAGCTGCAGCATCCGCGGATAGTCGGCCTCGGGCAGACCGAGGATCTTCAGAATCACCTGCAACGGGTACGGCAAGGCCACGTCGGTGGAGAAGTCGAGTTCGCCCCCAGCGTCACGCATGGTCGCGACCGCTTGCTCGCTGAGTTCGTCGAGGCGGTCCTGCAGCCGATCGAGGCTGGCCGGTTTGAACTGTGGGAGCCCGAGCTTGCGGTACGCCGTGTGCTCGTCGCCGTCCATGTGGATCAGCGTCTTCAGCTCGATCGGCGGCGGATTGTCGAGCGCCTCCTGCGTGGTGAGCACCGGCGCCGGGCCGTTGGTGAACAGCTCCGGCTGGCGCTCGACCTCGAGCACCGCAGCGTGGTCGAGCACGGCGAGGATCGGCGGAAAGCCCTCACGCTCGATGCGGTAGAAGCCGCCCTGCTTCTCGTGGATGCGAACCGCCTCGCGATTCCACGCATCGACGTCGCCAAAACGGACGTTGTCGGTGAAGATGTCGTCGTCGGCCGGCACGCCGATCCCCGGCGGCATCACTCGATGGTCGTATTCGCCGGTCATGTCCCCGGTCATGTCCCCTCCTCAGCTCGGCTCGATGCGTTGGGCACGATCGCCGAGCGCTTCGACGAAGTCATCGGCGTTCGACTTCGTCGGCCGGCCGAGCATCGTGAGGCCGGCGCGATCGGAACGGATCGTGCCGTCGCCGAAGTCGACCACGAAGTGGCGGAAGCTGTTGCCGGCGCCTTCGTCGTCGTCGAACCAGTAGACGGTGATCTCATCGACCGGGGCGCTGTGCAGGACGTCCTTCGGCCGGTTGCGAACCCCGGAACGAGTCCCCAGGATCAGGCGTTGATCGGTGAGCGCAGAGAAGGTCGAGTTGTAGCCGCTGCTGTACGACCGCTCGGCGCCGAGCGACTCGGCGAAGGCCTCGCGCCGAGCGATGCCGCTCGACGACGAAGAGGTCACGCCCGAGCCGGGGTTGGAACTGCTGACCTGGCCGAACGACGTGACGGTGTAGCTCACCAGGGTCTCACCAAGCGCCTGCTCGGCCAGCCATCCGCTGAGTTGCTCGTGCTTGAACGCCATCGGTTGCTCCTCTCGACACCCGAATTCTTGCAGGCCGGCGGTGGGCGGCGGGTCAGCCGGGGATCGTCGTGGTCGTGGTCGTGGTCGTGGTCGTGGTGATGTCACGGCGCTCGATGAAGAGCACGGTCACCTGATCGTCGGGGTCGAGCAGTTCGGCGAGCGTGGCGACCAGATCGGTGGCATCGGGAGCATCCGGGCCGGCGACTTCGACGATTGCGCGGCGGCCGTCGAAGCTCGTCGAGATCACCTCGACCCGCTCGGCGGCCGCCCAGTCGCGAGCGAGCAGCGAGATGCGTTCGGCAAGCACCTGATCCGGCGTCGGCGGCTCCTGACCGGCGACGCTCTCCCGCTTGAGCCACGTGAGCTGCACCTCGAAGGTCTGATCGAGTTCGGTGTCGAGCAGCGTCGTCAACGACTCGAGTGCAGGAGCGTCGATGGTGCCACTGGCGTCGAGGCGGATGACGTTGCCGGCAATCGAGAGGGCGTCCCGGCGTCCACCGGCGTCGAGTTCGGCGAGCCAGCGATCCACGATCGACTCGACCTCGGCCGCAAGGCGTTCCTCATCGGACACGATGGTGGTCGTCGGCGGGGTCGTCGTGGTCGTCGTGGCCTGATCGACGCGGTCCCATTCGATCGACACGATGCGCTCAGCCCCGAAGGCGGTCTGCAGCGACTCGATCAGCGGGTCGGGGTCTGGCGGGGTGTCGAAACTGCGAACCGCGATCGTGATGCGCTGATCGTCGAAGGTGACCTCGGGCGCCGAGCGTCGATCGGTCGGGCCGAGCCACACCGACACGATCTCGAGTGCCTGCACTTCCCGCTCGGAACGCTCCACCGCCGACGTCGAGGCGCTGTAGAGCGGGAGTGCGATCGCGACCACGACCACTCCAACACCCGCCGCCACCAGCGACGAACGGCGAAACGTACTGGCCAGCCGGCGAGGAGGAACGAACCCGGTGACCACGAACACCACGACCCCCGCAAGGATGATCGCGAAGAGGTTGGTGGTGTACAGCAGCATGGCGCCCCACGCGAACGTGGCATTGCCGGCCTCCAGCGCGATCCCGACCGCGCCGAGCGGCGGAATGAGTGCGACCGCCACCGCCACGCCGGGGAGCGACGCCGACACGTCCTTTCGCACCGTTGCGTACGCGCCTGCCGTGCCGGCAGCCAAGGCGACGACGAGGTCGCGGATGTCGGGCGCCGTACGGCTCGTGACCTCGTTCGGGAGCTCGCCGTTGACGAACAACGCCGACAGCACATAGGCGAGCACGATCGACCACAGCGTTGCGAGAGCGACCACGGCGAACGACCGCAGCGACTTCTGGAACAGCGCCATGGCGATGCACGCCGCCGTTGCGAGCACGGGCTGCATCAGCGGGGCGAGGAGCATCGCCCCGATCACCACCGCGGCCGAGTCTGGCCGACAGCCCCATCACCGCGACGATCACCGACAGCGTGGTCATCACCGTGAAGCGGAACACCCAGTGGTCCTGACGCTTGATGCCGAGTTCGGCCATCACCCGTTGACGTTCGGACGAGTCGAGATGGCGATGCCACCAGCGTCTCCGACGCTTGCGATGGGTGCCGAGACTCGGGTCGTCGTCGACGACGGGCCCCGAACCCGGCGCTGGTTCGCGGACCCCGGTTCCGCTGGAGGAGCTGCCGAGGTCTGCCACGCCCGGATCCTAGGGACCGCGGATGCCCTTGCGCCGACACCCGTCGATGGCGCTCGGGTCCCGCTCGGAGGTGTCGAGACGCGAGACTGACGCATGGCTGACTACGACCTGATCATCCGTGCGGGCTCCGTCATCGACGGCACGGGCGCCGACGCTCGAACGGCCGACGTGGCCGTCGCCGACGGACAGATCGCCGCGGTCGGTGCCGTGACCGGCAGCGCCGATCGCGAAATCGACGCCGACGGGGCGCTGGTCATTCCCGGGATCGTCGACATCCACTCGCACTACGACGGCCAGGCCACGTGGGATCAGCGGCTCCAGCCGTCGTCATGGCACGGCGTGACCACTGTGGTCACCGGCAACTGCGGTGTGGGGTTCGCACCGGTGCACGACAGCGATCACGACAAGCTCATCGAGTTGATGGAGGGTGTCGAGGACATTCCCGGGGCTGCGCTGCACGAAGGGTTGCGGTGGAACTGGAATTCGTTCGGCGAGTTCCTCGATGCCGTCGACTCGATCCCCCACGACATCGACGTGGCCATGCAGGTGCCACACGGGGCACTGCGCCTCAACGTGATGGGCGAGCGCGGCGCGAACCACGAAGACGCCACCCCCGACGACATCGCGGCGATGGCCGAACTCGCACGTCACGGCATCGAGGCCGGCGCACTGGGCTTCACCACGAGTCGAACCCGCAACCACAAGACCTCCACGGGCGCCTACACCCCAACGCTGACCGCCGCACCCGATGAGCTGATCGGCATCGCCCAAGGTGTCGGCGCCGCTGGCACCGGTGTGTTGCAGGTGGTGTCCGACTTCCTCGATCCCGATGGCGAGTTCGCGATGCTGCGCGAGATGGTGGCCACGTCCGGTCGGCCGATGTCGATCTCGATCGCTCGCAACCCGATGGTGCCCGAGGCCTTCCGTGGGCTGCTCGACCACCTGACCGCTGCGAACGCCGACGGGCTTGCGATGACCGGGCAGGTGGCGCCACGTGCGGTGGGGCTGATCCTCGGTTTCGAATGCACGCTCAACCCGTTCCTCACCAATCCGGTGTACCGAGAGATCGCCGACCGCCCGCTCCCCGAACGAGTCGCTGCGCTGCGCGATCCTGCGTTGCGCGAGCGACTGCTCGCCGAGGCAGCCGAGCGCACGCGAGACAAGCTGGGCGGAAATCTGATCGGCCGATTCGATCTGCTGTTCGAAATGGCCGACGAGCCCGACTACGAGCCGTCGCTCGACACGTCGATCGCGGCGGTCGCCGCACGCTCCGGTCGCACCGCTGAAGAGGTCGCGCTCGACGCGATGCTCGCCGACGACGGCCACGGGCTGCTGTATCTGCCGTTCCTCAACTACGTCGACGGCAATCTCGACGGCTGCCACGAGATGCTCGTGCACCCGCACACCGTGCCCGGCCTGGCCGACGGTGGCGCGCACGTCGGCACCATCTGCGACGGCAGCTTCCCGACCACGCTGCTCGCCTACTGGGGCCGCGACCGCGACCACGACCGGATCCCGTTGCCGTTCCTCGTGCAGCGCCACTGCCGCGACACCGCACGCACCGTGGGGCTGTTCGACCGCGGCGTCATCGCCCCCGGCTACCGCGCTGATCTCAACGTGGTCGACTTCGACCGGCTCCGGCTGCACAAGCCTGAGATCGTCCACGACCTCCCGGCCCAAGGGCGGCGGCTGCTGCAGCGCGCCGAGGGCTGGCGGCACACGATCGTCGCCGGCCACGAGACCTACCACAACGGCGTCGCCACCGAGGCCCTTCCGGGCCGCTTGATCCGCGGTGCCAAGCCCGCACCGAGAGGAGTCTGAGATGAGTACCACCGAGACACCGAGTGACGTCGTGGAGTTGGAACCACACGCCAACTGGCGGGCGAGCGACATCGGTGATGCCGACGACTGGACGCTGCACCTCACCGACGATCACCACGCCGAACTCGACGCGGCGCTCGACCATGCCCGGGCGGCCACCAACGAGGTGCTCGACGTCACCGCACGTGACTTCCCGCTGCCGACTCTGGCCCCGCTGCTCGCCGACATCGCAGAGGAGTTGGTCAACGGCAGGGGGTTCGCCCGCATCGCTGCGCTCGACGTCGAACGACTCGGTGCGGAGGACGCCTCGTGGATCTACTGGGGTGTCGGGATGCACCTGGGCGAGCCGTGGCCCCAGAACGCGAAGGGTCACCTCCTCGGCGATGTGAAGGACCAGGGCAAGGCACCGGATGATCCCACCGCCCGTGGCAACGAGATCGGGGGCCATCCGCTCGGCTTCCACAGCGACGGGTCCGATCTCGTCGGGCTGATGTGCATCGACAACGGTGTCAGCGGTGGCGAGAGCCTGGTCGCCAACGCCGTCGGCGCGTACAACGCCCTGGTGCGCACACGGCCCGATCTTGCCGCCGTGCTCTACGAACCGTTGCCCTACGACTTCCGAGGTGAACAGCGCGACGGTGGCCAGCCGTACTACTTCGTTCCGGCGTTCACCCGCCACAGCGGCCCCACCGGCGACCGGTTGTTCGTTCGGTACATCCGGCCGTTCATCCAGGCGTCGCAACGCCACGACGATGCGCCGCGCCTCACCGACGCCCAGATCGAGGCGATGGACGCCTACGACGCACTGATCAACGACGCGGACAACCAGGTCGAGATGGCGTTGCGTCCCGGCGACATCCAGTTCGTCAACAACTACCACGTCCTGCACGGTCGTCGCCGCTACGTCGACGACGTCGAGGCGGGGCGGGTTCGTTGGCTCAAGCGCCTGTGGTTGGCAACCGACATCCTCGGACCCGACGACCGCCCCGAACGCTTCCAACGCGTCGGCGCCATGGGCCATTGGGGAACGCGACGCACCAAGGCCTGATGAGCGACATCACCATCGAACCGGCGGCTCGATGGCTGCCATCGGGACTCGACGGGCTGCGACGCGAAGCGGACGCCGAAGGCATCAGGATCGTCGGGGCCGTGATCGATCGCTGGACCGACGGCACGCAGCGCTACGACGGGCCCGGCGAGATGCTCGTGGTCGCTGCCCGGCCACGCGACGTTGCAGTTGCCGTCGGCGGGCTGACCTGGTGTCCGAACGTCGCCGGAGCGCTTCGAGTTCGACGCTTCTACGTGTCACCGGCAGCGCGCCGGCACGGCATCGCCCGCGACCTCGCAACACAGTTGATCGATGGTGCCGCACACCACACATCGAAGGTGACGTGCAACGCGCGGGCATCGGCGGCGGCTCCACCGTTCTGGGAGTCGCTCGGGTTCACGCCGGTCCTCATCGACGGAATCACCCATGTCCTCGACTTCCCGGCGCCGTGAGACCGCAGGTGATGATGTGGCGATGACGGCGCTCGAGACTGCACTCACCACCGCCCGGCAGCGATACACCGACGCCCACCCGGTCAGCGCATCGTGGGCCGCCCGCGCCGCCGAAGTCCTCCCCGGCGGCAACACGCGCTCGGTGCTGCATTTCGATCCGTTCCCGTTCCGTGTCGCATCGGCTGAGGGTCGGTACGTGACCGATGTCGACGGACACCGCTACCTCGACCTGCTCGGCAACTACACCGCAGGCCTGCTGGGCCACTCACCAGAACCGGTTCGCACCGCCGCCCACACCGCGATCGACGGTGGTTGGGCGCTCGGCGCCGTCCACCCCGACGAGGTCCGCCTCGCCGAGTTGATCGCCGGGCGGTTCCCCTCGATCGAGCAGGTGCGGTTCACCAACTCCGGCACCGAAGCGAACCTCATGGCGCTCGCGCTCGCCACCACCCACACGGCGCGCAGCAAGGTCCTCGTGTTCGATGGCGGCTACCACGGCGGGGTGATCACCTTCGGCAACGCACGGGAGGTCAATGTTCCCCACGACTGGGTCGTGTCGACATACAACGACGTCGAGGCGCTCGGCGAGGTCTTCGCCGAACACGGACAGTCGATCGCGGCGGTCCTCGTCGAGCCGCTCCAGGGATCCGCAGGGTGCATCCCGGGCGATCCAGCGTTCATCGCCTCGCTTCGCCAACACTGCGACGAGACCGGGACCTTGCTGATCTTCGACGAGGTGATGACGTCGCGTCTCGCTCCCGGCGGCGCGCAGGAAGTGCTCGGCGTGACACCTGACCTGACCACGCTCGGCAAATACCTCGCCGGAGGGTTCTCCTTCGGCGCGTTCGGTGGACGGCGCGAAGTGATGGCGGCGTTCGACGCGAACGCCGGTGGCCGCCTCGGCCATGCCGGCACCTTCAACAACAACGTCGTGTCGATGGCCGCCGGTGTTGCCACGCTCTCGGAGGTCCTCACCCCCGAGGTGCTCGCAGCGACGAACGAGCGGGGCGAACGACTGCGTTCAGATCTGAACACCGCATTCGCTCGACACGAACTGGCGATGTCCGCAACCGGGTCGGGGTCGCTGCTGAACCTTCACGGCATGGCCAGGCCGGTCAGGTCGGTCACCGACCTCAGCGCCTCGGACGACCGATGGAAGGAACTGCTGTTCTTCGACGCCCTCGACGCCGGATTCCACTTCGCCCGGCGGGGGTTCATCGCCCTGTCGATCGAGGTCACCGACGACGACATCGACGCATTCGTCGCCTTCGTCGAGACCTGGGCAGCGACGATGACATCGCTGGTCCGACCCCTGTCGTCATCCGACCCCTGAAGTCGTCAGAGTTCGTCGAGAATCTGCTGCCGCTTGGTGGCGTACTCGGCGTCGTTGACCAGACCCTGTTCTTTCATGTCCTCGAGCGCGGCGAGGCGTTCCTGGGGTGTCGGACCCGCCGGCGCTGCCGGATTCGACTCGACGTGCTCACGCATCGCCTTGGCCAGCGAGGCGGCGTCGCGATCGGAGTCGCGCTGTTCGTCGGCTTCGACCTGAGCGAAGATCAGGGTCCGGACCTTCTCGGGGTCGGGGATGTTCTCGAAGACCGAGTCACCCGTCTCGCCCGCCGACTCGATCGTGACCACTCCGTTGTTGAGCAGGCGAGCGATCCCCGACTGATTGAAGTTGACGTTGTTGATCCGGTTGAGTGGGATCGACACGCCCCGGCGCCGGACGATGCCGCTCTGATAGGCAACCCGCTCGTTGGTGATCGCGAAGCGAGTCGTCTGCCACTGGACGTACTCGAAGATCACGTCGAGGAGCAGCACGACGAACGCGATGAGCGCCACCCAGCCGATGATGCTGTTGAGCCAGTCGATGTCGACGGTCCACAGGAGGAGCAGCAGCCCGAAGATCCCGAGCGCCGCAGCCACCTGCTTCCAGAAGTAGAACCAGTGCGGGTTCGACGCGAGGACCATCTTCTCGTTGGGCATCAATTCGATGTCGGGACCAAACATGGCGCGAACTGTAGTCCCGGACTGGGCTCACGCGATCAAGCGTGCGATCGCCGTTGCAGCCGAGGCCAGCACGATCACGACGACGAACGGCAGGCGCCGCCAGAGGGCGACGCCGGCCACCACCAACCCGACGAGGCGCGCGTCGATCACGATGCTGCGACCATCGCCGACCGTCGACACGATCGCCAGGGCGGCGAGCAGCGCCGCAGGCAGGAGATCGACCACCTGCTGGAGCCGAGCGGGGAGTGCTCGGTCGCCGAGCACCAGCGGGCCCGCCGACTTGAGCGCGAACGTCCCGATCGTCATCACGATCAGCACGATGGTGGCATCACTCATCAGGGCCCCTCCCGATTCGCGAGGCAGCCACACCGAACATGGCCGCCAGGATGGGCACGCCCGGAGGGGTGAACGGGATGAGAGCCAACGCAATGAGCGCGCCGGCGATGGCCGTGCGCCGTTGCGGCACCGACGACAAGCGGGGCCACAGCAGGGCCAGGAACGCCGCTGGGCCCGCCGCATCCAGGCCGAGGTCGGTGATCAGGTCGCCGGCCCCGGCGAACGCGACGAAGCCGATCACGGTGGTGAGGTTCCACACGACGAACACGCCGATCCCGGCAATCAGGTAGCCGTAGCGGCGCCAACGCCGCTCGATCTGAGCGGCACCGACCGCGGTCGACTCGTCGATCATCAGTTGCGACATGGCGGCGCGCTGCCACCACGCACCGAACAGCGCCGGCGCCATGATCACCCCGAACGCGAGCGAGCGCACGTTGAGGAGCAGCCCGGCGATCGCCGCCGACGCGACCGATCCCCCGTCGCCGAGGATCTCGACGGCAGCGAACTGTGAGCTGCCGCCGAACACCAGCGCCGAGAACCCCACCGCCTGCAGCAGCGAAAGTCCCGCCGTTGCGGCCGACGCACCGAAGACGACACCGAACGGGGCAACCGCCGCGACGATCGATGCAGATTGGCGGTGGATCGCCCGCCGGCGCGCTGCATCGTCGACGTCACTCATCGGCCGAAGTCTGGCGCCGGTAACGTCGGTCTCCGTGGTCGTGACGGATGGTGACAGTGCTCGATCGGTTCGGCGACCCGCCACGTCGTTCAAGGTTCGGCGCCGTTCGCTGTCACCGAAACGTCAAGCCGAGTTCGACGAGTGGATCCGCGAGTGGGGTCTCGACCTCGACGGTCCCGTGCTCGACTGGTCCGAGGTGTTCGGCCGCGACGGTGACGTCGTGCTCGACATCGGGTTCGGTCACGGCGAGTCGACGATCGAGATGGCCGCAGCCCAGCCGGAACTCGACGTGATCGGCGTCGAGGTCCACACGCCCGGTGTGGTCACCGTGCTCGACGCGATCGAACACCGTGGACTCCACCACATCCGTGTCGTCCACGGCGACCTGCTCCCGTTCCTCGATCGGATCGCTCCCGAGTCGCTTGCGATCATCCGCATCTACTTCCCGGATCCGTGGACCAAGCGCCGCAACTTCCATCGACGCCTCGTCGGCAGTGATGTGGTGGCCGCCCTGTGCGATCGGCTCCGGGTGGGCGGCGAACTCCACGTCGCGACCGACATCGCCGACTACGCCGAGTCGATGCAACAGGTGTGCGACGCCGAGTCGAGGCTCTCCGGCGGCATCATCGACCGACCCGACTGGCGCCCACTCACGCGCTTCGAGCAGCGCGGCCTCGACGCCGGTCGGTCCCCCACCGACCTCCTCTACAGCCGCCTGTGACGTGTGGTGTCAGACACCAGACGTCACATCGACGCGGTAGCGCAGGCCCTCGCCCTTGCCGTACGCGGGCGGGTAGGTGAAGCGCTCGACGAGCGTCCCGCCAGCAGCTTCGATCACGCCTTGCGAGGCAAGGTTGTCGACGTCGGTGGTCACCTCGATCCATCGCAACCCCTCCGCCGCGGCATCACCCAGAATTGCCCGCACCGCCGAGGTTGCGTAGCCGCGCCGGCGCTTCCACGGCACGACGCTGTAGCCGACGTGGCCGAGCACGTGTGGTGGCAACTCCTCGGTGCCGGGTTGCCATCGCAGTCCGATCGAGCCGCAGAACTCGCCGTCCCACATCCACTTCCGGTAGCCGGGGATGCGGAAGGCGACCGTGCCGTCGGGCAGTTGGATCGTCGGGCCGCTTGCGTCGAGATCGACCAGGGAAGTCGGGAACGCGCGCCGGTCACGTCGGATCGCGTCGAGTTCGACCCGACCGGCACCGTCGTCCAGCGTGTTCGGTGACCACCCTCGCTCCAGCGCCTCGACATAGCTGTCGAGTTCGTTCTCGCTCGGCCACCGCAATTCCATCCACACGACGGTACGCGTCGCTCAGATCGCCGCCGGCGGGGATTTCGGGCGGAGTTCCTCGAACGTGTCGATCTTGCGGATCGACGGGAACACCACCGCGAAGCTCGCAGCGATCCCCATCGTGATGAGCCCACCGCCGGCGATCGCCCACGGCACGCCGAACATCCGCGCCGCAACGCCACTCTCGAACGCACCGAGTTCGTTCGACGCACCGATGAAGACCCCCTCGACCGCGCTGACCCGACCGAGCTGCTCGTCGGGCGTGACGAGGGGAACGATCGAACCCCGAATGAACATCGAGATCATGTCGGCCGCGGAGATCACGACCAATGCGATGAACGCGACCGCATAGTTCCGGGTGACGCCGAACACGACCGTGCCGGCGCCGAAGATGAACACCACCCACAGCAG
Source organism: Ilumatobacteraceae bacterium (assembly GCA_963716095.1). Lineage (GTDB taxonomy): Bacteria > Actinomycetota > Acidimicrobiia > Acidimicrobiales > Ilumatobacteraceae > Sva-07. The sequence goes on along the minus strand of CAVQSV010000023.1, from coordinate 377,598 downwards.
GGTGGGCCCCACGCGGCGAGTGATGGGTCGAGTCGCCAACCAGATCGCCATCACCGCCGCGCCGATACCCGGCGCAGCGCGGAGCCAGCCGTAGGCGATGTCGCCCACCCCCAGGCGGTCGCTGGCGACCGCCGGAATGAGTGCGATCGCCCCACCGAACAACACCGCGAAGAGATCGAGGGAGATCGTGCCGAGCACGACCGGTGTACGTCGAACGAACCGCAAGCCCTCGAGCGCATCGTGCAGGGTCGGCCGATCGGTGATGCGCTCGGGCTCGCGGGCGTACACGATCATCAGGATCGGGATGATCGCGGCGAACTCGAGCAGGGCTGCGAGCGCGTAGGCCTCGCTGGGCCCGACCGAATAGAGGAATCCACCCACGATCGGTCCGACGATCGACGCCGCCGTGAACGTGGCCGTCCAGAGGGCGATGATCTGCGGGAACATCTCGGGCGGAGCAAGCAGTGGTGCGATCGATCGTCGCGACGGAGCGAGCATCGCGTCGGCGGCTCCGAAGACGAAGGCGATCGCGAACAGCGGCCACACGGTGCCGGGCGCGATCTGGCTGTACACGACGAGCGCCACCGCACAGGCCACCCGACCGAGCAGGAACACCGCGCTCACCCGCCGGCGATCGAACCGATCGGCCACCCACCCGCTGACGAGCACCAGGAGCACCGCAGGAATGAACTGAGCAAGGCCGATGAGGCCGATGTCGAGCTCGTTGCCCGACGTGTCGAACACCTGCTTGAACAACACCGTCACCAGGAGGTTCCGTGCCGTGGCAGCCAGCGCCGTCGACAGCAGGTACCGGCGCACCGCCTGGTACTGCAGGACGTCACGAGCGTTGGCCACTGCGGAAACCTAGCGACGGCGACCAACCCCTCCATCTCCGAAAAATGCGCAGGAGCGACCGCCGGTGGCGTTGTCGTGCGCACGTTTCGGTTCACCACCCGCCTCTTCGTTTGCGTACGCAAGTATTCTCGATAGGGTGGGCCCATGACCGGCGCCCTTCTGCAGACGTTTCCCCTCGGCACGCAGTGGCCGACGATCGATCCATTCCTCTTCTGCGCACACCACCGCGACGACTACCCGCAGGGCACCGAGCAGCTCGGACCCGACGCGCCGCTCACCGGCCGCGAGATCGGTCAGGACTTCGCAGGCGTCGACGGTTGGAACATGTACCACGGCTCGACCGTGCCCGGATTCCCACAGCACCCTCATCGCGGATTCGAGACGGTCACCTACGTACGCACCGGGTTCTGCGACCACAGCGACTCACTCGGCGCCACTGCTCGCTTCGGGCGCGGCGACACCCAGTGGATGACCGCCGGCAAGGGCATCGTCCACTGCGAGATGTTCCCGCTGTTGTCGTTCGACGAGCCGAACCCGCTCGAGCTCTTCCAGATCTGGCTCAACCTGCCGGCTGCCGACAAGATGGTCGACCCGTACTTCACCATGCTGTGGAGCCACGAGACACCGACCGTCGTGGTGCCGACCGGCGACGGTGACGCGCTGGTCGACATCACCGTGATCGCCGGCTCGCTCGACAACGCCGAAGCGCCGAGCCCTCCCCCGAACTCGTGGGCCGCGAAGGCCGAAGCCGACGTGGCGATCTGGCACCTGCGGTTCGACCCCGGCGCACGCTGGACGATCCCAGCCGCCGGACCCGAATCACATCGCCTGCTGTACGCCTTCTCCGGTTCGTGGCTGACCGTCGACGGTGAACGTCTCGATGCAGGAACGGGAGCCGCCATCGACCCCAGCCGACCGCTGGAGTTGGTTGCCGGCGACGACGGCGTCGAGTGCATGGTGCTGCAGGGACGCCCGATCGGCGAGCAGGTGGCGCAGTACGGGCCGTTCGTGATGAACACCCAGGCCGAAATCCAGCAGGCGTTCGCCGACTATCAGCGCACCCAGTTCGGTGGCTGGCCCTGGGGCGCCGACGACCCGAACCACGGCCCGACACCGCGCCGCTTCGCGAAGCACGCCGACGGTCGCGTCGAGCAGTTCGACGTCGACCCCGTCACCACCGCCTGACACCTCGCAGCCAGACCACGTTCGGTGCTGCCCTGATTCGTTTGCGTTGCAGTCCCGATGGGGCGGGTCATCCGTTCTGCAACACGAACGTGGTTCGGTGCTGCCCCCGATTCGTTTGCGTTGCAGTCCCGATGGGGCGGGTCATCCGTTCTGCAACACGAACGTCACTGGCGCGAGACTGGGGCGATGGACAGTGCGCAGTGGGACGACCGGTACTCGACGAAGGAACTGATCTGGACCGGTCGGGCGAACCAGTTCGTCGAGGCGCACCTGAGCGATCTCGCGCCCGGCACCGCGATCGATCTCGGCGCCGGTGAAGGTCGCAACGCCGTCTGGCTCGCCAGCCGGGGATGGACCGTCACCGCGGTCGACTTCTCGCAGGTCGGCCTCGACAAGGCCCAGCAGCTCGCATCGGAGCACGGCGCCGACATCGTCACGGTCCAGGCCGACGCGACCACCTGGCAGCCCGACGGACCGCGTCGACCTCGTCGTGCTCTCCTACCTGCAGCTGCCGGCCGACCAGCAGCGCATCGTCCTCGAGCACGCAGCGACCTGGCTCGCACCCGGTGGAACCCTGTTCGTGATCGCACACGACCGTTCGAACGTCGACCGGGGCCACGGCGGCCCACCGTCGGCGGACGTCTGCTACAGCGTCGACGACACTGTCGCTGCGCTGGAGGGGCTCGACGTCACGACCGCCGAGGTGGCCGAGCGCCACGTCGAAACCGACGACGGAACGAAGGTCGCGCTCGACACGCTGGTCATCGCACAGCGCCCGCTCTGAGCTCCAACGCGCGTGTCGCCGCTGCGGTCGTGTTCGGTGCGGTCACGGTGAGGTGACCCATCTTCCGGCCCGATCGTGCCGCCGACTTGCCGTACAGATGCAACTTCGCGTGCGGGTCGTCGAGGATGGTCGCCCAGTCGGGATCCCCGCCCTCCCAGAGGTCACCCAGCAGGTTGACCATGGCGATCGCCGGGGCGGTCATCGCCGGCGATCCCAGCCCGAGTCCGCACACCGCACGCACCTGCTGTTCGTACTGACTGGTGACGCTGGCGTCGAGCGTCCAGTGCCCGCTGTTGTGGGGGCGCGGAGCGAGTTCGTTGACGAGCAATTCGCCGCCGACGACGAACATCTCGACGGCGAGCACGCCGACGTAGTCGAGGGCATCGGCCACCGCCATCGCCAGACCGACGGCTCGGTCGGCGAGTTCGTCGGACACCGCCGCCGGCACCACCGACACGTCGAGAATGCCGTCGACATGCGTGTTCTCGGCGACCGGCCACGCCTCGACGTCACCCGACGCAGCACGGCCGACGATCACGCTGAGTTCGGTGTCGAGCGCGAGGCGCTGTTCGATCACGCACGCAACACCGCCGAGCTCGGCCCACGCAGCGACGGTCTCGGCAACCCCGGCGACGACCCGTTGACCCTTGCCGTCGTAGCCGAACCGAGCGGTCTTGACGATCGCACCGAGGTCGACCAGCGAGGCATCGATCGACTCGTCGTCGCCGTCGAGCACCTGGAACCGACCGACCGGAAAGCCGTTGTCGACGAGGAACCGCTTCTCGGCGATGCGGTCCTGTGCGACACGCACCGCCGCCGGCGACGGTGCCACCACCACGGTCGCTGCGAGCTCGTCGAGCGCGGCAGCGGGCGGATTCTCGAACTCGGTGGTGACCGCGTCGCAGTCGAACGCCAGCCGGCGCAGCGCGTCGGGATCGTCGTAGGCGGCGACGAGGTGCTCATGGGCGAGGAGGCCGGCCGGTGCCGACGGATCGGGGTCGAGCACCATCGTGCGGTAGCCCATCGACGCTGCAGCCATCACCGCGTACCGACCGAGTTGTCCGCCGCCGAGTATCCCGAGCGTGGCGGGTGGAACGATCGCGGAGGTGGTCATGAGGGTGGGAGCTGCGACGAAGCTGCGACGTCGCGCCGCTCGGCCCGATACGCGTCGAGCGCAGCAGCCAAGCCTGCATCGTCGGCGGCAAGCAGTGCCACGGCGAACAAGGCCGCATTCGTGGCCCCCGCCTCGCCGATCGCAAACGTCGCAACAGGGACACCGGCGGGCATCTGCACGATCGAGTACAGCGAGTCCTGACCCGACAGGTGGCGTGAGGCCACCGGCACGCCGAGCACGGGCACCGTCGTCTTGGCGGCGAGCATGCCCGGCAGGTGCGCTGCCCCGCCCGCTCCGGCGATGATCGCTCGCAGACCTCGCTCGCCTGCTGCCTCGGCGTAGTCGAACATGTCGTCGGGCATCCGGTGGGCGCTGACGACCCTGGCCTCGTGGGCCACGCCGAACGTGTCGAGCACCTCGACCGCCTTCGACATCGTCGGCCAGTCGCTCGACGAGCCCATGACCACACCGACGAGGGGAGCTGCTCCTGACACGCCCTCAGCGTAGGCGGCACCGCCGACGCCGTGGGAATGTCGCCGCCTCAGATCAGCTGGCGGCGTTCGCTGACTCGCAGGCCGATCCAACCGGGGATCGTCGGAAGCCAGTAGTTGATCAGACGGAACAGCAGCACCGCTGCCCAGGCGGTCGCATCGTCGACACCCGAGCTCAGCAACACGAACACCAACGCCGCCTCGATGGCGCCGACCCCGCCAGGGCTCGGTACCGCCGACGCGACGGTGTTGGCCACCATGTACAGCGCGCCGAGTTCGATGAAACTGAGGTCGATGTCGAACGCCCAACACGACAGTACGAAGGCGATGATCGTCGACAGTTTCGCCACGCCCTGACCGCCGAACAGCAACGCCAACTTCGAGGGACGGTGGGCGAGTTCGCCGAAGTCGGTCTTGATCTTCGTGAACGTCGACCGCACGAAGTGCATCACCCAGCGTCGGAACTTCGGGGTGAGGGCGATCACCGCGATCGCCACGACGAGCGCGCCGACGAACACCACCACGATCGAGTAGTCCGTCCCGCCCCCTTCGTCGAGATCCATGCCGCTGCGCGGGTCCGAGCTGCTCATCAGCAGGAAGAACGCGAAGAAGAGCACCTGCATCACGCCGCTGGCGGCAGAGGTGAGACCGATGGCGGCGGTGGCGACGGTCCCGTCGGTGCCGCCCTTCTGGAGGTAGCGGATGCGCATTGCCATGCCACCCGCGTTCATCGGAGTGAACCGATTGAGGAACGACTGACCGAACATGATGATCGTCGCTTCACCCAGCGCGATCGGCCGGACCACCGAACCCGCCAGTGACATCGCTCCGCCGACGGTGCCGATCAGCGTGACGATCACAATCGGGAGGACGTAGGACCAGTCGAGGCCCGACATCGCCTCGACGATGTCCGACCAGTTGCTGACGAGTGTGAGAAGGAAGAACGCCAGAACCGCGAACCCCACCCAGCTCAGAATCTTGGCGACGCTGATCCGTTCGAGTTCGGCCAGCTCGACCGCTTCGACGTCGAGACGCTCCTGGAGCCCGGTGCGCAGGTCATCGACGAAATGCTTGGGCTTCTTCGCTTCGCTGCGCGTGTGCGCGGGCAGGGCCGGCAGCTGCACGAACGGCAGGGTCGCTTCGAGTTCGTCGTGCGAGACGCAGCGAACAGCTGCGTCGAGCGCCCGATCGACGCCGACGACCTTGGCCGTCGTGACGAGCAGTTCCGCGCGGTCGACCGCTCGGGACTCGCCGCTGGAGGCGAGCAACGCCGTGTCGATGCCGGCGATGGTGGCGACATCGCCGTCGAGGACGACGTTGTCGAGGCTCAACGATCGGTGCGCGATCTTCGAGTCGTGCAGCAATCCGACCTGCCGCCACAGATCGTCGAGTCGCCGCGTCGCTCGCGTCGTCGAGTTCGCGCAGGCGCCGACCAGCAGGCGCTGCCGTTGCGATGATGGCGCTGTCACGCTCGGCCGGTGCGACCGACAGCACCGCAGGCACGCGTGCTCCCGAACGCATGGCCATCGACGTCGCCGTCGCGACCTGCGCAGCGCGGATTCTCGGCTTCACCGAGAGTCGCTGTTCGTCGACATCGCGCACACGGATCGAGCGCATCACTCGCGAGAACAGCTCGACGTCACGGTCGTCCTGGTCGAGGTAGACGACGTCGATCGCAGTGCCCGACGCCGTACCGCGGTAGGTCCGCACGCCCCGCAGGGTCGCTTCGTCGCCGAGCTCGTCGACCTCGAACCCGGCAGCGGCGAGGCCCGCTCGAAGCGTGGCAGAGCCCGGTCGGCGCTGCGGCGACCCGAAGATCACCAGCACCGCTGAACCGATCGCGCTGCCGAGCGTGACGGTGACGGCGATGCTGACCGGTGCCTGCGTGGCGGTGAGCACCCGAACGACCGCCGTGACGGTGACGGCAATCCAGGCGACACGTCGCCAGTAGACGGTCATCATCGGAGACGCCACCGCAGCGCCGGCGACGAGCGCGGCCAGGTACGCCGTCGAAGGGAAGTCGGTCGGCAGGAACGAACTCGACGGCAGGTCGGTGACGTCGGTCGGTGGTGCGGCACGCTCGAGCCAATCGGTGAGCAACACCATCACGACACCGCCGACAACCGCGGCACCGACCACGAGCGCTGTCGCCTGACGCGTGCGACGCATCAGCATCCAGACGACGATGATGACCGGGATCAGGAGGATGGCGAACTGTGCGATACCGACGAGGGCGTACCGAACGGCGTCAGGCATCCGTGCGAACATGCGCACGAAATCGGCAGAGAGGTTGGTGAGCGCGCTCGGGAACGCGGCGGTGAGCACCAGGACGAGAGCGAGCAACGTGAGGCGCGACACCAGGCGCGCAACGTCGACCGGATGGCGTTGCCAATCGCGTCGGTCGTGTTCGCGGAGCGTCGTCTCGACGACGTCCGGAGTGGTGGTCACGCTCACAGCATGGCGCACCGGGGTCATCATGCGCGACATCCAGTGGACCAGGTTGCGGGAGCCACGAGCGAGGTGCTCGCCAACGCCGGTTCCCTCGTCAGATGACGGCGCGAGTGCGTCGACGGCCCGTTCGACATCGGCCGGTGACGTGTAGTGCACGAACGACAGCCGGACGACGCCGCGGTCGGGATCGATGCCCAGACCGTCGAGCACTCGGGCTGCGTAGTAGTGACCCGAGCTGGTCTGTACTCCCCGCTGCACGAGTTCGTGGGCGACGTCCTGGGGATCCTTCGCGAGCGGGCTGAAGGCGATCGTCGGACACCGGTGCCCGGCGACGGCGTCGAGGCTCGCCGGACCGAGCAGGCGGACATCGTCGCGCTGCGCGAGCAACGTCGAGGAGTGACGGAGTCAGCGAGTCTTCGTGTGCGCGCCACAGCGACGACACCGCTGCGCTCGCCGTTCGGAGGTCGTCCGTGCGCGACCCGCCGTGGTGCTGGTGGAGCGCTTCGACGTAGTCGAGTACGGCGCCCGCGGACGCGACCTGGGCATGGTCGGGGCCAGCCGGATTGAGACGCTTGTCGCTCACCGAGTCGTTGAAGTAGTGGCTCTGGTTCGGCAGCTCGGCCATCAGACCAGCGCGCACCACCATCAGCCCCTGGTGCACCGAGTACGTCTTGTAGAGGCTGAACAGGTACACGTCGGCGCCGATCGCTCCCACGTCGGGAATCGTGTGGGGGGCAAACGACACGCCGTCGACGATCACCCGGGCGCCAACGGTGTGCGCGAGCTGCGTGACGCGGGTGACGTCGTTCTCGGAGCCGACGATGTTCGAAGCGTGCGGCACGGTGACGAGACCGGTCCGTTCGGACAGCAGCGCTTCGAAGTCGGCGATGTCGAGCAGCCCGGTGTCGGGATCGATCCGCCACTCCTTGACCTCGCAGCCGATGCGCTCGGCGGCGCGGCGGATGGCCCCGGTGTTGGCCTCGTGGTCCTGGTTGGTGACGATCACCTCGTTGCCGGGCTCGAGCACGTCTGCAAACGCCTGAGCCAGTACGTAGGTGTTGGCGGTCGTCGACGGCCCGAACACGACCTCGCGGGCCTCGACGCCGAGCGCCTCGGCCCAGCGCTCGCGAGCGGTCCATCAGCTCGCCGGCGCGGCGCGACGACTCGAACTCGCTGTAGGGCTGCACCTTGAAGTCGGTGTAGTACTCGGTGAGCGCATCGATCGTCTGATGGCAGGCGAACGAACCGCCCGCGTTGTCGAAGAACGACTGGCCGTCGTTGATCGGGCGGCCGAACGCAGGGAACGTGGAACGGACGACATCGAGATCGAGTTGCACGTCGTCACGGTACCTGCGGCGCTCGATGACCCCTGCGGACCGAAACGTGTGCAGATCTGCCCGCTGGAGACAACCCCGTGCGCATTTTTCGGATGGGTTGCCGGGTCGTGCACGCGAAGATGGGGCGATGAGCCCCGATCCCGTCGACCACGTCCGATCTCGTCACCCCGGCGTTGCTGATCGACGTGCCCACGTTCGACCGCAACCTCGCAGCGATGGACGCCGTCTTGCCGGGGGCAAAGCTGCGGCCGCACGTGAAGGCGTTCAAGTCGACCGAGATGGCCAAGCGGCTCGACGCCGACGGTCACCACGGCTTCTGTGCTGCCACGCCCCGCGAGATCGAAGGACTGGTGGCAGCAGGGCTCACCGACGACCTCCTTCTGCGCGAACGAGACCCTCGACGCCGCACGCCTCGGCGCACTGGCCGATCAGGCCAACATCACCGTCGCGATCGACTCCGACGAGACGCTCGACGCGGCGATCGCCGGCGGCGTTCGGTCGGTGCTCGTCGACATCGACGTCGGCCTTCCCCGCTGCGGCTGCGACGTCGAGGACGCCGGCTCGGCTCGCCGATCGGGCACGGGCGGCGGGGCTCGAGGTCCGCGGAGTGATGGGCTACGAGGGCCACCTGATGATGGTCCACGACCGCGACAAGAAGCGCGCGAAGGTCGACGAGGCGATGGCCATCCTCCTGCAGGCGCACGAGATGGTCGGCGGTGACATCGTGTCGGGTGGCGGTACGGGCACCTGGGACCTCAACACCTGGTGCACCGAGATCCAGGCAGGTTCGTACACGTTGATGGACACCCAGTACGACGAACTCGAGATGCCGCTTCGAGAAGGCGTTGTCGGTGCTCGCCACCGTGATCTCGGTCAGCGCGAAGGGTTGGATCATCGCCGACTGCGGCCTCAAGGCGCTCGGCATGGACCACGGCAACCCGTCGTGGGACGACGGCGACGTGTTCTTCTGCTCCGACGAACACATCACCCTGGCCCCACGTGAACTGAGCGACTGGCAGGTCGGCGACCGCGTGCGCATCTGGCCGAGCCACGTCGATCCGACCGTCGCCCGCCACGAGCAGTTCTGGCTGGTCGAGGGCGACTCGGTCCGCGATCGGTGGCCGATCGACCTGCGCCACTGGTGACGGCTGCCTCACCAGCGACTCCCGGCGACCCGTTCGACCCGGTCCCCTGTGGGGCAGCTCGACCGTATGAAGTCCGCGAGCACGGCGAACGCGCGCGCCTCGTCGTCGATCCAGACGCCGTGACCCGCTCGTTCGAATCGTTCGAACCGCACGAGCGCAGGATCGAGGTGAGCAACGATGTCGTCGCTGTCCTCGATCGGCGTGACGGGATCATCGGCCCCCGCCAGCACCATGGTCGGGCAGCGAACGGCGGAGAGCTGATCGAGGAAGTCCATCGTGTGCCAGGTGCCGCCGAGCTCGTGGAAGGCACGGGCGCACGGCTCGCGGAAGATCGTGTGGCGCGGTGCCTGGCGCGGCGTCGGGTTGTAGAACGGCATGCAGATGCGGGCGTAGTCGGCGAACGCCGCCATGTCGCCGACGTCGACGAGCGCCTTCTTCGCCACGTCGCGAACCTGATCGCCACCGAGGCGGTGGAACACGTCGAGGCAGCGTTGCGGGTCGAGTCGACCCTGGGTGCTCGACAGCACCAGCTTGCCGGGGCCGTCGGGGTGCCGGATGCCGTACATGGCAGCGACCATCCCGCCGGCGGAGTTGCCGAGCACGACCGGCTTGTCGATGCCGAGCTGCTGACAGAACGCATGGAGGTCGTCCGCCCACCGTTCGAGGCTGTAGATGCCGTCGGGAGCGTCATCGCTGCGCCCTGACCCTCGGAGGTCGAGATAGACGATCTGGGCCACGTCGGTCAGTTGCCGGAACACCGGTTTGAACACCGTGTGGTCGGACGTGCCGGGTGACCCGTGCAGCAGGATCAGGGTCGGGCGCTCCTCGGCGGACGAGCCGTCGATGGCGTATCCGACGCCTTCGACGTCGAAGTACAACCGGGAGCCATCGACGTCGATCCTCATCGATGCCCCTCGGACCGGTCGACCATCACGTTGCCGCCCTGGACGACGTGCGTGATCGCCCGTTCGTGATCGGCGAAGCCGACCAGGTCCTCGAGCGGGTCGACCTTCGAGATGACCAGGTCGCCGTGAGCACCTGGTGAGATCACCCCGATGCGCCCTTCCTGGCGGCACAGGCGTGCATTGACCACCCACATCGAATGCAGCACGGCCTCGGGACGCTCGACCTCGGCCCGAATGGCGAGTTCCTGGTTCTGCATGCGCTGCGTCTCGCCGATCAGGTCGGTGCCGAACCCCAGCGTGATGCCAGCCGCAGTCGCCTTCTCGACTGACGACAGCCCCGACTCGTAGACGACGGTGTTCTTCTCCAGGTTCTTCCTCGGCAGGCCGAGGGAGGTGCCGACGTCGTTCATGGCCTTGTAGGTGACCAGCGTGGGCACCATGACCGCATCGGAGTCGGCGACCAGCCGCGCCGTCTCGTCGTCGATCAGGTTGCCGTGTTCGATCGACATCACCCCCTCCGACACCGCCATTGCGATCGCCTCGGGCAGATAGGCGTGCGCGGCGACATAGGTGCCGCGATGTGTCGCCTCGGTCACCGCGGCACGGATCTCCGCCGGTGTGTACTGCACGCTGTCGATCGGGTCGGACGGCGTCGCCACCCCACCCGACACATGGATCTTCAAGAAGTCGCTGCCGTCGCGCAGCAGGTGTCGAGATGCCTTGAGCACAGCGTCAGGGCCGTCGGCGACGATCGAAGCCCAATCGGACCGAAGCGAACATGCACAGTCCGGCACCGCGCGGGGCCCGCCCTGCGCGTCGCCGTGTCCGCCGGTCTGGCTCATCATCAATCCAGCCCGCACGATCCGCGGGCCCGTCGTGGCGCCTCGACCGATCGCACGGATCAATCCCGTGACGTCACCCCCGAGATCTCGGACGGTCGTGAAGCCCCGCTCCACCGTGTCGCTGGCCAGGCGTGCCATGGCGATCCCGAACTCGACCTCGCTCCACCCGGCCAACGAGCGGAAATCGAGTGTCGCCAGCCGGAAGTGGACGTGGCCATCGATCAGTCCGGGCACGACGAATCGGCCGGCCGCATCGACGGTGACGTCGGCGGAGCCGACCAGACCGTCGCCGACATCGACGATGACGCCGTCCTCGATCACGATCGACTCGCCCTCGGTGTAGGTCATGGTCGCCGTGTCGAGCACCGTTGCGTTGGTCACCACAGTCCGCATGACCGGCGACAGTACCTCCGGCCTGACGGCCGCGGGCGAGGTCGGCCACGACCTCCGCCACCGGCGACGTCGCTGCAGCGGGGCCGCCGACGTTCAGGCCTCGCCGGGCTCGGCTGAGAACCGACGCACCAGTCCCGCAGTGATGTCCGCGTAGCGGAGTAGGAATGTGCGTTCATCGAGCCGCTTGCGTCGGAGCCAGCCCGTGACTTCATCGTTGCCCTTGCTGCTGTTGCACGGGCGGCAGGCGGGCACGATGTTCTCGAGCGTGTAGCGGCCACCGCGAGACAACGCGAGCACGCAGTCGCGATCGAGTGGCGTGTCGGAGACCCCGCAGTACGCACACCCACCCCACACCACCCGGAGGGCGTCCCACTGTTCCCTGCTGAGGTCGTGTTCAACGCGATCCATCCGGCGTTTGCGTCGGCGAGCGGCTCTCATCTTCCGGCTCCGGGCGACCATGGCGACGAGCGTAGGCGCCGGACCTGACCAGAGCCGATGGCTCTGCCGACGATTTGCCTTCGCTTGTCTCCGGGCGGTCCACGCTCTGGGAGAATGGAGCGATGGACGAGACGACGTTTCTCTTGACGGCCGACGACGGTGAAACGGTGGCGGCGTACCGCTGGTCAGGCGACGGCGAACCCCGTGGCATCGTGCAGTATCGCCCACGGCATGGGAGAGCACGCCGGTCGCTACCGACGGCTGGCCGGCGCACTCACCGATGCGGGCTACGTCGTCTACGCCACGAGATCACCGCGGGCACGGGCGCACTGCGGGTGCTCCGGACCGTCTCGGTGACTTCGGTCCCGGTGGTTGGCCCGGTCTGATGGCCGACATCGAACAGCTCGCCGGTGTTGCGCGAAGCGAGTTCCCCGGCTGCCGTTCGTAGATGGTGGGTCACAGCATCGGGATCGTTTGCGCTCCAGCAGTATCTCCTGGATCACAGCGGCGAGTTGGCGCGGCGCGCTGTCGGGCACGTCCGCAATCGACGTGATCGCGGCCGGCATCGATCCGACGCAGGAGGTCGATCTGTCGGCTTCAACGCCCCAGTTCGAGCCGGCACGCACCGAGTCCGACTGGCTGAGTCGTGATCGCGACGAGGTCGATCTCTACATTGCTGACGAATACTGCGGTTTCGGCGTGGACCGCGGCCGCCGCCGCCAGCATGTTGGACTCACTGACCATGTGTTCGGACCCGGAGCGTCTGGCGGGCATCCGTTCCGACCTCCCGATCCACCTCGTCTTCGGGATCCGCCGATCCACTGGCCGGCGGCGGTGAACTCATCGAGCTCGTCGCCAGCCGCTACCGGGACGCCGGCATCGACGACGTGACGGTGACCATCTCTCCCGACGCTCGCCACGAGGTGTTCAACGAGACCAATCGCGACGAGATCACGTCGGACCTGATCGCCTGGATCGACCCGTGTGACCACGGGTTCCTGACGAACGATCGCCGCTACGTGATCAGCTCGGCGCAAGATGTCCTGGTCACGCGGAGCCCGCTGCGAGATCTCCGCGTGCTGAAGAGCGCTCCTGGACAGTCACCGCCCTCACGGGCTCGAGGGCGAGGTCATCTCCATCGACTTGGAGGACGGCGCCGGCAGGGTCGGCGAGTACGGCGAACGGGCCCATCGGGGTCGGCGTGGCCGGAGAGAATCACGGAACCGCCGAGTTCGACGGCCCGGTTCTGGGTGGCGTTGCAGTCGGCGACGGTGAAGTACACCGACCAGCTGTCCGGGACTTCGGCCGGTACGTCCTGGGTGCGGCCGATGATGCCCGCGACCGGGTCGCCGTCGAGGTTGCAGACCGTGTAGCGGACCGGGCCGGTGTCGTCGGTCTCGGCGGTCCAGCCGAGGACCTCCCCGTAGAACTCGATGGCGGCCTGGACGTCCCTCGTCATCAGTTCGGTCCAGCACACCGCCCCTGTGTCCTCGGAGTAGTAGGGAGAGCCCGGTTCTGGTCCACCGCTGATCAGGGCAAGCATCGCCCCCGTGCGTCGGCCACGACAGCGACCTGGGCCTCGCCCGGGATCTCGAACGGGGTTTGGCGTACCCCACCCCGGCTTCGGTCACCCGGGTCAGGGTCGCGCTCATGTCGTCGACGCCCGCCGTCGCGGCTGGCATCCCAGCCACATCGGGGGCCTGGGCCATCATCCCGGCAACCTCCCGACCCCCGGACGATGCGACGGTGTACTCGCCCATCGGGGTCCGCTGCACTTCGAGCTCCCAGCCGAGCAATCCGGCGTAGAAGTGTTGTGCACCCTCGATGTCGGGGGTCGAGAGATCAACCCAGCTGACCGTTCCACTCCTCACATCACCCATGGTGGAGCCTCCAACGATCGTCGCTCGATCAAGCATGGACCCGCATCCGAGTCACCAGCCAGGGTCGTTGGTCGTCGTCTCCGGCAAGACGTCCGGGCAACGCGTTCGACGCGGTCTGGGCCCTCTGCCCGACCTGACGGAAAGCGTCAGGCAATTCGCCTGAGTCTCAGGCGGCGTCGGGGCCCTTGGCGCGGACTTCGTCGACGGCGGTCATGGCCTCGCGTAGCTCGGTAAGCCAGTCGTCGGTGTGCTGCCCGACGAGGCGCACGCACCAGGCGAGAGCGTCGGCCCGCGATCGTGCAACATTGGCGGCGACCAGCGTGTCGAGCACCATCCGCTCCGGTTGACGCAGGCGTGTCATGACGGGTGCTGCGATGTGTGTGAACAGTTGGGTGCGGTCGCCGACGGTGACGGCCCATGCCACCTTGCGCTCGAAGCGATGCTCGGCCTCGCGGGCGATCGCGATCCGTTGTTCCCGGGTGTCCTCGCGGAAGCCCGTGATGCGGCCGTCCATGGCTTGGCTGCGGTCCGCCTCGTCGGCATTGTCGGGCAGGTCGGGCTCGCTCGCGGTGATCGTGATCGTGATCTCGTCGCGATCGATCACGATCGACGGTGCAGTGAGGGTGGACCAGTCTGTCGGCAGTCGGCCGGCGAACCAGGAATCGATGGCGGACTGGGTGGTTGACATGACTGCCACGCTAGATGGTTCATTACATGATTACAACCTTACGCATTGGATCCGGAACCTCAACGCACTCAACACCAACGCTCGAACTGCAACGAGCCCCCACGCGCTCTCCGGTATCAGGTTGATACCATGGTCGGATGGCGATGACACTGAGGCTCTCTGAAGACGAGCAGGGCGCGCTTCGAGATCGAGCGGCAGCGGAGGGAATCTCGATGCAAGACGCTGCTCGCCGAGCCATCCGCGACTACGTCGCACGCGCGGAGCACCGGTCCCGAGTCGCCGCAGCGGCTGGACTGATCACCGATGTGCACGCCGACGCGATCGAGCGACTTGGCCGCTGAGCGTCCAGTCGAGTTCCTCGACCTCGACGACTTGGTCGACCTTGCGCGAATCCTGCTCGGCGGCTCACCACCGATCCGCGATGTCGGCCTGCTGGCTTCGGCCGTCGCACGACCACAGACCACCGTCGGCGGCGAAGACGCCTATCCGACGATCTGGCTCAAGGCTGCTGCGCTGCTGCAGTCCGTCGTGGGAAATCATGCCCTTGTCGACGGCAACAAGCGGCTCGGCTGGCTCTCGGTCGCGGTCTTCCTCGAAATCAACGACGTCAGCGTCGCGGCAGCCTCCAACGATGACGTCTATGCGTTGGTGATGAAGGTTGCCCAGGCGGGACTCGCGCTCGATGACATCGCCGACCGGCTTCAACACCTCGCCGGCTGACCGACGAACCCGCTCGACTCGTCGCACGTTCTTGGGCACCTGGCCGAGCGGATCCGTGCCGTTCGCAAGTGGATTCGCATGCTGGATTGGTCGTGCGCTCTCCACTACATGGAGCGAGCGGCGTTGTCGAAGCGGGTGTACTGGCCGAGGAACACGAGACGTTTGGTGCCGATCGGGCCGGAGCGATGCTTCGACACGATCACCTCGGCCGACCCCTTGTCGGGCGACTCCGGGTTGTACACCTCGTCGCGATAGAGAAACATCACGACGTCGGCGTCCTGCTCCAACGATCCCGATTCGCGGAGGTCAGCGAGCATCGGCCGCTTGTCGGAGCGCGCTTCGAGATTTCGGCTGAGCTGGCTGAGCGCCACGATCGGCACCTCCAACTCGCGGGCCAGCACCTTCAGGTTTCGGCTGATCTCGCTGACTTCGAGTTGGCGGTTCTCGGAGTTGCCGCTGCCACTCATCAGCTGAAGGTAATCGATGAGGATCAGCGCCAGCCCACCGTGTTGTGCCTTGATCCGCCGCGCCTTCGCGCGGATCTCCATCACGGTCACCTGCGGGTTGTCGTCGAGGAACAGCGGTACCTCGAGACGGCCGACCGCGAGGCCGATCTTGGACCAGTCGCTCTCGCTGAGCTTGCCGGTACGCAGCTTGGTCGAGTCGACCTTGGCCTCGCTCGACAGGATGCGCTGTGTCAGCTCGGAGTGGCCCATCTCGAGCGAGAACACCAGCACCGGCTTGGCCGAGTGTTTCGCAATGTGTGTCGCCATGCCCAACCCGAAGGCCGTGTTGTGGAGATAGAAGTCGGCAGCAACGAAGTTGTGGACGCCTGGGACGGAGAAGTCGATCACACGCTCCTGGCCCGCTGACTCGATCGAGGTCACGCGTTCCCAGATGACGTCCGGTGACGACCACCAACGAAGCTGATCGTCATCGAGCGCGTCGGCAAGCTCGGCAACAGTCGAGCGCCGGAGCTTGCCACGCCGACCCTGGTGCCAGTTGTGTGATGACGGCCGACCGGCGCGCCGGCTCACCTCGGCCCACGACAGCCCGTCCTTGGCCTTGTCGATGTCGTCCCACACCTCAGCGGGCACATGGTCCGGTGGCTGTTCGTTGCGGAGTGCGGCAGCGGCCCGCTCTCGCACCGCTGCGACGGCGACCGACTTGCCCAGAATGCCGACCTCGTCGCAAAAGGCGATGAGCGAGGCAGCATCCATGATCTCGAGTTCATACGCAGTGCGGCGGGAACCTCGATACGCGATGCGTCGTTCCCGGAGCTTGACCCGCAGCCCGAAGCGCCGAAGCAGGTGCGCCACGCCGTCGACGAGTTCCCTCGAGACCGACGAATAGCCAATCCGCGCGTAACCGGCCGACGCAACCCATGCGGTTCCATCGGTTGCGAACAACCGGTTGAGGAACCGGGCCACCGTGGTGCGCGAACAACGGAAGACAGCATCGGGAACGCGTTTGTCGTGGGCGTCCTTGCCCCACATGTCGTGCTCGCGAAGCAACTCCATCACGGGATTGGGCCGGCCACCGCGGTAGCCGGTCGAAAAGCGGTGGGTGCTGGCGTTTCCGGCGGGTCCAGCCAACCGCACCCCAGACCCGAGCGCCACAGCTGCCTCTTCGGCCACCTGGCGCACCTCTTCGAGTTCGGAGCTGAACGTGGCGCTGGTCTGCCCGGGTGCAACGCACCCGTCACCGAGGACGATCGCGAGCAGATCGAGCTCGGCCTCGGGCAGATCCTCGTCGCCGAAGACGCCCGCTGTGCTCGGCACGGCAACATCGTCGCCGACCACCATCTCGTCGAGGCGACGCCACCCCTTCGGTGTGAGGAAGGGATGCGCACCGGTGACGGTGACCTCTCGACCTGAGCGAGTGCGCAGCGTGAAGACGTCCTTGACGCCATCATCGAGGCACACCTTGACCTCGGAGACGGCCAGTCGACCGTCGTCGCCGATCGACTGGACCCGCAAGGAGCCGCGCTGGCTGGCGCGGCGCATCAACTCGTCGGCGGTCACCACGTCGGCGGTCTCGAGGTCGACCATCGGGGTGTACCAGGCAACACACTTTCCCATGGCCGGCCGGGCTCCGACGATGTTGAGGGTGCTCGCCTGCAGGCCCGAGAGCAGCTCGTCGAGGTCGTCGTAGCCGGTGGCCGCACCGGTGATCGTGTCGCCGCGTTCGTAGTTCTCCTCGAGTTGATCCATGGCGATGTTCAACAGGTCCTGGATCGGCCGGGTCGAGTCGACCACGCGATCCTCGGCGACTTCGAACATCTTCGACTCGGCTTGGTCGACGGCCTTGGTGACGTCGTCGGGCTCGGAGAACGCGAGGTCGGTGATCTCACCAGCGGTGTGAATCAACCTCCGCAACAGTGCGGTGTCCATCACGATGCGGGCGTAGTGCTCGGCACCCGACACCGACGGTGTGGCGTTCTGCAGATCGTTCAACCGCTCGAGACCGCCGACCTCGTCGAGCAGTCCATGACGACGCAGCTCGTCGGACACGGTGACGACGTCGACCGGACCCGACGACGAGTACAGCGACCGAATCGAGTCGAAGATGTGTTGATGCGCAGGGCTGTAGAAGTCGCGGACGTTGAGACCCGCTTCGCCCACGACGCCGATCGCGTCACGGCTCAACAGCAGTGCACCGAGCACTGATTCCTCAGCTTGCAGGTTGTGGGGAGGGACGCGCCCAGCGCGGTTGGGGGTGGGGGCGCTGCGTTGGCTGCGGCCGGTTCCAAATTGTTCGTCGATCGACATGAGGACCCCACTCTTCCAGGGAGTTCCTGTGGGATGGAAGAGGAACAACCCTGGGTGTTGGCTGTTGATTGGATGTGGACAACCACTCCGATCTGTGGACGGACAGCTGTGGACGAACCTGTGGATGGGCGCGTTCGGTCAGCGTGACTGCCCGTTGTTGGTGTTCGACCTCAGACCGCCCAGATGGCGGGCCGAGCGGGACGTCAGTCGGTGGCGACGACGTCGATCGTGATCGGGAACGACACGTCGCTGTGCAGCGACGCCGTCACCGTGTGCTGACCCGTCGTCTTGATCGAGTCGACTTCGAGTTGACGACGATCGAGTTCGATCTCGGTCTGCTCGAGCACGGCGGCGGCGATGTCGGACGCGGTGACCGAACCGAAGAGCTTGCCCTCGGGACCCGCCTTGGTGGACACCGTGATCACCTTGGGCACCAGGGTGCTCGCGATCTGCGTGGCTGCTTCGCGGGCGCTGGTGTCACGCTGGTCGCGTGCCCGGCGCATACGCCCGGCCTGCTCGATGGCACCATCGGACGCCGCGAGTGCATGACCCTTCGGGAGCAGGAAGTTGCGTGCGTGGCCGTCGGCCACGTCGACGATGTCGCCGCGCTTGCCGAGTCCGTCGAGGTCGGAGCGGAGAATCACCTTCATGATCAGGCCTCCCCGTTGTCGGTGGTGGTCTCGTCAACGGCCTCGACGACGTCGGTGCCCTCGATGGTCTCGTCGGTGGTCGTCTCGTTGACGTCCTCGTTCGAGCCCGTGTCACGATCGCGGCCACCATCTCGGCCACCATCGCGGCCTCCGTCACGACCACGACCGCCGGTGCGGGTGGAGGCGACGCGCTTCGCGTACGGCAACAACGCCATCTCGCGAGCGACCTTGACGGCGTTGGCGATCTCGCGCTGCTGCTGCAGTGTGTTGCCCGCCACGCGGCGGTTCTTGATCTTTGCCCGATCGCTCATGAAGCGCTGGAGCAGATCGACGTCTTTGTAGTCGATGTACTCGACCTTCTCGATGACGAGAACGCTGGTCTTCTTCTTGAACTTGCGGGGATTGAGATCACGGGCGCTGCGCGCCTTGTTCTTCTTGCTTGCCATGGGAGTTCCTTACGACTGGAAAATCAGATCTTCGATGATTCGACGGGGGATCAGAACGGCTCTTCGTCGCCGTACACGGGATCGGGGGCGCTGCGTCCGCCACCGCCACCACCGCCACCGCCACCACCACTGGTGGCGTCGTCGCGGCTGATGCGTTCGACCTGGGCTTGGGCCCAGCGCAGGCTGGGTCCGAGCTCGTCGGCGCGAACCTCGGTGACGCTGCGCTTCTCGCCGTCCTTGGTCTCGTACGAGCGCTGCTCGAGTCGACCGGTGACGATGACGCGCATGCCCTTGCTCAGGCTGGCAGCCGCGTTCTCACCGAGTTCGGTCCACGCAACGATGTTGAAGAAGGACACTTGCTCCTGCCACTCACCGTTGACCTGGTAGCGACGGTTGACGGCGAGACCGAAGCTCGCCACCCCCGCTCCGCTCGGCGTGTAGCGCAACTCGGGATCTCGAGTGAGATTGCCGACCAGCGTGACGCTGTTCTCTGATGCCATGTTGTTCCCCTTTGCTTGACCGCAGCGCTCAGGCGGCGGGCACTGCCATGCCGCGGCGCTCGGCCTCGGCCTCGGGCAGACGGATGAGCTTGTGACGGACCACTTCGTCCGCGAGGCGGAGCGTGCGCTCGAGTTCGTCGAGAGAGCCGGCCGGGGCCACGATCTCAGCGACCAGGTAGTAGCCCGACGGCTTCTTGTTGATCGGGTAAGCGAACTGGCGCTTGCCCCACCAATCGATCTTGCCGTGGAGTTCACCGCCCGCAGCGCTGACCCCGTCGGCCACCGTCTTCATGAAGGCCTGGGCCTTGGGGTCATCGACGTCACCGTCGATGATGATCATCATTTCGTATGCACGCATCATGCGTGTTTCCTCCCTTCGGATCCTCCACGAGTGCCTGATGACAGCCTCGTGGCAGGAGCCCCGGTGTGGGGCAGGGCCAATATGGACCCGCCTACCTTATCGGGGCGCACTCGTGTCGCGTTCGATGACATGGACACCACGGTAGAGACCGGGTGTCACAGAGTTGCCGGACGAGCGCGCAGCGGCAGGGCTACGACGACGCCGGGCAGCGGTCGGACTCGGATCCCTCGATCAGCTCGACACTCGCACCGGGGCCGAGACCCAACGGTTCGAGCCCGCCCTCGAAGACCTCGATCGCCAGGTCGTAGGCCAGGTCAGGCGAATAGAGCGGACACTCGCCGGCGGGCCTGTCGAGGCACGGGTCCATGTCGGCGGCGCCGACGAACGCACCATCCGGACCGAACCAGGCGATCGACAGCGGTGTCGGCGTCTGGAACATGTAGAACGTCCCGAGACGCGCCTCGTCGAATCGGAAGGCCATCCCGACCGCGTCGCCGAGGTCGGTGACCCCCATCAAGCCCCGACTGCGCTCGTCGCTGTCGTCGGCAAGCCAGAGGCACACCTCGCACACCTCGCCGTCCGCTTCGGTGATCCGCGCCTGGATCGTCGTGAACCCCTCGGGTTGCGTGCCGGGTGAGTTGCCCGTGCCTGCTGTCGTGGTGGCGCCATCGGTCGGCGGTGATCCGGTGGCGCCGGGTGTGGACTCGACCGCGACGTCTCGATCGCTGGACCCGTCGCCGGTCCACTGGTCGATTGCGGTCACGACCAGGATCACCGCCCCGACGATCATCAGAACAATGCCGGCGCGCGCTGCCAACGACGATCGTCGCGACGGTTCCACCGACGACGCCTACGACCGGCCGCCCACGGGGATCACCCGCAGGAGGTGGTTCCAGCGGCACTCGACACACGCCTCGACCACATACGCGCTGAGTTCCTCGGCACGGTCGTTGAGCTGGCGCATCTCCTTCGCCGTCGACACACAACGTCCCTGCGCCGACAGCCGCGGACCGAAGACGTAGGTGACCAACTTGAGGTCGGCGTCCTCGCAGATCGGGCAGCGGGTGGAGGTCTGGGTGCCGACGTTGCGGGCGGCCCGGATGAGCTCGGGGTGCGCATCGCACACCTGATCGAGCGGAACCCGACCCTTCTTCACCTGGCTGATCAGCATCCGTCGGGCCAGCCGGTGATCGATCAGACCACGCGAACCGTCGGATCCGCGGAGTGCTCCGACGGTGAACGCCATGGCCGAGGACACTACCGGCTCACGCCTCGAGGCGGCCCACACGACCGATCCTCGCCTCGGACGAGCCGACCAGGCACACTGGGTGACGTGGTCGCCGACATCAACTACGGACCCGGGACACCGGGCGACGCCGAACTCAGACTGTGCGGGGAGGTCGGCGACGGGAGACGTGCGATCGAACTCGGCATCTCACCCTGGTTCAACTCGGTCGCATTCGCCCGGGCCGGAGCGAAGTCGATCGCCGTCGACCCCGACACCGAACGGATCTCCGAGACCCGCCGTCGAGCCACCGAGGCCGAGGTGCAGGTGCAGTGCCTCCAAACCGATCTCGCCGATCTCGGCGATGTCGCTTCAGCCTCCTGCGACGTCGTGCTCGCCGCCCACACCATCGATCGGGTCGATGACCTCGGCCGCCTGCTCCGCCAAGTGCACCGCATCCTCAAGCCGAGCGCGTCGCTCGTGCTGTCGATGCCGCACCCGTTCGCCGACATCTCGACTGAGCATCCCTACGGAACCGGGGCTCGCACGATCGGCGAGTGGTTCACCGCGTTGACCCGCGCGAACTTTCGCGTCGACCAGTTGTTCGAGGTGGGCGCCACCGCGCAGGAACCTGCACCGGCAACACTGATCATGCGCGCCCGCAAAGAAGGTTCCTGACCACGGGAACCCCATGGCGATGAGTTTGAGCGACACCCGCTGTCACGCAAGCTCATCGCTCGAGGACACCGAGCCGGAGTTTCAGGCGTTCGCGCGTTCGTTGGCCGCGATGTCGGCCGGGCGAGGGCGACCGAACAGATAGCCCTGACCCCGATCGCAGCCCAACTCACGCAATCGATTGAGCTGCAACGGCGTTTCGACACCCTCGGCGACGACGGTCAGCCCGAGCGAGTGTCCGAGACGAACCACCGCCTCGACGATCGAGGTGTCATCGGCTTCGAGCCCGAGACCGGTCACGAAGGTCTGATCGACCTTGATCGCCTCGACCGGAAACCGCTTCAGGTACGTCAGCGACGAGTAGCCGGTACCGAAGTCGTCCACCGACAGATGCAGCCCGAGGCCGCGGAGATCTCGCAGCGCCCGACTCGCTGCGTTGGTGTCCGACATCAGCGCGGTCTCGGTGATCTCGAGCCAGAGCGAGTCGGCGTCGATTCCGGTCTCACCGAGCGCGTCGTGCACCACGCCGAGGAACCGACCATCGATCAACTGTTGCGTGGCGACGTTCACCGACAGCGAACACGAGGCGAACTGCAACCCGACAGCGCGCCAATGGGCAAGCTGCGCCAGCGCGTCGCGAAGGATCCGTGCACCGAGTTCGACGACCAGGCCGGAGTCCTCTGCGATCGGCATGAACTGGCCCGGCGCCAACAAGCCCCGTTCGGGGTGCAGCCACCGCGCCAGGACTTCGAAACCGACCACGTGACCGCCTGCGAGATCGACGATCGGTTGAAAGTACGGCACCAACTCGCCCCGTTCGAGCCCACGCCGGAGCTCGTTCGAGATCTGCAGCGCGGCCACCGACGCGGCGCGGGTCTCGTCGGTGAACGCTTCGATCCGGTCGCGGCCGGCTGCCTTCGCTCGATACATCGCCGCGTCGGCGTCGCGCAGCAGATCGTCCGCCGTCAGGTCGGCGCTCGCGTTGACGGCGAAGCCGATGCTGGCAGTGACGACCAGTTCGTGACCGTCGACGACCACGGGTTCCTGCACGGCGCGTCGGAGACGCTCGGCGACCACGGCCGGATCGATGCCTCCGTCGACGAACACCACGAATTCGTCACCGCCGAACCGGGCGAGTCGATCGCCGTCGCGCATGACGTGACGGAGTCGCCCGGCGATCTGGCGGAGGAGTTCGTCGCCGACCCCGTGACCGAGGCTGTCGTTGACGACCTTGAAGTTGTCGAGGTCGATGAACAGCACCGACACCTGACCCACCTCGGCGAGCAGGAGCAGTTCGTCGAGACGTGCCACCAGCGCCGTTCGATTCGGCAACTCGGTGAGCCCGTCATGCGTGGCGGCGTGCGTGAGCTGCTCGGCGGCCAGGCGCTGCTCGGTGACGTCCTCGATGTGGGTGATCGCCAGAGCGACGCCGTCGTCTTCGGTGACCGAGACGCGGGTCCGGGCCCACATGAAACCGCCATCGCTGCGCACGTAGCGCTGATCGAGCAGGTAGGTGTCGGCGATGCCCAGTTCCAGCCGTGCACGATGTGTTGCCACCGCACGCAGATCGTCCGGGTGCGTGATCTCGCGGATGCCCATGCCGATCAGCGACGACAGCGATCGACCGAGCATGTCCGCGAGCGATTGGTTGGCGTCGACGATGCGACTGTCGTCGAGCCGGACGAGCGCCATCCCGGTCGGCGCAGAATGGAACGCCTGCTGGAACCGGCGGCGAGCCTGCTCGAGCGCGACCGTGGTGCGGGCCCGGTCGGTGACGTCGCGCAAGACGACCACGAGGCCACCCGCCTGCTCGCCGGCCATCGCCGGCCGATGCAACGACGCTTCGACGAGGTGCGGTTCGCCTTCGTTGTCGACGAGCTCGAACACGACGTGCCCACCGAGTGGACCGGTGGGGTCCTCGGCCTCGTCATGTGTGATGGGAAACGGTTGACCGAAGTGCCATCGCTCGGTGACCGACTCGCGATCGTCGTCGCCGATCATCTCGAGGAACGCTCGACCGACGAGTTCGTCGATCGTCCGCCCGGTCAGCAGTGCCGCACGCTGATTCGCTGACTCGATCACGCCGCGATCGTCCAATCCCATCACCGCGTCGGGCAGATCGTCGAGGAGGCGCCGGATCTCCGATTGTGTGTGCGACAGCTCGTCGATCGTGCGATGGAGGCGCCGACCGACACGGCGGGCCTCGAGCAGGGTCGCCACGATCGCGACGATCGCCAGCACACCGATGCCGGCGACGACGGCGATCGTGTTGGCCCCGGGGTCCGATTCGGCGCGAAGTCCGGCCAGCACGACCAGCGCCGCCGACACCGCGACCACCGGGAGGACCAGCCACCATGCCCGGTAGCGGTGATCAGCAGGCCGAGAGGTCACCGTCCAACGTTAGAGCCGCACACCCGCCCTGCTGAGGGATGGGCGCGCCCACCTGCACTGAGGGGGTCAGGTTGCTCTGGTTTCGTTCCACCAGCGATCGAGGCGTCGACGGATCTCGTCGTCGCCGAGCAGACCCTCGTCGAGACGGATGTCCATGAGGAACTTCATCGCTTCGCCGATCTCGCGGCCAGGCCCGATGCCGAGCTGCTCCATCACGGCATTTCCGTCGAGCTCGGGGCGCAGCGCAGCGAGTTCCTCGGCCGCCTCGAGTTCGTCGATCCGTGCCTCCAGCTCGTCCATCCGCCTCGACAGGCGAGCGGCCTTCTTCTCGTTGCGTGTGGTGCAGTCGCATCGCGTCAGCACGTTCAGTTCGGCGAGGAGATCACCGGCGTCGCGCACGTACCGGCGCACGGCCGAGTCGGACCAACCCATCGAGTAGGTGTGGAAACGAAGGTGCAGGGCAACCAACTCGGTCACCGCCGCCACGTCGTCGTTCGAGTAGCGCAACGCATTCATGCGCTTGCGAGTCATGCGTGCGCCGACCGCGTCGTGGTGATGGAAGGTGGTTCCCTTGCCTTCGAGGTAGCCGCGCGTGCGTGGCTTGCCGACGTCGTGAAAGAGCGCTGCCAACCGGGTGAGGCGGAAGTCGAAGCTCGGCGCCTCGTCGTCGGCACCCGCCGCATGCTCGTGTGGCGGTCGCACGTTCTCGACGACGGCGATCGAGTGCGTCAGCACATCTTTGTGACGGTGGATCGGATCGTTCTCGAGGCGCATCGCTGGAAGCTCGGGAAGGAACTGATCGGCCAGCCCGGTGTCGACGAGGAACCACAACCCGGCGGCCGGATGGTCGACGACGAGCAACTTGTCGAGTTCGTCACGAATCCGTTCCGCCGACACGATCTCGAGCCGGGGCGCCATCTCGCGGACCGCCTCCACCAGTTCGGCAGTGGGGGCCAGCCGGTAGCCCGCGATGAATCGTGCAGCGCGCGAACATCCGCAACGGATCGTCGCTGAAGCTGACGTCGGGGCCGATCGGTGTGCGCAGCACACGGGTGGCGAGATCGACCGCGCCGTCGAACGGGTCGATCAGCGAGGGTGTGCCATCGTCGCCGGTCAGCTCGAGCGCCATGGCGTTGACGGTGAAGTCGCGCCGGGACAAGTCCGCCTCGATCTCGTCGGCGAACACGACGTGCGGCTTGCGCGAGTCGTCGGTGTAGGCCTCGGCGCGCAACGTCGTGATCTCGTAGATCCGCACGGCACCCGCTGGATTGCGGACCTGCGCGCCGATCGTGCCGAACTTCTCGCCCTGGGTCCAGATCGCGTCGGCCCAGCCCTCGAGACACCGTTTGATCTCGGGTGGGCGGGCATCGGTGGTCAGATCCAGATCGAAGTCGTCGCGCCCAGAGCCCACGAAGAGGTCGCGAACGGTGCCGCCGACCAGATACAGCCGGTGGCCGGCTGTGCGGAATCGCTCCGCGAGCGGAGCCAGCTCGGCCAACACGGGCGACAGACGTTCGGGAACCACGGCGACAAGGCTACGAGGGCCATCGCTGTGTCGTGATCGCTCGGCCGACCGCAGGTCGTGACGGCGACGCGGTGCCCACCGCCGAGTACCTTCGGACCGGTGAGCAGTCTGGCGGCCGCACGTCCCGCACGGGCCCGTCTGGGTCGCTGGCCGTACGACGACCACGTCGCGCACCTGGTGCTCCTCGACCACCACATGCAACCGAGCACCGCCGATGTGGCCGGCTGGATCGACGAGGCCGCCGCGAAGGGTGCCCACGTCGTACGGACAGGTGCACTGTTCCCGAACGCCGTGCCAGCCTTCCTCGACGCCGGATTCCATGTCGCGGACACCCTGACGCTGCTCGCCCGCCAACTCGACGGCTCCGCGCCGAGCACTGCCGGCCGACCCACGATCGGCGCACCGATCCGACTGCGGCGGCTCCGCCCGAACATGCTGCAGGATGCCGCCGAGATCGACCGGCGCTCGTTCTCGGCACCGTGGGCGAACGACAGCGCGGCCCTTGCCGACATCCTGCGTGCAACGCCGTATCACCGGTCACGCTGTGTCTCGATCGATGGACGCATGGTCGGGTTCTCGATCAGCGGGCGTGCCGACCGGTCCGGCTACGTCCAACGACTCGCCGTCGATCCGAGCGCACGACGGCGTGGCATCGCACGCCATCTGGTCGCTGATGCACTGCGATGGATGGGGCGCCGCGACATCAGTCGGGCACTGGTCAACACGGGCACGGACAACCGCTCCGCGCTGGCCCTCTACGAGGGGTTCGGCTTCGAGCAACAGTCCGGTTCGCTCGTGATTCTCGAACGAGCAGTGCGGTGATCACCGGCCCGCGTCCACGATCCGCCTGGCGCTGGATCGGCCCGATCGCGTGCTCGGCCGTACTCGTCGCGATGCCCGCAACGGCGTCAACGGAAACGGTGTCGGCGAACCCGGCTCGACCGACCTCGGTACTGCCGGCCCAATCGACGAGCGGGCCCCGGCTCGAACTGGTCGACCAGCGTCTCGCCGTCGACCCCAACGGCACCATCGAGCTGCGCTATCTGCTCACGGGGCTGTCCGGCGACCCGCTCCAACTCCTGCCGCCACCCGAACCACCCGAACCACCCGAACCACCCGAACCACCCGGTGCCTGATCCGACCGACCCGACCGACCCGACGGGAACCGCACCGACACCCCCACCGGCACCACCGGAGCCGCCGCCGGCACCACCGGCACTCATCCTCGAGGTCACCAACTACGCGCCGCTGACCGATCCGGGCGACGTCGCACGAGTCGTCGGCAGCGACGTCGACCCGGACACCTTTCGGAGCATCAGCACCGCCGTCGACGGCGTGGTGATCGACGCGCGTCCCCTGCTGAACCCCAACGACGACGGCACCGCAAGCCTGGTACTCGACATCGACACCGACGTCGTCGACAGCATCGAGACACGACTCAAGCTCGACCAACCGGGCATCTACCCGCTGCGCATCCAGCTGTTGCTCGTCGACGACGGTGACGAGCAGCTGATCGCCACCGCCGGCACCGTGATCCAGCGGATCGCCGGAGCCGCCGACGCCGACGCCGAGACCGCTCCACCGATCGACCTCGCCGTGGTCACCGTCACCCCGGGTCCGCCACCCAACGCCGACGAAGCCGTCCTCGAACGTGCTCGCACACAGCTCGACGCTGCGATCGAGTTGGCGTCGGACGTCGATGCGTCGGTGACGCTCGAGGTGCCACCCACGCTCGTCGCCGAGGAAACCGCCACGCCGGAGGGCGCCGAACGCCTCGCCGTCGCACTCGCAAACGACGAGCTCGTCGCACTGCCGATCGTCCCCCTCGACGTGTCATCGGCGGTCGCTGCCGACCAGGACGATGCCTACATCCGGTTGCTCGGCGCCGGCGAGGACCTCCTCACCGCCGCGGTGCCGACCACATCGTCACGACGCGACATCTGGCTCACCACCGATCCACTCAGCGCGGGAGGGGCTCAACTGCTCCGGGATCTCGGCACCCGGTTCATCGTGCTCCCCGCCGCTCTGTACGCCGAGACGATCGACGACGATCTGCCGCCGAGCGACCTCTTCGTCGAAGCAGCACTGCCCGACGGAGGCACGATCCCGATCCTCGTCGTCGGCCCGCTCGCGGACGAACTCACCCCGCAGGCAGCTGATCGGATCCTTGCCCAGTCGACCACGACCGAGTGGGCGGTCAGCACGCTCGGTGAGCTGCTGGTCGAGCAAGCCGACCACGATGCAGTGACGGGTTCGGCGCTCGGTCAGCCGACGTCACCACCACGTCGCAGCCGGGTCCTGACCACCCCCGACCTCATGAGTCCGGACGCTCGCCTGATCGGGGCGCTCGAAGACCTTGCCACCACGACACCGGCCGTTCGCTTCTCCGCGGCGTCGGCACTCGTGGGGCTCACCGACGTCCTCGTCGACCGCGATGACGAACCTGTCACGGTCGAATTGCCAGACGTCGCCGGGCCGCCACTCGAGGCCCGGGTCGAACTGATCGCGCTCACCAGGCTGGAGCTGGCCAGCGCCGCCTCGATGCTGCCCGACGACGACCAACGCATCACCGCATGGTCGGCACAACTCGACACCCTGATCTCGACGGGATACACCGAGGCCGAGGCCCAGGCCATCGCCACCGACCTGATCGCAGATGCCGACTCGTTGACCGACGCAGTCGAACTCCCGCAACCGTTCACGTTCACCCTCACCGGACGCCGCGGCACCATCGAGGTCCGCATCGGCAACACACGTGACGAACCACTCGACGTCATCGTCTCCCTCGACTCCGAAAAGGTGAACTTCCCGGAGGGTGACCAGCGTGTGACCTTGCGCCCGCTCGATGAAACCAGCCTGTTCGTCCCGGTCGAAGCCGAGTCGAACGGCACCTCCCCCATCAGTCTCGTCGTCTCCACACCCGCCGGCCAGCCGCTCGACGATCCGGTGACCCTGACCGCTCGAGTGTCCGCGCTGACCGGGCTCGGCCAAGTGCTGACCGGCGGGTTCATCCTGGTGCTGCTGACCTGGTGGTTCACCCACTGGCGAAGTCGCCGACGGGCGGAACTGGCCATCGATGTTCGCGACCGTCATCCCAGCAACGGCGCTGTAGAGTCCGACAAATTGTGAGTGACCAGCCCAACCCAGATTCGCCCCCCAACGCAACCGTGCACGTCGTGACCGACAGTTCGTGCGACCTTCCCGCCGACGTCGCCGACGAACTCGGGATCGACATCATTCCGCTCACGATCCGCTTCGGTGACGACGAGTTCGTCGACCGCGCCGAGCTCTCGACCGCAGAGTTCTGGACCCGGTGCGTCAACTCCGAGACCCTTCCCGAGACTGCAGCACCCGCCCCCGGCCAGTTCGAGCAGGCCTACCGCGCCGCAGCCGCCGCTGGAGCCGCCAGCGTGATCGTGGTCTCGTTGTCGTCGGCGCTGTCGGCCACGATGCAGTCGGCGCAGCTCGCCGCTCGCACGGTGATGGCCGACCCCGACATCGACCTCGACGTCCGAGTGGTCGACAGCCGAACGATCACGATGGGACTGGGCACGATCGCGCTGGCGTGCGCACGGGCAGCCCGGGACGGTGCTGACATCGACGCCGTCGAAGCGCTCGCACACGATCTCGTCGAGCGGACCCGGGTCTTCGGCGCCCTCGACACGCTCGACAACCTGAAGAAGGGCGGACGAATCGGCAACGCGAAGGCAATGCTCGCAACGGCGCTGTCGATCAAGCCGATCATCGAGGTCACCGGCGGCGTGGTCGAGCAGGCCGGCAAACAGCGCACTCGCTCGAAGGCGTTGACCTATCTCGTCGACAAGGTGCAGAGCTACGACGGCAAGATCGAGAACCTGGCCGTCTTGCACGCCGACTGCAGCGACATCGACCTGTTCGTCGAAATGCTCGCTCCGTACCACACCGGCGACATCGTCGTCGGTGAGATCGGGCCGGTCATCGGCACCCACGGAGGCCGCGGCACCATCGGTGTCGCGTTCCAGGTCACCGAGGCCTGAACCTGCCACGAGCCACCTGCGGCACCCCCTGACGTACGAATTGACGGCGTCGGAGGGCCCGCCAGGGCTAGCGTTCGTCTCCAGTCATGTCCGCTGCGGCTCCGCCCCCCACCCCCACCGTCATCGCGCAGCGGTACGAACTGCAGCGCATGCTCGCGCAAGGCGGCATGGCCGAGGTGTGGTTGGCGGTCGACCTCACCCTCGATCGTAAGGTGGCCGTCAAGTGGCTCAAGCCGGCGCTCGCCACCGACGCCGTCGTCGCCGAACGCTTCCGTCGCGAGGCCATTGCTGCAGCGAGCCTCAACCATCCGAACATCGTCGCCGTCCACGACGTGTTCGAGCAGGACGGCCGCCAAGCCGTCGTGATGCAACTCGTCGAGGGCAAGAGCCTGCGCCAGGTCCTCGACACGCAGAAGCGACTGAGCCCCGAACTCACCTGCCACATCGGCACCTGTGTTGCCGCAGCGCTCGACCATGCTCACGAAGCGGGTTTCGTCCATCGCGACGTCAAGCCGGGCAACATCATGATGACGTCCGACGGGCGGGTGTTGCTCACCGACTTCGGCATCGCGAAGGGACTGCAATCGGCCGAGGCCGACCTGACCAGCGACAACATCATGATGGGGACGGCGAAGTACCTGTCGCCGGAGCAGGTGCGAGGCAAGAAGCTCGACGGTCGCGCCGACCTCTACTCGCTCGGCCTCGTGCTCTACGAGTGCTTGGCCGGGCGCGTCCCGTTCCTCGGTGAGACCGACGCCGACACCGCACTTGCCCGTCTGCAGCGAGACCCCACCGACCTCAGCCGGCTCCGGGCGACCCTGCCGACCAAGCTCGTCGTCGCGATCCACCAACTCCTTGCTCGCAACCCCGCACACCGCCCCGCAACCGGCGCCGAGCTCGTGGCCACACTTCGAGATGCGGCCAAGGACGGCCCACCCGAGATCGACCCGACGCCCTACGAGCACGCTCCCGTCGCTCCGAGCGGCGGCCGACGTCTCCGACGCGCACCCTCGGACATCGCCGGTCGAGCCGTCGATCGGGCCCGGTCGACCCGTCCGACCGACGAGCAGCCCGTCGTTGCGCCCACCGGAACCCACACGCCGATTCCGGGTGAAGTTGCACACTCGCCGACCCCGACGACCTCGCCGAGTGCGATACCGACGCCCCGTGGCACCGGTGACTCGACACCTCGAGCGGCGTCCCAGCGCGGCAAGCCGGCCAAGGGACTCACCCAGGAATGGCGCCCGGCGTTCACCGTCGTCGCCGTGCTCCTCGCCGCTGCGCTGGTCGTCGGCGGACTGCTGTGGACGAGCTCGAACTTCGGAGGCGCCGATCCCGTCACCTCGACCACGGCGTTGCCCGAGACCCAACCGAGCAACGCGACCGAAGCAGCGCCCGCCGTGATCGGCCCGGCGACGATTGCCACGGTCACCGCCTACGACCCCGACGGCGACGGCACCGAAAACGACGCTGACGCCGTGATGTCACTGGCCGACGGCAACCCGGGCACCTCGTGGGCGACCGAGTGCTACTCGTCACGGTTCATGGGGGCCAAACAGGGCGTCGGCCTCGTGGTGACCTTCGACGAGTTGGCCCAACAAGCACTCACCGTCGACGTGCAGACCGGGCCCTACCAGGTCGACTTCTTCGCCACCGACGCCGAGACCATTCCGCCCTCCCTGGCCGAGTGGGGGCCTGCGCTCGGTTCCACCGCGTTCGCCAACGAGGCCGAAACCGTGGTGTCACCGACACCGTCGGCGCCCGCACGACACATGCTCGTCCTGCTCAAGGAACTCGGCCGAGACGGGAGTTGCAGCGACCAGAACCCCCATCGGGGCCGTCTGGGCGAGATCGCCCTCGCCAACTGAACCCGGTCACTCGGCCGGCCGTCGGCGAGCACCGCCGACCAGGCCTGCGCCGGCGTGTCGACATCACCTGACGCGCGCGTCGAGTTCGTTACGCTCAAGGCATCCCCAGCCACCTCGATGACGCCGCCTTGGTTGCCGCCGCGCAGGGCGGCGATCGCTTCGCGCTCGACCAGTTGCTCCGCGCCCACTACGACCGCATCCATGCGGTGTGCCGGCGAGTGGCGGGCAGCACCAAGGACGCCGACGATGCCTGTCAGGAAGCACTGATCAAGATCGTTCGCAACCTGCCACGCTTCGACGGTCGATCATCGTTCGGGACGTGGGCCTACCGCATCGCGACCAACGCCTCACTCGACGAACTCCGCAAACGGCAACGGCGACCTGCCCTCCACTCGGTCGGCGAGGACGACCGAGCCGAGGCGGTCGATCCGTCCGCCGATCGGTACGCCGACGCACTCGCCGACCAACTGATGATCGACGACGCGCTCGATCGCCTGCCTGAGGACCTTCGGGTCGCGGTGGTCCTGCGCGACGTCGCCGACCTCGAC
This sequence comes from Ilumatobacteraceae bacterium, assembly GCA_963716095.1. GTDB lineage: Bacteria > Actinomycetota > Acidimicrobiia > Acidimicrobiales > Ilumatobacteraceae > Sva-07. The sequence continues at coordinate 345,394 of CAVQSV010000023.1, read as the reverse complement.
TACGCCGAGATCGCGGCGACGCTCGACGTACCGGTCGGCACCGTGAAGTCGCGGATCTCGCGAGGTCGCGCTGCGCTTGCCTCCTCGCTCGGACTCGACGAGAAACGACGGAACCAACGCGCCGACGACGAACGTCCAATGGATCCGACATGAACGATGACCTGACCCTCCTCGCCAGCGCGTACCTGGATGGCGACGTCACCGCCGACGAACGCGCACGCGTCGAGGACGACGCCGATGCGATGGCCGAAGTCGAGCGGCTCCGGGCGGTGCGCGCCCTGCTCGGCGATCTCGAGCCGCCGGCGATCTCGGTGCGCGAGACGCATCTCGCTGGCGCGCTCGACGCCTGGGAGCGCCTTCCGGAGGCCGAACGCAACGGCGGGCGACGAGATCAGACACCGGCCGGCATCGATGCTGCGGCGGCCGCCGGTGCCGCATCGGTCACGGCTCCGACCTCACTGAACACACGCCGACGCCCGACATCCACTCGTTGGCTGACCGGTGCCGCAGCAGCGCTGGTGCTGGTGCTGGCGGGTGGAGTCGCTCTGCAGCTGCGCGGCGACGACCAGGACGACGTGGCATCGAGCGCCACGGACGAAGCGGTCGAACTCGAGTCAGAGGGTGACAGCGCCGCGCGAGCCGGTGGCGACCTCGGTGCCGACGAGTTGGCCCCGGCTGCGACATCGGCCGACGCCGCCGCGAATCAGCTCGACACCGGCGTCGACGATGCTGCGCCACCGGCGGAGGAAGGCGGCCTGCCGCAGCTCCTGAACACCACCGATCTCGCCGACTTCGCCGGGCCGGCGTTCGGCGCACCTGTCGCCCCTGACGGCGTGCCCGACGCCACCAGCGCCACCGGTGAACTGTCCGACATCGCATCCGATGTCGTCGAGGCCGAGCCTCGATGCCTGGGCGTCGATGTCGTCGTTGGTCCCGCCGTCTACATCGACACCGTCGTCGTGGTCGGCATCGACGAGAGCCGAACCCTCGCCCTCGCCTACGAGCCCGGCACCTGCACCGAAGTCGCTCGTGTGCGACTGCCCTGAGCGGGCAGCTAGCCTCGCCGACATGCCGGCCAATCCGCTCACCGATCCGAACTGGGCAACCGAGACCACGGACAAGCTGGTCAGCCTCATCGACAACGTTCGTGCCCAGACCACCCAGAAGGTGGTCTACGCCGCTCGTGGCGCCGTGTTCGGGGTGATCGCCGCGATGCTCGGCACCTTGATCGCCATCATCGCGATCGTCGGGTTGTTCCGCGGCCTGCAGTCGCTGCTCGAACTCGCCGTTGGCTGGGATCGTGCGGTGTACCTGAGCTATTTCATCGTCGGCGCCATCTTCAGCATCGTCGGCTTGGTGCTGTTCCGTAAGCGCAACACCGCTGCAACCGCCTGACGTCGATCACCCACCGCACGACCGTCACCCCATCGATCCACGAGGAAGTCACATGTCAGACGTTCGCGACGTCATCATCATCGGATCCGGCCCAGCCGGCCTGACAGCTGCGGTCTACGCCGCACGAGCCAACTTGGCGCCGCTGCTGATCGAGGGAGAACCGTCGAGCACCAGTGACCAACCGGGCGGACAGCTGATGCTGACGACCGACGTCGAGAACTTCCCCGGCTTCCCCGACGGCATCATGGGCCCGGAACTGATGGCCAACATGCGCAGCCAGGCCGAACGGTTCGGCACCGAGATCCTCACCGAGAAGGTCACCGAGGTCGATCTGTCCGAGCGACCGTTCCGTGTCTGGGTCCGAGAGACCGAGTACCGGGCCCATTCGGTGATCGTCAGCACCGGTGCCCAGTCGTTGATGCTCGGCCTGGAACCCGAGCAGCGTCTGATCGGCCACGGGCTGTCGACGTGTGCCACCTGCGACGGGTTCTTCTTCCGCGGCCACGAGATCGCCGTGGTCGGCGGCGGTGACTCGGCGATCGAAGAAGCCACGTTCCTCACCAAGTTCGCCGACAAGGTCACGATCGTGCACCGGCGTGACGAACTGCGAGCCTCGAAGATCATGCAGGATCGAGCCTTCGCCAACCCGAAGATCGAGTTCCGCTGGAATGCCCGGGTGACCGACATCTTCGGCGACACCTCGGTGTCCGGTATCGAGTTGACCGACACGGTCGATGGTTCGGTGTCGACGATGGACGTCACCGGGCTGTTCGTCGCCATCGGCCACCGGCCGAACACCGACCTCTTCGCGGGCAAACTGGCCATGAACCCCGACAGCGGCTACCTGATCACCCAGCCCGACTCGTCGTACACCGACGTCGAGGGCGTCTTCGCGTGCGGCGACGTGCAGGACGACGTGTACCGCCAGGCGATCACGGCTGCCGGGTCCGGCTGCATGGCGGCGATCGACGCAGAACGTTGGCTCGAAGCCAACGTTCACCACTGAGCACGCCCTGCGATCACCGAAACGTCGCACCTGCCCGGCGGAATGTCCTGGCGGTGTGACTGGTTGCACCGAATCCTGCACGAGCGCTCTACGCTGCTCGTGACCTCTGAAAGGATTGCAACATGGCAGACGGCATCGTCAACTTGTCCACCAACACCTTCGACGAGACCGTGATCGGGTCCGACAAGCCGGTGATCGTCGACTTCTGGGCGGAATGGTGCGGTCCCTGCAAGCAGATCGCTCCGATCCTCGCCGAGATCGCCGACGAGCACCGCGACGACCTCACCGTCACGAAACTCAATGTCGACGACAACCCCGATCTCGCGATGCGATACAACGTGATGAGCATCCCGACGCTGTTGGTCTTCTCGGGCGGTGAGGTGTCCAAGCGCCTCGTCGGCGCCAAGAGCAAGGGTGCACTGCTCCAGGAGCTCGACGAATTCCTGGCGACAGCACGCTGACCGGTCGCTTCCCGTTGTCGGCGGGACAGCACGGTGAAGCAGTCCGCGACCTCCAGCGCCGTTTGAGTGCGGCTGGCTTCGCGGTCTCCGGCGACGCGCCCGGCGACTTCGAGGACTCGACGTGCGAGGCGGTCACATCGTTCCAGCTCGCACGCGGCCTCCACGTCAGTGGGCGCTGTGACGAACACACGTGGATGGCCTTGGTCGAGGCAGGCTGGCGCCTCGGCGACCGTTTGCTCGTACTCGCCGCCCCGCAACTGCGCGGCGACGACATCTCCACGCTCCAGGACGGGCTCAATCAGCTGGGCTTCGACTGTGGCCGCCCCGACGGGATCTTCGGGCCGGCCACCGTTCGTGCCCTCGTGGACTTCCAGCGCAACGGAGGGTTGTCGCCCGACGGCATCTGTGGACCTCGAACCGTGCGCATGCTCGAATTGCTGCGCCGACAGACGGGCTCGGGCCCTGGCGTCGCGTCGGTCCGCGAGTCGCTCACCATCCACGAATCGCTTCGTACGCTACGCATCGTCGTCGGCCAGTTCGGCGGCCTCAGCTCGATCACCCGCTCGGTCACTCGCTCCTTGCGCACCGGTGGTGCCACGGTGATGTCCACCGATGAGTACGAGGCAGCATCGCAGGCCGCCGCCGCGAACCGCTTCGGCGCCCAACTCTACGTGGGTTTCGAGGCACGATCGGACGAACGTTCGCTGATCTCCTATTTTGCCGTACCCACGTTCGAGTCGATCGGCGGACGGTCTCTCGCGACCCACCTGGTGGCCGCTTGGTGTGACGACGTACTGGCCGTACCCGAGGTTCGCGGCATGCGGCTCCCGGTCCTCCGCGAGACCCGCATGCCGGCGGTGTTGTGCTCGTTGGGGCCCGTTCGTGCTGCGGTCGACGCGACCGACGCCGTGACCGACGCCGTGGTCACCGCAGTGACCGCATGGACCACCCAGACCAGCACCGATCACTGATCTCGAGGGGTTGTCCACAGCCTTGCCCACAGCCTGTGGGTTCCTCTCGACATGACCTTGAGCCGACCACCACGCTCCGTGAGTCAAGACCCCGTCAAGTCGCTGATTCAGTGACCATCCGTGGCCCCGAATCCCGTGCCCTCACGCTCACGCGCGAGGTGAGAGTCGAGGGTTGCGCCGCCGCAATGAGCCTGCTCAGCCCGTCATTGCGCGATAGATGCGTTCGAGGTCCTCGAGGTCCGCGAAGTCGATGGTGACGCGACCCTTCTTGGCCGTCATCTGCACACTCACACGCGTGTCGAGGTGCTCAGCCAGAAGGTGCTCGAGTTCGAGCAGTCCGGGCGGGCGGAGCCGGGTCGACGGGGTGAGTCCTGCACCATCGACCGCCGCGTCGTCGACTGCGGCTCCCACAGACTCCGAGGGTGGCACGTCCTGCGTCGGCTCGGCGCCGTCGGTACGGACGGCGTCCTCGACCATCCGAACCGACCACCCACCCGCGGCGGCCTCCCTGGCCAGTTTCTCCTGGCGTCCTCGATCCGGTGTCCCGAGCAAGGCTCGGGCATGACCGGCGGACAACTGACCATCGGCCAACAAGTGTTGCACTGCCGGGGGCAGGCCGAGCAGCCGCAGGCTGTTCGTGATCGCCGAACGGCTCTTTCCGACTCGGGTCGCGACTTGGTCGTGGGTCAGGCCGAATTCATCGAGCAATTGCTGATACGCGGCCGCCTCTTCCAGGGCCGTGAGATCCTGCCGGTGCAGGTTCTCGACCAACGCCTGTTCCACGGAACTGACGTCGTCGGTCAGCCGCACGACGGCGGGGATCGTGGTCAGTCCGGCACGCTGAGCGGCCCGCCAACGTCGCTCGCCGGCGATGAGTTCGAACTGGCCGTCGTCGAGCGGGCGAACCAGAATCGGTTGCAGGACGCCCATCTCGGTGATCGACGACGCGAGTTCGATCAGGCTCTCCTCGTCGAAGTGAACTCGCGGTTGGTTCGGGTTCGGTGACACCGCCCCCACGGGAACGTCGGACAGGACCGCGCCGGCAGTGGAATCGCTGTCGGCGAGTTCAGCGCCGGGGATGATGGAGCTCAAGCCCTTGCCGAGCCCGCTAGATCGCGCCATGGTGTACCTCTCGTGCAGCGTCTCGATAGGCAATGGCGCCCCGAGACGTCGGGTCGAACGTCGTGATGGGTTGGCCGAACGATGGCGCCTCGGAGAGCCGAACCGATCTCGGGACCACCGACTTGAGCACCTTGTCTCCGAAGTGTTCGCGCACTTCGCTGACCACCTGCCCGGACAGTTTCGTCCTGGCGTCGTACATCACGCACAGGATCGTGCTCATCTCGAGCGTCGGGTTCAGATTGCGTTTGACGAGATCGACGTTGCGCAGCAACTGTCCAAGGCCTTCGAGTGCGTAGTACTCGCATTGAATGGGCACCAGCACCTCACCGGCGGCAGCAAGCCCGTTGACCGTCAACAAGCCGAGCGATGGGGGACAGTCGATCAGTACGTAGTCGTAATCATCGAGCACCGCCTCGATGGCGCGTTTGAGCCGCTGCTCACGGCTGAACGCCGGGACCAACTCGATCTCTGCGCCGGCCAGGTCGAGCGACGCTGGCGCGACGAACAGATTGCGCACATCGGTGGGCTCGACCACGTTCTCGAGCGGTTCCTCGTGCATCAGCACGTGATACATCGAATGTTCCAGGCCCCGGTTCTCGATACCCAGGCCCGTCGATGCGTTTCCCTGCGGATCGAGATCGATGATCAGGGTCCGAAGGCCCATCTCGGCGAGCGACGCGCCGAGATTGACGGTCGTGGTGGTCTTGCCCACACCCCCCTTCTGGTTGGCGAGCGCAATGACCCGCGGGAGTGGATGAGCGTCGGTCGGGGTGGCGGGCTGATCGCCGATCGCCGGCGCCGGCGCCGGTGGAGCGAGGTGGCCCAGCATCTCAGCTGGGGTGTCGGATTCCGACAACGGGTTCTCCGTTCAGAGCAGGCAACGACAGCGTGGAGATGCTGCGTCGGTGGGGACCCGCATACTCTGCCGGATTCGAGCGACCGAGACAAGCATTTCGGCGTGTTTCACGTGAAACCATCGGCGAGGGGAGTCGCCGACCGGGGCCCACCGTGTTTCACGTGAAACATCGAAGGGCTGTTGCAGCGTTCGACTCAGCCGTTGATCTGGGGCCGGGAGCGCTCGATGTGCTGTGTACGCCCGATCAGTGGGTGCGGGCCGTGCCGTCACGACCGGCGGGGATCGCACTCACCGACCCGATTCGCTCGACCGTCCCCTCGTCTGTCGAGGACCTCTCCGGGAACTACGACGAGCGGGTCACGAAGACAGCCACCAGACCGTCGAGGTCACCACTCGACTCCGATCCCTGCGGTGAAACGTCGGGGTGAGCTGGGCTGACCGGGCTGATCGCCCGACGCACGCCCAGGCGAGCCAACACTGCCTCGTCCCAGCGGTCAGCGCCGGGGGGCTCACTGATCACCATCGGGCCCCCGGCACGGACCAGGCGTGCCGCAACCGACAACGTGAATTCGGGTGGCCCGAACCCTCGCGCCATCACCGCATCGAACGGATCGGTCGGCACGAACGACTCCACATCCGCACAGATCACCGACACCCGGTCGCCCCAGCCGAGTCGGCGAACGACACGCTCGAGGAAATCCGTGCGTTTTGCTCGGCGATCGAGCAGCGTCACCTGCAGATCGGGGAGATCATGTGCAACGACCAGGCCCGGCACACCGCCACCAGCACCCAGGTCGAGCACGGTCTCGACGTGACCGTGTGCCTGCAACGCTCGCACGAACCCGCGAGCGTGGGCAACGACGTCAGGGATCGGTCGAGCACCGAGAAAGCCGAGACGTTGCGCGTCGACCAGCGCGGTGACGAGTTCGGGGGCGGTCGAACCGCTCACGGTGAGGGATTATGCGGGGTCGACGATGATGCGACGGTCGGGGTCCTCACCGACCGAACGACTCGACACACCATCTTCGTCGTTCAGCACGTCGTGGATCACCTTGCGGTCCGCGGAGCTCATCGCCTCGAGCGAGCGCGGTGTCCCACTGGTGCGAACCTGCTCGGCGACATCGGCGGCGAACTTGGCGAGTGCCGCTTCTCGACGATCTCGATACCCGGCCACATCGATCCGCAGACGAGTTTCGTGATCTCCCAGGCGTCGCTGTGCGGCAACTCGTGCCAGATCCTGTACTGCATTGAGCGTGCGGCCACCCGGCCCGACCAACAGCCCCAATTCGGAGCCATCGACGTTGAGCTCGAGTTCGAGCTCATCGATCTCGAGCACGGACGACCCATCGAGGCCGAACGCCTCGGTGAGTCCATCCATGAACGCCACGGCAGCGGCACCGACCTCGTCAGGGGTCACAGTCGATTCGGGGCGGTCGTCGTTGCTCATGGGCTTTTCCTTGCTCTGCTGGCTGTTCTTCGGCTTGGTGGTTGATGACCGGCGCGGTCGGCGAGTCGGTGCTGCATCGGCCGCCGAATCTGCCGCGACCGGCTCGGTCTCCGACGCCGTTGTCCCGGCGTCTGTCCCGGTGTCCGTCTCGGTGTCCGTCCGGTGTCCGTCTCGTCCGCCGACGGCGCTGCGTTCTTCTTGGGTGCGGCGGCCGACTTGGACGACTTGTCCGAGCGACCTTTCCGACGACGCTCCTGCTTCGGACGGACCGTTGCTGGACGAACCCGCGCACGGATGCGGGCCTCGCCCCTCATCCGACCGAACAACCCGGGTCGAGGCTCCTCGAGCACCTCGAACTCGGCCTCGTCGGCACCGACGCCGAGTTGGTCGAGCGCGGCTTCCTGAGCGGCTTCGATGGACTTTGCGGTGGTTTCGACCCACTCCATGTGCTGTTTCGCTTTCTGCTGCAAGGTGACCGGCGCACGTGCGCCAGGGTCACGAGGATTTCTTGGACGACTTCGGGCGCGATTTCTTCGAATTCTTCGACGACTTGGCCTTGTTCGACTGCGCCTCTTGTCGAGACGGCGTCGGGCGACCCTTGGCGCCGGAGGAGGGCGTCGGCCGGTTCTTCGGCGGAGTCACCCGTTTGCTGGGCTTGCTGGGCGTCGCACCCTCGCCAGCCGACTTGGCACTCTTGTTCGGCGACTTCTTCGGGCTCGGCTTGGGATCATCGGCCTTCGGGCCGGCCAGATCGCGCTTGGCCTGGGCAAAGAACCCGCCCCCTCCGCCATCTGGGTTGTTCTTTGCTTCCTCGCGTGCGGCCTCACCGGCTCGCTGGGCCTGGCGACCGAGTGACTCGTCGTGACCGTAGAACGCTCGGGTGATGTAGGCCTGCTGCAGAATGCGGAACACGGTCTGGAACAGGTAGTAGACGACCAGCGCAGCCAAGAAGAAGATCTGGAAGATCGCGAAGAAGACCGGCAGATACTGCATCAGCTTGGCTTGACCGGCCGACATCGTCGGGCTGATCGAGGCGCGGGCGGCCACCATGCGTTGCTGCGCGAAGTACAAGGCGCCGAGCAACACGACCAGCAGCACGTACCAGATGCCCGTACCGAAGCCTTCGGCAACGGCCTCGGCCGCCGACTTCGACAGGTCGAGACCGAGCGATGGGATCGATTGCCCACCGAACAGCGACTCGTACAGCGCAGAATCGACCGCCAGATAGCGGGGAATGAAGCCAGGATCGGCCACTTCGTCGGGGCGACTGAACGCACCCCAGACGGCATCGGAAACAGGTCGAGCCGCACCGACGGGCCGATAGGCCAGTCCTCGCAACACCCGGAACATGATGTAGAAGACGGGAGCCTGGGCCAGGAGCGGCAGACACGAGGCCATCGGGTTGACCTTGTGCTCCTGGTAGAGCTTCATCATCTCTTCGTTGAGCTTGGTGCGATCGTTGCGGTACTCGTTCTGCAACTTGCGCATCTCCGGCGCGAGTTTCTGCATCTCGAGCATGCCCTTGGTGCTCTTCAGGGTGAGTGGTGTGGTGATCGCCATCACCACCGCGGCGATCATGGCGATCGCGATGGTGTAGTTGTTCGTCAGGCCATAGAACCATGACAGCAGGGCGGCAGGAATCTCGAACATCGACTCAGTCGACCTCTCGAATGTCGGGGGAAGGAACCGGATCGAATCCGCTGGGTCCGAACGGACGACAACGGAGGAGTCGGGTGAACGTCAACCATCCGCCCCGCACGGTGCCATGGCGTTCGAAGGCCTCGTGGGAGTAGTTCGAACAGGTGGGGTAGAAGCGGCACGGCGAGGGCCGGCCGGCAAACGCCCGCTGATACGCCTCGATCCACCGCAAGGCCAGTCGTTGCGACCAGGTCGTACTGGCGACGGTCTGCGCGGTCACGAGATCACGATCCGGCCGTGAATCTTGCCGACGAGCGCTTGCACGGTCTGCTCCAGCTCGGCGAACGTTTGTTCGCATGCGGGAGCGCGGGCGCCGATGAGGTAGAGACCCGGTGGGATGTCGCATGCTGCCAGCACGGCACGCAGCCGACGACGAAGTCGGTTCCGACGTACGGCGGAACCGACGGCGCGACCGATGGCGAACGCCACCTGCGGAGGTACCAGGTTGGGATCGGGAACGAACGAACACCACAGCGGATCGGTCCGGACTCGAACACCGTCACGCCGGAGGCGGACGAAAGCGTCGCGTTCGCGGACCCGGTCGATCAAGCCGAGAGACGGGCGCGGCCCTTGGCCCGGCGGGACTTCAACACCGCTCGGCCCGCGCGGGTGCTCATGCGAGCACGAAAGCCATGCTTGCGGGCTCGGCGACGGTTGTTGGGCTGGTAGGTACGCTTCACGGCTGACTCCGGACAATTCGAGGCAAATCATGCTCCGCCGACGACACCGCCACGATGACTACATCGTCGGGCGCGCCTCACGGACTGACCTGGCAAGGCTAGAGGCAGCCATGCACGTGCGCCAACCAGCGAACCCAAACCACATCGATGTAAGTTGTCCACAACACAGCTCGTTGTGCATACTCCCAGCGTAGACGCGCAATTGTCGTGATCACAGACCGTTGCTGACCCAGGTTTTCCACGTGGAATCCACCTGCTAGGTTCGCCTTCCCGCAGCAGGTCCTCGACATGTCCACATCGTGTGGACAACGGTGTGGACCGCTGTTGGCAATGATCGGGAGACCTCAGGTGACAGACAGCGCAGACGTGTGGACACAGGTGACGCTCTCGCTGCGTTCACAGCTCGCTGAATCGGTCTGGTTCTCGACATTCCAAGACGTTGCGCCGCTGCCGTCCGACGGCGACACCCTCCGACTGCTCGCACCGAGCGCCTACGTCCGTGACCGCATCATGACGCGCTACCTGCCGCTCGTCACCGAGGCGCTCCAAGACGCCAACGAAGGCCACCGGTCGGTCGAGATCGACGTCGAGACCACCGAAACCAGCCTCCCCGACGTCGAGTCAGCACCCAGTGACGATGGTTCCAGCGCCGCGGTCGCAGCCGAGACCACAACGACATCATCGACCGACAGCAGCGCCTCCGAACCCTCGTTGCTGCTCGATGAAGCAGGACTGAACCCCCGCTACACCTTCGAGACCTTCGTCAAGGGCGCATCGAACCAATTCGCCCTGGCCGCAGCACTTCGCGTCGCCGAGACGCCGGCGCGCAGTTACAACCCGCTGTTCATCTACGGATCGGCCGGACTCGGCAAGACCCACCTGCTGCATGCGATCGGCCACTACGTCCACTCGAACTACCAGCATCACGAAGTCCGCTACGTCTCCACCGAGACCTTCATGAACGAGTACGTCGACGCGATTCGTCAGAACACGACGAACTCACTTCGACGTCGATATCGCGACATCGACGTCCTGCTGATCGACGACATCCAGTTCATCGCCGGCAAGGAAGGGCTCCAGGAGGAGTTCTTCCACACGTTCAACTCGCTCCACGGCGCCAACAAACAGGTCGTGATCTCCTCCGACCGGATGCCCGACGCCATTCCGACGCTCGAAGAACGCCTTCGTGGTCGCTTCAAGTGGGGATTGATCACGGACATCCAGCCACCCGACCTCGAAACGCGACTCGCCATCTTGCGCAACAAGTCAGAACGTGACCGGGTCCTCGTGCCCGACGACACACTCGAGTTCATCGCCACCAACATCGCCACCAACATTCGCGAACTCGAAGGCGCACTGATCCGCGTCACGGCCTTCGCCAGTCTCAATCAGGTGCCGATCACGACCGATCTCGCCGAAACCCAGCTCGCCGATCTGCTCAACGACAGCAAACCCAAGGCGCGCACCGACGAAGAACTGCTCGCGGACATCGCAGCGATTCTCAAGTTCCCGGTCGAGGACCTCAAGGGGCGCAGCCGACAGCGTCCCGCTCGTGACCGCACGTCAGATTGCGATGTACGTGTTCCGCGAACTGACCGACCTCAGCTATCCAGCGATTGCCCGGCTGTTCGGCGGACGTGATCACACCACGGTGATCCACGCGAACGAGAAGATCCAGCGTCTGATGAGCGAACGCAAGCAGATCTACGACCAGGTCACCGACCTGTTGCAGCAGCTCAAGGCATGATCGTCACGACGCCGATGCACAACACTGGGGACACACGTGGGACAACCATGGTTTCGCCGTGGACAGCGCGAGCTTGTCCACCGCGCGACACGCGTGGAATTCGCGACCTGGGGATCGAGCCCCCATCCCATGTGGAGCACGGCAACCGCTCTACGCTGCAGCAACGCGTGGTTGTCCCCAATCCACAGCACCTACTACTGACATTGAACATTGAGACATCCCTGCATGAGGAGAAGTGCCCACTGTGAAGTTTCGTTGCGAACGTGATGTCCTCGCCGACGCCGTCGGCTCAGCCGGACGTGCGGCGACGAACCGCACGGGCACCTTGCCCGTGCTCGCCGGTGTCCGAATGGAGATCGCCGGTGACACCCTGACCGTGACGGGTACCGACCTCGAACTCACGATCCGTCTGAGTGTCGACGTCGGTGGTGAACGCGACGGTGCAGCGGTGGTGCCCGCTCGTCTGGTCGGCGACATCGTCAAGGCCCTGCCCGCTGGTGCGGTCCAGGTCGAGCTCGGAGACGACGAGATGTCGATCAGCGCCGGTCGGTCGCAGTTCTCGGTGCGTCCCTTGTCGCTCGACGACTATCCGAGTCAGGTCGAGCCAGCCGCCGATGCGGTGACCCTGCCCGCCGACGCGATGGCCGACGCACTCCGCCAGGTCGTTCGCGCCGCGTCCACCGATGACGCGCGGGCGGTGTTGACCGGTGTGCTCCTTGCGTCGGACGATGACGGGCTGCGCATGGTCGCCACCGACTCGTACCGCCTTGCCGTGCGTGATCTGCCCGACACCGGTGTCCTCGCGTCGGGTCAGAAGGTGCTGATTCCGGGTCGTGCCCTCAGCGAACTCCAGCGGTTGCTCGGCGATGTCGAAGAACTGCAGGTGCGTCTCGGCGAACGTGAGGCCACCTTCGAAGCCGGCGGCACCCGCTTGAGCACCCGGCTGATCGAGGGAGAGTTCCCGAACTATCGAAACCTGCTGCCGTCGAGCTATCCGAATCTGCTCACGGTCGGCAAGGCGGCGATGATCGAAGCGATCCGGCGCGTGAAGATCCTTGCGCAGGATTCGACGCCGGTTCGATTGACGCTCGGCGGTGACACCGTGCAACTCACGGCGATCACCCAGGACGTCGGCAACGCAGTCGAAGAGATCGACGCCAGCTACGACGGTGCCGAGATGACGGTGGCGTTCAATCCCGACTATCTCGCGGCGGGCATCGATGCGATCGATGCCGACGATGTCACGCTCGCCACCATGGATCCGATGAAGCCGGCGGTGCTGCGCGGTGTCGGACGCGACGACTACCTCTACCTGTTGATGCCCGTGCGGGTGCCCTAGCCGTTGATCGTCTCGCATCTGGAGCTCGTCGACTTCCGGAACTACGTCACCGGATCGTTCGAACTCGACGCGGGAACCACGGTGGTGATCGGTGACAACGGTCAGGGAAAGACCAACCTCGCTGAGTCGCTGGCATTCCTGGCCACGTTGAGCAGCTTCCGGTCGGCACCCACCGATGCATTGGTGCGTGTCGGTGCCGCGAAGGCGATCATCCGTGCGACGGTGGTCGACGATGCCGACGGTCGCGAGAGTCTCGTCGAGATCGAACTCGCCACCGCCGGCCGCAATCGAGTGCAGGTCAATCGCCAGCGATTGCAGCGCGTGCGCGATCTGTTGGGGACCGTCCGAGTGACCGTGTTCTCACCCGACGACCTGATCCTCGTGAAGGGGAGTCCGGGCGACCGGCGACGCTTCCTCGACGACACGCTCGTCGCGCTGGCGGTGAAGTACGACTCGGTACGTCTCGAGATCGACCGCATCGTCCGCCAGCGCAACACCTTGCTCAAACAGGCCGGTGGTCGGCTCACCGACGAGATCGAGGTGACCCTCGACGTCTGGGACGCGAAGTTCGCAGACATCGCCGATCAGTTCGGCCATGCGCGTGCCACCCTCGTGGCCCGGCTGGCCCCCATGGTGCAGGAGGCCTACGAACAGCTCGCCGGCGTCCCAACGGCAATCGACCTGCACTACGAGCCGCCGTGGCGCGTCGCCGGCCTGGAATCCGCATTGTCGGAGGCGCGCGCTGCCGATGTGCGGCGCGGCGTCAGCACGGTCGGGCCGCATCGAGACGAGCTCACCCTGTCGATCGCGGGATTGCCGAGTCGCACACATGCCTCGCAGGGCGAGCAGCGGACCTTGGCGTTGGCGTTGCGTCTCGCCGGTCATCGACTGGTCACCGAACGAACCGGCTCGGCACCCGTCCTCGTGCTGGACGACGTGCTCTCCGAACTCGACGACCATCGGGCCACCGCACTCCTTGGTCATCTTCCGCCGGGTCAGGTGATCATCACCACCGCCAGCGAGCTGCCACCGGCCGCTCGTGCCGACCATGTCGTTCGTGTGGAGGCCGGAGTGGCTGTTCCCGACTGACCGATGAGCGAAGTGGCCGTATCCGGTTCGTTCGCTCATCGCTCGGTGCCCGGGGGTCGTGCCGGCAGTAGGTTGACGGTCATGGCCGAACCGGTGCCGATCACGAAGTCGCTCGACGGGATCATGAAGTCGTTGCGCGGCACCGATCGAATCCAGATCGGTGGTGTCTTCGGCCGATGGGAAGACGCTGTCGGCGACACCGTGGCAGCGCATGTCCGTCCGGTTCGTCTCGACAACGGTGTTCTCACCGTCGAAGCCGATGAACCTGCGTGGGCGACCCAGGTGAAGTTCCTCGCCGGCACGATCACCACCCGCCTCGCCGAAGTCGCAGGGGTCCAGATCGAGCGGGTCGAAGTTCGAGTCGCTCGGGGCAGCTGAGCTGTCGATCAACCCGCTGCCCTCCCCATCTGTGTGACACCCCGCTGGTAGGCTGGAACACACTCGCGAACCAGCGTGGGCGCCGATTTCGACCCCGATGTCGACTTCCGGTCGAACGTTGCTGGACGCCGATCATCCCCACCTCGACGAGGTGGGTCCGCCAGTCAGCCAGAAGTATCGAGGTACGAGTGTCCAACGACACCCAACCAGCATCGTCCGACGTCGCCGAAGCCACTTCGACGCCGAAGAAGAAGCGGCCGAACAGCACCAATTCGGCCACCACGACCGCCGCGTACGACGCCAAGGCGATCCAAGTACTCGAGGGTCTCGACCCCGTCCGCAAACGCCCGGGCATGTACATCGGTTCCACCGGTCTGCAGGGTCTGCACCACCTGATCTGGGAAGTCGTCGACAACTCCGTCGACGAAGCGATGGCCGGGCACTGCACGCGCATCGGCATCACGCTGCTCGCCGATGGCGGCTGTCAGGTCGACGACAACGGGCGCGGCATCCCGATCGACCCGTTCACCTCCGGCGAACACAAGGGCAAGAGCGCCGCTGAAGTGGTGCTCACCGTGCTGCACGCCGGCGGCAAGTTCGGCGGCGATGGCTACAAGGTGTCCGGCGGGCTCCACGGGGTGGGTGTCTCGGTGGTCAACGCGCTGTCCGAGCGACTCGTCATCGAGGTCGATCGCGGTGGCAAACACCACCGCCAGGAGTACGCCAAGGGCGGCAAGCCTCAGGGCAAGATGACCGTTGTCGGCGACACGCCGAAGCGCGGCCGCCCGACGGGTACCACCATCACGTTCTGGCCAGACCCCACCATCTTTGCCGTCGAGGGCATCGAATTCGTCGCTCGCACCGTGCTCGAACGTCTGCAGACCATGGCGTTTCTCAACAAGGGCCTGATCATCGCATTCGAAGATCAGCGTCCAGAACGCGAACAGCAGGTCGAGTACCAGTACAAGGGCGGCATCGTCGACTTCGTCAAGCACCTGAACGCGTCGAAGGAGCCGTTGTTCTCCAAGGTGTGCCAGTTCGAGGAGGAGGACGAAGCCGACGGGCAGATGCTCGACATCGCGATGCAGTGGAACACCGGCTACTACGAGGGCATCCACGGCTACGCCAACGGCATTTCCACCATCGAGGGCGGCATGCATGTCGAGGGCTTCAAGACGGCGCTCACGTCGGTGATCAACAAATACGCCAGGGCGAAGAACCTGCTCAAGGAGAAGGACCCGAACCTCACCGGCGAGGACATCCGCGAGGGCATCACCGCCATCGTGTCGGTCAAGCTGCGTGAACCACAGTTCGAGGGCCAGACCAAGGCCAAGCTCGGCAACGTGCCGATGCGATCGTTCGTCCAGAAGGCCACCAACGAGTGCATGGCCGAGTGGCTCGAGGAGAACCCGGCCGAGGCGAACAAGGTCGTCAAGAAGGGCCTCGCTGCTGCACAGGCGCGCGTCGCGGCGAAGAACGCTCGCAACGCGATTCGCCGCAAGACGGCACTGTCGGGTGCCGGCATGCCCGACAAGCTCAAGGACTGCTCCTCACGCAACGCCGACGAGTCCGAGATCTTCATCGTCGAGGGCGACTCCGCCGGTGGCACCGCCGTCGACGCTCGCGATCCGCGAACACAGGCGATCCTGCCGATCCGCGGCAAGATCCTCAACGTCGAGCGCGCTCGCATCGACAAGATGCTCAAGAACAACGAGATCCAAGCATTGATCACGGCGATCGGCGCCGGCGTCGGCGACGAATTCGACGTCGACAAGGCCCGGTACCACAAAGTGATCTGCCTCGCCGATGCCGATGTCGACGGCAGCCACATCCGTACGTTGTTGCTGACGTTCTTCTTCCGTCAGATGCGCGAGATGGTCGAAGCGGGCTACGTCTACATCGCTCAGCCGCCGCTGTACTCCACCGAGGTCGGCAAGGAAAAGGTCTACCTCAAAGACGATGTCGCCAAGGCTGCGTTCCTCGAGGAACGCCCCAATCACAAGAAGGCGTTCGCCCGTCTGAAGGGTCTCGGCGAGATGGACTGGGAAGAGTTGCGCACCACCACGATGCTCGACGGCACTCGCACCCTGCTGCAGGTGTCGGTCGAGGAGGCGGCGCTCGCCGACGAGATCACCTCGATCCTCATGGGCGACGACGTGCCTGCTCGCCGCGAGTTCATCACCACCAACGCCCGCGACGTCCGCAACCTCGATTTCTGACCCCGACCGCTCGCTGCCCTTCGACCCGCTCCGCTGACAGGTACTCCGCATGACCGATACGAACGACACTCCACCGTCCGACTCCATCCAACCCATCTCGTTGCACGACGAGATGGAGAGCTCGTTTCTCGAGTACGCGATGTCGGTCATCATGTCGCGCGCCCTGCCCGACGTGCGCGACGGTCTCAAGCCTGTGCACCGCAGGATCATCTGGGACATGGAAGACCAGGGCTTCCGTCCCGACCGTGCGCACGTCAAGTGCGCTCGTGTCACCGGCGACACCATGGCGCGGTTCCACCCCCACGGCGACAGCGCCATCTACGACGCTCTCGTGCGCATGGCGCAGCCCTTCTCGCTGCGTCATCCGCTGATCGACTTCCACGGCAACTACGGAAGCCCCGACTTCGGACCGGCCGCCGCGCGGTACACCGAGTGTCGATTGAACCCGTTGGCCATGCAGCTGCTGGCCGACATCGACGAAGACACCGTCGACATGGTTCCCAACTACGACGGCTCGACCGAGCAACCGATCGTGTTGCCGGCGAGGTTCCCCAACCTGCTCGTCAACGGCAGCCAGGGCATCGCTGTGGGCATGGCCACCAACATCCCGCCGCACAACCTCGGTGAGGTCGTCGACGCGGTGGTCCACCTGCTCGACAATCCCGAGGCCAGCGCCGACGAGCTGATGGAGTTCGTCAAGGGTCCCGACTTCCCGACCGGCGCGAGCATCCTCGGCAAGGCGGGGATCATCGACGCCTACCGAACCGGACGTGGCTCGGTGAAGATGCGCGCCAAGGTCGAGATCGAAGAGTCGAAAACTGGCCGCATGGAGATCGTGGTCACCGAATTGCCGTATCAGACCAGCTGCTCCGCGATCGCCGCTCGTATCCAGGATCTGGTCGACGGCGGCGACCTCGACGGCATCGCCGACGTCAACGATGCCTCGTCGGGCGGCAAGACCAACCTGATCATCACCCTCAAGCGAGACGCCAACGCCAACGTCGTCAAGAACAACCTCTTCAAGCTGACCCAGCTGCAGTCGACGTTCTCGATCAACATGGTCGCGCTCGTCGACGGTGTTCCCCGACAGATCAATCTGCGCGATGCACTCGTTGCCTACGTTGCCCACCAGCGTGACGTCATCACCCGGCGCTCGCAGTTCCGCCTCGACAAGGCAAAGCGTCGTGAGCACATCCTCGAAGGCCGCATCAAAGCGCTCGATGTCATCGATGCGATCATCGCGTTGATCCGTGCGAGTGACGACGTCGCTGCCGCACGTGAGGGCTTGATGGAAGCGCCCTACGAGTTCAGCGAGGTGCAGGCCAACGACATCCTCGACATGCAGCTGCGCCAGCTGACGAGGCTGTCGAGGCTCGACCTGCAGTCCGAGCTCGACGACACCCGGGCGAGCATCATCGATCTCCAGGAGATCCTCGACAGCCCCGAACGTCTCAGCACCGTGATCCGCGACGAGATCACCGAGATCAAGGACACCTTTGCCACCCCACGGGTGTGTGAGCTCACCTACGACGACGGTGAGATGTCGATCGAGGATCTCGTCGACGACAAAGAGCTGGTCGTCGTGATGACCGAGGCCCAGTACGTCAAGGCGGTCAGTGCCGACTCGTTCAAGACGCAAGGCCGCGGTGGCCGCGGTGTCTCCGGCGGCAAGATGAAGGCCGACGACATCGTCCGCCACGTCATCTTCACGACGGCACATGCACATCTGCTGTTCTTCTCGAACCGCGGCAAGGTCTACCGGCTCCGTGCACTCGAGATCCCCGAGCGTGAACGCACCGCCAAGGGAATGCCGATCGTGAATCTGCTGCCGTTGCAGGCCGACGAGCAGATCCAGGCGATCATCGACACCCGTGACTTCGCGGGCGAGCGGTTCCTGTTCTTCGCCACCAAGCAGGGAACGGTGAAGAAGACCGCCTTCGACGCCTACGACTCGAGCCGTCGCGATGGTCTGATCGCGATCAACCTGCGCGGCGACGACGAACTCGTCAAGGTCATCGAGACCGGAGGCAGCGACGACATCTTCATGGTCAGCCGCAACGGCATGACGATCCGCTTCGACGAGAACGACGTCCGGGCGATGGGCCGAACCGCCGGAGGCGTCCGTGGCATGAAACTCAAGAACGGCGACGACCGCGTCGTCTCGGTCGACGTCGCTCGCGACGACACTGCGATCTTGCTGATGACCGAGGCCGGGTACGGCAAACGAACCCAACTCGACAAGTTCAACCGGCAGGGCCGCGGTGGCCAGGGCGTGCGTGGCATCAAACTCACCGGCAAGAAGGGTGCGGTCGTCGCCGCATTCATGGTGGGTCTCGACGACGAAATCGTCGCCGTGTCGAACAACGGCGTCACGATTCGCATGGAAGTGCGAGGCATCTCCTCGCAGGGCCGCGATGCCACCGGTGTCAGGGTGATGAACATCGACGACGGCGATGCCGTCGGGTCGGTTGCCCCGATCCTCGCTGTCGACGAAGCCTGATCTCATCGCGGCCTGGAGCCGCCGTTCGCGACACTGCGTCGCCGCATCGACCACGACACGGAGGCGAGCGATGACGATGTCGAACGACCGCGGTCAGGCCGCGATGATGGTGATGGTGGTCGCCGCGGCGCTCTTCATGGCGCTGTCGTCGGCGACGCTGGTCGTCGGTGGTCAGTTGATCGACCGGACTCGTGCACAGACCGCTGCTGACGCTGCAGCGCTCGCTGCGCTGCAGGGTGGTCGTGGCGCCGCTGCCGTGCTCGCCGAACGCCACGGCGGCGAGCTGGTCTCGTTCGAACGGGGACCTGGCGAGCACCGTGTGAACGTGGTCGTGCAGGTCGGCGAGCGCACTGCACGTGCGGTCGCGACCGATGCACCCTGACCGCACGTGACCGCACGTTGTTCCTGGCTCTGCCTACACTTGCCTGGATGAGCAAGATCGAGGACGACCTCGACGTCGAAGCGCGCGCGCTCGGCGACGACGACGTGCTCGACACCGACGCGCACGATGACGTCGATGACACGGTCGCTGATGACGTCGATGTCGATGTCGATGATGTCGATGATGAGGTCGATGAGGTCGATCTCGATGATGTGCTCGACGACGAACTCGAAGATGACGACGTGGAGGAGATCTATGAACTCCCCGACATCGTCATCGCCACCGACGAAGCGCCCGACGACGACGAGCCGGCTGCTCGAACGGCGCCTGTCGATGACAGAGACGGTGACCTCGACGACGTGAGCACCGATGTGCTCGAAGAGCTTCGCCGAGCCGACATCGATGGGCCCATCGTCGAGATGGCCCCCCAAGACGACACCTCATCGGCCATCCGTCGACCACGACGATCGGCCGAGTACGACCCGGCACCATTCCCGATCCCGATGACCGTGCCCCGAATGCTCGGTCGCAAGCCTCGAGTTCGGCGTGTCACCCGAGTCGTCCGTCATGTCGACCCGTGGAGCGTGTTCAAGATCGCCTTCGTTGCGAACATCGTGTTGTACCTGATCGTGCTCACCGCCGGTGTGCTGCTCTGGAACGTTGCCTACGCCACCGGAACCGTCGACAACGTCGAACGGTTCTTCGAGTCGTTCGGCTGGTCGTCGTTCGAGTTCAACGGCGGTGAGATCTACCACAACGCCTGGATTGGCGGGCTGTTCCTCGTCATTGGGCTCACCGGGCTCGCAGTACTGCTTGCGACGCTGTTCAACCTGATCACCGACCTCGTCGGCGGGATGCGTTTCACCGTGCTCGAAGAAGAGGTCGTCGAGGCGAGGTCTTCACCGATGCGGCGCTTCGTCGTCAGGCGAGCCGAACCGGAGGTTCCCGCCGTCTCCTACGACGAGTCCGGCCCCATCGTGCGCGACAACATCGTCGACGACAGCGGCAGTATCCCGCGCTGACTGTCGGATTCGATGGCGCGACATGGCGTGAAGGCCTCGACCGACCGATAACCTCTCCGACTTGCCGGGGCTATAGCTCAGTCGGTTAGAGCGCTGCCCTGATAAGGCAGAGGTCACAAGTTCGATTCTTGTTAGCCCCACCAAACCGGTCGACACCACTGCGTGTCCGGGTCCGTGCCCCTTGCTGTCGTTGAGGGGAGGTACCCTGCCGAAGCGATGAAGGTCATCCGGCGTGCACTCTCGGCCATCTTGGCGATGGGATTCGTTGCTGCGGTCCTGCGTGTGCGTGGCTCCGGTGGGACACCGCCGCAACACGGTGGCTGGCGTCCGCTCGAATTGCCGGAGTCGTGATGCCCAGAGTCGGTGTCGTCGGTCGCGGTGTCGTCGGGCAGCGCATCAGTCGTCGGTTGCCCACGGTGTTTCATGGGGTCGACGTCCTCGATCACGACCCACGGGTTGGACAGCCGCTTCGCGCCGACGTCGATGTGGTCGTGCTCGCGCAAGGTGGTGCCCATGCGGGCGTCGCCCAGACGATGATCGAGCAGGGCGTCGCCGTGGTCTCGGTCAGCGACGAACTCGACGACGTGAGGGCACTGCTCGACCTCGACGACGCTGCACGCAGCGCTGGTGTGCCGCTCGTGGTCGGGGCGGGCATGGCGCCAGGTCTCACCGAGTTGCTCGCTCGGATGCTGGTGTCGCAGATGGCCGGTTTCGACGAGATCCACCTCGCGATCCATGGAACTGCGGGCCCCGCCTGTGCGCGGCGACATCATCGGGCGCTGCGCGGGCGGGCGGTCGGGTTCCACGACGGGACGTGGATCCAACGGCCCGCCGGGTCGGGACGTGAACTGTCGTTCTTCCCCGAGCCGGTGGGGCCGTACGACTGCTATCGAGCCGAACTTGGCGTCGCCGTTGCTGGTCCACCAGTCGTTCGCCGGCGTCGACCGGATCTCGGCGCGGGTGTCGGCCAATCGGCGCGACCGGTTCACGGCGTGGCTTCCGATGCTCAGCCCTCCCCACCGCGAAGGTGGTGTCGGCGCTGTTCGTGTCGAAGTTCGCGGCAACGACGCCTCTGGCGCACGTGTCACGTCGATCGTGGGGGTCGCCGAGTTGGTGGGCACCGCAGCGGCAGCGACCGCAGCGGCATTCACCATCGAGGCGCTCGGCGGTCGACTTCCGGTCGGGGTGAGCCGTGCCGGCGACGACACGCTCGACACGCTGAGCCTGCTGCGCAACGTGAGTCAGCTCGGAGTGCGCCTGCAGGAGTTCACCGGCGTGCCCTCGGCACAGCGGATCAGCGCGAACCCGTAACCGACTCGTCCGACTCGTTTCGGGCGTCGGGTCCAGCGAACTGTTCGACCTGCACCGCGAGTCGCTCGACGACGGTGGTCAGCTTGTCGAGACGGTCGTCGAAGGCTTCCCCGGTGACCATGTCCGAGATCGAGAGACGGACACTGGCGATCTCGCGGGCGAGGAACTCGGTGTCGGCCTGGGTGCGCTCGGCGACCTCGCGATCGTTCTGCGAGGTGACACGGTCGCGTCGCTCCTGGCGGCTCTGGGCGAGCAGGATCAACGGTGCGGCGTACGACGCCTGGATCGACAGCACCAGGGTGAGCAGGACGAGGCCGCGATCCCACGGATCGAACTGGAATCGGGCGGGAACGACGGTGTTGAAGAGGATCCAGACCGTGATGACCACGGTCTGCCACACCAGGAAGCGGGCCGTGCCGAGAAAGTTGGCGATCGACTCGCTGAACCGCCCGAACGTGTCGGAGTCGTATGACACGCCGACCCGCCCAGCGGCGCGGGGAGTGGTGAGATCTTCGCGACGTTTCACGGCGTCACCGTCCGCTTGCGTCGGGTTCGCCAGCCGGCGCCGAGCATTCTGTCGAGGACGTCGTCGACGGTGACCGCGCCGAGGAACCGACCCGCCTCGTCGACGACGGCGACCGCCAAGAGGTCGTAGCTCGCGAGCATCTCGGCAACGTCACGATCGGAGGCGTCAGCAGCCACGGTCGGGTCGTCGGCGATCAATCGACCCAGCTGCATGTTCGGAGGCTCGCGCAGCAGGCGCTGTACGTGCACCACGCCCACGAGCTTGCCGGTCGGCGCCTTGTACGGCGCTTGGGTGATGAAGACCTGGGTCGCGATGCTGACCACCCAGTCGGGGTTGCGTATCTGTGCGAGCGCTTCCGCGACGGTTGCGTCGGGACCGAGGATGATCACTTCGGGTGTCATCAGACCACCGGCGGTGCCCTCCTCGTATGCCAGCAGGCGTCGGACCACGTCGGCATCGTCGACGTCCATCACATCGAGCATGCGTTCCTGATCGGCCGGTGCCATCTCGCCGATCAGGTCGGCCAGGTCGTCGTACTCCATCTCGTCGAACACGCCGACCAGACGGTCGCGATCGAGTTGCTCGACGATGCGAATCTGTTCCTCTTCCGGGAGTTCCTCGAGCACGTCGGCGAGACGTTCGTCGTCCATGGCCTCGGCGACCTGACGTCGTTGATCGATGGGGAGGGCGCGGACGATGGCGGCGACCTCGGCCGGGTGGAACTCACGAAGACGTGCCGCCTCGGCTTGCATGGCGGTCTGGGCGTCGAACAGCGCAGGCACCTCGTCGAAGTCGACGAGTCGGTAGCTCGGTCGTCGTCGCAGGGTGCTCTTGCGGGCGAGGCGGACCTTGTCGATCACCCAGTACGTCGAGCGAGCATCCTCCTGCTCCCGCAGCGCAATGTCGCTCACGGTCTCGTCGCCGATCTTGCGGTCGATCAGTTCGCCACCGATCAGGACTTCACCGGGGCGGGGCTTGAACGGGTTCAGATCGACGTCCCAGCTGCGCAGCTGTGCCCCGTCGCTGTTGAGGTCGGCGATGCGGTTGGCGCTCACGAAGATACGACGACGCTGACTGTTGGCGACGAAGCCCACCACGCGAGGGGGGACCGCCGGCTCGCGGCCCTTGCCGGCTCGACCCGGGATGACCACGATGTCCTCGACCCGGCCGATGTGTGCCCCGCCGGCATCGAGCAGCGGCAGCCGCATCACCCTGAACGCATAGATCAGGTCAGCGGCCATGGCCGCAGGCTACCCACCCACCGTTCGTCCAACCAGGTAACGATCGGTGTCCGACACCCATCGTCACAGCGCTTCGACCTGGACGAGCGTGTCGCTGTACGCCACGCCGCCGCCCCATTCGGTGAGGGTGTCGTTGGTGAGGCTGTTCGCGATCCGACCGTCGGGATGATGGCGGCTCCACCATCCGAACGGGATCGCCACCACACCGGGGCGCAGACGTTCGGTGATTCGTACCGGCACCTCGACCGAGGCTCGGTCGTTCCACACGCGGGCTCTGGCGCCATCGACGAGACCCCGGGACTCGGCATCCTCGGCGACGAGTTCGACGAATGGTCCACCCTCGGCAGGGCCGTGCTTGGGAAGGTCGGAGTAGCCGGAGTTCAGGAACCGGGTGTGATGCTTCGGGGTGAGGAGCTGCAGCGGGTACTCGGCGAGGAGGTCGACGTCGCCGCTCGGACCTTCGCGGGGAGGCACGTAGACAGGAACTCGAGGCTGACCCATGCGTTCGAGCTGGTCGGACGCCAGGTGCGCGCGTCCGGTCGGTGTGTCGAACTCGCCGTCGCCGAACGGGCGGCCGTCGTCAGGGTACGGGGCGCGAATCCAACCGACGTCGCGAAGCTCGTCGTGGTCGATCCCGGGAAGTGCGGCACGCAGCAGCGTGTCGTCGTCGTCGAACAACGACGGCTCGGTGTAGCCCATGGCTCGACCGAGGCGCCGGAACATCTCGGTGTTCGAGCATGCTTCGCCCGGCGGGTCGATCGCCGCAGCGTTCCAACCGATCCACAGGTGGCCCCACGGGAGCACGACGTCGTCGCTCTCGATCTGCGAGGCCGCGGGGAGCACGATGTCGGCGTAGCGCGCAGTGTCGGTGAGGAACTGCTCGTGCACCACCGTGAACAGGTCGTCTCGCTCCATGCCGCGCCGGACGAGCTCGGCCTCGGGCACGGTCACCAGCGGATTGCAGTTCCAATTGACGAGCGCATGCACTCCGGGGCCGGTCGGCTCACCGGCGTGCGGTGTGGTGAGGATCCTGCCCAGGTGGCTCATGTTCAGCGTGCGCGGCTCCTGGCGACCGTTGGCCCGTTCGAGGTCGGGCCGCAGCAGGGCGAGCCCGTCGATGTGGCCCTCGGTGTAGGAGCCGACGCTCTTGGCGATACCGCCGCCGCGTTCGGCCCACGCACCGGTGAGGAGCGGGAGGCAGGCGAGCGTGCGGTGGAACATCGCACCGTTCTCGTGATGCTCGGCGCCGATCAGGGTGCGAATGCCCGCTGGTCGGACCGTTGCGTAGTCGACGGCGAGCCGCTCGATCACGTCGGAGTCGACGCCGGTGGCTGCAGCTGCACGCTCGGGCGTCCAGTCGGCGACGGCGTCGCGAAGCTCGTCGAAGCCACTCGTGTGAGCGTCGATCCACTCGTCGTTGGCCAGGCCGTCGCGGACGATGACGTGCATCATCGCGAGCATCATGGCGATGTCGGTGCCCGGAAGGGGTTGGATGAACCGGTCGCCGTTCGACTCATCGATGGCGTCGGCGGTCAAGGTGCGGATCGGGTCGATGACCACCAGTCGGGCGCCGCGTTCTCGGGCCCGTTCGATCGTCGGCCACAGGTGCCGATTGGTGAGTCTGGTGTTGGTCGCCCAGAGGATGATCAGCTGCGAGTGTTCGAGTTCGAGCGCGTCCATGCCACGGCCGGAGCCGTTGGTCATGCGCATGCCGTGACCGACCGTCGGGCCGCAGATCGCCCGTTCGAGTTTCGACGCACCCATGTGCGCGAAGAATCGTCCGTTGATGCCCATCATCGACAGCAGGCTCTGGTTGCCGGCATCGGAGAACGGCAGCACCGCTTCGGCGCCGTGCTCGGCGATCACCTGGTGCAGTCGTCGAGCGATCTCGGCCAGGGCGACGTCCCAGGTGATCTGTTCGAACTCGCCCGCGCCCTTCGGTCCGACTCGGCGAAGCGGGTACAGCACCCGGTCGGGGGAGTAGACCCGGTCGAGGAACCGGTTGACCTTCGGGCACAACTCGCCTGCGGAGTACGGATGATCGGGGTTCCCGCGCAACTTGACCGCGACCGGTGACGAGCCGATCGTGCTGTCGGGGTGGTCGTCGACGGTGACGGTCCAGCCGCAGCTGTCCGGGCAGTCGTGGTGGCAGGTGCCGTTGACGGTGCGTGTGGTGGCCGCAGTCACTGTTCGATGATCGCGCGCAGGTGCGGCCAGGCGGTGGCGAAGCCGAAGTGCAGGGGGAGTTGGTCGACGTAGTCCAGGGGGAACCAGTCGACGGCATCGGTCTCGAAGTTCATCGACGCCCCGAACGGTTCGTCGACCTCGACGACCACCGTGGTGTAGCGCCAGTCGGTGGCCGGCTCGAACACGTACTGACCCAGCAGTCGCGGGGTGCCCGGTGCGGGGCCGACCTCCTCGGTCGCCTCGCGCAGCGCACCTTCGTATGGGGTCTCGCCGAGGTCGAGGGCGCCACCGGCGCACGACCAGTTGCCACCCTCGTGGGCCATCGCCGACCGCTTCTGCAGCATCACCAGGGGCTCGCCGTGTGTGTCGTGGACCACGAACACGACCCCTGCTGCGCCGTAGACCCCCCAGCGCACGTGCCCGTCGCTGCATTGCATGAACCCGTCACCCGTTCGTCGCTCCAGCACGGCCCCACCCTAGGGAGGTGGCCAAGGTGTCGACACCAATCGCCACATCGGGGAAGGAAACCGGGGGCGTCGACGTTGAACCCTTCTCGTGAGCAACGCTGCGACCGACACCGAGACATTCGATCTGATCATCGTGGGGAGCGGGTCGGGCAACTCGATCCCCGACTACCTGGCCGATTGGAAGATCGCGATCGTCGAACGCGACGTGTTCGGAGGGACCTGTCTCAACCGGGGCTGCATCCCGTCGAAGATGTTCGTGTACCCGGCTGATGTCGCGGTGGCATCGCAGACGTCGGCGAAGCTCGGGATCGACACCCAGTTCAACGGCGCGGACTGGTCGGCGATCCGCGACCGCGTGTTCGACCTGATCGATCCGATCGCCGCCAGCGGTCGCGACTACCGGGCGACTGGCACGCCGAACGTCACCCTCATCGAAGGCACGGCCGATTTCGTGGACGAGCGAACACTCGACGTCGAGGGTCGTCGCATTTCCGCACCGAACATCCTGTTGGCAGCCGGTGCCCGCCCGGTGGTGCCGCCGATCGCCGGGCTGATGGAAACCGGATTCCACACCTCCGATTCGATCATGCGCCTACCGGAGCTCCCGAAGCGTCTCGGCATCATCGGTGGTGGCTTCATCGCCGTCGAGATGGGCCACGTGTTCTCGGGCCTGGGCTCGCACGTGACGGTGTTCAACCGTTCGAACACGCTGCTGCGAGAGTTCGACCAGGACATCTCCGCCACGTTCACCGAGGTGTTCGGTCAGCGCGTCGAGTTGTTGCTCGGGCACATTCCCACCCACGTCGAGCGGGTCGCTGATGGCATCAAGATCACCTGTGCCGTCGGTGAGTCGATCGTCGACGAGATCCTGGTCGCCACCGGCCGTGAGCCGAACAGCGACCTCCTCAACGTCGACGCAGCGGGCCTCGAGTGTCACCACCACGGCACCGTCGCCGTCGACGACACGATGGCCACCAGCGTTCCCGGCATCTGGGCCATTGGTGACCTGGCGAACAACTACCAGCTCAAGCACCTCGCCAACGCGGAGGCAGCGATCGCGTTCTGGAACATCGCCCACCCCGACGACCTCCGCCACCAGAGCTACAAAGCAGTGCCGAGTGCGGTGTTCTCGAGCCCGCAGGTCGCCACCGTCGGGCTCACCGAGCAACAGGCCATCAAGCAGGGCCGTTCGTTCACGGTCGGCTGTCGCGACTACGGAGGCACCGCGTACGGCTGGGCGATGGCGGACGACACCGGTTTCGCCAAGGTGCTCGTCGACACCGAGACCGGGCTGATCATCGGGGCGCACGTGCTGGGTCCGCAGGCATCGTCGATCATCCAGCCGTTGATCCAGGCCATGCAGTTCGACCAGCGCGCCGAGGACCTCGCCCGCCAGGTGTTCTACATCCACCCAGCGCTCACCGAAGTGGTCGAGAACGCACTGCTCGCGGCGCTCGACTGATCAGTACCGTCCCGGTATGGCCGAGGGGTTCACCGACGACGAGATCGAGGCCGCTCGGGCGGTGACACCGGGCTGTCGGGAGGTCATCCACCTCAACCACGCCGGTGCGTCCCCGCCACCACAGGTGGTGGTCGACGTCGAATGCCGTGCACTTCCACCGCTGCTGCGGATGTCGGTCCACTACACGACCACGACCGGCGAACCCGATGCTGCGGTGGCGGCGATCGTCGATCAGGTTCGGGGTCGCTGACGCGCTGACGACGCACCCCGTTTAGCCTGGGTCCATGGCAGTCCCCACCAAGAACTGGGCCGGCAACCAGCGTTGCACCCCCGCACAGGTCCACGAGCCGAGCTTCACCGACGAGGTGGCGGCCATCGTTCGCAACGCCGCAGCCGCCGGCGAACGCGTCAAGGTGATCGGCGGTGCGCACTCGTTCACCGACACGGCCATGACCGACGGTCACCTGCTGTCGCTCGATGCGATGAACCAGGTGCTGTCGGTCGACGGCAACGACGTCACCGTGCAGGCCGGCATCCGGTTGCGCGATCTCAACGACCGTCTCGACGAACTCGGCCTGGCCATCGCCAACCTCGGCGACATCAACGTCCAATCGATCGCAGGCGCCACGTCGACGGCCACGCACGGCACCGGCGTCGAGTTTCCGAACGTGGCAGCCAACATCGTCGGCCTCGAGATCGTCACCGGCGACGGCACGGTGCTGCGCGCCGACGAGCAGCACGAGCCCGAACTGCTCCGTGTTGCCCGGGTTGGGCTCGGCGCGCTCGGGATCGTGACCGAGGTGACGCTGCGGTGCGTCCCGGCGTTCCGGCTGCATGCCGTCGAGACCATCGAGCCACTCACGGACGTGCTCGCCGACTTCGGCAACGTCATGGCGTCGACCGATCATGTCGAGTTCTACATGATGCCCGGCGCTCGCCGCTGCCAGGTCAAGCGCAACACCCGCACCGACGAACCGGCCCGCCCGCAGGGCAAGGTCGGCTACGTCCGTGACAAGTGGATCGGCGAGAACCTCGCGTTCGGCACCGTCTGTCGAGTCGGTCGGCGGTTCCCGTCGCTCGCTCCGAAGGTTGCCAAACTCGTGATGTCGGCGGCGTCCGAGCGTGACGTGATCGACCGCAGCGACCGCGTGTTCTGCAGCCCGCGTCACGTCCGCTTCGTCGAGATGGAGTACGGCATCCCGTTCGATGCGGTTCCCGACGCCATCGGCCGCATCGTCGATCTCACCTCACGTTTGCCGTTCAAGCCCATGTTTCCGATCGAAGTCCGCGCGTCGAAGGGCGACGACATCCCGTTGTCGACCGCCAACGGACGCGACTCGGGCTGGATCGCCGTGCATCAGTACGTCGGCGTCCCGTACGAGGCCTACTTCCAGGGGGTCGAGCAGATCATGAACGACTACGCGGGACGCCCGCACTGGGGCAAGATGCACTTCCAGAGCGCCCAGACGTTGGCGCACCGCTATCCCGAGTGGGACACCTTCCAGAGCTGGCGTCACAAGCTCGACCCCACGGGCACCTTCCGCAACACCTACACCGACCGAGTGCTCGGCGCCCCCTGAACGCCGACGGGCGCCTGAACGCGAACGTCTACGGGCACGCACCGGTGTCGACCGGCTCGACGAGTGCTGAGCGCGACTCGCGACGCACCAGCGTGTCCGGGAGATCGACGGTCCATGCCTGATCGGCTCGTTCGGTGCTGCGGCTCCACACGATGCCGACACCACCGTCGGGAAGGTGCACCATCGCACCCGAGTCGCCGGGCTCGATGCTGGCGGCGATCCGCAGGCCGGGTCGCTCCACGTCGGCGTCGCGGTAGATGTCGGTGGTGAGGATCGTGACTCGTTGCACGACGTCGATCTCCAGCAACTCGATCGAGTCGTCGGCCGACCAGGTGGCGATCACGCCCGTGTCACCCTCGCTCGCCGGAGCCTCACGAAGGATGGCCGATCCGTTCGGGGCAGACATCGGACGGAGTGCGGCCACGTCGAGGGCAGGGTCGAACCACACCACCTCGGCCGAATGTGTGTCACCGCGTCCGTCGATCACCTCGACCTGTGTTGCGCCGGCGACGACGTGGGCGGCGGTGATGACCAGCCCGTCGCCGATCGACGTGCCGGTTCC
Source organism: Ilumatobacteraceae bacterium (assembly GCA_963716095.1). Taxonomy (GTDB): domain Bacteria; phylum Actinomycetota; class Acidimicrobiia; order Acidimicrobiales; family Ilumatobacteraceae; genus Sva-07. The sequence continues at coordinate 315,746 of CAVQSV010000023.1, read as the reverse complement.
GAACTCGGTCCGTGGCCCGCATCCGTCGGCACGGACACGAAGTGTTGCGTTGCTGATCGCTTCGCTGTCGACACCCGATGCGGCGCCGCAACTCGTCAGGACGAGACCGAGCGCGAGCAGCAGGGCGGCGCTGCGCACGCGACGTCGACCTCAGCGCGCCGTGCGGTCGGAGATCGTTCGCGCAACCGTGCCGTAGCGCTCGAACCGGTCGGGGGTGTCGAAGGCGGGGTTGTAGAACACCAGGCGATCGACGACGCCGGCGTACTTGTCGACCAACGCATCGGCCAGGCCGTCCCACGCCGCCTCGGTGCAGAACACGGCGAGGTGGTCGTCGGTGATCTCGGCGGCCATGCCTGCCAGGTCGCCGGCCTTCTGCTTGGCGCGGATCCGTTCGGTCGTCCCTTCGAATCCGGCTTCGTCCCAGATGAAGGCGTAGTTCGGTGTCGAGCCGTAGAACGACAGCGACGCACGTGCCATCTCGCGCCCGGCTGCGATCTCGGCATCGTTGTCGCCGACGATCGTGGTGACCGGCACGATCACGGCAACATCGGAAGAGGTGCGTCCGGCACGATCGGCGCCAGCGGCGATTCCCGGCACGACGTGACGTTCGAGGTAGCCGGGTTCGCCGATCGGGTGGACGTGCACTCCGTCGGCGACCTCGCCGGCCATGCGCAGCATCCACGGATTGACCGCCGCAACGTCGACCTTCGGGTCGGGCGGATCGATCGGACCGGGGCTCCACTGTCGATTGATGAAGTCGAGGTCGTAGAACTCGCCATGGTGATCGAGCGGTTCGCCGCGGAACGCCGCGAACGACGCCTTGACCGCCAGCACGTAGTCGCGCAGCCGAGGTCCGGGCCGTTCGAATTCGACGCCGTAGCGACGAACCACGTGGGTTCGAACCTGCGTGCCGAGTCCGAGGCGGAAATGGCCGTTGGTGAGCTCCTGCAATTCCCAGGCCACCTGCGCCGTGATCATCGGGCTGCGCGGGAAGGCGACGGCGACACCGGTCGACATCTGCAACTCGGGTGCGGCAAGGGCGGCCGCGGTCACCGCGGGATAGGCGGTTCGACCGCCTTCGGTGAACAGCATCCCGTCGAATCCGGCCCGCTGGGTGTCGAGCGCGGTCGCGCCCATCTGCCTCAACGCCCTCGGAAAGGTCATCACGTCGACGCGCATGACGCGACCGTAACCTCGGACGTCGTGCACCCACTTCACCGCGCGCTGCTCGCCGCTGCCGGTGGCGAGTTCCCCGATGTCGATGGAAGGGCCGAGGTCATCGCACCGATGCCGGGAGACCATCACGCGAGCGTCGAGTTCACCGGCCACTCGTTGGTGTTGACCGACCGAGATCCCGACGAGGTCCTGGCACGCGGCGCGGACGGATTCGGCGGTGCGTCACAACCCGACCTGCTTCGCTGGTTGGCCGGTCCGCACGGATGGATCGGCAGCCACGACGCCGTCCTCGTCGCCCGTGGACGCGGTGATCGGAGAGCCGGACGTCTTGTCGAACGGTTCGACCTCGACGACCACCCTCGCGTGGTGCGCTCGCGCACACACCGCCGTGACGTACACGTGTACGCAGACGAAACCGGTCTGGTCACGATCGGGCGTGGGCTCGTCGACCGGTTGGAGGTCTCGGTCGAGACGTTCGACGGCCGGGCAGCCGGTTCCGGTCGGGGTCTGATCCGGGCGGCGTTGGAGCGGATTCCGCCCGGTGAGACCGTGTTCGCGCAGGTTGCGCCCGGCAACGCAGCATCGCTGCGAGCGTTCCTGACCTGCGGCTTCGTGCCGATCGGGGCCGAGACGCTGCTCATCCCCGGCGCCTGAAGTGCCACCACCGCTGCACGGTGGTGACACGAAACTGGAACACGACTGAAGTGTCGGCGTCTTCCTGCTGCGCTAGACCCTGACCCGACGTTGTCGAAGCGTCGAATCCGAGCAGTTGGGCCGGACTCCACCCGAGTTCATACGAGGCGGCATGAACCACGACATCATCATCCGGAACGGCACCGTCGTCGACGGCACGGGCGCAGCCGCCCGCGTTGGCGACGTCGGTATCTCGGGTGATCGCATCACCGAGATCGTCGACGCGTCCGAGGGTGGCATCTCATCATCTGCCGGTCGCGAGATCGATGCCACCGATCGTGTGGTCACACCCGGCTTCGTCGACATCCACACCCACCTCGACGCTCAGTTGGCGTGGGACCCGATCGGTACCTCCAGCTGCTGGCACGGCGTCACCAGTGTGGTGATGGGCAACTGTGGTGTCACGTTTGCGCCGTGTCGGCCAGATGACCGTGCCACGTTGGCCGAGATGATGGAGAGCGTCGAGGACATCCCGGCCGACGCGATCCTCGACGGCCTCGAGTGGGACTGGGAGACCTACGGCGAGTACTACGAGTCGATCGACCGGCTCCCGAAGGGCCCGAATGCCGGCGGTCTGGTCGGTCACTCTGCGCTGCGCACCTACGTGATGGGTGAACGGGGGCTCGACGAAACGCCGGCGACCGGAGAGGACATCACCGCCATGGCACGTCTGCTCGACGAGGCCATGGCCGCTGGCGCCCTCGGCGTGTCGACGAGCAGGACGTTCATGCACAAGGTTCCCGACGGCCGTCCGGTGCCGGGTACTCACGCAACCGCCGACGAGTTGCTCGCATTCGCCGAGATCCTGCGCGATCACGGAGCTGGTGTCTTCGAGGGGGCGATGCGGCTCGGCGAGCGCGACAACGACGCCTACGACAACTCTCGCGCGGAAGTGGCGCTGATGGGAGAGATCAGTCGCCGGAGCGGCCGGCCCGTCAGCTTCGGGCTCACACAGAGCAATCGCCGCCCCGACCTGTACGAGCATGTCCTCGAGTTCGTGAAGGCCGAGAACGCAGACGGCGCGAACGTCCGGCCGCAGACCACCGCCCGCGGCGTCGGGATCCTGTTCGGGCTCGAAACACGAACTCCGTTCGACCGTTCGCCGTCATGGAAGGAACTGCGCAGTGCTGTCAACGGTCGGCGACTGCAGATGGTGCGCGACGCCGCGTTCCGTCAGACGCTGATCAGCGAGGCCGACGTCCACGGCACCCCGCTGAATCTCGACGAGGTGTTCGTCCTGCCGACCGAAGGTGCGCGGTACGACTGCGACCCGGCGAGCTCGCTCGCAGCGATTGCGGTCGAGCGTGGTGTGAGCCCGGCAGCTGCATTCATCGAGTTGGTGCTCGAAACCGATGGCGCGCTCGTGGCCAGCATGCCGTTCCTCAATCAGGACCTCGGAGCGGTCGAGACGATGCTCGACGACCCTCTGGTCACCCTCGGGCTCGCCGACGCCGGCGCGCATGTCGGACAGATCATGGATGCCAGTCAGCCGACGTTCCTGTTGAGTTACTGGATCCGAGAGCGCAAGCGCTGGAGCATCGAGGAAGCAGTTCGCCGACTCACCTCGGACACCGCTGACCTGTTCGGTGTCGCCGATCGCGGACGTCTCGCACCCGGAGCGTTTGCCGACGTCAACGTGATCGATCTCGAGCAGCTGCACCTGCCGATCCCCGTGTACGTGAACGACTTCCCCAATGGGGCGGGTCGGTACATCCAGAAGTCGAGCGGCTACGACTACACACTCGTGAACGGCGAGGTGTTCATGGATCACGGCGAGCACACCGGTGTGCTCAACGGGCGGCTCCTGCGCTCGCACGCTGCGTCCTGAGTCGACCAGGCCCGATCAGAGTCGGCGCCGGAGCTCGACGTACACCTCGTCGCCGGCGAGGGCGGTGAGCTCGTCGGCCAGTGAGTCGATCACACGCTCGTCGGAGGCGTAGGCCTCGCCCCCGTCGGCGCGCTCCGTGCAACACCAGGCCATCGTGGTTCCGTGTCGGCCCCAGTCGGCGCGGTTCCAGCGGCGCACGGTGGCCCGCTCGGTGTCGTCGTCGATCTCCTCCCAGTCGATGCGCAGTGGCAGCTGCCAGCACACCGACGGCTTCCATTCCGTGGGCGACTCGTCGGCTGCGAGCGCGGCGATGTGGAGCGCACAGCCTTCACCACCGGGAAATCCCGGCCGGTTGAGGAAGACGCAGGCGCCGTCGACGACCCTGGTGTGCGTGCGCTCGGCGTCGCCGAAGATGCCGTTGGCCCCGGTGGATTCATCGGCGGTGGTCGCGCGTGCGACGGCGTGGAACTGGAACTGTTCGGGCGTGAGCATTGCGGCGTAGGCGTCGACGTTCATCGCCTCGGCGCGTCCGGCCGGGCCGTCACCGAAGTGCGCACCGAGCGAGCAGCAACCCTGATTGAGATCGGTGGCGTCGCGTTCGAGGATGCCCTTGCAGCCCTTGCCGAACAGACAGGTCCAGTTCGACTCGAGAAACTCGCGCTCGAAGCGCCAGACGGTGTCTGCTCGGACGACTTCGACGAAGGGCTCGGCGTCCGGTGAGGTGCTCTGATGCGAGGAAGTCATGACTGGGTGAAGTGGACGGTGCGACCGCGGGGGCCGAGATCGACCGGTTCCGGTTCGGTGTCGTCGGTGGCGTCGACGGCGACCAAGACCACCCGTGTCGAACGCTCGGCGGCAACGCTGGTGCCGTCGAGTGACACGGCAAGCGCGGTGTCACCCGTTTGGAGCTGCTGCACACCGTCGGCGTCGATCACGTCGAAACCGTCCGAGGTGGAGGTGGCGGCAGTGCACCCGGATGCGTCGGTGAGCACCGGCTCACTTCCGGCTGCTTCGGCGATGATGGTGCCGTCGGTGAGATCGATGAGGCTCACCTGCGCCTCGCTGCCGCCGGGGGTGGCGATGGCCCCGATGCAGGCCGAACCGGACGGTGGTCGACCGCCGCCGGTCGGTCGTTGGTCGTCGAGGGCGACCACGATCTCGGCTGAGGTGTCGACGATCGCCGTGCCCGAGGTGCCGGTGACCACCAAACGATCGCCGCTCGTGGTGACGTCTCCCGATTCGACCGTGCCGACGTCGACGCGCCCGGCTTCGGAGACCTCACCATCGGATGACGACATCACGATGAGGTCGCCGTCCACCGTCACCAACACGATGCCGGAGTCGGCGATCATCCCGGCGCGAACCGACGGCGTACGACCGGTGGCGATCTGCTCGCCATCGTGGTCGAAGACGCTGACGGTGGCGTTGTTGCCGACGTTCTGGGCGGTGATGACCAGATTGGAGTTGATGGCGAGCGCGAGACCCGGGAAGAAGGATGGTTCCTCCCGGTCGAACGAGAACAGCACGCTCTGGAAGTTGCCGGCATCGGTCACCAACACGTCACGTCCGGACGTCGACGACCGCGACTCGGCGAAGTCGTAGCGGGCACCGACCACGGGTGCGAAGGAGTCGGTGTCGATCACCTCACCGCTGGGGCCGTGGACCAGGACCGCCCGACCGCCGTCAGGTCGTGGAGCGATCATCACCAGTGCGCTGCCGGCCGGGTTGACGATGTCCCCGGCGCCGAGTTCGTACTCGTCGACGGTCTCGTCGCCCACGTCGACCACGGCCACGAGCTCGTCGTTGGCGACGACCAGGGTGGAGTCGACAACTGCCGAAGCGTTCGGCGTCCGGACGCCCGACTCGATGCGCGACAGCTCCTCGCCCTCGGGGTCGTCGACGATCACGCGTCCGGTGCGGTCGTCGACCAGCACGAGTCGATTCCAGTCGGCGCCGACCGCTCCCGATCCGGTGTTCTCCTCGCTCGACTCCATGAGCTGGCCGATGACGATCGAGGCGGTGGCGAGCACAGCAACCACGCCACCGACCACGATGGCACGCCGGATCAGGTAGTTCGGCGACCTTCGATTGCTCGATCGGGTGCCTCCGGGTGGCTCGTGCGCGCCGTCGGACTCGCCGGTCCTCGACGGGTGATCGGGTCCGAACCCGTCCTCGTCGTCGAAGAGGTTGGGTCCGGACGGCATCGTTCTGGATCGTACGCGCACTAGCGTCGGCGCGCATGGAGTTCTGCTGTCCGAGATGCACAACCGATGTCATCGAGGACTTCTACGGCCCCTGCGCAACGTGTCGAACCCAGTTGCGCGAGGCGTTTCGCTCCGAGGGGCGCGTCGTCGAGTTGGTCGAGTACGAGCCGAAGATGAACGTCACCCCGAACGCCGTCGCCCTGAAGGACGACTGAAGTCAGTCGACGGACGTCGGAAGGCCCCCACCGGGGCGGAACTCCGACTGCTTGGCCTCCTTCTTCGCCGCTGCTTGGGCAGCCTGCTCCATGGTGGTCTGCATCGCAGCCGCGGCCTTGTCGTTGGCGAGGATCTTGCTGACCACGGCCTGTGAGGCGCCCGCCATCAACTCGGCCTGGTGCCGGTTGAGGTACTCCTGCGACTCACGCAGGCCGGCGGTGTAGCCGTTGATCTCGGGGATCACGTAGCGGGCGACCAGGTCCCACGACCGCATCGTCGCTTCACGATTTGCCCAGTCGTGGGCGAAGCCGAGGACGACGCCGAAGCCACCGGTGATGTCCTGCAGGTGGCGGATCGCTGCCACGAGATCGTCGGGGGTGCCGATGACGCCGGCACCCGCCCCAGGGGAACCGTCGCCGACGGTCTGCTCGAGCAACTCCCACTTGTCGTCGACGTGGGTGGCGTTGGGCCGCCCGAGCGTCCAGACGTTGTACTCGTTGTGCCATCGGTGCAGCCCGTCGACGGCTTCGTTGCGGGCCTGCTCGCGCGACTCGGCGATGTGGAACGCCAGCATCACCCGCCAGTTCTTGCGATCGACGGTCTGGCCGTGTTCGGCTGCGGCATCCTCGGCGAAGCTCCACTGTGTCGGCAGTGCCTGGAGGCCAGCGGTCGAGTTCGAGGCGATCGACAGCACACCCATGCCGTACTTGCCGGCGAGCGTCATCCCCGACGGCGAGATCGACGACGCCGTCACCATCGGCAATTCTTCCTGCAACGGCAGCAGTTGCAGGCGAGCGTCGTTGAGGGTGAACCACTCGCTGTCGTAGCTGAACCGGTCGTCGCCGCGCAGGAGGCGCGTGATCACCGAGAGCGCTTCGTCCTGGCGGTCGCGCTGCACCATCGGATCGATGCCGAGTGTGCGGGCGTCGGATGCGAGCGCGCCGGGCCCCGAGCCGAACATCGCGCGGCCACGGCTCATGTGGTCGAGCTGCACGATGCGCTGCGCGACGTTGAATGGGTGGTGATACGGCAGGCTGGTCACGCCGGTTCCCAACATGATGTTGTGTGTGCGCTGTGCGGCGCCGGCGAGGAACATCTCCGGCGAAGCGATCATCTCCCAACCGGACGAGTGGTGTTCGCCGCACCAGAACTCGTCGAAGCCGAGCCGATCGAGGTGTTCGGCGAAGTCGATGTCGCGCTGGAACTGCAGTGTGGGGTGTTCACCGGTCGGGTGGTGGGGGGCGAGGAAGGTTCCGAAACGCATGCGGGACATGACGTGATGGTAGGGAGCGGGGAAATCGCCGCTCCCACCGGACCGCGGAGGTGCAACGATCAGACCGTGGGTGAGATCGAAGTACGACCAGCCGTCGACAGCGACGTCGCAGCGATCTCCTGGGTGATCGATGCGCAGGACATCGCGTGGTGGGGTGAACCCGACGGCGACATCACCGATGTACGTGACGAGCTGGGTCGGGTCGAGTTGATGGTGGGGTCACTCGACGTCGGGACGAGGGTGACGTTGATCGACGGAGAACTCGTCGGGGTCGCACTGCTGGTGGGTCACGGACACACGAGCGTGGCGGTCGATCCGACGATTGCCGATGCCGCCACTGTTCGGCTCGCCCTGTTCGAGTGGGTGGCGAGCTTCGGCGACGTCGAGATCGAGTCGCCGGCTCAGGACGCTGATCGGCTGGCAGAGTTGGCATCGATCGGGTTCATGCCTCGGCGTTCGAGCTTCGAGCTCGAACGGCCGGGCGACGTCTCGGATCTTCCGACGCCCGCCTGGCCGAGTGGTGTCGCAGCGGTGCCGTTCCGTCCTGGGGACGACGACGAGGAACTCCACGAGATGATCTACTCGTTCTGGACCGATGTGCCCGGCCACACCTCACGGCCGATCGACGAGTGGCGGGCGTTGCTGGTCACCGGACCGTGGTTCGATGCGGAGTTGGTGGTGGTGGCGCGCACCGCCGACGGTGCAGGCCCGATCGTCGGCTGCGCGCTCGGACGGACCTACACCGGCAATGTCGGCTGGGTGTCACAGCTCGGCGTTGCGCGGCGGGCCCGCGGCCTGGGGCTCGGTCGGGCGGTTCTGCTCGAGACCTGCCATCGACTGGGCCGCAAGCAGCCGAGCGTGATCGGTCTCGGCGTCGAAGCCGAGAATGCCAATGCCCTCGGGCTGTATCGCAGCGTCGGCATGGATGTTGCACGTGAGTGGGTGCACTGCCAACGTCGATGACCGGACCCGCTGCGCGGGGGGTATCGTGTACCAGTCCCTCTTGGGGGACATCCCTTCGGGGACGTAGCTCAGTTGGCTAGAGCACCTGCTTTGCAAGCAGGGGGTCGTGGGTTCGATTCCCATCGTCTCCACCACGAAGTACCTGGTAGATGGTCTGTTCGGGAGATCAGGTACGTCGAGTCGTGCCAGTAGCGTGCCAGTGTTGACCGTTGCTACTGGCACGAAGTGGCCGGACTGGTACAACTGGCCCTCGACGTCGAGTTCGTTTCCGCAGGCCAGGACTGCTGTCTCGTGGATCGCGCACCTGCGTTTTCGGCAGGGGGTCGACGTGGTGTGAGATCGGCCAGGCGATGATTGAGGGCACGGACGTGTGCCGCTGAGCCCTCAGCATCTGTCGGATCTGCCCACTGGCAGTTGGCGGAGATTATGCGGTGGGCTGATCGGGCTCCGAGGTCCAACACTTCGCCGGTACTGCAGCGCGGCGGACGCGTTTGCGACATGGGATTACCGGGCGGGTCGGGCGAGCACACCCGTGCCGATACCGCGCTGGTCGCGATGAGTGGAGGGCCGCACATTTCCGACGTCTGGGATGTGGCGGCCTGCCGAGCGGTGGCAAGGTGGATCCCTGGTCCAGCCGCGAAGGGACATCGACCTCAGTGCCCGGCGATCACGAGGCGAGGCCCATCATCACGGCGGCGCGCTCGGCGTGGTCGCCACACGTCCGGGTGGCTGCGGCACTGGTAGAAGTACCCCGTGGTAGTTGCTCCTTCCGATCCAAGTGAGCAGTCGTCTGGTCGCGTCGCCGCACTGAGGGACGTCGCCGAAGCCCGCCGTGCTGATGCAACAGCTTGGGCTGCGCATCTCCGCGATCGGTCGACCCTGGTCGATGCAGCGTTCGTTGTCTACGAGCGTGATCGAGTGTCGGCTGGGTCGGTCCTGGGCAGCGCCATCGCGTTTCGGCTCTTCCTCTTCTTTGTTCCTGCGGTCGTCTTCGGCGTCGGTGTGTTGGGCGTCCTGTCGGGTTCTGTCGATCCCGACACGGTGACCGATGACGCGAGTATCACCGGCGCGTTGGCGGAGCAGGTCCGAGTCGCGCTCGCCCAGTCGTCGGGCGTGGCGTTCTTGACACTCGGGGCCGGCTTGCTCCTGATGGTCGTCGCGGGCCGAACGCTGGCACGGGCGTTGGTTGCTTCGAGCAGCTTGGTCTGGCTGACGGGTGGGAACGTCACCGTGAAGGCCCGTGTCGTTGCGATCATCATCGGGTTGGTCACGAGCTTGATCCTCATGGGGCTCGTGGTGAACTTCTCCCGTGCACGGCTCGGTATCGCGGCGGCCGGGGTGTCGTTCGGCGTGAGTGCTGCGTTCCACGTGTTGGTGTTCGCCCTGCTGATGTCGGCACTTCCGCGCCGAACTCCTGACCCTGGAGCGCTCCTGCCGGGGGCCGTCTTTGCGAGTGTGGTCGTGCACGTGATGGAGGCGGTGTCGGTGTTCTTCCTGCCGGGTCGGTTCTCCGGCGCATCGGAGCTGTATGGCGGCATCGGCGTTGCGGTGGTTGCGCTCGGCTGGCTCTTCGTCATCGGCCGAGGCATGGCGTTTTCGTTGGCAATCAACGCTGCGCTGTTCGATCGCTTCGGCAGTGTGTCGCAGGGGCTGTTCGCGCTCCCGGTGCTGAACAGGCTGCCACGACGGTCCGAGTTCATCCGGCGGCACTTCGGCCTCGATGCCGCCGGTCGGTCCGTCGAGTCGTCCGAGTCCACTGCGGGCACGATCGACGAGCAGCTGCGCGCCGGGATCGAAGCTCTTGCCGAGGTCGATGGGGTGAAGCCCCCGCGATACGGCGATACTGGGCGTCGCGCCGCTGTGTCCCACGTCGGGCACTGGCCGACCGAGGCACGAGGAGTGTTCGAGAACATGTCAGATTCCAGCACCACCGATGTCTTGGCGCCGGTCGACTTCATCGTCGTGGAGTTCCCCGATGGTGTTCCCACAGCCGGTGGCTTCGAGCAGTTGCTCGATCTCGTGGACCGCAACGTGATCCGCGTTCTCGATCTCGAGTTCATCCGTAAGGATGGGACCGGTGTCCGCACGGTTGCGGTCTCCGATCTCGCCGAGCACCCAGGAGTCGAACTCGCCGCCTGGCAGGGTGCGTCATCTGGTCTGCTCGATCTCGACGATCTCGCCACGATCGGCGCCGAAATCGGCGACAACAGTGTGGCGGTCGTGGTGGTGTTCGAGAACGTCTGGGTAGTTGGCCTCGTCGATGGCTGGTCCCGATCGGGCGCACGTCTGGTCTTCGATGGTGCGGTGCCGACAGCCGACCTGCTGAGTGCCCTCGATGCTGCAGAGACGAACTGAGGAACGACGATGGGACTGATCAAGACCGCTGCCAAGGTTGCCGTTGCGAGCTCGGTTCACGGCCGGGTCCAACGACGCCAGCAGAATCGCTGGGCAGAACAAGACCTCAAAGCAGCGCAGCAAGCGCCACCGCCGCCAGCAGGCGCGAATGCCGCCCCAGACGTAGCGCAGCAGCTTGCGCTGGTTGCACAACTGAACGAACTCCGGCAGGCCGGTGCCTTGACCGACGCCGAGTTCGAAGCCAAGAAGGCCCAGGTCCTCGGCCTCTGAACCCATCTCTGCGACGGGAATCGACCTCCCGGATGTGACCGCTCGCGCACCGGAGGCGACCAGAACGCCGATGCACCGAACCGGCCCAACACCGCCTGGCCGACACGCTGCGCATCATCGACAACGCACAACACCTCCGAATGTCGTTCGAGCGCTGTGAGCACGCGCTGCAGTCCGGCCGTATGCCGTGCTGGATGGTCGCGGCGCCACGACGTTCCACACCCATTCAGGATCCGGCACTGGGCGCAAGCGAACCCCATCGGTATCGACGTCCGCTTCGTTGCTGCACATTTCCGGGCGGTCGGCCGCTCACAGTCGTGCCGATTCCGAGTGCGTGCTGCGCTCACCGGGCGCTGTTGATACCGAGCGGTTCTCCTCCCGGCCGGCACTTCAGTGGGTCACCGTGAACGGGATCGAGGCCCGGCCTTCAGCCGTCCTCTCCAGGCTCGTCCCCGAAGCGGCACCACTCCCAGACCCGCCTCGGATATCCCGATCTTGCCGACTGCGTTCGGGAATCCCTCGTGGTCACGAGTCGACCAGACCGACACGCACGGCCGACCGGGCCATCCGCCGCGTGTGCAACGAGGGGTCACGACACCTCGAAGACACCGCGGCTTGACGAGGGTCGGCCTGGCAGTTCCGAACAAGTCACTGCTTCGCGGATCCGGGGGAGATGGGGCACGGTCCGTGCCAGACGGCCGTGGAGTTCCCGGCGTCCGTGATCGGTGAGCGTGATGGTGACGGCTCGCCGGTCGGGTTCGCGGCCGGCGGCTCGATCGACGAGCCCTGCGCGTTCGAGTCGATCGAGCAGCATGGTGACCCCGCCGCTCGACAGGTCCGTGAGCTCGACGAGCTGTTTGGGTCTGGTCCCCTCGGGTTCGGCCGCAGCGCACAGCACGAGGAGAGCCAGTCCCGGTGTTGGTTCGTGCTCGTCGATGTCCGCCAGGGCAGCGTTCAGGTCTGTGCCCAGTCGGGCGAAGAGCTGGAGCTGTTCGAGCGGTGTCGGAGGCGGCCCGGTCGGGGAATCCGGCGGGCCAACGACCGCATCGATCAGCGCACACGTGCGTTGCACCAGAGCGGACTGTGCGACGATCGTCCGCCGGATCGAATCGGCGAAGGCGTCCACCAGTTCGTCCCCACGAGGACTCAGGGCCACGAGTGCACTTCGCCGGTCACCGTCGCTCTCACCGTAGGTCCGGTGGATGAGCTTCTGGGCCTCGAGCCGGTCGAAGAGGTTGGACAAGCCCCCGCCGGTCAGTCCGGTCTGCTCGCGCAGCGCCCGCGGCCGCTGCGGCCCGGACAAGCGCAGTGTCGTGAGGACGAGGAAGTCGGCGTTCGACACCAGCCCGGCGAAATCCGGATCGGTGAGCACCCGGCCGAACTGATGGGTGAGTTCGCCCGATGCGACGATGACCTGTCGCACCGTCCCCATGACGTTCGACGCCATACCCACAGGCTCGCCGCCATCCATGAGGCCAGCGTACTCACTCCGTCATTCGCCCAGCGAGTTGTTTGATCTCTGAGAGATCGGCCTACACTCTCCGAGGAGTCGGTGCGACCACGCACCGTGATCGACAGGAGCACCCACCATGTCCGTTCGTACCACCCGGGGAATGTCGCGTCGCCGTGGCACCGCAACGGGGCTGTTCCTCGTTGCAGCACTCGTCGCAGCGTCCTGCGCGAGCGACGACGACTCGAGTGCCGAGACGGAGTCGGGCGACGCCGAGACGCCCGTGACGACCGAGGCGGCCGAAAGCGAGACCGAGACCGAGCCGTCGGAAACGGCCGAGACCGACGAGTCCGAGTCGACCGAGGGCGGGCTCTGGACGGCGGCCGAACCCAACATGGACCCTGTCGATGACGCGACCGCTGCGGAGTGGCAGCAGCTGACCGAGGAGGCGCTGGCGGCATCCGTCGGAACGCCGGGCGTGCTCATCGCCGTGTCCCACCCCGAACTCGGGTACTGGTCTGCAGCGATCGGCGACGCCGAGGTCGACGCCGATCCGATGACCCTCGATCATCACAGCCGCATCGGTTCGGTGACCAAGACGATGACCGCGGTCGCGATCCTCCAGCTGGTCGATGCGGGCTCGCTCAGCCTCGACGACACGGTCGCCGGCATCGTGCCCGACGTCGCCGACGAGTTCCCTCCGACCGCTGACATCACCGTCGAGCAACTCCTGTCGATGACGAGCGGTCTCCCCGACTACGCCAACCTCCCGGGCGGCGCCACCGCACAAGCCGTGCAAGACCCGACCAAGGTCTGGACGCCCGAGGAACTCATCGCCGCGGCACTCGGTGCCGCCGAGGTCCAACCGATCGGCACGCCCGGGTACTCCACGACCAACTACACGATCCTCGGCCTGATGTACGAAGAAGTCACCGGCGACACGATCGAGAACGGCGTCACCCGCGTGGCCGAGGAAGCAGGCCTCACCCAGACCGCCCTCCTGCCCGGCGATCAGAACGCCATGCCCGATCCGTCGACGCACGGCTACGTCGACCCGGCCGGCGCCGCCGACCTCGCGTTGCTGGCGGACGTCGAGGTCGAAACCGGCACCGACGTCACCGACTGGTCGCTGTCATGGGGTGGAGCCGGAGGTGGCGCATACTCCACGATCGCCGATCTGTTCCAGTGGGCAGCAACCGGTTCGGGCAACACGCTGCTGTCGCCGGAACTCGGCGAGCAGCGCCTTCCCACCGAGGAGGGATTCATTCCCGACGCCGGCGCCTTCTACGGCTTGGGCCTCTTGATGCAGGCACCGCCATGGATCGGCCACTCCGGTCAAGCCATCGGTTGGGAGTCGTACGAGGTCTTCGACCCGACGACCGGCGGCACCTTCGCCGTCCTCGTCAACTCGACCGGCGGACTCTCACCCTTCCTCAATGTGTGGGCGTCCATCTTCGAACTGGCGTGACGCCAGACGAGCGGAACGGCACCGCCCTCGGGTCCGAGTCGATCCCAATGCACCCTCGACAGCCGCCAGCTACGCCGATGAACCCTTCCATCACCCCACAGCGAGGACGCTGACATGGCAATCGTGGCCGAAGGCCTCACCAAGCAGTACGGCGACAAGCTCGCCGTCGACAACCTGTCGTTGACGATCGAGCCGGGCCGCGTGACGGGGTTCCTCGGGCCCAACGGTGCGGGGAAGTCGACGACGATGCGGATGATGCTCGACATCGATCGGGCAACGCGTGGAACGACCACCTTCGACGGTCAGCGGTTCCGCAAGCTGGACTCGCCGTTGAAGATGATCGGTTCCATGCTCGACGCCAACGCCGTCGAACCCAAGCGTTCGGCCCAGGCCCACCTCCGGTACCTGGCGGCGTCGGCGGGCTTGCCCGATTCCCGCGTCGGCGAGGTTCTGGCCCTCACGGGTCTCACCGATGCGGCGAAGCGACGAGCCGGCAACTTTTCGCTCGGCATGCACCAGCGGCTCGGTATCGCGGCCGCACTGCTCGGCGATCCCAAGTACCTGTTCTTCGACGAGCCGACCAACGGGCTGGACCCCGAAGGCATCCGATGGGTTCGTGAGTTCCTCCAGCAGCTCGCAGGCGAGGGACGGGGCGTGTTGGTGTCGAGCCACCTGCTCAGCGAGTTGTCGCTCTATGTCGATCACATCGTCGTGATCGGCAAGGGCCGGTTCATCGCGAGCGGCAGTGTCCACGAATTCGAATCGATGCAGGGATCGGCCGCCGTCACGGTCCAGTCGCCGAGACTCGCCGAGTTGATCGCGTTGATCGAGCCGCGAGGTGGCCGAGTCACGCCGACGCCCGACGGCATCGAGGTGACCGACATGACCGCCGCAGCGATCGGCGACCTGGCTGCGCTCCACCGGATCGAACTCCACGAGTTGCACACCGAGCACCAGTCGCTTGAGGCGACCTTCCTCGAGCTCACCGCCGATGCGCAGGAATACCGATCGACCGGCGTCGAGCAGGGGGAGGTGTCATGAGGAACCTCGTGAGAGCCGAGTGGATCAAGTTCGCGTCGCTCCGCGCGTCGTGGACACGTCTCGGCATCGCCCTGCTCCTGAACGGCCTGTTCGTCGCCTTCACCCTGTGGGCGTTCGACCGGTCGGCCGGCGACATCGTGCCCGACACCTCGATCGCCGCTCGGGTCGCCACGCTGTCCGGCGGTGTGTCGATGGCCGCCCTGGTGTTCGTCGTGATGGGCGTCAACGTCCACACCGCCGAGATCAAGAGCCGCACGATCATCCCGACGGCCGGTGCCGCACCCGACCGTCGTGACCTGATCGGCGCCAAGGCGTTCCTCTCCGGCATCGTCGGCCTGGTCGCCGGTGCCGTGCTGATGCTGCTCACCACGATCGCGTGCCTGATCGTGCTCGACGCCAAGGGGTTCCCGCTCAACCCGCTCGACGACGAGGACGCAGCCCGAGCCATCGTCGGGTCGGTCGCCTACCTGGCGATCGCCGCGCTCTTCGGTCTCGGCGTCGGCACCGTGCTCAACTCGGCGACGTCGGCGATCGCGGTCGGCATCCTGTGGCCGCTCGGCCTGGAGTCGGCACTGCAGGCGTTCCTGCCCGAGTGGATCGACCGCCTGCTCCCGTTCGAAGCGGGCAAGTCGCTGATCGTGGCCGGGTCGGATCACCAGCTTCCCCCGTGGGAGGGCGGCGCCGTGTTCCTCGCATGGTCCGCCTTGCTCATCATCGCTGGCTGGGCCATCTTTAACCGCCGCGATCTCAGCGGCTCCTGAGCATCGCCAAACAGAGGTCGCCCACACCGGTCGGGTGCACTCGGTCGCCGACGCCACCCGGACCGGTCCAGATGGGGGCGCCGACAGACGCTCGGCGCAGGTCGCCACCGCACGGCGACCCGACCGGAAACGCGCAACGAGTTGGACCCCCGGACCCGCTCTGCAACCGGCATGATGCTCGGCGACGGAGCACGCATAACGTCCGCTCCGTAATCCGGTCGACGACTGCGAGGGCGCGCTGCATCGCGGCCCAAGCAGCGCACCCGATATTCGCGATGGCGGTGGCTTGGCGGTGACGGCGGGTGGTCGCGTCACGTGTGGTCGTTTCGTGACCGTGTCCGTCCGGCTTGCGGGTCAGGTGTGGTCGATCGCCAGGTGGGAGTAGAGGACCATGTCGTGCCATCCATCGTCGTGGAGGTTGGCGCCGCGCCTGATTCCCTCTTCGACGAACCCGGCTTTCAGCGCGACTCGTCGCGAGGGTTCGTTGTGGGTTGAATGCTGCAGCTGAATGCGGTGGAGACCGAGGTCGTGCGCCCAGCGGGTCGCCGCCACGCATGCTCGGGTCGCCACGCCTCGCCCACGGGCGCTGGGAAGTACCCAATACGAGACCTCGCCATAGCCGTCCTCCAGCACTGAGAAGATGGTGACGCGACCGACCACTCGGTTCTCCTCGCGCTCGACGATCGCCCACGTCCCCGATCGTTCCGAGCGCCAACCTTCGGCGCAGTCCTCGATCCATTGCTCCGCATCTGATTCCGTGTCGAATCGGCGGAAGTGATATCGCTGAATGTCTGGTGAAGCGAAGGCCTCGACGACGGTTGGCGCGTCGCTTCGATGCCACGGACGCAATGTGAGGTCGCCATCGACGTCGATCTCGGGTTGCCGCAATCCAGCCATTGCGCCGGCCTTGACCACTGGTGGGATGAGCTTCACCACTCATCCAGGATCGCACACTTCGCCGAGACATAATCCCGCTGACCACCGAACGTGGGGTGCGCGAGTTCGGCCCAACTCTCGCGTCACGTAATCGCGTACCGATTTCGCGATCTGGGCTGTCGGATCACGGGGATCTCGTGCCGGACTAGCCTTGCTGTATGCAGGTCGAGACGTTGGAGCAGATCGCCGAACGGTTGGGCTGGAGCGACGAGCGTCTGGCTGAGGCTCGAGCCCGTGCTGCTGAGACCCGCCCATCCAACGTCAGCGACAGCGACCGTGCCCGGGCCGACGCGCTCTCGGACTCGGTCAACCGGACACGTCAAGCACTCGACGAAGCTTCCTGAACGAGGTGTCCCCTCCCGATTGGCGAGCGCTGAGCGTCGTCCTCAACGACCGAGCTGCGATCTACGCAGAGGAGTTCCCCGCGGTACTCGCTGATGTAGGGCCCGCGATGGTCGAGGCGTTCACCCACGAGGAAGCCCAGGGCCTGCTGTTCGCCTTCGCCGGGGCGTGGCCAGCACTCGGACAAGACGCCGAGGATCCATCGACTCGGTTCGTGTACATGACGATCGGCGAACTCGTCTGTCGATTTCGAGGCATCGAGCTTGCGCCCGGAGCCATCGTCGTCGACGACGTTGCGCGCCTCTGATTCTGGTCAGGCACTCGATAACCCAACGGCCCTTGTGCAGTGCTCGAACTTCGCGGTCAGTTTGGTTGCTACGAGGCGTTGACGGACTGCCCGTAACGTTGGCGTGCTGCCTCGCCCGAGGTGCCGACCATGGCCCCGATCGAGGCCCAGGAGTGCCCGTTGTGACGGGCGCGAACGACGGCATCGCCGAGTGCGCGTTCTGCGTTGGCAAGGGACGATTCCTCAACCGTGTGTCGCAGGTTCGATCCCGGGATTGCGAAGGGTGCAGCCCGAGGAGATCGACTGTCGGGTCCGTCATCGCCGGTGTCTTCCTGGTGGTCATCGATGACTGGGGCCTCGACCGCGAAGCGGCGTCCCTCATCGCCTCGCGGTTGAGTATTTCGTCTGCTCAGCGGGGAGCGTCTGCGTACCTGAGGTACGGCTTGGACTCCTCGACGTTGTCGAACTGCTTCTTGGCATCCTCGGTGGAGACGGCCAGGCCGACGATGACCCGCTGGCCGGGTTGCCAGTCAGCCGGAGTGGCGATGGGGTGGGCATCGGTGGCCTGGAGGGCGTCGATGACTCGCACGATCTCGTCGAAGTTGCGGCCCACCGACTTGGGGTAGGTGAGCATCAACCGCAGCTTGTTTGCCGGGTCGACGATGAAGACCGAGCGAACCGTGGAGGTGTCGCCTTCGCCGGGGTGGATCATGTCGTAGAGCTCGGCGATGCGGTGGTCGGGGTCGGCGACGATTGGGAAGTTGAGTGCCGTTCCGGTGACCTCGCCGATGTCAGGCGCCCACTTGTGATGGTCCTCGATGGGATCGATGGAGAGCGCCATTGCCTTGGTGTTGCGCTTGGCGAATTCGTCCTTGAGTGCGGCGGTACGTCCCAGTTCGGTGGTGCACACCGGGGTGAAGTCGGCGGGATGGCTGAAGAACACCGCCCACGAGTCCTGCTTCCAGTCATGGAAGGAGATCTCGCCATCGGTAGTCATTGCGGTGAAGTCGGGGGCGGTGTCGCCCAGATGAAGTCCCATGATGTTCCTCCGTTCAGGTAATACCCCGTTGGGTATGTACTGGCCAACCGTTGCGAAGCCGCCCGCATTCCAACCCGGCACCAGTCTTCGAATGGACTCGCGCGCATCGGTCGGGTTCCGAGAATGCCGGTCTGGCCTGCTCGGCCGGTCAGCGGGCCGTCGCTCGCTTGACGACAGTGCCGGGCGGGGCGTCGACGAATGCCTTCGACCCGTTCGATTCCTCTCTGTCGAAGAGGATGCCCCCGACGGTACGTCCTACCTTGGAGCCGAGACCGGCTTCGAGGACGGTTGTGTCCGGCACGGGTTTCGAGCGCGGCCAACCCCGCCACGAGATGAACGTCAGGAATTGATCTGAGTGACCGCGAGCAGGAGGCCGAGGCCGGCGATGAACGCCAGCGTCGTTTCGAGCTTGTCTCGGGTTCGCGTTTCACGGGCGATCTCGGGCAGCAGGTCTGCTGCCGCGATGTAGATGAAGTTCCCCGCTGCGAACGGCAGGAGATAGCCCACCTCGACGCTCCCCGAGACCGCATAGGCGACGAGGGCCCCGACGAGAAACGTCAGGGCCGACGCGAAGTTCCATACCAACGCGGACCGACGCGACCATCCGCTGTGGATGAGGATGCCGAAGTCGCCGAACTCCTGCGGGATCTCATGCAACGCGGCAACGAGCCAGGTCACGATCCCGACGCGGATGTCGACCACGAAGGCTCCGCCAACAGCGAGGCCACCTATGAAGTTGTGGCCTCCGTCGGCGATCAAGATGAGATGGCCGAGCGGACGATGCTCCGATGCCGGTGAACGGTGGCAGTGATGCCAGTGAAGGAACTGTTCCAGCGTGAAAAAGACGAGAAAGCCTGCGACCAGCCACACGTAGACCACGAGGTTGTTGCCGAGCGCTCTGACCGCTTCGGGCAGCATGTGAAAGAACGCTCCGCCCAACAGCGAACCCGCTGCGAGTGCGACGGTCGGCATGATCACTCTCGCGAGGGTCGCCTCGGACAGCTTGGTGGTCACGGCACCTACCAGGGCCAGCGAACTCATTGCGATGCCCGCGATCAGGATCCACGCGAGTGTCGTCATCACATGGCCGCGGCGCGTGCTCGAAACCCGATCAGGTCAACGGGCGGATTGCTCGCTCGGCCCCTTCTCCATGGGGATCAGCCGTCCGCTGGTGTCGGTCAACACTCCACGTACGACGTCAGGCTGGTCGTGGCTGCAGACGACGAGGAGGACTTCGCCGGGCTCGAGGGCGAGGTAGCGGAAGTCCTCGTGCTCATCCCAGCTGACTGCGCCAACCGTGGTGCCGATGTAGCCACCCAACATGGCACCCCACAACGCCGACGCGCCGGCGAGTGCGAGCACGCCGCCGACACCGATGACTCCGACACCCGTCGCGGCGAGGGCAGCAATCGCAAGGCCTGCGACCGCGCCAAGGGGGGCTCCCGCCTCGACTCCGACCTTGGCGTCGTGCAACATTTCGGCGTCCGCGTCGTGTTCGAAGTCGACCGGGTTGTCGTCGTGCACGACCACACCGAGACGTTCACTGCCGAGACCCACGGCGCGCAGACCTTCTACAGCGTGCTCCGCGGCAGCTCGGTCGGCAAAGACCGCGGCAATGTGATCGTGACCGCGATGGGCATCGAGTTCCTTGGCGTTCATCTGTGCTCCTCACGCGTTGAGCGTCCGCTTCGATTGTTGCCGAGGGGTCGACGCTGCGGCAGAGTCGAACGACCCGCGACGGTCCGACGTCGCCGCCGGCGGCGTGCGAACACCTGACTTTGGGCCCTGAGGACGGTTCGTGGCCAGGGTTACGGTCACCGGTATGAACTCATCGGATCACGCCTTGAGCGCCGCTGAGGTGTCTGCGCTGTGCGAAGCCCTCGACGACGAGTTCAGGGCCATCGCCACCTACGAGCAGGTGATCGCCGATTTCGGTGCGATTCGGCCCTTTGTCAACATCGTGGAAGCCGAGCGTCGACACGCGAACGCACTCCGTGGGCTCTTCGAACGCTATGAGGTTGCCGTGCCCGACAACCTGGGCGCCGACATGGTGCCGCGTTTCTCGTCGGTCCACGAGGCGTGTCTCGCCGGCGTCGAAGGTGAGATCGACAACGCTGCGATGTACGACCGGTTGATCGAAGCCACGAGTCACGCTGACATCATCGAGGTGTTCGAAAACCTCCGACGGGCCTCGCAGGAGAACCACCTTGAAGCGTTTCGACGCTGCGCGAACCGGCAGGACGGACCCGACCTCGACGCCGATGGTGGTGGCGGTCGCCGACGACGTCGGAGGCATCGCGGCGGCTCGGACCAACCGTCGTGACGAGCGACAGCGATCCTGCGGTCCGCCCGATTGGCAGGGTCGAATCGTCGCTGAAGGACCTTGCTGCGGCACCGAAACAGGGTGATGAGGGAGCACCCGACGCCTGGCTCGTGTTCGATGCCGAGGTCGCTGCGGGGCTTCGCGACCTTCGGGCCGGCACAGAGATTCTGGTGCTGACCTGGTTGGATCGAGGTCGGCGAGACGTTCTCACCGTGCACCCGCGAGGCGACACGACCCGAGACGAGCGCGGCGTGTTCAGCACCCGGTCCCCGAACCGGCCGAATCCGATCGGTCTCCATCCCGTCGAGATCATCGCCATTGATGACACACGAGTCCTCGTGCGCAACATGGAGGCCGTCGACGGGACGCCGATCCTCGACGTCAAACCCGTAGTCTCAACACACCCCGCGAGCTCGACAAGGAACCCAATGGCTGACTTTCTCACCGACGTCGAAACACTGCGGCAACGAGCGCGCGCCAACATCGAACAAGGCCCGATCACATCGGCGTACGGCGCCGATCGAGAACGAGTGATCGCCGTGCTCAACGAGGCACTCGCCACCGAGCTCGTGTGCATCCTGCGCTACAAACGCCACTACTTCACGGCAACAGGCCTCAACGCTGGACCCGTCGCGGCCGAGTTCCTCCAGCACGCCAACGAAGAACAGATCCACGCCGATCAGATCGCCCTCCGAATCACCCAGTTGCAAGGTGAGCCGAACTTCGACCCCGAGGGGTTGGCCACCTGTTCCCACGCCGAATACGACGCCAGCCTGGAACTGCTCGACATGGTCAGAGAGGACCTGGTCGCCGAACGGGTCGCGATCGAGAGCTACAGCGAGATCATCACCTGGCTGGGATCGAACGACCCGACCACCAGACGGATGCTCGAAGACATCCTCGCAATGGAAGAGGAACACGCAAACGACCTACTCGGAATACTCGAGACCATCGACCGTTAGTCATCGTTGCGCCAGCGTCAGAACGCCCTACCGAGGGTCGGACACCTCAACAACACGCCACAGAATCACTTGTCGTGCCCACAAGCTCCGCCAGAAGCAAGCCAGGGTGGCACCGCACCGGCCTCAGACCGCTCACTGGGCAAACCAGCGTGCTCGATGTTCCGGCGACGGCGCACATAACGCGAGCGCCGCAACCCGGCATCCGCCTTCGAGAGTCCACTCGGGTACGGCCCAAGTCGAGTACTCGATAACCGCAGCCATTGGCGCGCCAGTGCGCCCAAAGCGGTCGTGATCCCGGCTCACGATCCCATGCACTGGTTGTGTCGCCCGTCCGTGATCGGTTAGACGTCGGCGCTGGTTCAGCTCACCGCAGCGAGCAGTTCGTCGCGGGTGGGCTGGGGCTGCGTCCAGGGCTCGGCACCGAACTCGAGGATCTTGTCGAAGACACCGTCTCGGCCGATGACCTCCGCTGCGGTCGCACGGAGCGTGAGGATGTCGCGGTAGTGCTCGAAGACGAATTGGCTGCGGTGACGGGCGTTGTTCATCGCAACGAAGCCGAGGGCTGCCGGGTCGGTGTGCTCGTGCACCCGTCCCTCCATTGCGGCTTCGACTTCGGGCCCGCGGACTCGGTCGTAGTCGATCGTCGCTTGGACGAACGGGAGCGTGCGGCGCTCGGTTCCCCTAGTCCATGCAGCGGCCACGGCGGTGGCGTCGTCCAGCACCGGATGCAGCTCGTCGATCACGTCGACGGCGTGCAGGATGCCGATCGTGATGCCCCTGCCGATCGAGGGGTTCGTGAAGGCGAAGGCATCGCCGAGTGGGATCAGCCCGGTCGCAGTGGGGATGCCGTCGGTGACGAAGTGTCTGATCGTGTTCGACGTACTCGCCATCGAGGCCGGCTCGGTGATCGGCTCGCCGTCGACCCAGTGGGCGTGGTCCGGCAGCAGTCGGTAGACGCGCTCGAACACCTCGGGGTCGCGCAGGTTCCGGAACGCCTTGTCAGCCGGGTGGCTGTAGAGCGTGGCGCCCCAGGTGTGGTCGTCACCGTGGATGGTCAGCGCGGAGATGCAACCCAACGGTGTCAACATGTCGCTGCGGTACTCGGGCAGGTCACCCCGGTAGTACCGGGTGGTGTAGACGAAGCCGAGCTCCGTCGATTCGGTGGCCATCTCCTTGGCGCCGGCGTCGACGAGCATGTCGCCCACCGCCGAGCGTCGCCCCGACGCATCAATGACGAGATCGGCAAGCAGGGTCTCGCCGTCAGCCAACCGGACGCCCAGAACGTGCGGAACGCCCGGGATGACCTCGGGACCAGTAACGAGACCCTCGACGATGGCGCCGCGGCGGACCTCTACCCCCGGTGTGTCCGCCGCAGCTCTTGCGAAGGCGAGCTCGAGGACGGGCCGCCGCGACGTCGTGAGTGTCGCGTACTGCGGATCCGGAACCGGGTCCGGCTCAGGAGCGCTGAACAGTACGTCGGGGTGCAGTTCGATCGCACCGACGTCGCGCAGTTCGTCGACGACCGCGGGGACGTGCTCCTCAAGTGCCCATCGGCCGGCGGGTTGCAGGTAGTGGATTTGGCGGAACTGGGCTACGGCTCGCCGCTCCCACCGTTCCCAAGCCTCGGCGGGCGTGTCCGGCATCGCCGCCGGGTCTCTCTCGAGGACGGTGACGGACGCTCCCAGACCCGCAAGCTTCATCGCGGCCGTGAGACCCGTCGGTCCACCGCCGATGACCACCACGTTCCCCATCCGAACCCCCTTGCCGCGGACGACATGTTGGTCGCAACCTAACACCTCGCCGGCGATCGACGAACAGAAGGCACTCATCGACGTGCCTTGAGGCATGACGTGAGGGCATGCCGGTGCTGGAGAGCACGAGGCTTCCGTTTCAACCGACGCGATACTGTCGACCGTTCAGGCAGGAGGTTGCCCAGGAATGCGCCCACCAGCGACTCACTACGCGTGCAATGGCGATGTGCACTTGGCGTATCAAGTCGTGGGCGACGGCCCGGTCGATCTCGTTATCGCGCCCGGCTTCATCAGCCACTGTGACCTGAACTGGACGATGCCTGCTTATGTCGACTTCATCGAGCGGCTGGCTTTGCTCTCCCGAGTCATTGTGTTCGACAAGCGCGGTACGGGGTTGTCGGATGTCAGCTTGGACGCCGCCAGTTTCGAGGCCCGCATGTCGGACATCGGCATCGTCATGGACGCGGCCCGTTCCGAGCGGGCAGTGCTCTTTGGGTACTCAGAGGGCGGACCGATGGCGTGTCTCTACGCAGCAACGCACCCAGATCGGGTCGAGTCGCTGATTCTCGACGGAACCTTTGCCAGCGGCCGGTGCATTCCAGAGAAGATGATCCATCGAATGGACGATGCCATCGACAACTGGGGGCAAGGTCGAACAGCGGGAATCTTTCTTGGCGACTTGGATCGACCAGCAATCCGCCGGTTCATGGGGTTGTACGAACGAGCTTCAGCCAGCCCAGGCATTGCCCGGAGGCTGCTTCAGTCAACACTCAGCTGCGACGTCACGCCAATCCTGCCGCACTTGCACCTCCCGACGACAGTGATCCACCGCCGAGACGATCCGTTTGCGCCGGTCGAGTGGGGCCGGGAACTCGCCGACGCAATCCCTGACGCCCGCTTCGTCGAGATTGAAGGAGCGGCTCACCTGCCATTCATGGGTGATGCTGCAGTCACCGATGCGATCGAGTTCCATCTCACCGGTGACGTCTCGAACCATCCAGCAACGCGCACTCTGGCCACGGTGCTGTTCACCGACATCGTTGACAGCACCGAGACGCTTTCATCCGTGGGTGACGAGCGATGGGCAGACACGATTCAGCATCACAACGACATCAGCCGACAGATCTTTGAAGATGTGGACGCTTGGGCGGTCAAGAGCACGGGTGACGGGTTCATGGCCTGCTTCCCGACACCGGAACAGGGCGTGCAATGCGCTCAGCGGATTCAGGCCGTTATGGCCCTCGCCGGGTTGGACCTACGTGCTGGGCTTCACACTGGCGAAATCGAGCGCATCGACGTCGACGACATCACGGGCCTGACCGTGAACATCGCAGCACGGATCTCCAGTCTCGCCGGGCCGAATGAAATCTTGACGTCACGGCTTACCGGCGACTTGCTCGTGGGTTCGCGCCACGACATCCGAACTCATGGCACTCACAATCTGAAGGGCGTTCCTACGCCGGTCGACGTCGTCAGTATCGGTCACCCGACGGTCCCTAACTCAACGAGCGATATCGGGCCCTCCATCGGAAGGATCGATCGTCTCACGCTCCGGGCCGCTCGCCGCGTGCCAGCGGCCATGCGCGCGCTATCAAGACTCATGTCCGGGTGAAAGGGCGACCGCAATCCCACGCTGCAAGCCGTCAGCGGACAAGAGGTGAAGCGCCACACTTCGGCCCAAGCAGCGCACTGCACTTTCCCGAGCGGTAGCCACCGATCACGCGTCAGGTGACGCTGAGGTTTGTCGACGTTGACGAAGGCGACTTCGTGATGCTCAGCGATTCCAACTCCGCCGCGGACGGGACCGAGTGGACACTGCAGGGAGCGCCGGCGAGATATGACCGTAGAAGCGAACCGTTCGTGCCATTGGCGTGCCAGTAGCAGTGGTGAACAGGGGTCAAGATGGGGCAATACCGGAAGCGGGGATGCTTGCATCGCCCCTGGTAGACAGCGGTTTACCAGGGACTATCGGATTGCGCTTGTTTGCTTTGCAGGCAGGGGGTCGTGGGTTCGATTCCCATCGTCTCCACCAGGTCTGACCAGGCGTGATTGCCTGATCGGTACTCCGAGAACGCAGCGACGTCTCAGTCGATCGGACGCCGATCAGCACGGGGGTGCGTCGTGGCGTGGAGACCGCCCGATCACCGAGGCCGTGCGGTGCCTGTCGCTGCGTCGAGTTCGGCTCGCAGTGTGCGGCTGATCCCTTCCCCGGCTTCGACGTGGTCGCGGAGCCGTTGACAGCGTTCCTCGGCGAGGTCAGCGAACATCGAGAGCCGGTCGAGCAGCTCGTCGCGTTGTTGCATCGGGGTGGCAGGGTCGGCGAGGCGGTCTCGGGTGGTGAGCAGGTCGCGCATCTCGTCGAGCGTCAAGTCGAGTGGCTTCATCTGCTTGACGAGCCGGAGCCGCTCGATGTCGACGTCGGTGTAGAGACGGAACCCGCCAGCCGAGCGGCCGCTCGGTGGGACGAGGTCGGCCTCTTCGTAGTAGCGGATCGTGCGCAGCGACAACCCGACCGCGTCGGCGACTTCGCCGATCTGATGCATCTCGACGCTGGTCGGCATCAGTGACCCGCGCCGAGGTTGCCGCTGAGTTCGTGCCACTTCGCGCTCGGTTCGTTCATTCCGATGATCTCCACGTGCTTGCCCTTGTTGTGGTACTTCAGCACGATCGCATCGAGCGCGGCAACGGTCGACGAGTCGTAGATCTGCGCCTCCGAGAGGTCGATGATCACGTTCTGCGGATCGTGGACGTAGTCGAACTGGTACACGAGGTCGTTGCTCGACGCGAAGAACAGCACACCACGCACCGCGTAGACGCAGGTGTCCTCGTCGGGATGGGCGACGTCGACGACCTCGGTGAAGTGCGAGACCCGGCGGGCGAAGAACACCATGGCAACGACCACACCGAGGATCACGCCGTAGGCCAGGTTGTGGGTCGTGACCGTGACGATCACCGTGGTCAGCATGATCGTGGTCGCGCTGAGTGGCATTTGGCGCAGCGTGCGCGGGTGGATGCTGTGCCAGTCCATCGTGCCGACCGACACCATGATCATCACCGCCACCAGGGCGGCCATGGGGATCTTGGCCACGGTGTCGCCGAGGCCGACGATGAGGATCAGCAGGAACACGCCGGCGGCGAACGTGGAGATCCGGGTGCGGGCCCCGGAGGTCTTCACGTTGATCATCGTCTGGCCGATCATGGCGCAGCCGCCCATGCCACCGAAGAAGCCGCTCACGATGTTGGCGACACCCTGACCCCAGCCCTCGCGGGTCTTGTCGGAGTGGGTGTCGGTGATGTCGTCGACGAGTTTGGCGGTCATCAACGACTCGAGCAGCCCGACGAGCGCCATCGCGAACGCGTAGGGGGCGATGATCTGCAGTGTGTCGAGGTTGTACGGGACGTCGGGGATGAACCACGACGGCAGGCTGCTGGGCAGTTCGCCCTGGTCGCCGACGTTGGGGATGTCGAGCCCCATCACGACCGCCACGATGGTCAACAGCACGATGACGACGAGCGGCGCCGGGATCACACGGGTGAACTTGGGGAGAAAGACCAGGATCGCGAGCCCGATCGCCACCATCGGGTACACGATCGTCGGCACGTCGATCAACTCGGGCAACTGCGCGGTGAAGATCACGATCGCCAACGCGTTCACGAATCCCACCATCACGCTGCGCGGCAGGAATCGCATCAGCTTGGCGGCACCGGCGAGGCTCAGCACGATCTGCAACACACCGGCGAGCAGCACGGTGGCGATCAGATAGTCGAGGCCGTACTCCTTCGCGACGGGTGCGATCACGAGCGCAATGGCTCCCGTGGCGGCGGAGATCATCGCCCGTCGACCGCCGACGATCGAGATCGTCACCGCCATCGTGAACGACGCGAACAACCCGACCTGCGGATCGACGCCGGCCAGAATCGAGAACGAGATCGCCTCGGGAATCAACGCCAACGCGACGGCGAGGCCTGCCAACAGTTCGATGCGAAGCCGCTTCGGAGAACGCAGCGCGCTGATCACGGTCGAGTCCTCGAAGGAGAGCGGGTCGGCGGACGCGAGCGCAGACGGAGTGGCAGACATGGGGCTCCAGTACGTGGGGAGTTCGGTGGGTTGGGGTCGACCTTGCAAAGGCACAGGGACCCGGCAACTGTCACGGTCGCAACACGCGACCGGGCAACTCTACCCTCACGTCACGGTACGGATGCGGCCGATCGACGTGACCTGTGTCAAGTACCGGGTCCCGATGCCCAGGGACGTGTCGCGAGCGCGTGGCGTGTCGCTGCATCGGCCGGGTAGAGCGTCTCGATCGACAGCTCCGACAACGTGACGTTCCGTGACGCCCCGAAGGTCGTCACCGTCGACACGAACGTCAACTCGACGCCCTCATCGACGATCTCGATCGGCAGGACGACATCTGCACCCACAGCGACGTGGCGTGCGGCGCCGGGCGCGTAGTCCTCGCACTCGTCGAGGAGCTCCGCAAGACGCGGGTCGTACGTCAGCGTCAAGACGTGGCGCATGTGTCGCAGCAACTGGCCGGCGTACTCGTCGAAGTTCAGTACTCGAGGAGCGAGGCCGTCGGGGTGGAGGCTCATGCGGGCGACATTGATCGGCGGCGTCATCAGATCCGGCGAGATGTCGCGTGCCAGCCACAGCGCGGCGGGGTTGGCGTCGACGAGGTTCCAGCAGTGATCGATCACCGTCGTCGGGTGCTGGTCGTTGCCGTTCACGACGAGGTCGATCACCTCCCGTGCCGCAGTCATCTCGACGTCATCGAGCGCGAACTCGGAGTAGACGGGAGCGAAGCCCGCTGCGAGCAGCATCTCGTTGGTGGCCCGCCGTGGCATCTCGAACTCTTCGGACAGGAACAGCAGGAGATCGCGGCTCGCCCGCGCGCGGCCGGTCTCGACGCACGAGAGATGGCGGGTCGACACACCGGTGCGAGTCGACACGTCCAATTGGCTCATCCGCCGTCGGAGGCGCCACTCGCGCAAGAGCGCGCCCGGATGTGTCGTCGTGGAGGACATACCGGAACGCTACGTCGGCCCCGATCGACGGCACCATGACCTGAGAGGTCATGGTGCCCGACCACGATGGTCGTCAGGGTGGACACCATGACCGATCACGCCCTCACCACCGCGCCGCCGATCCGACATGCGACTGCCTCCGACGAGCGACGACTGCGACTCGTGCTCCGATCGAACGCCCTGACCTCGGGACTCGGCGGACTGATCGCACTCGCGGCACCAGGGTGGCTCGACGAACTGCTCGGTACGGGGCGACCGGGGTGGATCCGGCTCGTGGGCGCCGGCCTTGTCGCCTTCGCCGGGTTCGTCGCGCTGACGAGCCGGGCATCGACACTGCGGTTGGCTCGCGTTGCACCGCTGATCAGCCTCGCCGACGCAGCATGGGTCGCCGGATCCGTCCTCACCATCGCGGCCGGCTGGTACTCGACGTCGGGCGCAGTCCTGATGGCCTCGGTCGCAGCGATGGTGAGCGCCTTCTCGATTGCACAGGCGATCCTCTCGAAACGGGTGGCCGGGTGACCACTGACGTCTGCGCGGCTCGGTTCCGTCTCACCAGGTCGGACCACGTGCGGGGTTCGGGCGGTGAGCGGCTATCGAGCTCGCTCCGGGCGGCCGATCACTGCGAAGGTGACCGCTGCCGCGTGGCCCACGTTGAGTGAGTCGACGTCGGTCGAGATCGCGATCCGAACTCGATGGGTCGAGGCGGCCATGGTCTCGGCCTCGAGCCCGTGGCCTTCCGCGCCGAGCACGACGGCGACCCGATCCGGAACCTCCATGTCCCAGAGGTCGATCGTGTCGACATCGGGGGTGAGCGCCCAGGTCTCGAAACCGGCGTCGCGAAGGGTGTGCAGGGCGCTCGGCCACTCCTCGGCGCCGGCGCGGGCCACCGGGACGTGCAGGATCTCTCCCATGCTCACTCTGACCGTGCGCCGCTGATACGGATCGTTGCAGGTCGGGCTGATGACCATGGCGTCGATGCCGAACGCCCGCGAGGCACGAGCGATCGCGCCCACGTTCTGGTCGTCGTTGAGGGCCTCCAGCACGACCAGACGCCGATACCTGTCGGCCAACTCCGCAACGGTCGGCATCGGAGCGCGGAAGGCCGACGCGAGGCAACATCGGTACATGTTGAAGCCGACGACCTCGGCGAGGACCGCCTGCTCGGCGACATACACCGGCACGCCGGCCATCTCGGGCCGCGACATCGTCGGAACGAACCGGTTGAGGCGTTTCGGGTGGAGCAGCACCGAACGCATTCGATGCCCCGAGTCGAGCATCCGGTCGATCGGGACATATCCCTCGCCCATGAAGTACTCATCGGTTTCCATCTCGGCGCGGGCCGTGAGGTTGTTCAGTTCGCGGTAATCGTCGAGGCGCCGGTCGGCGGGGTCGACGATGTATGTGACGCCATCGACTCGGCCGACCTGATCACTCGGCGGCGCAGCGTCGCGATCTCCGGTCATCGGTCCATCAGCTCGCCGAACGCCGAGCAGTCGGGGTTCTCGCACATCGACGGCTCGCCGGGCGCCTCCGGAGGCAGTGCGCTCACCCCGCACGCTGGGCAGATCGGCGAGACGTCGCCGTCGTCGGTCTCGTCCCACAGGTCATTCACACCCCCAGTGTCGCTGCCGTCGCGGCGTTTCGTCCGCCCTCGAACACGCTCGAGAGAGATCCGGTGAGATCGCTGCCCGAGGACCAATCGGAACGGTTCTGGCCGTGCCCTACGCTGGCACTCGTGATCGAACACATCTCGGACCTGCCGGATGGCTGCATCGGAATGCGAGCGGTCGGGGAGTTCACCGTCGACGACTTCGTGACGACGATCGAGCCGGATGTCGAACACGTGGTCGAACGCCACGGCAAGCTTCGATTGGTCTTGGATCTCGGCGATCGGTTCTCCGGATTCGGTGACGGCGCTTGGGCCGATCTCACCGACGAGTTGCGCCACATCCATTTCCATCGGGGCGCGGTCGTGACCGATGACGGCCACCTTGCAACGGCGATCAATCTCCTCAAGTGGTCGCTTCGTGGCCACGTTCGTACGTTCCGAAACCACGAGTTCGATCACGCAGTTCGTTGGGTCACTGGCTGACCTCGAGGGCCAGCACCCAACTGGCGCGCTCGGCGGTCAGATGCGGGCAGCGCGCAGGGTCGATCGCCGCACCTTGCCGGCTTCGTCACGAAGTGGTTCGTCGACGAACTCGATCGAGCGGGGGAGTTTGTAGGTGGTCAGCCGTTCGGCGAGGAAGCCGAGCAGCTCGCTCTCGGACACGTCGGCAGCGTCGGCTTGCACGATCGCATGGACGTCGTTGCCGCGGTCGTCGTTCGGCAATCCGATCACGGCACATGAATGCACCGCCGGGTGCTCGCCCAGCGCTGCTTCGATCTCGGCCGGATAGATGTTGGCACCACCGGACAGGATCATGTCCTGCACCCGATCGCCGAGGTACAGGTAGCCCTCGGTGTCGAACCAACCCATGTCGCCGAGTGACTCCCAGCCGTCGCCCAGCGTCTTGGCGTCGGCGCCGACGTACCGGTACGTGGGGGTGTCTCGCGACGACCGCATCCACAGCTCCCCCTCGTCACCGGCGGGCAGTTCGTTGCCGTCGGCGTCGCAGATCTTCATCTCACCCGAGCTGACCCGTCCGACCGATCCCCGGTGCGTGAGCCATTCGGTGCCGGTGATGATCGTGGCGGCCTGGGCCTCGGTGCCGGCATACAACTCGAAGATCCGTTCGGCTCCGAGCCAGTCGATCCATGCCTCCTTCAGCCACGGTGGGCACGGTTCGGCGAGGTGCCAGACGACGCGAAGCGACGACAGGTCGTAGCCGAGGCGAACGTCGTCCTCGAGACGAAGGATTCGCTTCATCATCGTCGGCACGAGGTAGACGACGTCGACGCGGTGGAGTTCGATCGACGCCAGCACGTTCTCGGCATCGAAGCGTGGGAGCACGACGACGTGGTTGCCCTGGAGCAGCGCCTGGCACGACCAGACCGCCGGACCGTTGTGATACAGCGGTCCGGGCACGAGCATGCATCCGCCCGGTGCGATCGCCAGCGGGGGCGGTGCCTCGGTGTCGAACAGCGCGGGGTCACCTGACACGATCAGTTTCGGTCGCCCCGTCGATCCACCCGACGTCGGCGCCTTCCACGCCGGCGACACGACGTCGGAGAGCGCCTCGTCGTCGAACTCGGGAGGCGGTTGGTGGCCGAGCGGGAGATGCACGATCGAGTCGGGCAGCTGCTCGAAGGCGTCGTCCGGGGCACCGATCACAACCGTCGAGCCGGCGAGCTCGACGATCGCTGCCAGCTCGCGCCCGGGCAGTTTCGCAGACACCGGTTGGGGGATCGCACCCACCTTCCAACAGGCGATGTAGCTCACGAACCAATCGACCGAGTTCGGGACGGCCACCGTGACGAACGAACCCTCCTCGATCCCGTACGACTGCAGTTCACGAGCGAGTCGAGTCGATGCAACGTCGAGCTCGGCGCGGCTCAGCGTGACGTCGCCGCACGTCACCGCCGGCGCGTCCGGGTCGTCCGCTGCCAGTGCTCGCAATCGAGCGGGAAACGACAGGATCACGATGCAGGCCCCTTTGCAGTTCGATCGACACGCAGTGTGTCAGGCCGTTCGACGACGCAGAGAACCCGACCGTCGTTCGATCATCGCTCGACGGTCGGGCGGCTCGGACGTGTGTCGGCTACCGTCTCGTGCACTTCGTGGAGGGGGACAACGATGCGAGTGACAGTGCTGGGTTCGGGTTCGTGGGGGACGACGGTGGCGTCGCTCGTCGCCGGTCGCAACGATGCGCTGCTGTGGGCGCGGAAACCCGAGGTCGCCGAAGAGATCCGCACCGAGCATCGCAACAGCAAGTATCTGGCCGACTTCGAACTTCCCGCATCACTCGATGCGACCGACGACCTCGAGCGAGCGACGCAGCACGCCCACGTCCTCGTCGTGGCAGTTCCGAGCAGTGCGTTCCGATCCACGCTCGAGCTCGCCAAGCCGTATGTGCATCCATGGATCCCGGTGGTGAGCCTCACCAAGGGGTTCGAGCAGGACTCGATGCTCCGCATGACCGAAGTGATCGAGGACGTGCTCCCCGGTCATCCGGTGGCTGCCCTGAGCGGGCCGAACATCGCCAAGGAGATCATGTCGGGACTCGCGGCCGGCAGCGTGATCGCCACGAAGGACGCCCAGGTGGGCGCGGCCCTGCAAGCGGTGTTCCAACGGGGTCTCTTCCGGGTGTACACCAACCACGACGTCGTCGGTTGTGAGATCGGTGGCGCTCTCAAGAACGTGGTGGCGATCGCCACCGGGATGGGCGAGGGTCTCAGCGCCGGTGACAACACGCGTTCCGCGGTGATCTCGCGTGGCCTGGCCGAACTCACCCGACTCGGTGAGGCAATGGGTGGCGAGGCGGCGACCTTCGCCGGGCTCGCCGGGCTCGGCGACCTGTTGACCACCTGCATGAGTCCGCACAGCCGCAATCGCTACGTCGGTGAGCAACTGGGTCGGGGTCGCACGCTCGACGACATCCTCGACGAGATGCACATGGTCGCCGAGGGCGTCAAGACCACTCGCAGCACGGCGGTCTTCGCCGAGCGGTACGGATTGGATCTGCCGATCTTCCGGTCGGTCGAAGGGGTCGTCGACGGCAAGTCGACAGCGGCCGAGGCGTATGGAGGACTGCTGCAGATTCAGCCGGGTCACGAGAGCCAGCCCGGCTGAGCCAGCGCCGCCCGGCGGTCGCAGCGGGAGTCCGACGGACCCGCCGGAACGGGAGCAGCAAAAACATCCACCCGTTTGCACATTTCGGGTTGTATGAATCCCAGTTCCGGTATTAAGGTTCAAGCAATGTCTGGAGTACTCGTCGCCATCCCCCTCCTGCCGCTGCTCGCGGCGGCGGTCATCCAACTCGGCGGCCTGGCGCCCCGCACCGCTGCGCAACTGGCGGTGGGCGCGAGTGCCGTCTCGGCGCTCGGCGCGCTGCTGTTGTTGATCGTGGTCGGCGTCGACGGCACGGTCGACGCGGTGATCACCAACTCCGACGGTGCCGCCGTGGTCGGTCTGGTGGCCGACCGGGTCGGTGCCATCCTGCTGCTGCTCACCAGCGTGGTCGGCCTGATCGTGCAGTCGTTTGCGTCTCGCTCGCTGGCCGGTGACCCGCGAGCGACTCGCTTCCACGTGCTCGCTGCGGTGCTCGCCAGCTCGACCGCCCTCGTCGGTGTGGCCGCCACCGGGTCGGGACTCGTGCTCGCCTGGGTGGCGACCAGCGTCACCCTCGTCGCACTGCTCGGTCACAAGGCGCCGTGGCCTGCTGCGGTTCGCGCTCAGCGACTGACCGCTCGGAGCTTCGTCGTCGGCGACGTGGCGCTCCTGCTCGGTGTGATCGTGGCGATGGTCGCCGTTGGCGACATCGACCTCCGCATCATCGGAGCGGAAGCCGCAGCGCTCGATGCGGAGTCGGTCGGCTCGGTCAGCGCTCTCACCATCGTGGCGATCCTGCTGGTGGTGGCCGGCATCGCCCGCTCGGCGCTGGTGCCGTTGCACGCCTGGCTGCCCTCCACCCTCGCCGCACCGACACCGGTTTCGGCGCTGCTCCACGCCGGCGTCATCAACGGCGCCGGAGTGCTGCTCATCCGTTTCTCGCCGGTGTTCGCGTCGTCGGTGAGCGCCATGGCACTGGCATTCGCCGTCGGCATCCTCACCGCGCTGTTCGCCACGGCGGTGATGCTCGTGCGAACCGACGTCAAGGGCGGCCTCGTCTGGTCGACCTCGGGCCAGATGGGCTTCATGGTGATGCAGCTCGGCGTCGGCGCCTTTGCTGCTGCGTTGTTCCACATCGTCGGGCACGCCCTCTACAAGGCGGCGATGTTCCTCGGCGCCGGCGGTGCGATCACCGCCCACAGCCGCCAGACCCAGCGTCCCCATCTCGGACGCAGCGACGCCGACATCCTGACCTCGACAGCCCTGCGGCTCGCGATCGGCCTGCTGGTGCCGCTGGCCGCCTTCGGCCTCGCGCTGCTGATCATCGACCCGCACCTCACCGCTGCTGCGACGATCCTCATCGTGGTGTTCGGCGCCCTGTCGGTCGGGCGGGCAGCCAATGGTTGGATGTCGGCAACGCCGTTTGCTGCTCCCCGAACGATCGTCACAGCGATCGGGGGCATCGTCGCAGCCACCTTCGCCTATGTCGGCGGCATCGCCCTCTTCGAAGCCTTCGTCGTCGACGTCGTCCCCTACGACGTGCCTGCCGCGGTCGGTCCCGTCTGGGTGGCGGTCGTCCTCGGAGCGATCGCTGCCGGCGTGGCCGTCGTCGCCTTCACTCCGGGCCCGCGCGGCGACGACCTGCGTCGGCAGGTGTACGGCTGGCTCGTGAGCACGAGCACGCCGGTCAACGCCGGTTCGACCGGTGCGTCCGGTTCGCCGACGCTGCACGTCAACCACACCTCGGAATCGACCGCACCCGAACTCGCCACCGCAGGAGACCACGCATGAGCACCGCATCCGCCACCTCGACATCTTCGGCAACCGCCGCCACCTTCACCCCGAGTGACCGCGGCCGGCTGCTCGCCGACGTCGCCGATGCGGGTTCGATCGCTGCGCCCTACTGGCCGCTGACCGCGTTCGTGGCGGTCAACCCGCTCGGCGGGCTGACCGATCTTCCGTTCGCCGAGGCGACCACGGCGGCTCGAGGTTGGTTCGGGGCGCGTACCCACCTGCCACTCGGCGCCTATCGGGCCGAGTACGCACGTGGCACGGTGACCGATGCCGACCTCGACCGGGCGATCGTCCGTCACCTGCCGACCATCGGCGATCAGCAACCGATCGACATTGGCGGGGTTCGCGTCGACCCGGTCGAGCTGGTTCGCTGGGACCTGTTGCACGGACCGGACGCCGTGCCGCCGGCGCCTCGACAGCAGAGCTCCACCGCCAACGCGCTCGACGACCTCATGACGGGTTGGTGTGCAGCCTTCGTCGACGAGGCGCACACTCCGTGGCAACTCCCTGACCGCGACAGCGGGTTCTACCGCGCGTGGCTGGCGGTGGCGGGTGCTGATCGCCGACTCGCGGCCATCGTCGGACGTGACGCACGTTCGAGAATCGCCGAACTCCCGACCGACGCCGCCGAACTGCTCGACCTGGTACTGCGCACCCGAGGCATCTCCGACGAGGGTCGGGTCGCTGCGCTGCGCACGTGGATCCTGCGCACGCCGGGCTGGGCGGGCTTCGCACGCTGGTGCGACGACTGGGCGCCCGCAGACCGCGCTGGTGTCCGGCTGCGGATGCTCGACCTGGTCGCCGTGCGTGCCGCGATGGACCATCTGGCTCCCGACCACCTCGATCTCACCGGCCCCGTCCTCGACGCGGAGCCATCGACGGTCACCCTCGACCACCGCGTCGACGCAGCGGTTGCAGCCTTCGGCGGCGGCGGCGGCGGAGCGGCGCGGACCGGTTCTCGAACTGCTCGGCGCGGTCACCGACGACGACCGTGTCGGGCTCTGGCTGGCCGCGCACGAATGGAACTTCCGTGACCGGCTGCTTGCACGGCTGACCGGGCCGGTGGCTGCGATTCCGGCCGAACGCCCTGCGGCGCAGCTCGTGTTCTGCATCGACGTCCGCTCAGAAGGGTTCCGTCGCCAGCTCGAATCGCTCGGTTCCTACGACACCTACGGATTCGCCGGGTTCTTCGGCGTGCCCGTTCGGTGGAGGCCGCTGGGCTCGGAGGTTGCGCAGGCGCGGTGCCCCGTGTTGGTGTCGCCGCAACACGAGGTTGCCGAGGTGGCACTCGACGACGACACGGCGTTCTTGTCGGCTTGCTCGACGACGGCCGGCCTGCACGACGCCTTCTACGCAGCCAAGGGCGGGATCGCGTCACCGTTCGCTCTGGCCGAGTCCGCTGGATGGTTCGCCGGCCCGCTCGCCGCAGCTCGCACGCTCGCACCGCCACGGACATCGCTCGACACGTCAGCCGACGGCGTGAAGAAGCGCCCGTGGTGGAAGCCGTTCGGTGCAGCGCCACGAACCGCTCCCGTCGTCGACGCCGCCGGCACCGATCTGCGTGCTGGTCTGTCCCTCGATGAGCGGACACTGTTTGCCGAAGCGATCGTCACCACGATCGGCATGGCCGAGTTCGCTCCCGTGGTCGTGCTCTGCGGCCACGGCAGTGACACCGCGAACAACCCGCACGCCTCGTCACTCGACTGCGGCGCCTGCGGCGGTGCACCGGGCGGGGCCAGCGCCCGAATCGCGACCGCCATCCTCAACGACCCCGAGGTACGTGCCGGTCTGGTCGAACGAGGCATCTCGATTCCTGCCGACACCTGGTTCGTGGCCGCCGAGCACGACACCACCGCCGACCTCGTGAAGGTCTTCGATCACGACACCATTCCGGCTGCAACTCGACCGCTGGTCGACGCGCTCCAGCGCGACCTCGACGTCGCCGGCGAACGCAACGCACTGGATCGGGCACAGCGACTTCCCGGCAGTGACGCCCGGGTACGTGATCGGGGCCGCGACTGGGCCCAGGTACGCCCCGAGTGGGGGCTTGCCGGGAACAGCGCGTTCATCATCGGGCCCCGTTCGATGACCTCCGAGCACGACCTGCGTGGACGCTCGTTCCTGCACAGCTACGTCCCCGAGCGCGATCCCGACGGTGTCGCGCTCGAGACGATCATGACCGCTCCGCTCGTGGTGGCGCAGTGGATTTCGTCGCAGTACTACTTCTCCACGGTCGAGCCCGACATCTTCGGCGCCGGCGACAAGATGCTGCACAACCCCGTCGGCGGGGTCGGCGTCGTCGTCGGCCAGGGCGGCGACCTCGCCGTCGGTCTGCCGATGCAGTCGGTGATGCTCGGCGAGCAGCGAGCCCACGATCCGCTCCGCCTGCTCGCTGTCGTCCAGGCTCCCCTCGATCGGATCGAGGGGATCATCCTGCGCAACGGCGGCCTGCGCCAGTTGGTCGAGGGTGAGTGGATCCACGTCGTGGCACGAGCCACCGACAACGATCCATGGTCGTTCCGCACGCCGAGCGGCGGATGGGAACCCTGGCACCTCGCCGACGACTCGCTGACCGAACACCGCACATCTCTCGCACACACCGACCTCTCGACACCACTGTCGATCTGAATGGAGCACACCATGAGTACCTGGACCGACCTCCCCGCAATGGCCAAGATCGAAGTCGTCGTCGACGGCGACGACGTGCCTGCCGTGCGCGATCTCTTCATCGACGCAGGCGCCACCGGCTACACCGCAGTGTCCGGCCTGTCCGGCTTCGGGCACGGCGGCCACCATCACGGACGCCTGCTGTTCAACGACCGTGAGAGTTCATCGATGCTGATCACCGTCGTGCCGATGGACCGAGCCGACGGGCTGATCGCCGGCATCCGCCGCCTGTTCGAGAACCGCAGCGGCGTGTTCTTCGTCAGCGAGGTTCACGTGAGCCGACCTGACTACTTCACCTGAACACGTGCGAGACTGACATGGTGCACACCATCATCGACACCGACGCCGTCAACCCGGTCCTCAACGAGATCATGAAGTCGGAGCTGTCCGGAGTGGTCCGCTACACGCACTATGCGCTGGTCATCACCGGCCCGAATCGCCTCCCCCTCGTCGACTTCATGAACGCACAGGCCGCCGAGTCGCTGGTGCACGCGCAACAGGCCGGCGAGATCCTCACGGGCCTCGGTGGTCACCCCGAGCAGGGCATCGCCCCCATCGAGGAGAGCCACGACCACGCAATCGACGTGATCTTGCGGGAATCGATCGGTCACGAACGTCGAGCGCTCGACCTGTACCGCGAGCTGCTGAAGCTCACGGAGGGCACGTCGATCTATCTCGAGGAGTACGCCCGCGGCCAGATCGGCCAGGAGGAACTCCACGTGATCGAGATGAACAAACTCCTCCGCGACTACTCGATCGCCTGAGCGGACGTCACCCGGTTCCATGGCGAAA
Source organism: Ilumatobacteraceae bacterium (assembly GCA_963716095.1). Taxonomy (GTDB): domain Bacteria; phylum Actinomycetota; class Acidimicrobiia; order Acidimicrobiales; family Ilumatobacteraceae; genus Sva-07. Next base: position 277,420 of record CAVQSV010000023.1, on the reverse strand, counting down.
GGTCGTGATGTCGGTCTGTGCACCGGCAAGGACTGTCGCAAGGCCGACGGCTTCCGCACGGTCGAGCGTGAGCTCCGGCGCGTCGGCGACGTCCGGTCGCTGCCATGCCTCGACGTCTGCGATGGTCCGGTCGTGGTGCTCGATGTTCGCAGCGACGCACCGGTGGTGATCGAACGGGTTCGCAATCGTGCCGTGGTGCTCGAGTTGGTGGCACACGTCAACGACGGCGATCAGCTGACGGGTCGGCTCCGCAAACGCGTCCTCACCGGCTCGAAACGAGCCAAGGCCCGCCGCCGCATCCTCCGCGCCAGCTGAGTGTTACTCATGGTGTCAGACACCATGAGTAACAGCCGGCTACGCGGCGAGTCGCCAGACCGAGACGTGCGAGGGTGATTCGCCGGTGAACGGCGATCGATGCCAGTCGGCCCAGCGGTGCTCGAGCTCCAGTCCGGCCAGTTCGGCCATCAGGTCGAGCTCCGACGGCCACACGTAGCGGAACGCCGCAGCACTGGTGCGCACCCGTTGACCGTCGATGAAGTAGTGGTGCGACACCGAGATCTGTTCGACGAGGTCGACGTACTCGTCGAAGCCGAGGTGGCTCGGTGACACGTCGAACGGAATGATCGTGTCGCCCGACGGGAGCCGACGGAGCTGCGGGACGCCGGTCTCGATCACGAACCGACCCCCCGGAGCGAGGTGTGCTGCGGCGTTTCGGAAGCAGTCCACCTGCTGGCGTTGAGTTCGCAGGTTCGTGATCGTGTTGAACACGAGATAGACGAGCGCCGCGTCCGCACAGACCTGGGTGGAGGTCATGTCGCCGACGGTCACGTCGATGCGATCGGCACCCGCTTTGGATGCGAGTTGGGCCAACATCGGTTCGGACAGATCGATCCCCATCACCGTGACGCCCGAGTCGGCCAGCGGCACGGCCAGCCGTCCGGTCCCGACAGCGAACTCGACGGCAACACCATCACCGGCGAGCTCGGCGAGCACGCTGATCGCTGGAGCGATCTCGTCGTCGCTGAATCGTTCGGCGACATTGCGGTCGTAGTCGACGGCGGTTGCGGGGTCGAGGTGTTCGTCGGGCGCCCCGAGGAGCTCGGGATCGGTCATGGCTCCATCAGCTGGTGCGGGTGATGTGGAACGCGGGGATCAGTCGGGGGGCCGCCGAGGTGATGTACTCACCGAACTGGGGCATCAGCTCTGCTTGTGCTCGGAGCTTGGCCTGGCCCTCGGCTTCGGGCATCTCGGTGACGTCGGCGGTGAACGTCTCGGTGCCGAACTCGACGGTGATCGTCGGGGTCGCCTTGAGGTTGTAGTACCAGTCGGGGTCGGTGGTTGCGCCGCCTTTCGAGGCGAAGACATAGAGGTCGTCGCCCTCGACGAGCGCCACCAGCGGTGTCTCGCGCAGTTCGCCCGACTTGGCGCCGATCGTGTGGAGGATCACGAGCGGCGCGTCACCGAATTGGGCCGCCTTGCCGCCGTTGGCGCGGAACTCGGCGATGATCCGGGCGTTCCAATCGTTCATGGCCCGAACCTAGTCCGCAATGTTTGCGGACACAAGAAACGCTGACCGAGGCGGGTGTCAGCGTCCTGAGCGCAGCACGGTGCCGGGGCGAGCGCCGGTGGGTGATCCATCCGTGAAGGTGACGTGGCCCGACTTGATCGTGTGGAGGTAGCCGTCGACGTCCTGCAGCAGCCGTCGGCCACCGGCCGGAAGGTCGTGGGCCATGCGCGGCGCATGCAACGTCAGGCCGTCGAAGTCGATGACGTTGACATCGGCTCGCAGACCCGGTTCGAGGCGGCCGCGATCCGTGAGGCCATAGACCTCGGCGGTGGCGGCGGTCTGCATCCGAACGACGCGCTCCAACGGGATCTTCGGACCGCGCACGCGGTCACGCGCCCAATGCGTCAACAGGTACGTCGGGAAGCTGGCGTCGCAGATCAGACCGCAGTGCGCGCCACCATCGCTCGCACCCGGAATGGTGGCCGGATGTTCGAGCATCTCGCGGATCGCCTCGTGGTCGTTGCCGAAATAGTTGCCGAGCGGCGAGAACAGGAACGCTTCGCCGTCACGTTCGGCCAGCCAGTCCATCACGACCTCGCCCGGATGACGGCCTTCGCGTTCGGCGGTGGCGGCTGCGCTGGCGTCGGGCGTCGGCTCGTAGTCGGGCACGTCGCCGAGGCGGTACATCTGCGTCCACGCCGTCGCGAGGTAGTTGACGAAACGATCACGTGTCTGGGGAGCTTCGTCGAGCAGCGTCTGACGGAAGCTCGCATCTCGCAGCAGCGCCGCTCGTTCCGCGAGCGGCAGGTCGCGAACCGCCCGGAAACTGGGGTGGGCGAGGAACGGGTGGAACGAACTCTGCAACCCGTAGAGCATGCCGGTCGGTCGAACGGCCACCTGGGGGACGATGTTGGAGCCTGACGCATTGGCGGACACCGCGGCGTCGAGTGCCCGACGGTAGGCGAGTGGATCGGCCGAGGTCTGCGCCAGCGTGTAGGTGGTCGGACAGGCCATCGCCTTCAGCGAGTCGAGCCACGGCTCGTCGCCGCCCTGACCGATGTCGTCGGAGACGTATTGGAAGAGCCCGTGTCGGGAGTCGCGCACCGCCTCGGCGATGGCGATGACCTCGTCGGGGGTGGAATGCGTGCCCGGTACCAGACCGTGCTTCGAGGTGTGCAGGAACGTGCGTGAGGTCGAGAACCCGAACGCGCCGTCAGCGAGCGCTTGGCTGGTGATGGCGGTCATCTGGGCGATCTCGTCCGGGGTGACGTCGTAGTCGTGCGCCCGCTGCCCGAGCACATAGGCCCGCACCGCAGCGTGGGCCAACTGCGCGCCCACGTCGATCGTGCGTGGCATCTCGTCGAGTGCGGCGAGGTACTCCCCGAACGTCTCCCACCGCCAGTCGATGCCCTCGTGCAGGGCGGTGCCGGGGATGTCCTCGACGCCTTCCATCAGTTCGATCAGGAACCCCTCGTCACCCGAACGAACCGGCGCGAACCCGACCCCGCAGTTCCCCATGATCGCCGTGGTCACCCCGTGATGGCTCGATGGAGCGAGTTCGGGGTCCCATGTGACCTGGCCGTCGTAGTGCGTATGGATGTCGACCCAGCCAGGTGTGACGAGGGCGCCGTCGGCATCGATCTCTCGATGCGCGCCACCGTCGACCTGGCCGACCGCCGTGATCGTGTCGCCGTCGATGGCGATGTCGGCGTGCCGTGGAGCGATTCCGGTCCCATCGACCACCAGACCGTTGCGGAGTACGAGATCGTGCATCGCGAGAGTTTGGCAGCCCCACGGCTTCGAGGACCTGCTGGGTCGCCTCGCCGACTGCCACATTTGGCAATAGGGTGCGTGGGTCCGTCTTCCAATGTGACCCCCCTTCATCGTGCGCAAGTTCCTTCTCGTTCCCCTCGTTCTCGTCATCTACGTCCTCGCAGGCGGGCCCACGGCGCTCGCCCATTCGGGCAAGCAGAGCTACGTCTACCTCGGGTTCTACGACACTGAGCTCGATGGACGGGTCGAGATCCCCGTCCGCGACCTCGGTGCGGTCCTCGACATCGACTTCGGCACCAATCGCGAGACGATCACCGCCGCATTGGAGGCGAATCGCAACGAGATCACGTCCTACGTCGATTCGCACCTGGCGCTCGAGAGCGTCGACGGTGACGAATGGGACATCGAGTACGGAGCGGTCAGCGTCCTGAACCTGGGTGCGAACTCGTACTTGCTGTTCCCGTTCGACGTCGCCGAGGACTTCGACGAGGCGCCGCGCGAGTTGGTCGTCGAGTTCGACGCCATCATCGACGTCGACCCCGACAAAGACGCACTGCTCCACATCGAGAACGACGTGAGGTCCGGGGTGGTGAAGAACGAGAGCGATCCGATTCTCGGATTCTCGACCGGCCAGACGGTGCAGGTGGTTGCTCTCGACACGGCGCCCACGCTGACGCAGCTGGGCGCGGTGCGTGGCCTCGGAACCGACGGCGTCCGCGCCGGGGCGGTGCACGTGTTGTTCGTCGGGGTCCTGATGGCACCGGTTGCGCTGCTCGCACGGCGGCGAGGATTCCGGGATCCGGCACCGTCGACAGTTGCCGTCGTTCGACGCGCGGCGGTGGTGCTCGGTGCGTTCGGTGGCGGAGCACTCATCACGCTGTGGCTCACCGGGCTCGGGGTCATCGACCTGTCGAGTCGCTCGGTCGTCGCAGCGACGTCGGTCAGCCTGCTGGCGGTGTCGGTGTGGGCAGTACTCGCGTGGCTGCGGCCGTCGACGACCGCACGAGAGCCGGCCGTGATTGCGGTGCTCGGCGTGTTGCAGGGTCTCGGGTTCGGGGCAACGTTCGTCGACGACCGTCTCGACCGGAGTCGCGCAGTGCTGAGTCTTGTCGGGTTCAGTTTCGGGGTAGCGGCCGCGGTGGTCATCGTGGCGGCACTCGCGGCGTTGCCGATGGCGCTGCTCCGACGAACACCGCTGGCACCTGTCGTATTGGTGGGGGTCGCCGCAGTCGGCTCGGCCTACGCAGCTGTCTGGATCCTCGATGGCGTTCTCGACGCCGATTGGTCGCTCGACCGATTCGCCAATCCATGGGGTGTGTGGCCACGGAACCTCGTGCTCGCACTCCTGGGTGCAGCCCTCGCTGCCGGTCTCCGCGCGCTGTTCGCGGCACGGGGCGCGCTGCGGCCGGTTGGACCGGTCGCCGATCCGGAGACCGATCGAACGGCGGAACGAGAAACGGTGGCAAGCGCATGACGATGTACGGAGCGACTGTGGTGCCTCAAACCAGGCGACGACGTGTTGTACGACCGGCGATCGTCGCCTTCATTGCGTTGTTCGTGGTCCTCTCCGGGCCATCCCCGGCACTTGCCCACGAGTTCGGACCGTTCGCGATCGACCGCTACGCAGCACTGCTGGTCGGGCCCGACGGCGGTGAGTTCGACTACGTGTTCGAGTTCGCCGAGACACCGACGCAGGACGACGGCGACCGCATCGAAGCCGATCCCGAGGCGTTCTGTGTCGAGCTGCTCGACGGGGTGACCTACACCGTCGACGGTGCGCCGGTCGCGCTCTCTGCACCGCAGGCGTCGACGCTTCGCCAAGACGGCGACGGCGGTCTCACCACGATTCGGCTCGAGTGCGGATGGACCACCTCGTGGCCGCAAGCATCGGGCGAGCAAACGGTGTTCTTCGACGACGCCAACTACCGCGGTCGGGCCGGCTGGCGTGAGATCGTCGTGGTCGCTGATCGCACCGAGGTCACGGGCGACGTGAGCGACGAGTCGGTGACGGAGCGGCTCACCGACTTCCCCGACGCCGACGAGAACCCGGATGCGTCCGCCGTCGAGTTCAGCTTCGTCGCGTCGCCGACCGCCGACGCCGGCGAGCTCGATCGAACCGAGCCGGGCGCCGACGACGGTGGCGGCGATGCGTTCTCGGGCCTGATCGCCGACGCCGACGGCGGCTACCTGGCGATGGCCACCGCACTCGGGTTCGCTGCGTTCCTCGGCGCACTGCATTCGCTCGCTCCGGGCCACGGCAAGACGGTCATCGGGGCATACCTGGTCGGCACCCGGGGCACCAAGCTCCAAGCGTTGGTGTTGGCGATCGCCGTCGCCCTGTCGCACACACTCGGCGTGCTCATCTTGGGCATCATCACCTACGCCGCGGGCGCAGCGTTTGCCCCTGAGCGGGTGTACCCGTGGCTGCAAGGTCTGTCGGCCCTGATCGTGCTCGGCATCGGTATCTGGTTGGTCGTCACCGCAGCACGTGAGTACCGCGCCCGCACGCGCGGCCGGCCGCCCCCGAGCATCACTCGCTGCATCCGCACGGGCTCTTCACCGAGCCACACGATCACGCGCAGGCACACGATCACGATCACGATCACGATCACGATCACGATCACGACCACGACCACGATCACGACCACGACCATTCGCACGATCACGTCGTGGCCAAGGCTGCGGTGGCAACACTGGCGACGGGCACCGCGGAGGTCGTCGATCACGATCACGGCGATCACGCACATGGCGATGATGACGGTCACTCACATGATCACGATCACGATCAGTCGCACGATCACGTGGTGGCGAAGGCTGCGGTCGCGACACTGGCGACGGGCACTGCGGAGGTTGTCGAACACGACCATGCCCACGACGGTCACGATCACGGACACGACAGCAACGGTCACGACGGTCACGATCACTCACACGATGATCACGATCACCCACACGATCACGATCATGACCACGATCACGATCACAGTGACGGCTGGCATCGCCATGGCATCTTCCCGCACACCCACAAGTTCGATCTCGACGAGATGGATCTCTCCGGCAAGGTCAGTTGGAAGACACTCGCGGTGCTCGGGCTCTCCGGCGGCCTCGTCCCGTCGACCTCGGCGATCATCGTGCTGCTCGGTGCGATCCAACTCAATCGCATCGCGTTCGGTGGCCTGCTGATCCTTGCCTTCGGCGTCGGCATGGCGATCGCATTGGTCAGCGTCGGCCTGGGAATGGTGGCGCTACGCGACCGGGCCTTCGGTGCAATGGACGGCAACTCGATCATCCAGAAGGCGCGCATCTGGGTGGTACCGATCGCGGCGATCGCGGTGCTGCTGATCGGGGTGTTCCTCGTGATTCGAGCGGCCACCGAGATCAGCGGACTCTGACCGCCGCCGGCAACGGCTCAGTCAGCTGCCACGGCGGTCTCGTGCTCGGCGTCGTCCTCGACGTCGGCAGCAAGGGCGTCGAGCATGGCATTCATGTGGTGGAACAGGATGCGCTTGCCTTCGACCTTGTACTCGTGTCCGGTCGAGTCGTCGGTGATCACGGCCGTGCGCACGGTGGCCTTCTGGTGCATCTCGACGCTCAGGTTCTCGCGGTCGAGCGTGTCGATCAGCACGAGGTTCTTCGCCAAGATGATGCCCTTCGCGTTGTTCGACGTCATGAGGTACAGCTTGCTGGGAGACGCGGCCAGGACGATGACGGGGGGGAGTTCACCCGAGGTGGCGGCGTAGCGCCCGGCGACGACACCACCGCCTGCGCCGACGGCTTGGCCGATGTCGCCACCCGCGGCTTCGCCGAGCACCGACCCGGCGGCTGCGCCTGCGGCCACCTTCCACGTCATCCCCTTCGGCTGGAAGTCACCGGCGACGGTGATGGTCGGGTCACCGGTTGCTTCGCGGGAGAGGTCGATCAGCTTCTGTCGGAGGTCCATGAGATTCGTCCTTTGCAGTGGGTGGTCGTTGTCGTGGGTGGAGTCGAGCCCAGAAGCTACTTGCTGAAGGAGCATCTGGGCGGTGCGTGCGTCGATATTCGATCGTGAAGCGTCAGTCGTCGATCTCGAGCGCCTCGTCGAGCGAGGCGAGCAGGTCGTCCAACTTCAGCGAGCCGTTGAGCCAGTCGGTGACCTGTCTCCACAAGAGGTCCGATCCCACGTCGGCGGGGAGCATGTCGGAAGCGTCGAAGCGGGCAGTCGTCTGGGTCTGGAGCAGCGCGGCCACACCGGCATCGGCATCGTCGTAGTACTGGTCGAGATCGACGTCGGTTCGTCGGGAGACGAAGCCACCATCGTCGGCCCATGCTCGGCCGCCGTCGGCACTCGCGATGAATGCCATGAAGCGATTGACATTCGGGCGGTCCGCGAAGGCAACAGCGGCGTCGCCGGCGGTGACGAGCCCGGTCTCGTCGGCAGCCCCACTCGGGAGCACGAAGTAGTCGACGTCGTCGTCTGGTCCGACGGTCGTGCCGCCAGGGAACCAGTCTTCGGCGAAGCTGGCCTGCTTGTACATCGCACAGCCAGGCGTGTCGGCGAACAAGGGGTCGCCTGCGCTCGACACCTCGGTCTGCAGAACCGCTCGCAGGCCGCCCGCCGAACGTTCGTTGTCGACCACCAGCTCGCGGAACTCGCGGAACGCATCGTGGATCTCTGGTACCTGCCACGACAGCTCGCCCTGCGCCCACTGCTCGTACACGTCCACCCCGGCCCGACGCAGCACGAGATCTTCGATCCAGTCGGTGGCGGGCCAGCCTGTCGACGACCCGGCGAACACGCTGAAGCACCACGGCGCCATGGTGTCGCCGGCATCGATGTCGTCCACGAGCGAGTTCAACTCGTCGAGCGTCCGCGGCACCTCCCAGCCGTTCTCGGCGAAGACATCTGGCCGGTACCACACCAGCGACTTGACGTTGCTGCGGTAGGGCACGGCGAACCGCAAGTTCCAGGGGGTCGCCTCCAGGGCGGTGCCGCCGAAGCCTTCACGAACAGCTTGCACGGTGTCGGGCTCGAGCTGCGCCAGGACCTCGCTCTCGACCAGTGTGTCCACCACTCCTGGTTGGGGAACCATCGCCACGTCGGGTCGCTGGTTGCCGACCGCGCGCTGGCGAAGGTCGGAGACGAAGTCGACACTGCCGGTGTAGGCGACGTCGATGCCGGTCGCACTCTCGAAGTCGGCGATCACCTCGGCGAAACGGTCGGCATCGGTGCCGACGTATGGGCCGAACACGGTCACGGTCGAGTCGTCGATGGGCTCCCCGTCGTCCGCGCAGGCGGTGGCTGCGATGCCGATGAGACCGACGAGCACCAACCACCCGCGCCGTCGCTCACTCCTCATCGCGTACTCACGACGAACAGCTCATTGCTCTGGTATCGCACACGAAGGTTGACCGGCCCGCCGAACCGTGCACCGATGTCCTCCGCCAACTGGTACACCGGCCGAGGATCGCCGCGGCCGACCACCAGCAAGTCGACCTCGGCGCGCCCGCCCGCCACGTCAGCTTGCTGGTCGAGGATCTCGATGTCCGGATCCCAGTTCTCGACGGCCGCGACGACGGCACTGCGCAACCGCAGGTCGCGGATCACCGACCGCGTGTGGAGCGTCAACGGGATCGCCACGAGCATGACAGCGATCAGCGTGGTCGCGAGTCGGACCCGCAGCGCCCTCTTTCCCTTCTCGTCGTGCGGACGGAATCCGGAAGCGAGCAGGACGAGCGCGGCAGCAAAGACGATCGCCGCGAGGTTGGTCAGATAGAGCAGGAGGGCATTGCGGCTGTCGGAGCCGAGGCCGAGTTCGAGCGTGATACCAACCGTGGCGAGCGGTGGGACCAACGCGACCGCAATGCCCACACCGGGCAGCGCCGAGATCGCCGAGCGGCGCGGCTGGATGTAGCCCGCCGCAGCACCTGCGGTGATCGCAATGCCGAGGTCGAGCAGACCGGGGAACGTACGACTCCGGATCTCGGTGGGCAGTGAGCGCAGGTCGATCACGCGTCCCGCGGCGATGAACGACACGAGCCAGCCCACGAGAATGGCGACGAAGGTACCCAACGCGATGATGAGGAGTGCACGGACGAGGCGCCGGTTGTCGGCGGTCACCGTCGCCGCGGACGCGCCGATGATCGGGGTCATCAGTGGCGCGACGAGCATGGCCCCGATCACGACCGCACCCGAGTCGGCGAGCAGTCCGAACGCTGCGATCGACGCGGAGAGTGCGGTGAGCGCTGTGAAGCGTCGGAGATACGGCCAGGTATCGGAGCCGGCGGGCAACAGTTCTTCGACGGCCTCGACCGCGTCGGCGTCGGGGTCGGCGGGTTCGAATCGGCCGAGCCATCCGGCGATCGTGCCGAGCGACGTCAGCCTCACTGGTTCGTCGGCCACGGGGTCGGACATTACCCGGCTCGGGTCGACGGTGCCGGCGACTGCCGCAGCCGCGAGTCGAGACCGAACACGACCACCAACACCGCACCGATCGCGATGCCGATGGCCCCGCCGCCGACGACGTCGAGCGGGTTGTGGGCGCCCAGGTACACCCGGGCGACCGCGTTCAGGACGGCGATCGCCACCGGCACGAACTTCCAGCGGCCCGGCAGCACCGGCCACAGCAGCACGGCGACACCCCAGGCGATGATCGCATGGCCCGACACGAACGAGAGTCCCTCCAACGGGACATCGCCCCGGAAGTTGCCGCAGGTCGGATCGAAGTCGTCCGGCGCGCCGCAGATCGTGGTGCCGGGCCGCTCCCGCTCGACGAGTTGTTTGACGACGGCCTTCTCGACGAAGAGCTTCAGCGGCACGAACACGATCAGCGCCGCGACCAGCCGCCACTGCCGGAAGACAGCCGCACCGATCGCGACGACCAACGGGACGAGCAGGAGCCCGGCCAACTGGAAGACCCACATGGGTCGATACAGCCAGTCGGGGAGGTCGTTGATCGCGTGGAAGACCGATGCCTCCCACTCCGCGACCGTGCCCGACGAGGCGATGACACCTGCGACCACGGCGACACCGAGCGCCACAACGAACGTGATCGTCCAGTTGCGCAGTGCGCCGCTTCGTGTTGCAGCGAGCGAGTCGGTCGACGGGATGGTGGTCACGAGGCCGGCTCCATCGTTGTCGGTCGGGGCGAGGCGAGATCGACGAGTCCGAGCGCACCGAGGCCGATCAGGACCCCGAGTGCCCACCCGCCGACGATGTCAGCGGTGAGGTGGACCCCGTGCACGACCCGAGCGATCCCGACGAGGAACGCCAGCACCGGTGGGATCAGCCGCCACCGCCCGCGTAGTGCAGCCATCGCCATGACGGCGGCGGTCGCTGCGACCGCGCTGTGGCCCGAGACGAACCCGAGGCCCGTGCCGTCGCCTTCTCGAATGATGATGTCGGTGATGAAGCCGAGTGGGCGTTCGCGCTCGACCACCCGCTTCACGCCTTTGGCGCCGAACCAGGCTGCCAGACCGGCAAGCATGGTCGCTCCACTGAGCAGCCAGTCGCGGCGAAACACGGCGATGCCGACGGCAACGATCGCCGGCCCGGCCAGGGTGCCGAGTTGCATGATCGGGTAGAGCACGTCGGCGATCGCGTCGGGAGCGCCGTTGATCCACTCGGTGTGTCGGAGTTCCCACCCCGGTACCGGTCGTCGGACGGCGATCGCGTACGAGCCGGCGAGCGCGATCGAACTCGCGATCGCCAGGCCCCCGGGGTGGGCGAATCCACCCCAGGATCTGCGGACGACGCCAGACATTTCGGTAGTCCACCACATGGATGCACCAGTGGAGAAACTTGCGGGGGTAATAATGGATCGCTTCATGGTCCGAGACCGAGGAGGCCGCACGCATGTCCACCAGTGACGGGGCCACGGTCTCGACCGACATCGACGACCCCACCGCGGGTTCCGGGAGCGACCGCACGGGCGAAGGGGTGCACGAGGAGATCACGCGTCGTTACGTTCGTTCGCCCCAAGATGTGCTGCGGCTGGTGACGTTCGCGGTGATCTCGCTGGTCATGGTGGGCCTGACGATCGGGCTCGAGGACGCCGTGATCGGCATCGAAGAGGACATCATCGCGCTCTTCGGATTCCTGAGCCCGTCGATCGAACGTGTCCTCCACGGCGGCGTCGAGATCGTGTCGGGACTCGTGCTGCTCTGCGTGTACCTCGTTCCGCTGTTCACCAAGCGATACCGACTGTTCGGCTACATCGCGCTGGCGTCGATGTCGAGTTCGCTCGTGATGCAGATGGTCCGCTGGCTGGTCGACCGCGAAACGTCGCTGTCGGTGCTCAACGAGCTCGCCGACCGAGCCGGGATCACCGAGAGTGTTCCGTCGAGCACGATCGCACTGGCCCAGATCGCCGCCACGTTCATCGTCGTCGGTCCGTTCGTCGGCCGACGCTGGCGACGCGCCGGGGCGGTCACGATCACCGTCCTGCTCGTGCTGCGCCTGCTGGTGTCGGTGCGGCTTCCCGCCGAGGCGTTCCTGGCACTTCCCATCGGTGCGCTCTTCGGGACCGCCGTGCTCCTTGCGTTCGGTCGACCCGACCGTCGCCCCACGCTCGGCGCGATTCGCTCGGCCCTCGGGGAAGCCGGATTGTCGGTGACCGAGGTGCACGCCGCCTCGGTCGACGCCCGCGGCTCGACGCCGTACTTCGCGACACTCGACGACGGCACCGGGCTGTTCGTCAAGGTGCTCGGATCGCAGGAGCGCGCCGCCGACCTGATGTTCCGGGTCTACCGGTTCCTGCGCTTCAAGAACGTCGGTGACGATCGGCCCTTCTCGTCGTTGCGGCGAACGATCGAGCACGAGGCGCTCATCGCGCTGCTCGCCCGTGACGTCGGAATCCGTACCCCGCGGCTGCGTGGCATCGTCGATGTCGGTGCGGACTCCATGCTGCTCGCGTACGAGATGATCGACGGGTCGTCGCTCGATGGCGTTCCGGACGAGCAGGTCACCGACGAACTGATGCACGCGATCTGGCAACAGATCGGCGATCTCCGGGCCCACCGGATCGCACACCGCGATCTGAGGCGGGCGAACCTGTTCGTCGGCGACGATCAGGTGCCCTGGATCATCGACTTCGGCTTCTCCGAGGTGGCGGTTCAGGAGACGATTCTCGACGCCGACGTGGCGCAGATGCTTGCGTCGCTGTCGGTGGTGGTCGGTGCCGAGCGAGCGGTGGTCGCAGCGATCGACGTCCTCGGGCCCGATGCGGTCGGCTCGGCACTGCCGCGGCTGCAGAGCAAGGCGCTCAGCGGTGCGACCCAGGAGTCACTCAAGGCGCACAAGGGTCTCCTCGAAGAACTGCAGCAGGAGGTCATCGAGCGCTGCGGGATCGACGACGTCGAGTTCGTCGCGCTCGAGCGAGCGAGCCGCAACACGATCATCACGATCGTCGCGCTCGCACTGGCGACCTACTTCCTGTTCCCGCAGCTGGCCGATCTTCCCGGCATCATCGACCAGGTCCAGGAAGCGAATTGGGCGTGGACACCGTTGATCATCCTGGCATCGGTGTCGACGTACGTCGCCGCCACGATGAGCATCGCCGGGTCGGTCCCACCGCGTCTCCCGGCGGGCCCGTTGTTCATGGCCAGCGTCGGGTCGTCGTTCGCCAGCAAGCTCGCACCGGCCGGCCTCGGCGGGATGGCGCTCAACGTTCGCTTCCTCCAGAAGCAGGGTGTCGACCAAGCGGTGGCGGTGTCGGGCGTGGGGCTCAACACGATTGGCGGCCTGGTCGGTCACGTCAGCTTGATCGGGGTCTTCCTGATCTGGGCCGGCCGCGATGCGTTCGGCAGTTTCAGCCTGCCCGACCCCAAGGTGTTCGTGATCGGGATCGGCATCGTGCTCGGGTTGATCGTGCTCAGCATGGCGATTCCCGCGACCAGGCGGCTCGTGTTCGACAAGCTGCTGCCCATCATCGCCCGGGCGTTCGACGGTGTCGCCGACGTGATCCGCCGCCCTGGAAAGGTCACGCTGCTCGTCGGCGGCTCCGCCCTCGTGACCTTCTCGTACCTGACGACGCTCTACTTGAGCACCCTCGCGTTCGGTGGCGGGCTGCCCTTCGCCACGGTCGGTGCGGTCTTCCTCGTCGGTTCGGCCGTCGCTCAGGCGGCGCCCACGCCGGGCGGCCTCGGTGCGATGGAGGCTGCGCTGATCTCCGGACTCGTCGCCGCCGGAATGGACAGCACCATCGCGGTGCCGTCGGTGTTCCTGTACCGCTTGTTCACGTTCTGGGTGCCGATCCTGCCGGGGTGGCTCTCGTTCCAGTGGCTGGAGCGCCATGAGTACCTCTGACGACTCGGCCTCGCAAGACGCCCGGGCCCCCACGATCGAGGTCGACCACGTCGACGAGAACGAGATGGCCGGCACGGCCGGCGACGTCGAACCCAACCAGCCGGACGGCTCGGGCGAGGCCGTCGAACCGGCAGCCAAACGAGCGCTCTGGAAGCGGATCGCGATCTGGGTCGCTGCGGTGCTCGGTGCGTTGGTGCTCATCGTGTTGGTGATGGCGTTGTGGCCGGCGTCCACGAGCGGGCTCGGTTCCGAACCCGACCCGACGCCCGGCTACGACGACGCGGTCGAACGATTCGCCGAACTGACCGCCGACGAGCCCGGCCTCGTGTACGAGCCGTGTGCGTCGGTGCTGATGGATCACGGCGAGCAGGTCGAGGTCGCCGTCGTGCTGTTCCACGGGCTCACCAACTGCCCGAAGCAGTTCGTGGAGTTCGCCGAGTCGCTCCATGCCGACGGTGCCAACGTGCTGATCCTGCGGGCGCCGCGTCACGGGATCGCCAACGCCGACGGGTCCGGCATCGGGAGCCTGTCGAACATCGGTGGGCTCGACGCCGCGGAGCTTCGAGACTATGCCGACGACTCGGTCGACATCGCCGTGGGGCTCGGCGACGAGGTGCGGGTGCTCGGGCTGTCGATGGGGGGTGTGCTCGCCGAGTGGACCGCTCAACACCGTGACGACGTCGACCGGGTCGTGCCGGTGGCTCCCGCCATGTCGATCCCGGGCGTTCCCGGCTTCCTGACCACGGGATTCGTCAACCTGTTCGACAAGCTGCCCGACTTCGATCTGCCCGGCGAGTCGGATCTCGACCACGCCTACGTCGGCGAGTCGACTGAAGGTCTCGTGGCGACCTTCCTGCTCGCTCGCTCGGTCGAGCAGTCGGCGAGCGATCAGGGCCCTGCGGCGGGTGATGTGGTCGTGGTCGTGAATCCCGATGACAACCAGGTCGACCCCGACCACGTGACCGACTTCGCCGAGGACTGGAACGAACGCTCGGGCAACGTCGCGGTCGTCGAGCTGCCGGCTGTCGGGCTCCCGCACGATGTGATCGACCCGGACCAGCCCGACGGCGACCCGGATCTCGTGTACCCGATCCTGCTCGACCTGCTCGAGAACGGCGCTTGACGACGCCTGCGTGTCAGGCGGCGCGATCGAGTTCGTCGCCCGCTGCCTGGAATGCCGCCAGCAAGGCCGGGAGGAACGGCTTGGCGGCGTCGCTCATGATGCGCAGCTGGCGGCCGCCTTCGGCCGTGAGGTGGAGATCGACGCCCCTGCGGTCGCCGGCGGTTCCGAATGTCCGGCCGATCAGCCCTGCGGATTCGAGGCGGTCGAGCACCTTGGTGGTTCCGCCCGAACTCAGCCCGACACGTTCGGCGATGATGCTGGGGCGACTGTGCTCGTCCTCGACGAACGCGAGCAGCGTCAGCGCTTCGGTGATGTCCCCACTGGGAGAAATCGAACGGAGCGTGTCACCGAGCGTGATCCCCAACCATGCAAGGGCCCCAGCGATCGAGTGGCCGCCACGATCGTGGGGGACTGGGGCGGCGTCGGAGGCAGCGTCGTCGACGAGGTGTTCGAGGTGCGCCACCGTCTCCTTCAAGTCGAGGCCGACGTCCGAGCCGTGGTCGTAGATCGCCTGATTGATGCCCTGCTCGCGTTCGACCCCGACAGCGGTGATCTCGATCAGCACCGCCCGACCGTCGCCGCCGGCGGGCCCAGGCGACCGTTTCAGGTCACCGTTGTCGACCAGCCGGTCGACCACTCTCGACAGCGTGGGCCCGGGAACCCCGAGCCCGGATGTGAGGTCGCGGAGTCGAAGCGGCCCATCGGCGCGGAGCGTGCTCAGGATGGCGCTCGACGCGTTGTCGGTGTAGTCGTTGCCGACGCGAGCCGAAATCGCTTGGGTCCAAACGAGGCCGAAACGGCGAGCGGCGAGCATGGCCGACGCCAGATGCCCGAGCTCGTCGGTGATCTGGTTTGGTGCACGTCGGTCGGTCATGGTTGCTGTCGGGTTCGTCGCTGAGCCTCGGTGAGACCCTACTCCTCGGTCGGCCGGCGGGCCCATCGCCGACGGCTCGCCGAACCGGTCGAATTGCCCGCGGAACTCGCGGTGTGAATCGCTGCTGGTCAGGTGGCGGTCGTCACGTCTCTCCGTCGCGGACGACGCCGGCGACCACGCGAAACGCGAGCGCGGTTGCAGTGGCGAGACCGAAGTAGCCGAGCACTTCGTTGATCGTCACACTGCCGCCGAGTTCGGGTCCGACGTCGACGGCCAGCAGCAGGGTGGCGCCGATTCCCGTGGCGGCGGCGATGATCGCCAACACGAGTCGGTCGACGAGTTTCGTCAACAACCGGGCATCGCGCTCGTCGGACAGGAACGACACGTTCGCCGACAACTGGCCGGCGATCGCTTGACCGAAGAACTCGTCGAGACGTTGTGGAACGCGTCGCAGGCGGGGCAGCTGCGACACCACCTCGCGTTCGAGTGTGTCCTTGATCTTCTCCGGCGTCGGCCGCCCGGCTGCGTGCTCGGCGTGCTGGCGGGCCGCGTCGACCAGTGAGAAGTCGGGGTCGATCGTGGTCAACGTGCCTTCGAGCGACACCATCGTTCGGCTCAGCGTGCCGAACCAGCGCGGCAACACGATTCCGAACGTGCCGATCAGCGATGCCAGGTCCTCGAATGCGGTGGCTGTGATCCCGCCGCCGCTGCGGAGATGGCGGCCGAGGAAGGACTCCAGAGCGCTGTCGAGGCGCCGGGTGTCCAGCCGCTGGTCGAACACCGTGATCCGTTCGAGCGCGTGACGTAGTCCCCCGGCATCGCCGACAGCGGCAGCCGCCAGCATGTCGAGGACCGCAGCGCGATGTCCCGGCCCGATCCGACCGACAGCGCCGAGGTCGATCAGCACGATCGTGCCGTCGGACTCGATCAGGATGTTGCCGGGGTGAGGGTCGGCGTGGAACACGCCCGCATCGAAGATCTGATGGAGGAACGCCTCGATCAGTCGATGGGCGATCTCGGTTCGATCGAATCCGGCTTCCTCCAACGCTTCGATGTCGCCGATGTTCGGTGCCGACACGAATTCCTCGGTGAGGACGCGGCTCGTCGAGAGGTCACGGTGGATCGTCGGGACGCGGATGCGGTCGAGCCCGGCGAGCTGCTCGGTGAGATCGGTCGCATTGTTCGCCTCGATCGTGAAGTCGAGCTCCTCGGCGACGCTCTCGAGGAATTCATCGGCGAGGTCGGCCGGCTGCACCGAAAGTCCGAGCGGGGTGCGTCGTTGGATCAGTCCTGCGAGTTGGCGGACGGCCGCACCATCGACCGCCAGCGTGTCGTCGAGACCGGTTCGCTGCACCTTGACCACCACTTCGACTGGGCCCTGGGCGGTGGCGAGGGTGGCGCGGTGCACCTGGGCGATCGACGCGCTGGCGAGCGGTGTCCAGTCGAAGGTGCCGAACACGTCGTCGGGGGAGCGGCCGAGCTCTTCGATCAGTCGCGCTCGGACGACATCGGTCGATTGCGGCTCGGCTGCGCTCCGGAGATGTGACAGCTCGTCGCACCAGGCCGGTGGCAGGACGTCGCTCCGGGTCGACGCGACCTGGCCGAGCTTGACGAAGATGCCACCAGCCGACTCGAGGGTGTGGCGCACGCCCACCGGGAGCTGTTCGCTGGAGACACCGCGCCCGACCACGCCCTCACGTCGGGCGATCCGCACGACCTCGCGGTACCGACGAAACGGTGCGATCCGGCGCTGGGTGTCGGTCACCGGGTTGCGGACGGTGACCAAACCCGCAGCATCACCGCTGGCGAGGGATCCAACCGGTGCGAGGAAGTCGATCAGCAGCGAGACACCCATCGTGAACAGCACCCCCAGCACGAGCGCCACGAGCACCATGTCGAGCGTTGCCCACCCCCAGTCGGTGAGCTCTCCCGCGATGACGACGGCGCCCGACCATCCGATGACTCCCGCAGCCAGCAGTGCCACCCAACCGCGCCGAGCGCCCAGCAACCGCCCGGCCAACACGGTGACGCCCAGCATTGCGGGCAGGCCGAAGATGATCCAGAACACTGCGGTCATCGTCTGAGTCTGTCAGCTCCCGATGTGCAGGGCGCTGGCCGGCCGCACCACCCGATGGTCGAGCTCGCCGATCACACCATGGTCCTTGTGCTCGTAGTCGATCGCCTCGAGCACCGTGGCGAGACACGCCAGGCGAGCTCGCTTCTTCTCGTTGGAGTTGATGACCGTCCACGGAGCGACGGCGGTGTCGGTGGCGAGGAGCATCTCGTTGCGCGCAGCGGTGTACTCCTCGAACTTGTCGATGCTCGCCTCGTCGATCGGTGACAGCTTCCACTGTCGGAGTGGGTCCGTGCGACGGCTGGCGAAGCGTTCGTGCTGGTGATCCTGCGACAGCGTGAACCAGAGCTTGAACAGGGTGATACCGCTGTTGACCAGCGAGGCCTCGAAGCTGGGGGTCTGGCGGAGGAATTCGGCGTGTTCCCTCGGTGTGCAGAATCCCATCACCCGCTCGACGCCGGCGCGGTTGTACCACGAGCGGTCGAACAACACGATTTCGCCTGCCGACGGGAGATGCTGCACGTATCGCTGGTAGTACCACTGGGTCTGCTCGGACTCGGTTGGTTTCGCGAGCGCGACGACTCGCCCGCCGCGTGGGTTGAGGTGCTCGGTGAACCGCTTGATCGAGCCGCCTTTTCCGGCTGCGTCTCGACCCTCGAACAGGATGACGATGCGCCCGCCGGTGGCTTTGATGTGGCGCTGCGCCTTGAGGAGTTCGATCTGTAGCGCTTCGAGACGCGACTCGTACGCCCGGTTCTTGATGTCGGTCGGATGCGGAGGGTGTTGCTCCATCTCCTCGATGGTCGTGGGCGGTTCCGGCTTGGGTTGCTTGCTCATTGGCTCCTCATGTACTCGAGATCCGGCGCTCGAACACGAACTCGTATTCGAGGTAGTCGTTCAGGTGTTCGTTGCCCGGCAGCGGCGCGGTGAGCTGTGACGACTGCAACAGCATCCAACCATCGCGCAGCGCGCCGACCCCGTTCGAATAGGGGGGTTCGGCATCCGGCAGCGCCGGACCCGATCCGTCGGTGGCGTCGTGGAACGCCCAACCGACCGTGCCCGAATCGAGCGCCGACCCGTTCGTCCAGAGATAGAGAACCTGCTGCCGCTCGGCCATCACGAACCGACCAGCGTGGCGCGGCCTTCGAGCCGGGTGAGATAGTGATCGACGTCGTAGGTGTTGTCGCCCGTGAGGTAGCGCCAGAGTCTCGACCGCTGCACCTGTTCGTTGCGATAGTCGGTGATGCTCATCCAGGGATGCATCGTGCGCAGGATCTGCGCCACGCTGTCGGGCAGCATCCGGGCGAAGATGTGGTCTGACGGCGGGTTCTGGAGGTCGGCCAGATCGTCGGTGTTCCAGAGGCGCACCTGCGGCACCGTCGGGTTGAGCCGCACCTTGTGCATCCAGCGATCGCCGTCGCCCGGGTTGGGTTGGCCGGCATGCCACAGCCCGTGGTGGAACACCACGACAGTTCCGGCCGGGCCCGCGTACTGCTGCTCGCCGACGATGTGCTGGTAGCGGTCGAGCCCCGAGCTGCGGACTCGCCGGAGGTGGCTGCCCGGCACGAAGCGGGTGCCACCTTCGCCGGGGGCGACGTCGTGCGGGTACCAGAAGAGTTGGACGTCGAAGGTGGGGTCGGGTGAGTCGGTGATCGCATCGACGTGGAGGGGTTGGAGGTACGTCGAGTGGGGCTGCAGGTGGTGCGTGAAGTCGTGGTCGAACGTGGGATCCGCTCCGACGAACGACTCGATGATCCCTCGGATCTGCGGCAGGCGGAGGTAGTCCCCGATCGCTGACGGCACCGGATAGCACTCGTCGAGTGGGGTGCCGGTGTGCGGCGGTTTCAGCCCGTCGGGCCCGAAGCGTTCGAGTTCGAGGCGTCGCATCTCGTCGATGCCGCGCTCGTTGACGTCGGGCGGCACGATCGCGTCGAAGCGGATGAAACCGTTGGCGACGAACTCGGCCATCTGCCGCGTGGTCAAGCGATGGTCTGTCCCCATCGTCGCATTCTGCCAGCGATCACGCCTGGGGTCAGACCCCAGACGTGACTGGCCGGTGCGTCAGTCGCTCTGAGCGACGACGTTCAGCTGGCGGCGTCGTCTCGTGCGAGCCGCGCTCGCACACCGATCGCCGCGGTCACCTGGTAGCCGGCGAGATATCGGTCCTCTTCGCTCTCGCCGCCCCAGTAGCCGTACTCGAGGTTCTCGCGAGCGAACTGTCGGCACGGCTGGCGAACCACGCACGTGTCGCACAGCTTGCGTGCCTTCTCTTCGCGCCGTTCTCGTGCCTGAGGGCGCTCTGCGACCTTGCCGAAGAACAGCTCCAGTCGCCCCGTGCAGGCTGCATACTCCTGCCACTCGACCCCACGGGGTATCGGGGTCTCGATCTCGGGCCATTCCATGGCGCTCATGACGACAAGTTATCGACGTTCAGTCTGATTTAGCACTATTCAGCATCAAATAGATCGGGACGGTAGTGTGGAGCGGTGGACGACGAGCCCTTGGACCTCCAGCGCGCAGCCGACGAACTCGGCGTCCACTACCAAACGGCCTACCGTTGGGTACGCACGGGGAAGCTGCCCGCACAGCTCGTCGATGGCCGTTACCAGGTGTCACGAGCCGACATCGGGGCGATGTCGACCAAACGGGTCACACCGCAGGCGCCACCACCGCCGTCAGCGAGTCGCCTGACCCGGTCGGCCGAGCGCATGCACGACGCGCTCGCCGACGGCGACGAAGCCACCGTGCGGACCATCGCCCACGGTCTGCTCGATGAGGGGGCGTCGATCATCGACGTCATCCAACACGTGCTGGTTCCCCCGCTCGTGCGCATCGGTGCCGAGTGGCACGCTGGACGGTTGACGATCTGGGTCGAGCATCGGGCGTCCGCGATCGTCGAGCGTCTCCTCGGCGGGATCGCACCGAACCCGCGGGGCCGACGGCGTGGAACCGTCATGGTGGCCGCCGTCTCGGGCGACCTGCACTCGCTTCCGTCGTCGATGGCGGCCGTGGCGTTGCGCGCCGACAACTGGTGGGTCGAGCACCTCGGCGCAAACATGCCTCCGGACGAACTCGTCCGGTTCTGTGCGGAGCACCCCGTCGACGTCGCGGTGCTGTCGTCGACCAATCCCGACACCGCAGCGCTCGCCGCCGACACGGCCGATCGTCTGCGTGCATCGGGGTGTGGCGTCGTACTCGGCGGGCCGGGTCGCACCCTCGACGATCTGATCGAGCAGACGCGTGCGGCGGCTCGGGCGGTCGCACCGGTCGACTGACCGCCTTCTGATCGCCGGTCGTCGCCGCCCGGGCCGGGCCTGCGAGGTACTCAGTTCGACTGCGTGCCGACCTTGAGGTCGCGGAACGCCACGCCCCGGTCGACCGACGGTTCGCGTGGCAGGCCGAGCACACGGTCGCCGATGATGTTGCGCTGGATCTCGTCGGTGCCACCGGCGATGCTCGACTGGAAGCTGTTCAACACGATGCGCTGCAACTCGGCGCCACCCTCGTCGTCGGGGTCCCAGGCAACCGAGCCGGGCCCAGCGAATTCGAGGGCCATCTCTCGGACCTTCCAGGCGATGTTCGAGCCGAACAGCTTGCCGAGCGAACCGCCGGGGCCAGGCGTCTTGCCGGCCTTGAGTTCGTCGCGGGTCTTCATGGCCACCAGCGCCTTGCAGGTCTCCATCGACCAGATCTTCATCATCTGGTCGCGCACGACCGGATTGTCGATCTGGCCAGTCGCATCGGCGGCCTTGCGGAGCATCTTGAAGTTCGGTTGGTTGATCTTGCCGGCGCCGGCACCGCCGATCGCAACGCGCTCGTACATCAGCATGGCGGTGGCGAGATTCCAGCCGTTGTTGAGGTCGCCCACCAGCCAGTCCTTCGGGATGCGGGCGTCGCTCATGAACACTTCGTTGAAGTGCGAGCCACCGTCGATCTGGTGAATCGGGCGGATTTCGACGCCCTGGCCGCGCATGTCGAGGATGAACATCGAGATACCGGCGTGCTTCACCTGGTCGGGGTCGGTGCGTGCAACGACCAAGCCGTAGTCGCTCTTGTGGGCGAGCGTGGTCCACACCTTCTGGCCGTTGAGGACCCATTCGTCCCCGTCGAGTTCGGCCTTGGTCTGCAGGCTGGCGACGTCTGAGCCGGCGCCCGGCTCGGAGAACATCTGGCACCACATGGTCTTGCCGGAGATGTTGTCGGCGAGGAACCGTTCCTTCTGCTCCGCGGTGCCGTACTCGGCGAGCATCGGCATGCACATGCCGTGGCTGATGATGAACTCGCTGTCGGGCATCGGGTAGTTGCCCTTGACCTCACGCCAGATCTTCTCGTGGGCGAGGGTCTTGCCGCCGCCGCCGTACTCCGAGGGCACGGGCAGGCCGGCGAGGCCGGCCTCGGACGCCGCTGCGAGAAACGCCTTCTGGTCGTCGAGCGTCGGGTTCTGGCCGGGAGCGAACTGCTCCATGAAGTCGACGCACTTCTGGCGGAACTCGGCGGCCTCGGCGGCGCTCAGCCCGGTGTCGGTGGCGGTGTCGGTCATGTTGATGTCCTCCAAGAGGGTGGTGGCGAGACGATCTCGGCGATCTGCAGTTGCAATACTGTATGGCAACGTACAGTATGTGTCCACACGTGTCGACGTGAACCTCTCATGAGCAACCTCACCACCCATGAACTCGACTCGCCGCCGTGGCTCCGTGTGGAGTCCACGTTGATGGCAACGGCGCGACTCGTGCGCGTCGCGTTCGACACCCGGCTCGCGTGTCTCGACCTCAACCTCACCCAGGCGTCGTTGCTCGGCTACGTCAACGAGTTCGGTGCGACCACCCAGACCGATCTCGCCGATCACCTCGGCATCGGACGGGCGGCGATCGGCTCCGTGATCGACCGACTCCAAGCGCGGGGTCTCGTCGAACGCCAGCCGAAGCCCGACGATCGCAGGGTCTGGCTCGTGGCGATCACCGACGCCGGCACCGAACTCGCAGCGCAGGTCAACGACGTCGACCAGGTGCTGCGCGCCGAGCTCCGCAAGGGCCTCGGCCGCGAGGAACGCCAGGCGCTCGCCTGGTTCATGACCCGCCTCCAGCAGAATCTGGCGACCGCCATCGCCAGCACCCCGGCTCCCACGCCGCCCATCTCACCATCCCAGCGATGAGCGAAACCCGCCCATGTGGCGTGTTCGCTCATCGCACAAGTCCCCAACCACAGGAGAAACCCAATGACCGAAGCAGTGATCGTCGATGCCATCCGCACGCCGGGTGGCAAGCGCAACGGCAAGCTCAAGGACCAGCACCCCGCTGCCCTCGCCGCCGAGGTGCTCAAGGCCCTCGAGACGCGCAACAACCTCGATCCCGCCCTCGTCGAGGACGTCATCATGGGCTGCGTGATGCAGGTCGGTGAGCAGTCGCTCAACATCGGCCGCAACGCCGTGCTGGCCGCCGGCTGGCCCGAAGAGGTCCCGTCGACCACGATCGACCGCCAGTGCGGCTCGAGCCAGCAGTCGATGCACTTCGCCGCGCAGGGCGTGATGGCCGGTGCGTACGACGTCGTCGTCGCCGCTGGCGTCGAAGTGATGACCCGCACCCCGATGGGTGCCTCGATCGTGCAGGGCATGGGCTTCCCGTTCCCGCAGGAGCAGCTCGACCGGTACAGCGAGACCGGCCTGCCCCCGCAGGGCATCGGCGCCGACATGATCGCCGTCGAGTACGGCCTCACACGTGAAGACCTCGACGCATTCGGCGCCGTCAGCCAGCAGCGCGCCGCTGTCGCTCGCGACGAAGGACGTTTCGAGAACGAGATCATCCCGATCGAGGTCGAGATCGACGGCCAGACCGAGACGGTGACCGCCGACGAGGGCATCCGCGAGGGCACCACCTCCGAGACGCTCGCCAAGCTCAAGCCGGCGTTCAAGGAAGACGGTGTGATCACCGCGGGCAACTCCTCGCAGATCTCCGACGGCGCGTCCGCGGTGCTGATCATGAGCAAGGAGAAGGCCGAGGAGCTCGGGATGAAGCCGCGCGCACGCTTCCACGCCTTCGCCGTCACCGGCACCGACCCGGTCACCATGCTCAAGGGCCCGATCCCGGCGACCAAGAAGATCCTCGAGAAGACCGGCATGAGCATCGAGGACATCGACCTGTTCGAAGTCAACGAAGCCTTTGCCTCGGTCGTGCTCGCATGGCAGAAGGAGACCGGCGCCGACATGAGCAAGGTCAACGTCAACGGCGGCGCGATCGCCCTCGGCCACCCGCTCGGCGCCTCTGGCACCAAGCTGATGGCGACGCTGCTCAACGAGCTCGAGCGCACCGGCGGCCGCTACGGCCTGCAGGTGATGTGCGAGGGCGGCGGCATGGCCAACGCCACGATCATCGAACGCCTCGACTGATCGCTCAGCCCGTTCACTGAACTCCTCGAAATGTGCGCAGATCCGGTCGCTGAGCGGCCGGATCTGTTCATTTTCGGACTGGGTGGGTTGGCGTGACGGGTGACCGATGACGCGCCGGCGCGGTTCGGGTACCGTCCGATCATGGTGCCGACTTCAGAGACCGCGGTGTCGACGGTGCGAGTCACCACGGAGAGTGCAGCGGTGCACGTCACCGCCGACGCCGATCTCCATACGGTCGTCGCCGAGCGTGTTCCGATGGTGGTCGATCGGTCGACGGCAACGATCGACTCGACGAGCGCGCGCGTCGACCTCCGCGTCCCCGAAGGGATGGACCTGGTCGTCGGGACCTCATCGGGTCGGGTGCAGATCACCGGATCCGTTGGTTCGGTCGCCGTGGTCACCACCTCGGGCAAGGTGGAGATCGACGACGCTGCATCGCTCGACGTCCGCACGAACAGCGGGCGGGTCATCGTTGCGAACTCGCGCGGTGAGGCCCGCGTCATCAGTGGGAGCGGCAAGGTCGAGATCGACCACTGCGGTGCCGCCGATGTCACCACCACCAGCGGTCGGATCGTGCTGCGCGACGTGGCGGGCACCGCTCGGGCGCACTCCGCGAGTGGCAAGGTCGACATCACGATGGCCGGCGCCCACGATGTCGGTGCCGAGACCGTCTCCGGTCGGATCTCGATCTCGCTCCCCGAGGGCACCCGTGCGCTGATCGACACCGTGTCAGCAGGAACCGTCGCAGTCGCCGGCGAGCACGACTGCGTGGTCACCGCCCGTTCCGGCAGTGGCAAGGTCGACGTCTCGACCCGATGAGCGACCCCGAGCGCGCGGCTCGATGCGGCGCGATTCTGTTCACCGATCTCGTCGGCTTCACGGCCTACACCGACATGCACGGTGATCTCGCGGCGGTCGACGTGCTCGATCGCCAATCGAGTCTGGTGGCAGCCGCGATCGGCGGCGGCGGACGGATCGTGAAAGAGCTCGGTGACGGCCTGATGCTGTGGTTCGACGAGCTCGACACCGGACTGTCGTCGACGCAGGCGATTCTCGAGTCGGTCGCCGAGGCACGTGACGCCGCAGACTTCCCGTTGTCGGTCCGAATGGGGATGCATGTCGGTGACGTGATCGAACGTGGTGACGACATCGTCGGCCATGCGGTCAACATCGCCGCTCGCGTCGCCGACCTTGCCGGACCCGGCGAACTCCTGGTGACCGATGAGGTCCTGCGGTCGCTCGACGACTCCGGGAACGCCGCAGCGTTCCGCCCGGTGGGCCCGACCCGGGTGAAGGGTGTCGCCGAACCGATCTGGCTCCATCGACTGGCGACCTGAGCAGTGGCGTCACCCGTCCTGCGAGTCGGATGTCCGATGTGGGCGCACCCGCCGTGGGTCGGCAAGTTCCTGTCGGCCGGCAACCGCGGCCGTGAGTTGGCGGAGTACGCACGGTGGTGCAACGCCGTCGAAGGGAACACGACGTTCTACGCCGTTCCGGCCGCACGCACCGTGGCGCGATGGGCCGAGCAGGCGCCCGCCGACTTCCGGTTCGCGTTCAAGTTGCCACGTCACATCACCCACGAACTCCGCCTGCGGGGCGATGGGGCTGCGACCGCGTTGGCGGAGTTCCTCGAAGCGATCGAGCCACTCGGCGAACGTGTCGGACCGGTGCAACTCCAGCTCCCGCCGTCGTTCGGGCCGGACATGCTCGCGGTGCTGCGGACCTTCGTCGGGCGCCTGCCGCAGTCGCATCGCTGGGTGGTCGAGCTCCGCCACCCCGGCTTCTTCGACGGGGGTGCGGCCCATCGGGCGGTCGACGAGGTACTCGTCACCGCTGGTGTCGGGCGGGTGGTACTCGACACCCGTCCGCTGTACGCATCGTCGCCGGTCTCCGATGCCGCGGTCGATGAACGACGCACCAAGCCACGACGTGCGGTGCTCACCGACACGATGGGCGCGTGCCCGATCGTCCGCGTGATCGGCTCCGACGACCTCGACGGCACTGCCGGGGGACTGCGGGTGTGGATTCCGCAGCTCGCCGAGTGGATCGCCCAGGGGCGTGAGCCCTACGTGTTCGTCCACCAGCCCGAGAACCTCGAGTCGCCGGCGCTTGCTCGGATGATCCACGCCGAGGTGGCCGCGGTGGTCGAAGGTCTGGCCGTGCTCCCGACGCCGCTGCCGGTCGCGCCGGCTTCGGAGGTCGTCGGCCAGGACGCTCTGTTCTGAACACGCAGTGCCAGACTGCGGGGATGTCCCGTCGCAGCATCGTGATCGACACCGACACTGCATCCGACGATGCGATCGCCCTGGTGCTCGCAGTCCGCGAGCCGTCGGTCGACGTGCGTGCAGTGACGGTGGTGGCCGGCAACGTGCCGCTCGACTTGGCCGTGCGCAACGCCGTCATCACCCTCGACCTCTGCGGCGGCGCCGAGATCCCACTGCACGCTGGACGCGACCGCCCGCTCGCCCGCCCGCTCGACACGGCCCAGTTCGTGCACGGCGAGGACGGGATGGGCGGTGCAGTGCTTCCGGAGCCGTCTCGCGCGGCGACGTCGGACGATGCGGTCGGCGTGCTGGTCGAGATCGCTGCGAACGAACCGGGTCGACACGATCTGGTGACCCTCGGACCGTTGTCGAACATCGCGGCCGCGCTGGAGATCGACGCAGACCTCCTCACCAAGTTCGGCCACACCTACCTCATGGCCGGATCGCCTGACGGCGTCGGCAACGTCGACGCGCTCGGCGAGTACAACGTGTGGGCCGACCCCGAGGCGGCGACCGCAGTGCTGGCGGCGGCCGGCGCCAAGACGATGATCGGCTGGAACATCTCTCGACTGTTCGCGGTGATGGACCACGACGAACAGGCCGCGCTCGGGGCCGCCGGGCCGCTCGGCAAGTTCGCGATCGACATCAACGGTGACGTCGAGCAGTACTGCCTCGACACCGGCCTCGCCGGGTTCGACCTTCCCGACCCGATCGCCATGGCCGTGGCACTCGACGAGTCGATCATCACCGAGTCGACCGACGAATGGCTCGTCGTCGGCCTCGACGGGCCGACGCGCGGCTGCACGATCCCCGACCGTCGCTACGGCCGGCCGGACCCGAACATCCGTGTGCTGTGGTCGGTCGACGAAGCGGCGTTCAAGCAGCGCCTGCTCACCGCCTGTGCCGGCTGACTCGGCGTGAGGGTCAGCGGGGGAGGGGTCGGTCGCCGGGCTGTGGGCCTTCGGTGCGGGTGCGCTTGAGTTCGAAGAACGAGTCGACGTCCATCATCGTCACCAGCGCATCCCACATCTTCAGCGACTGCTCGGTCGGCGGGATTCGTGAGATCACCGGGCCGAAGTAGCCGGCGCGGCGACCGTCGGATGCGTCCATGGCGATGATCGGCGTCCCGACGTCGCTCCCGACGAGTTCGAGACCCTCGTCCATCTTCGTCCGGATGACCTCGTCCCAGGCGTCGTCGTCGAACGCCGCGGCGTGGGAGGTGTCGATACCGACGGCCGACAGCGCATCGGCGGCGGTGAAGTCGAGGTCCTTGTCGTGGTGGATGCGTGCGCCCAGCTCCCAGTAGAGCTCGAACACCGCGTCGTTGCCCTCGATGGCGCGGACGACTCCATCACTCGCAGCAACCGGTGCGTGAACCAGACCGGCTCGTAGTACGACGATTCGGGGTCGGGCTCGTTCTTGAAGAACAAGCTGATCGGTTGCCACGTGATGTCGAGATCGCGGTGCGGTTGGACCTCGTCGACCGCCCAGCGGGCTGTCGCCCAACAGAAGGGGCAGGCAGGGTCGACCCAGAAGTCGATGTTCACGTCGTCACGTCGCTTTCGCTGTCGGTTGGTGAGGTGGAGATTCCGATGCCGCCGAGCTCGTCGGGGCCGAACCGCTCGATCGCTGCGGCCAGGTCGAGCGGGCTCACCGACGACCTCGCGGCGATGTCGTCGTTGGTCAGGAGGTGTGCGGGGATCAGCCAGACGACTTCGAACTCGAGACCGTCGGGATCCCGTGCGTACAGACTCTTGGTGGTGCCGTGATCGCTCGCGCCCACCAGTGCGTTGCGGTCGCGCAGCGCGATGGCCAAGCGTCGGAGTTCGCCCAGCGTGTCGACCTCCCAGGCCAGGTGGTAGAGCCCGACCGTCGTCTTGCCGGCGTCGGAAGGAGCTGACGATGACCCGATCTGGAACAGTCCGAGGTCGTGATCGTTCGTCGAATCAGGGGCTTGGAGGAAGGCGGCTCCCGGGAACTCGCTCACCGTGCGGAAGCCGAGCACCTCGCGGTAGAACTCGGTCGAGGCCATGACGTCGCGGACGTACAACACGGCGTGGTTCAGTCGCTGGACTCCCATACGCGACGTACAAGTCGATTGCGCCCGCAAACATTCCGCGACCTTGCGTTGCCGCTCGCACACACGATGAGCGTGAGCGGGCGAGATCGGCGCGGAAACCTTGCGCGCACCGAGCGGCGCGAGCGGCGAGACTGACGCGATGGCAACGCAGGCCGGTGAGACCGGTGGACGTTGGCGTGCCCTCGGTGCGCTGCTGCGGCCCGACCGATGGCGTTGGGCCGGCCTCGGCGCGCTCGTCGCCGTTGCCTCCGCACTCACGATCACCGGCCCGTTGGTGATCCGTCGGATCGTCGACACCGCCGCCGACGGCACGACGGCCGCCGAGGTCGCCCGGCTCGCTGCCCTGTTTCTCGCCATTGCGGTGATCGGACAACTCCTGGCCGTGGTGGTTGCCTGGCTCGCCACCGTGTTGGCGTGGCGGACCACCAACGAACTCCGCGTCAGCATGACCCGCCACGTGCTCGGCCTCGACCACGAGTTCCACCGCACCCACACGCCCGGCGAGCTGATCCAGCGAGTCGACGGCGACATCACCTCGGTGTCGGAGTTCCTCGGTCAGGTCGTCACCAAAGCAGCCGGTGCAGCGCTGCTCGTGGCCGGCATGATCGCCGTGCTGTCGGTGCTGGATTGGCGCCTCGGCCTGGGTATGGCGGTCTACGTCGCCATCGCCGTGCTGGTCATCCTGCGAGGTCGCCACCGGGCGGTGTCGGAATCGTCCGACGAGATGGGTGCCCTCGGTCGTCTCTACGGCGGTATCGAGGAGCGACTCACCGCAGGAGAAGACCTGCGCGCCAACGGCGCTGCAGACCATGTCGCCTGGCGCTTCGTCGAAGACAGCGAAGACGCACTCGTCAGTGCTGTGCGACGCGAGCGGGCATTTCTCGTGATGTGGTGGTTCGTGCAGGGCGCCGTCGCCGCCGGTTGGGTGTTGGCACTGGTGCTCGGCGCCGTCCTGGTCGGAGCGAACACGATCACGCTCGGCACCGCCTTCTTGCTGTTCCAGTACGTGCTGCTTGATCGCCCGGCCGCTCGAAGAGGTCGTCCACGAACTCGAGACCGTGCAGAAGGCCAACGGCGCGATGGTGCGCGTCGCGGAGCTGCTCGCGATCCGTCCGATGATCGTCGACAGCGGCACCCGTCACCCCCCGGCAGGTCCGCTGACCGTCGAGGCGACCGCCGTTGCCTTCGACTACGGCGACGATCGACCCGTACTACGCGACGTCGACATCAGCATCGCCGCCGGCCGTTCGGTCGGCATCGTCGGGCGCACCGGCAGCGGCAAGACCACGTTCTCGCGTCTCGTGCTCCGTCTCGTCGAACCGACAGGTGGTGTCGTCTCGCTCGGCGGCGTCCCGATCGCCGAGATTCCGCTCGACGAGCTGCGTCGGCGGGTCGCGCTCGTGCCACAAGAGGTCGAGCTCTTCGCCGGCTCGCTGCGCGACAACGTGACGCTCTTCGACGACGAGCCGACCGATGCTGGCGTCATCGACGCACTCCAGCGCGTGGGGCTCGGTGCGCTCGCGGACGGTGGGATCGACCGCTCGCTCGGCGCGGGCGGCGCGGGCTTGTCGGCTGGTGAAGCACAGCTCCTCGCCCTCGCCCGGGTGTGGCTGCGCGATCCCGATCTCCTCGTGCTCGACGAGGCGACCGCCCGGGTCGACCCTCAGACCGAGCAGCAACTCGAGGCTGCCGTGGTGGAACTGATGCGGGGCCGCACCACCTTGATCATCGCCCACCGGCTCAGCACGCTGCGCTCCGTCGACGAGATCGTGGTCTTCGACCACGGTGAGATCGCCGAGCACGGCGACCGTCTCGAGCTCGTCGGCGACGACGACAGCCGCTTCGCCCGTCTGCTCACCATGTCGCTCGACAGCGAAGTGTCGCCGAGTGGGAGCGTTCCAGGTGACGGATCCGAGCGATCGGAGGTGCCGTCGTGACCGCAGTGATCCACCCGGAAGTGACCCCCGATGGCGACGGCCACGAAGTCCCAGTCGATCCCAACCCCGTGCCGGTCGCCGGTGTGTGGAGTCTGGCATGGCGTGTGGCGCAGCACCGGCCGAAGGAGTTCTGGCTCGGCTGGTTGTTGTTCGTGGTGTTCTTCACGATGCCGGCCATCACCGGCTATCTGCTCGCTCGTGGTTACGGCGCGCTCGAACGCGGCGACTCGACCGAGACGATCTGGTGGGCAGCCGCGATCGCTGTCAGCGAGACGCTGCGCATGGTGTCGATCCATCACGGCGCCCTGATCTGGACGCGGGTGTGGCTCCACATGCAGACGTTGCTGCGCGCCAACATGTTGAGCGCGCAGATGGCCAGCGGCGGCAT
Source organism: Ilumatobacteraceae bacterium (assembly GCA_963716095.1). Classification (GTDB taxonomy): domain Bacteria; phylum Actinomycetota; class Acidimicrobiia; order Acidimicrobiales; family Ilumatobacteraceae; genus Sva-07. Next base: position 246,739 of record CAVQSV010000023.1, on the reverse strand, counting down.
CCACGCCGGGCAGCCGGTGGGTTCTGCCGGCTCAGCGGTGACGCACTTCCGCGACGACACCGAAGACGTCGCCAACCTGGTCGACGGCATCGTCGACATCTCCGGCGGTCTCGTGTTCACCGTGATCGCCGGGTTCGTGCTCGGTGCCGCCGATGCCAGCGCGGCGATCGTCCTGATCTTCCCGTTGTTCGCCGTCGCGTTGGTGCACGCGGGTGCTCGACACGCGCATCAAGGAGTTCCGAGCCGCTGACCGTGAAGCCACCGAACGGGTGACCGGTCTGCTCGGCGACATCATGGCCGCGGCCACCACGGTGAAGGTCAACGCTGCTGCCGAGCCGATGCTTTCCCGCCTGCGGGTGCTCGTCGATCGCCGCCGGCACACCGCTGTGCGCGACCGCGTGCTCGACGAGGGCGTGATGGCCTTCAGCCAGGGTGCAGCCGACGTCGGCCTCGGACTCGTGCTCCTCGTGAGTGCGGGTGCGATCGCGTCGGGGGCGTTCGACCTCGCCACGCTGGCGCTGTTCACCGCCTACCTCGGCTGGCTCAGCTTCCTGCCGCGCATGGTCGGCCGGGTGCTCGCGCGCCGCAAACAGGCAGGGGTGGCGTTCGCGCGGATGAGTGCGCTCGTCGCCGAGGCCGACGCCGGCAACACGGTGCGGCCCCGCACGCTGCCGATCGACCCGCGCGACCAACGGGATCGACCCGATGTGGTTCGACCCGACCGTGTTCCCCTCGAGCGTCTCGACGTCGACGGGCTCACGGTCTCCTACGGGCTGCGCCCCGTGCTGCACGACGTGTCGTTCACCGTTCGCCGAGGCGAGTTCGTGGTGATCACCGGTCCGGTCGGCGCCGGCAAGAGCACGCTGCTGCGGTCGCTGCTCGGGCTTGCCTGGCTGGCCGATGTCGGAGGTTCGGTGTGCTGGAACGGCACCGAGATCGACGATCGTTCGGCGTTTCTCGTGCCGCCGAACGCAGCGTTCCTGTCGCAGGTGCCCCAGCTGATCTCCGACAGCGTTGCCGACAACGTCACCCTCGGTCCTGCAGACGCCGGTGCGCTCGCGCGTGCATTCCAATTGGCTGCCATCGGTGACGACATCGCCGAGATGCCGGACGGATCGGCGACCCTGATCGGCCCGCGTGGGTTGCGGCTCTCCGGCGGTCAACGCCAGCGTCTCGCCACGGCACGAGCATTGGTGCATCGTCCCGAACTCGTCGTGCTCGACGATCTGTCGAGCGCGCTCGACGTCGAGACCGAAGTGCAACTGTGGACCAATCTCGCCGATGCGGGCATGACGGTGATCGCCGTGTCGCACCGCGCCGTCGCCTTCGACCGGGCCGACCAGGTGCTCCGCCTCGATGCCGGCCGCCTCATGTGAGGAGTGGTGTCTGTGACAGTGGTGTCAGACACCAATCGTCACAGGTCGGCGAGGATCTCCGCCGGGGTGGGCGTTTCGGCCCACGAGGCAGTGACCGCGGAGAATCCATCGGCGCGGTCGGGGTGGGCGAGAAGCTCCTCGACCGCATCGGCGAGTCGTCGTGCATCCGCCTGGCCGAAGGTCGGCCGCTGATCGTCCGGCGAGGCGGTCGGGACGACCACCGTCCCCAGCCGGTGGCGATCGACGAGTTGGCCGTTCGAACGTTGGTCGGAGAAGAACGGCATCACGACCAGTGGCACCTCTGCGTCGATGGCGCCCAGGAGCGTGCCGGAGCCACCGTGACACACGACGACCGCAGCGTCGCGCAGCGCGCACTCCTGCTCGATCCACGGTTCGACGTGTGCGTTCCGCGGCAGCGGACCGAGTCGATCGAGGGGAAAGTTCCGCCCGACGGTGAGCAGCACCCGAGCATCGAGCGACGACGAGCGCGTCGAGCGCGAAGCGGTAGGCATCGGCGGCGAACGACAGGTAGGGCAGCACGGTGCCGAACGTGAGATACACCAGTGGCGGATGTCGGCGTGCGGGTGACGTGCGCGAGTTCGAACGCTCGACCCCCCACCAGTCGGGCAGTGGTTCGGCTGCGGTCGAACGACGTGATCGATAGCGCAGCGTGGTCGGAAACGGTGATGGGTCGAGCAGGTCGGGGAAGCGACTCAGGTAGGGCGCGGACGCGATCTCGGCGGTGAGGCCGGGACGATGTTGCTCGAGCGCCGGCGAGGCGATGTCGAGCGAACTCCACTCGACGGTGGCCTGGGAGATGCCGACCTGGGCCGACCGGATCGACCGCTCCGCTGCGACGATCGCCCCGGCGTACTCGCACGGGTCACGCACCACGAGGTCGGGGTTCCACCGCACGCAGGCAGCATCGACGTGCGGGAGCATCGCGGTGGCCGCGAGCTCGGCGAACAGGACTCGATTGCCGAGCACCGCCGCCACGTCGGGATCCTCGGTCGGCAGCCGTTCACGGATCGGGGCGATCTCGGCCTCCGGTGGCTCGGCGCCCGCTTCGAATCGGAACCCGTCGCGCTCGACCATGTCGCGCAACGCAGGCGGGGCGACCACCACCACGTCGTCGCCCGGCTGCATCGCGGCGCGCAGGAAGCCGGCCAGCGGCACCCAGTGCCCCGAACCGCCGAGCGAGCACGTCGCCAGGATTCTCACGATGACCCGTTCGAGTCGTGTGACGATTGGTGTCTGACACCAATCGTCACATCAGTCCTCACGCTGGCGCCGACGGTGGTCGGCGGTGTGGGTGCGGCTGGCGCAGCGTGGGTCGGCGCAGAATCGCCGGGAGCCGTTGCGGGTCACGTCGTAGAAGAGGTGATCGCAGTCGGTCGCTGCGCAGATTCCGAACCGGCTGGTGCCGTGATCGCAGACCTCCTGGGCGACTGCCATCAGGAAGTCGGCGACCACCTGGTCGTCGAACGTCGCCGATGCCGGGGTCCAGTGGATGTGCAGGTCGGCGCCGTCGTGGTCGGTCAGCGACGGCGTGATGTGGATGTCGCGGAGCCGGGCGTTGATCCACGCCACCGTCGGTTCGGGGAGGGAGTCGGGCAGCGCGGTCAACGTGTCGACCATCGATCCCACGCGTTCTGCGACCCGTTCGATCGCAGCGGCGGAGGCCCCTGCAGCACGACTGAAGTGGTGGTCGTCGAGCAACGCTCGTACATCGACGGGATCGGCGCCGCGCGGGTCGGCCGCAGCGTCGGCGAGTGCATTGACCACGTCGACCAACGCCTCGATTGTCTGGCGGATCTCGGTGTCGTGTCCCGATGTGACGTACACGACATCAGCGTACTGCCGCGAGCGGAAGGTCATCCTGTAGTGTAAGGTACTAACAGAAGTTAGCCACTTACACTCGAAACGTCAGATGCTCATGAACCTCCTCCTCAATCTCATCGTCGTGGTCGCCACCGTCATCGGGTCCGCGATGGCGTTTCCGCAGGCTCGACGCATCGCGAGGACGCGACGTGTCGAGGGCGTGTCGGCGGCCTGGATCGGCGTGAGTCTGGCGATCAACGGGTGGTGGTTCGCGTACGGGGTCGCCGTCGACGTCTGGGCCCTCGTTCCGGTGTCGGTGATGTCGTTGTGCTTGTACGCCGTGATGGCGCGCTGACTACCTGCTCACCGTCGGCCGGAGCGGCCTCGGCGCGATGGCGCTCGGGATCTTCGTGCTCGGCATGGTGCCGTTGCCGTTCCTCCTGCTCGGCGGATGGACGCTCGCCGGCGTTGCGGTGGGGCTGTCCTACGGTGTGCAGCTGCTGCCTGCCATGGTGGCGACGATGCGGAGTTCGTCGTTGGCAGGGGTCTCGTCGACGACGTGGATCATCGCGCTGGCCGAAGCGGCGCTCTGGCTCGTGTACGGGGTTGCGGTGGCCGATGTCGCCGTCATCCTCGGCGGGGCGGTCGGCGTGGTCATGGCTGGGGCGATTCTGGGTCGTCTCGCAGTGACGGGTCACCGACCGTTCATGGTCCTCGACCCTCGACGTCGCATCGAAATCGTTCCCGCATCCTGACACCGAGGCGATGGTGCTGACCTGGTACGGAACGCTCCGTGCGCAGCATGCGCCGTGCCCGCGCGGTGGACAATTGCACAATCGTCACTAGCCTTCGGCAACGTAAACGTGAGTCAACGGTGGCTCCGATTTCAACAAGGAGCCGCAATGGCCACAGGTACAGTGAAGTTCTTCAATGACGAGAAGGGCTTTGGTTTCATCTCTCGCGACGACGGCGACGACGTCTTCGTGCACTACTCGAACATCCAGGGCACGGGTCGCCGGTCGCTCAACGACGGTGACACCGTCGAGTTCGAGATCGCTGCGGGCCGCAAGGGTCCCGAAGCGGTCGACGTCAAAGTCGTCTGAGGAGGCGTTCCGATTGGCTCGAAGCCCACAGTCCTATCAGAAGCGTCAACGAGAGCTCCGCAAGAAGGAGCGCAAGGCCGAGAAGCTCGCCGTACGACACGGCAAGTCCTCGGAGTCCGATGACGAGGCCCCTGAGGGCCCCGACGAGGATGCGCTGCTCGAGGAGTTCCGCCTGTTGAACGAGAAGTTCGCAGCCGGTGACGTCGAGGAGGACGACTTCGAGTACCGCAAGGCGGAGATCTTCGCCGAACTCGGCCTCGGGGAAGCCCCCGAACCGCGTGAGGAAGATCCCGAAGCGGAATCGGACGACTGACTCATCCACAATCGAACGAATGCCCCTGGGCTCCGGCCCGGGGGCATTCGTCGTTTTCAGACGCGTCGGGCGGTCAACCAGAATCCCGTGCCGGCACGAGCGGTTCGTCCGATCCAGCCGCCGGGCAGGGCGCTCAGCACGTCGTGGGCAGGAAGGTGTATCGGCGTCTGATCACCGAGCGTGTTGACCCACAGCACCACGCCGCCGGCGCGCAGCACCCGGTCGACTTCGTTGGGGAACAGCAGCATGTTGATCATCAAGACGGCATCGAACGACGCCGTCGGGAAGGGGAGCGTCGACGCGTCGGCGTGGACGCGCGGGGCGAGCTCGCCAGGAGCGTGGCGCAGCATCTCCGCGGAGAGGTCGGTGGCAACGAACGATCCCACGAGGCCCGACAGCAGCCGAGTGCCGGCGCCGGTACCGGATCCGAGTTCCAGCCAGTCGCCGTCGATCGGTACGTCACCGCGGTCGAGCGCGTCGAGCACGGGTGCCGCTTTGGTCTCGTCGACGTGCCGGGTTGCCCACTCCGCTGCCATCGAGTCGAACAGCTCGGCCATCCGCGTTGCGTTCCCGGTCGTCCACGGCTCGCCGCCGGCGACCGCTCGCGTCCGTTGTCGTATCGGATGGTCCGGTCCGGCGAACGGCTCGGGGTCGATCGTCGAGGGGTGGTCCGCGAGGTGCTCCAACATCGGCCCAGTCTGTCCGACGGTCGTCGTGGGCGCGGCCCGGGAGGATCGAACGGTTGCAATCATCGCTCGATAGTTATAGAGTGCTGGCATGCCCAAGGCACTCCCCGCAGAATTGCTCGAACACGTCGCCGAACGGTTCCGCGTGCTCGGCGATTCGACGCGGCTCGGGATCATCCGCACCCTGCTCGACGACGGCGAGCAGAACGTCGGAGAACTCGTCGAGCGTCTGGGCACCAGCCAGGCCAACGTGTCGAAGCACCTCCGGGTACTGCATGACGCCCGCATCGTCTCACGCCGTGCCGACGGCACCGCCGCCTACTACTCGGTCACCGACCCCAGCCTGATGCCCGTGTGCGCCATCGTCTGCGACCGCCTGCGCGAGCAGGTCGCCGACGACGCCCGCACGTTCGCAGTCTGACCTCGACGCCACCTCTCCTCACACCCACCCACCCCGCACACAGAAAGCAGCCCCGACATGAGTACCGACCTCGAACCACCACCACTGTCCGATTCATCACTCCATGAGCATGAACCGCTGATCCACCACGACGACATGGAGACCGACGTCGTGCACCCACCGCTGGCCCGGATGGGTCGATGGGCGCACGGACACCGCAAGCTGGTCATCATCGCGTGGGCGGTGCTCGCGATCGGATTCGGCATGTTCGCTCCTCGCCTCGAACACGCACTGTCGGGAGCGATGTGGGAGGTCAACGGCAGCGAGTCGCTCGCCGCGCGTGACGTGATCGACGAGCAGTTCGGCGGTCTGTCATCGCAGTCGGCGGTCGTCGTGATCCAGAGCCAGTCGACGCCGATCGACGATCCCGCGTTCCAGCAGGCGATCGCCGACGTCAACGCGTTGATCGGCACCGAGGAGGGCTTCGGTCAACCGATGCCGCCGCAACCGGGGATGGACGGCCAGACCGTCATGATCCAGGCCGGCGCCAACGTCGACCCCACCGAAGCCGTCCGCGCCGCCGAGCGTCTCGGCGACGACATCGGCGATCTGTCCCGCGAGGTCGCCGGCGATGAGATCTCGGTTGCGTTGACGGGGTCCCCCGCATTCTGGGACGACTTCAACGCGGTCAACCGCGAGGGCATGCTCAAAGCGGAGATCCTCACCTGGCCGGTCACCGCCGTCATCTTGGTGATGGCGTTCGGCACACTCGCTGCGGCCGGTCTTCCGCTCCTGCTCACCGCTGCCGGGCTGCTCGCCTCGATGGGTGTGCTGTACGGGATCACCGAGATCACCGACCTGTCGATCTGGACGTTGAACTTCGCCATGATGTTCGCGCTCGCGCTCGGCATCGACTACGCCCTGTTCATCGTCACCCGCTATCGAGCGGCGCTGCACGCCCACCCCGAGGATCCGCAACACGCTGCCGGCATCGCGATGGACACCGCCGGCAAGGCCGTGCTCTTCTCGGGCATCACCGTGCTGGTCAGCCTCTCGGCAGTCCTCCTCGTGCCGATCCCGGCATTCCGTTCGATGGCCGCCGGCATGATGCTGTCGGTCGGCTTCGTCCTGCTCGCCGCGCTCACCCTGCTCCCCGCACTCCTCGGCCCCGGGATCGACAAGTTCGCCCTCCCGTGGTATCGCAAGGGCGATCACCACAGCGAGTTCTTCGCGAAGCTCGCCGACCGGATCCAGGCTCACAAGGTGATCGTTGCCGGCGGCGCGGTCGTCGTGCTGCTCGCACTGGCGCTGCCGTTGCTCGGTCTGAAGACCGGGATGCCCGGGATCACCGTGCTCCCCGAGGACGAGCAGGCCCGCCAGGGCTACGACATGATCGCCGACGGCTTCGGCCCCGGCGGCCCCGGACCCATCCAGGTGATCGTCCCCGCCGACGGCGATGCGCAAGCCGTTGCCGACCAGGTGATCGCCACCGAGGGCATCGTCATGGCCTTCCCGCCCTCGCCGGGCATGGAGGGTGCGAGCATCATCCAGGCCGTCGGTGCCTACGACCCGTCGTCCGACGAGGCGCTGGAGCTCATTCCCACACTGCGGACCGAGTTGCCCGACGGCGTGCTCGTCGGTGGCCCGGTCGCCGAGAACTACGACCTCGACCAGACGCTGTCGCAGAAGGCGCCGCTCGTGATGGGCGTCGTCCTGGTGCTCGGCTTCATCCTGCTGATGATCGCCCTGCAAGCGGTGATCGTTGCCTTCGTCGGCGTGATCTTCAACCTGTTGTCGGTCGCCGCGGCGTTCGGAGTCGGTGCGCTGGTGTTCCAGAACGGCATCGGAGCGGGGCTGCTGAGCTTCGAGAGTCAGGGTTACCTCACCTCGTGGGCGCCGCTGTTCTTCTTCGCCCTCGTGTTCGCCATCTCGATGGACTACACGGTGTTCCTCCTGGCCTCGACCCGTGAGCACTTCGAACGTTCCGGTGACGCTGCCGAGGCCGTGCGGGGATCGCTGAGCCACGTCGGTCGACCGATCGTGGCGGCCGCTGGCGTGATGATCGCCGTGTTCTACACCTTCGCCATCGCCGGCACCCTGCCGATGAAGGAGATGGGGTTGATCCTCGGTACCGCGGTGTTGCTCGACGCCTTCCTGATCCGGTTGGTGCTCGTCCCTGCGACGCTCTACATCATCGGCAACAAGGCGTGGTGGCTGCCGAACTGGATGCACCGCATCCTCCCGAACGTCAAGTTCGCCCACTGATCCCATCGGTCGTGCTCATCGTGGTTCCCCGTGCCCAGGGCACGGGGAACCACGATGAGGTGGATCAGCGGGTGAGGGCGGAGAACGTGACTGCTGCAGCCTGGCCGACGTTGAGCGAGTCGACCTCCGCCCGGATGGGGATCCGCACGCAGCGGTCGGCCTCGGCCAGTGCGGCCCGGGTCAGGCCGGGCCCCTCGGCGCCGAGCAGTACCGCCACCCGATCGGGAACCTCGAGGTCCCACAGGTTCTCGGCGTCCGCAGCCGGCGTCATCGCCCACCGCTCGAACCCAGCTGCGCCGACCCCCGCCAACGCTGCGGGCCAGTCGCCGGCGGTGGCCCTGGCGATCGGCAGCGTGAGCACCTCGCCCATGCTCACCCGCACGGTGCGACGGCTGTACGGGTCGGTGCACGTGGGGTCGAGGAGCAACCCGTCGATCCCGAAGGCCTTGGCCGCCCTGGCGATCGCGCCCAGGTTCTCGTTGTCGTTCAACCCCTCCAACACCGCAAGGCGCCGAGCGGTCGACACGAGGTCGGCCACGGTCGCTGCTGGTTGCCGCTCGGCGCAGGCAACGACGCCCCGATGCAGGTCGAACCCGACCACCTGGGCCATCAACTCCCGGTCGGCGACGAAGACCGGGACGTCTCGCGAGGCGAGCAGCTCGCCGTGGGCGAAGCGTTCGACCCGCGACGGAGCGAGCAGCACCGAACGGACCCGATGCGCCGATTCGATCAGCCGGTCGATCGCGACGTAGCCCTCGACCACGAAGATCTCGTCGCCTTCGTAGCGGCGGCGGAAGGCCTGGTCGTTCAGCGACCGGTAGTCGTCGAATCGTCGATCGTTCGGGTCGGTCAGCCCGATCACCGGGCGAACACCTGACTGTCGTCGGCGAACGCCTTGAACTCCAGCGCGTTGCCCGACGGATCGAGGAGGAACATCGTCGACTGCTCGCCGACCTCGCCGGCGAAGCGGGTGTGGGGTTCGATCACGAACGTGGTGCCGGCGACGCGCAAGCGATCTGCCAGTTCACCCCACTGGGCAGGGGTCAACAACACGCCGAAGTGCGGCACCGGCACGTCGTCGCCGTCGACCGGATTGGTCGCAGCCGGTCGTGGCGCCCCGAGCGGGTCGAGGTGGGCGACGAACTGGTGCCCGAACAGGTCGAAGTCGACCCAGGTGTCGGAGCAGCGCCCCTCCGGACACCCGAGGAGCCCGCCGTAGAACTCGCGTGCAGCCGCCAGATCGTGCACTGGCATCGCCAGATGGAACCGCGGGCGCGCCATGTCGTGCATCACAGGGGCAGGACGTAGGTGCCCTGAGCCGTGGCGGTCGGCTTGTCGGAACGGTCGTCGCACCACACGCGGATGGTGCCGACGACGTTGCGGCGACCCGCGACGTCGAGCGTGGCCCTGGCCCACAACGTGGTTCCCCGAGCCGGTCGGAGAAAGCGGATCGACAACTCCGACGTGAGTGCCATCGGCTCGATCCGGCCGGTCGCTCCGAACACCAGATACCAGAGCGCAGCGTCGGCGAGTCCGAACTGCGCTGGCCCCGACACGAAGGCACCCGGGCGAAGCTCGGCGTCGGAGATGTCGCGACGGGCCACAGCGAAGTCGGCGCCGAGCGAATCACAGGTGTTGCTCGAGCCGGGAAACAGCTGCTCGACCATCTCGTTGACAGCTTCGACCGTCGGCACCGTCGGGGTCGTGGTCGCAGGATCGGGGGCGGAAGGCATCCACGTGACGCTACTGCCGAAGGCGGCCGTGGGCCGAGAGGGCTTCCCGTCGGGGGCCCAGGCGTGGCATCGTGTCGAGCATGACCGACAACGACATCGCGATGTCCCCGAATCCGCTCGCCCGGGTCATCGTGGTCGGCGCGTCGCTCGCCGGCCTCCGTGCCGCAGAGACGCTCCGACAGCACGACGTTGCCACCTCGATCGTCGTGGTCGGCGACGAGGTGCATCGCCCGTACGACCGGCCGCCGCTGTCGAAGAAGGTCCTGTCGGGTGAGTGGGACCCCGACCGGATCCATCTTCGCCAGCCTGACGTGTTCGACGACCTCGACGTCGAGTGGCGCCTCGGCAATGCGGCCAGCAAGCTGGACATCGCGACACGCGAACTCACCCTGGCCGACGGCTCCGTGCTCGGCTTCGACGGGTTGGTGATCGCAACCGGTGCGCACCCTCGCCGGCTCTCGGGTCAGGAGTCGTTCGATCACGTCCACGAACTCCGGACCCTCGACGACTCGCTTCGTCTGCGCAGCGAGATCGCCGACGGGGGCCGCCGGGTGGTCGTGGTCGGCGCCGGCTTCATCGGGCTCGAGACCGCCGCCACCGCAAAGACGCTCGGCAACGACGTGGTCGTCCTCGAAGGTGCCACCGCGCCGTTGATTCGCGGTCTCGGCGTCGAGATGGGCGAGGCGATCGCCGATCTTCATCGCGCCAGAGGTGTCGACGTGCGCTGCGGCGTCTTCATCGAGGGCCTCACCGAGGAGGGAGTCCGTCTGGCCGGTGGAGAGGTCGTGCCGGCCGACGCCGTGGTGGTCGGTGTGGGGGTCACGCCCAACACGCATTGGTTGGAGGGCAGCGGACTTCGCCTGCGCGACGGCGTGGTGTGCGATGCCGCCCTCAACGCCCTCGACGTGTCCGGCGAGGCCGTGCCGGGGGTGTTCGCGGCCGGAGACGTCGCACGATGGCCCAATGGGTTGTTCGACGAGGAGATGCGGGTCGAGCACTGGACCAACGCCGCCGAACAGGGCGCTCACGTGGCCACCAACCTGCGGCACCTCGCTGCGGGCGAAGCGTTCGAGCCCTACGAGCCGTTGCCGTTCTTCTGGAGCGACCAGTTCGATCATCGCATCCAGTTCCTCGGGCGCGCCGCGGCCGACGACGAGGTGCAGGTGGTGGCCGGCTCGGTCGCCGACGCCAAGTTCCTCGCGCTCTTCGGCCGCAACGGAAAACTGCACGGCGCGCTCGGCGTCAACGCCCCGAGGTGGGTGATGCCGACCCGCAAGCTGTTCTTGGAGCATGCGACGTGGGAGCAAGCGGTGGCGGCCACCGCCGGGCTCGACGCCTAGGCTCCTCAGATGACCTCCGCTGGTTCGCATACGGCGAACGTCTGGGCCAAGACCACCGACCTCCAGGTCGTCAGCGGTCACGGCTGCCGTGTCGTCGATACCGACGGCCACGAGTACCTCGACTTCACCGCTGGCATCGCGGCGGCGTCCACCGGGCACTGTCACCCCAAGGTCGTCAAGGCGATCGCGGACCAGGCCGGCCGGTTCATCCACGCCCAGCAGAACGTGTACACCCACGACCTGCTCGAGCCGCTCGCCGAGAAGCTGAACGAGATCACCCCGCCATCGATCGAGACGTTCTTCTACGCCAACAGCAGCGACGAAGTACTCGAAGTCGCCGTGAAGGTCGCCAAACACGCCACCGGCCGCCACAGCATCATCGTGTTCGACGGGGCCTTCCACGGGCGCACTCATCTCACGATGGCGATGTCGACGGCCAAAGCGATCGACCGTGCCGGATACGGCCCGTTCCCTCCGGGTGTCTTCGTCGCACCGTTCCCGGACCCACACGTGTCCGACCAGGAAGCCGAGATCAGCCGAGCACTGCGCGGCTTCGACCGCCTGCTGCAGACCCAGGTCGTCCCCGACGAGATCGCGGCAATCGTGATCGAACCGGTGATCAGCGAGCGTGGGTACATCCCGACGCCGGCAGGCTTCATCACCGGGCTCGCCGAACGCTGCCGAGAGCATGGGATCTTGTTCATCGCCGACGAAGTGCAGAGCGGATTCGGGCGCACCGGGAAGATGTTCGCCATCGAAGCTCACGACGTCGAGCCCGACATGTTGTGCATGGCCAAGGGCATCGCGTCGGGCTTCCCGTTCGCTGCGCTCGGCATGCGACGTTCGATCGATGCCACCTGGCGCGTCGGCAGCCAGGGAGGCTCGTCCAATGGGAACCCGATCGGTTGTGCGGCGGCGCTGGCCACCATCGAGGTACTCACCGAGCCCGGCTTCCTCGACAACGTCCACGCACGCGGCAATCAGCTGATCGACGAGCTCCGCGACATGCAGCAGCTCGACGGCGCGCTGTTGTACGTACGCGGTCGTGGACTGATGGTGGCGACCGAGTTCGACACGTCCGAACGGGCTCAGGCGATCGCCGAGCACTGCTTGCGAGAGCATCGCGTGATCCTGATGACCGCTGGCACCCGCAATCGCACGATCCGCTGGATGCCCCCGCTGGTGGTCACCTCCGCCGAGGTGAACGAAGCCACGAGCGCGTTCGCTGCCGCCATTCGCGCCACGAGCTGACCGCCGACGATGGCACGTCTCGATTCGTCTCGAGTCGCGGCGTGGCGAGGCTTGCAGGCGCTCGTCGGCCAGATCGAGCGTGGTCTCGACGAGGAGTTGCGTGCCGACTGGGACATCCCCCTCGGCTGGTTCGATGTATTGGCCTCGCTCCAGCGGCTCGGAGGCCGCGCCCGCCCGCTCGATGTCGCTGCCGATCTTCGGCTCCCTCCGTCGAGTCTGAGCCGCAGACTCGACCGACTCCAGGAAGAAGGTTGGATCGCTCGACACCGCGAGATGCCGGGCGCCGACCTGCGAGCGGTCGAGGTCGAGCTCACACGCACCGGCCGTCGGTTGTGGCGCGAGATGAACGTGAGCTACCGGCGCGCCCTGCAAGCGCAGTTCGCCATCCACCTCGACGACGCCGACATCGCCGACATTGCGCGCGTCCTCGACACGCTGTTCGGTATCGACGAACCCGACGCGGAGATCACGCCGGAGTTCGGATCGGTCTGAACCCCGGCGTGGCCAGCTTCGGGCAGCTCAGGTGTACATCGCCTCGATCTCGTCCGCGTAGCGGGCGTTGACGCCCCGGCGCTTGAGCTTCGAGGTCGGTGTCAGCATGTCGCTGTCGGGCATCCACTCCTCGCCGACCAAGGTGAACTTCTTGATCTGCTCGACCTGAGCGAACTGGGTGTTGACCTCGTCGACACCGGCCTGGACCTCGGCGAGCACGTCGGGATCGGCGACCAGTTCGCTGGGCGACGCGCCCTGCCTGCCGTGCTCGTTGGCCCACACCGCTGTTGCCTCCGGATCGAGCACGAGGATCGCCGAGACGAACTTGCGGGCGTCGCCGATGGCTGCGGCCTGACCGACGAGTGGGATCGTCTTGAGGGCGGCTTCGAGGTTGGCGGGGCTGATGTTCTTGCCGCCGGAGGTGATGATCAGTTCCTTCTTGCGATCGACGATCTTGATGTAGCCCTCGTCGTCGATCTCACCGATGTCCCCCGAGTGCAACCATCCGTCGATCAGCGTCTCGGCGGTCTTGTCGGGCTGCTTGAAGTAGCCCTGGAAGATGTTGCCGCCACGGCAGACGACCTCGCCGTCGTCGGCGATCTCCACCTCCATGCCATGACAGCCGCGACCAACGGTGCCGATCTTGGGTCGTTCGGGCGAGAACGTCATCGGGCCGGTGGTCTCCGACATGCCGTAGATCTCTGCGAGTGGAACGCCGATGGCGTTGAACCACTCGAGCACCTGGTCGGGAATCGGTGCAGCACCGGTGATCGCCAACTCGACCGCGTCGAGCCCGACCAGCGCACGTACGTTGGAGAACGCCACGCTGTCGAGGAAGTCCAGCGTCGCCTGCTGCTCGTCGGTGAAGTCGCCGTCGAGGTTCGATCGGCGGATCTCGATCGCTGCGTTGACGCCGTCGTCGAACTGGGCCTTGCGGTCGGGGTCGGCGGCGAGCGCGGCGTTGACGCCGTTGTAGATCTTCTCCCACACCCGTGGTACACCGAACGCCAACTGCGGATGGACCTCCTTGAGGTACATCGTGAGCTGGTTGGGGTCGGGGCAGCAGTAGACGCTGTAGCCGAGCATCATCGACTGGTAGTGGCTGACCGCCCGCTCGGCAATGTGGGCCATCGGCAGGTACGAGACCACCCGCATCCCCACGAAGCTGTCGAACTCGATCGACCGCTTGAGGATCTCGATCGTGTACACGACGTTGTACTGGCTGATCATCACGCCCTTGGGCGGTCCCGTGGTACCCGAGGTGTAGATCAGCGTGGCGATGTCGGCGGGGTCGGTCGCTGCAGCGAGTGCGTCGAGGTCGGCCGAGCCCGCATCGAGGAGGTCGGCCGCGGCGAACACACCGTCGGGAAGCGGCCCGTCGGGGGCGTCGATCACGTAGACCCGCTCGAGAGCGGGAAGCTCGCCGCGTACCTGCAGGATCCGATCGAGGAAACCGGCGTCTTCGACGATGGCGACACGGGCCTCAGCGTGACCCGCGAGGTACTGGACCTCCTCGGCCGACGACGAGTTGTAGATGCTGACCGGAGTGGCGCGCAGGAACTGAGCAGCTGCATCGAACCAGTGGAAATCCGGGCGGTTGCGCATCATCAGCAGCACCTGTTCACCTGCGCCGACGCCCGCGGCCTGCAATCCGGCAGCAGCTCTGGCCACCTGGTCGGCGAACTGTTGCAGCGTCCAGACGTTCCAGCCGCCTTCGTCGCGCATCGAGTGCAGCGCCGGCGAAGCGGGGTTGGCAGCGACGAGGTCGAGGAAGTCGCGTGGGACGGTGCGGCCCGCCGCAGCGGCGTCGACCTCGGCGATGGTGGCCAGTGGAGTCAGTGTGCTCATGTGGCCATTGTCACATGTCTACAGCTCGGAGGAAACCTGCGACGGGTAGCGTGACGAAGTGCCCGCGTTCTCGACCATCATCTGGGTCGGAGTCGCCGTGGTGATGGGCTACGTCCTGTGGAAAACCGGGATCATGATGCTGCGCTCGATGACCTCGATGCCGCCGGAGCCGCCGCCGACCGGCGAACTCCGCAAGGTGAACCGGAGGTATCGGTGCGACATCTGCGGAGTGGAATTGAAGTTGACAATGGCCCCTGATGAGGATCCACCGCCCCCGAAGCACTGTCTCGAAGACATGACCGAGGTTGCGCCCCTGTTCGAGTGAACTCCGAGATCCACGACCTCGAGTTCCGCCGAATCAGGTTGTCCACAGCTGTGTGGACAACCCTGGGGGGAATCTCAACAGTGTAGTTCCGCCGCTACCGCCACTTGGTGGCGGTGTAGAGCCCGCCGAGGATCATCACGAGCCCGATCAGCGTCGGGATGTTGCTGTCGGTGAAGACCAGGTAGCGGGCCATGATCGCCAGCCCGCCACCGATCAGCAGCACCAGCATGATCACGGGGATCCAGTTCGGCGGAACCAGCTGACGGGACTGCGCCTTCGGCGTGTAGCGCGACGATGCCGCGACGTCGTGGTGATCGCCGTGGTCGTGTCGCTCGTTGCGGGTCGTGGCGGCGTGACGGTCTTCCGGTCGTGTCCCCTTCGGGGTGACCCGTCCACCGCCCGTCTTTCGCTTCGGGGGAGCCATGCACCGACGAGCATAGGGGATCCGAGCGGCACGCATTCACAACGCGTGCTCGAGACCGTGCTCGTCCATACTTGGGAGATGACCGCGAACGCCTCGCCCGCCCCCCGTGTGCTGGTGATCGACAGCTACGACAGCTTCGTCTACAACCTCGTTCAGTACCTCGGTGAGCTCGGTGCCGAGCCGGTCGTCGTGCGCAACGACCAGCTCAGCGTCGACGACGCGGTCGGGCTCGCCCCCGACGCCGTGTTGCTCTCACCCGGCCCGGGCCGACCCGAGTCCAGCGGCATCATCTGCGACGCCGTCACCGCGTTCGCCGAACTCGGTACACCTGTGCTCGGGGTCTGCCTCGGCCACCAGGCGATCGGCCACGTGTACGGAGCCGACGTCGTCGGCGCGCCCGAACTGATGCACGGCAAGACCTCGCCGATCCTGCATGACGGCGTCGGTGTGTTCGCCGGACTGCCGTCGCCGCTCACTGCGACCCGCTACCACTCGTTGACGCTGGCGCCCGACAGCATTCCCGACGAGCTGATCGTCACCGCCCGGAGTGCCGACGGTGTGGTGATGGGGGTCCGTCACCGCGCACTCGAGGTCGAAGGAGTGCAGTTCCATCCGGAGAGCATCCTCACCGGGCACGGCCACGATCTGCTGCGAACGTTCCTGGCCCGCATCGACTGATCGGTTGCTGCCGCTTCAGGGCCCAGTCGTCACGGAACCGTCGTCGCTGGGGGCGCCGTGGTCGTCGTGGTGGGAGGGGTGGTGGTCGTGGTGGTCGTGGTCGGCGGCGTCGTGGTGGGCGGAGGCGCTGTGTTGCGAGCCACGACGATGGTCATGGTGGTACCGGGCGGCACCGTCGAACCGACCGGCAGGCTCTGAGAGATGACCCGCCCGTCTTCGTTGGGGCCGAAGTCGCCGTCTTGGTACTGGACGTCGGGGATCAGGCCGATCTCGGTGATGGTGTTGCGGGCTTGGGCCTCGGTCCGCCCGACGACCACCGGCACCCGCACATCCTCCGGACCGCTCGACACGAGGATCAGGATGTCGCTGCCCATCTCGACGAGTTCGCCCGGCCCCGGACGAATCTCCATCACCGTGTTCTCGGGCACGGTCGGGCTCGACCTGACGTCGGTGGTGACCACGAACTCGTAGGGGGGCGCTTCGAGGATGGCGCGGGCCTCGACCTCGCTCATCCCGATCACCTCGCCGGGCACCTGCACGCTCGAGGGCGGCGCCGACACCACGAGGTTGACCGTCGAGCCCTGCAGCAACGGCGTCTCCGGCGGCGGATCGGTGCTGACGACGGTGTCTTCGGAGACGTCCTCGCGTTCCTCGGTGGTGATCTCGCCGACGACGAAGCCGTCGGCGGCGAGGCGCGTCCGGGCCTCCTCGGTCGACATGCCGACCACGTTGGGGATCGGGACGAGCTGGGTGTCCGGGTTGTAGAAGACCTCGACGATCTCGTCTTCGAGGATCAACGTGCCGGCGACGGGGTCGGTCTTGAACACGAAGTTCGGTGGCACGAGGTTGTTCTCCTCGGCGGTGGTGGTGAACCGGATGTTCTTCGAGGTCAGATCGGCGGTGACCTCGGCGAGGGGCCGGTCGGTGTAGTCGTCGAGCACGAACTGGACGGCTTCTTCGCCGCCGTCCTCGGTGCTCAGCGCCTGGAACAGCAGGACCCCGCCGACGACCAGCAGGATCAGCGCGACGAACGCGCCGAGTGCGTACCAGCCGGTGCGCGACCCGTTGGTGTCGTAGTACATCGCGTCGGCCGACGCGCCGGTCGGGTAGCCGGCCTCCATCATGCCGGTCGACGGGACCCCGGTGGAACGCGGGACCCCGGTGGGAACCATTCCGGTCGGCGCCGTGGTGGGATTGACCGTCGTCGCTCCCGCCAGGCCGGCCGCAGCGGCGACACCCGCACCGGCGGCAGCTGCGCCGGCGACGCCTGCGCCGGCGACACCCGAGGAGCGTTGCTGAGCGCCCTGGATGGCTGCGAGGGCCTGCACCGGCTCGTCGTTGCGGAAGCGGCGGAGGTCGTCGCGCAGGGCGGCCGCGCTCGGGTAGCGCAGCTTCGGGTCCTTCGCCAGCAGTTTGGCGACGATTGCCTCGAACGACCGCGGCACGTCCGCGACGATCTGCACCAGCGGTTGGGGTGCGTCGTGGACCTGTTTGTAGGCGATGCTCACCGGGTTCTCACCGGTGAACGGCGGCTTGCCCGCCACCATCTCGTACATCACGATGCCGAGCGAGTACAGATCGCTGCGCGGGTCGGGCTGGGCGCCCTGGGCCTGCTCGGGCGAGAAGTAGGTGGCGGTGCCCATCACCGAGCCGACCTGGGTGAGGTTCGACTCGGTCGGCGCGTTGAGGGCACGGGCGATGCCGAAGTCGGCGACCTTCACCTGGCCGTTCGAGCCGATCAGGATGTTGGCGGGCTTGATGTCGCGATGGGCGACGTGGTTCTCGTGGGCGAAGCCGAGTGCGGCAGCGACCTCGCTGGCGATCTCGGCGGCCTGCTTGGAGGTGAGCTGCTTGTTGGTGGTGAGGATCTCGGCGAGGGTGCGACCCTGCACCTCCTCCATCACGATGAAGTAGGTGCCTTCGTACTTGCCCCAGTCGTAGACGTTGACGATGTTGGGGTGCGACAGGCTGGCAGCCGACTGTGCTTCGCGACGGAACCGCTCGACGAAGTTGGCGTCGGTGGCGAACTCGGGGAACAGCACCTTGACGGCAACTTGACGATCGAGCAGGAGGTCGCGCGCCGAGAAGACGTCGGCCATGCCGCCGCGCCCGATCCGTTTGTGGATCTCGTATCGGTCGTTGATGACCGTCGCGTCACCGTTGTTCGTCACTGAATGCTCTCTCCGCCGCTGCGACGTCGTTTCACAGCGCTGGGCAAGGTTATCGACTGGTCACCGGAGGTGATCGGCAGCCCGCCCGCGCCGGTGTTACGGGTGGTGTCAGACACCAGGAGTAACACCATCACCCTGTGGCTCCCGGGCCGGTGAGCAAGAAGTCGAGCATGCCCTTCGCGATCGGCCCGGCGAGGCGGCCGCCGGTTGCGGCGACGTCGGCGGTGGACTGGACGTTGGTGAGCACCACCGACACCGCATACTGCGGGTCGTCGGCTGGGGCGAATGCCAGGATCCACGCATGCGACAGGTCGGGGTTCGTGGGGTCGCCGAGTTCGGCCGTGCCGGTCTTGGCCGCCACCGGGATGCCACCGTTCAGCGCAATGCAGCAGCTGGCGGTGCCACGCTCGGCGACGCCGATCATCAACTGCCGTTCGATCTCGGCGGTCTGGGGCGAGATCGGCGTCTTCCAGACTTGCGGAGTCGTCCGATCGAGCACGCGACCTTCCTGGTCGAAGGTCGACTCGACCGCGTACGGCTCCATCATCTGACCGCCGTTGGCGACGGTGCCGGCCACCATCGCCATGTGCAACGGCACCATCTGGACTTCGCTCTGCCCGAACCCACGGATCGCCAGCAGGGGGAGTTCCTGGGCGAGGTTGTCGGTGTTGCCGAACGTGCTGGCCGCGGGCCGTGGGAGATCGATGGGAAGCGGTTCGCCGATCCCCCATGCCTCGGTGCCGGCCACCATCGCCTCGGGACCGAGCAGCGTGGTGAGCTTCGCGAACGGGATGTTGCAGCTTCGGGCGAACACGGTGGCGAGGTCGCCGCCGCACAGGCTGCCGTTGTAGTTCTGGATCGGGTCGTTGGTCTGCGGTGGTACCCACTCGCGTTCGTCGGGGAACGCGGTGTCGAGCGTGGCGATGCCACTCTCGAGCGCGATGCCGGTGGTGATCACCTTGAACGTCGAGCCAGGCATGTACCGCTCCTGGTAGGCCTGCGCGAGCAGCGGGCTGCCGGGTTCGTTCTGCAGGTCGGTGATGGCCTGTTGTGCCACGTCGAAATCGGCGTTGACGAACGTGTTCGGATCGAACGTCGGATTGCTGTACATCGCCCGGATCGCACCGGTGTCGGGTTCGATCACGGTGATCGAACCGGTGCGGCCACCGAGCAGGAACTTGGCGGCCTCCTGGGCGTCGTGGCGAACGGCGAGTTCGACGGTGCCGGTCGAACCGGTCCCACCGGTGAGCAGATCGCCGAGCCCGCGAATCTGCTGCTCGGTCGTCGAACCGGTGAGCACGTCGCCGTACATCCGCTCGACCTGAGTCGATCCGAACGCAAACGTGAAGTAGCCGGTGATGTCGGCGAGCAGGTCACCGGTCGGATACTCGCGCCGATAGTCGTAGGGCTCGCCGGGCGCTGTCGGAAACGACACCGCTGCGACGATGCCGTCGCTGGTGACGATCGGACCGCGTGGCTTGTTGAACTCGCGCAGTACCTGGCGGGTGTTGTCGAAGCGCGCGTCGAGCTCTTGCTTGCGGCCGACCTGCCAGTAGTTGAGCGCTACGAACAGCACCACGTAGCAGGCCATCAGGCCGAGCGCGAGCTGTCGGATCTGGCGGTTCACGCCGCGGCCTGATGCTGTTCGTTGCGCAGCCGTCGACCGAGCCGCCACGCCTTCCAGCGTTCGGTCGGGGTGGGATCGTCCGGAAGCTCACCGAGTCGGCGCGCCGACGAATCCGACAGGCGGATCAGCAGCGCCAGCAGCACGTAGTTGGCAACGAGCGACGAGCCGCCGTAGCTGACGAACGGCAAGGTGATGCCGGTGAGCGGCACCACCTTGATCACGCCGCCGATGATGATGAATCCCTGGATGCCCACGATGGTGGTGAGCCCGACGGCGAGCAGCTTTTCGAAGGTGCGGTCGGTGCGCAGGGCGATGCGCAGTCCGGCCCCGACGATCAGCACGAACGCCATCAGCACCGCCGAGGCGCCGATCAGTCCCCATTCCTCGCCGATCGCCGAGAAGATGAAGTCGTTCTGGGCTTCGGGCACCTGGCCCGGGTTGCCCCGCCCGAGTCCCGTTCCGGTCAGCCCTCCGTCAGCGAGCCCGTAGAGCGACTGGAGGATCTGATAGCCCCGGTCGAGGGGGTCCGCCCACGGGTCGAGCCAGATGTCGACACGGGTCTGGACGTGGCTGAACTGTGTCCACGAGAAGTACGCCGCGGCAGCGAACATCACCGCCCCCACCAGCAGGTAGCTGACACGTTCGGTGGCGACCCACATCATCACCACGAACAAGGTGAAGAACAGCAGCGACGAGCCGAGGTCGCGTTGGAACACCATCACGACGACCGCGAATCCCCACGCCATCACGATCGGAGCGATGTAGCGCGGCTCGGGAAGACGCAGCGGTCCGACCTTCCAGGTCGACGCGGCGATCAGCTCGCGCCGCTCGGCGAGGTACGAGGCGAAGAAGATCGCGAGGAACACCTTGGCGAACTCGCCCGGCTGGAAGTTGACCGGTCCGAGGCTCACCCAGATGCGTGCCCCGTTGATGTTGACGCCGAGCCCTGGCACCAGCGGCAGCAGCAGCAGGAACGCGCCGCCGAAGAAGAAGAGCCAGCTGTAGCGGGCGAGATCGCTTGCCCGCTGCACGACGAGCAGCGTCGCCACGAACGCCACGATCGCGACGAGGCTCCACGTGGCTTGCAGCCCGGCGAGTTCGTCGTCGAGGCGGGCGATCATCACGAAGCCGATGCCGTGCAACAGCGCCGCCAGCGGGAGCAGCGTGCCGTCTGCGCCACGCGCCACGAGCCGGACCACGACGTGCGCGCACAGCAGCATGCCGAGCAGGATCGCGACGAAGAAGACGATGCCCGGTGGGATCTCGGCGTTCGTGCCGAGGGCGGTGACGGTGTACGCGGCGCCGGTGATCAGCGCCGCCATCACCAGCAGCGTCAACTCGGTCGTTCGTCGGCTCCGAGCGAGTGGTGAGTCGGGCCGTTCGACGATGTCGCCCTGCTCGACGTGCCACGTGGGCGCCGCGGTGTCGGTCACGGGCCGCTGGTGGTGGTCACACCGCCCGGCGCGCCAGCTCCGGCAGTGGTGGTGTCCGGGGCGGTCGTCGTGGTCGGCGCAGGCGTGGTGGTCGTGGTGGTGGTGGTCGTGGTGGTCGTCGTCGTGCCGCTGTTGATGAACTCGAAGGCCTCGTCGAAGCTGTCGAAGGTCGGCTCGGTGTCGATCTCCTCGGCGACCTCGGGATCGAAGTCACCGCGGTCGGGGCCGGCGGCGTTCTCGGTCGGATCGATCCAGAGGACCCCTCCCGGGCGCCCCTCGTAGATGATCGCCCGGTCGTCCTCGTCGAAGGCGACGAACCAGCCGCTGCGCGCCCACGCCGAGAACACCACGAACGCGATCACGATGGCGGCCGCAACAGCGAAGCCCAGCGCCAGCCGGATGACCATCCGCCGGCGGTTCGGGCGTGTCGGCTCGTCGATGGTCGGTGCGTCGACGTCGACGTCGGCGTCGGCATCGGCTGCGGCTGGGTCAGGGTCGAGTTCGAGCGTTCCCGCTGGGGTCGGGTCGGTGCCCGCCTCGGCCCACAGCGGTATCAGATCGAGCTCCTGGGTCGGGTCGGGCGGGTCGTCGCCCTCGAGGACGTCGACGACCACCACGGTGACGTTGTCGCGTCCCCCTGCCTCGTTGGCCTTCTCGACGAGGCGATCGGCGGCAACTTGCGGATCGGTCTCGATCGTCAGTGTGGACGCGATGTCGACATCATCGACCTCGTCGACGAGGCCATCGCTGCACAGCAGGAAGCGGTCGCCGCGAATCAGCGGCAACGTCCACCAGTCGACTCGAACCTCGGGCTCGATACCGAGCGCTCGGGTGATGATGTTGCGGCGGGGATGATCGCGTGCCTCGACTTCGGTGATGTGGCCGGTGGCAACGAGTTCCTGCACGTAGCTGTGATCGACGGTGACGCGCCGGAGTCGGCCGTGGCGGTACAGGTAGGTGCGTGAGTCACCGACGTTGGCGAGCACGAGCGCCTCGCTGGGTTCGGCGGGAACGACCGGTGTGACCTCGCCGGGCTCGATGTGGTCGATGTTCGGTTCTGCCCGTCCGGCGTGGGCATCGGAGATGACGGCGATCGCGGTGACCGTGGTGCCCATGCCCTGCTGGCCCGGAGTGGCGATCGCTGCGCGGAAGATGTCGCCGTTGGCGACCCTGATCGCCTCGACGACGTCGGGAGCCGCTGGCGGTTGCTCGCCCTCGAGGAGCTGACCGATCCGTTCGATCGCGATCTGGCTGGCGACCTCGCCCGCTTCGTGGCCCCCCATCCCATCCGCGACGACGAACAGCCGGTCGGTGACCAGCAGGTTGTCCTCGTTCTCCGGTCGGACCTGGCCGGTGTGGGTGGCGGATCCGACGCGTAGTTCTGCCATCAGACAGCCTCCGCCACGGTTGGGGTTCGATCGATCATTGGGCCTCGATCACGGTCGTGCCGGCCTGCACCCTGTCGCCCGGATGGAGCAGCTTGCTGCCGGTGAGCTTCGAACCGTTGTGGAACGTGCCGTTGGTCGAGCCGAGGTCTTCGACCATTGGTTGACCTTCGTAGTCGTAGAACCGGACGTGGCGCTGGGAGATGTAGGCGTCGTCGTCGATCACGATCGCACAGGCCGGATCGCGTCCGAGCACGATGTCGCCGTCGAGGGCGACGGTGATGCCTCGCCGCGAACGAGGCTCGAGCATCACGAGGCGGGCGGCCCGACCGCGCTGCTTCTTCGACCGGCGCGCTGGCGGTGGTGCGGGAGCGTTCGTCGCGGCAGCGGCCGCGACTGCTGGGCGGTTCATCGGCGTGGTCTGGCCAGCGGGCGAGGGAGTCATCCCCTGGCGAGGAGCGCCGATCATCGGTCGCCGGCTCGGTGTGCGCACCTCACTCCAGACGGCCCACAGCACGCGGGCGAAGAAGAGGTAGAGCAGTCCGAGGAGCACGAACTTCAAGATGGTGAGGACTTGGTCGGTCATGGCTGGGAGCTGACGCTCCGGTCGATCAGGAGGCCTCGAACCGGACGTGGGTGGAGCCGAAGCTGATGATGTCGCCGTCGCGCAGGGCCTGGTCGCCGGCGATCTTGACGCCGTTGACCATCGTGCCGTTGGTGGAACCGAGGTCGGTCACGACGAAGCCGGACGCTCCAGCACGGACTTCGGCGTGGTTGCGGCTGATGTTGCTGTCGTCGATCGAGATCGTGCACTCGGGCAGCCGGCCGACGGTGACCTTGCCGGCGCCGAGGTCGACACGGTTGCCCGACGGGAGCACCAGCGAACCCATCCCCGGGCCGGTGGCGGCCTGTTTCAGTTGGCTGACGATGCTGAACCGGCCGCTGCGGAGGCCGTTGTCGACGGCGAGTTGCACGGTGACCGGGCCCATGAAGTGGTATCCCTCTTCGCGTGCGTACTCGCGTGCGGCCTCGGCCAGTTCGGCGACGAGCGCACCTTCGATGTCGTTGAAGCTGGCGTGGTCGATGGCACTCAGCACCACGGTGAAGTCGTTCGGGACGATGCGTCGTCCCTTGACGTCGACCGAGCGTTGATCGTCCATCTCGCGCACGAGACGACGGCCGAGTTCGATGGGGCGTATCGAGCCCTTGGAGCGACGAAAGAACACGCCATCGACCATACGCTCCAAACGGTGCTCCAGTGACTGCAATCCCATAGGTGGGTCGCCAGACTACTGCCCCCACCAGGTCTCTCACCGTCGCTCGGGCCCACCCGATCACCACCCTTCGCAGCGATGAGCCAACTGGCCGTATTCGGTGCGTTCGCTCATCGCGGTGCGCCCAGACCCCCGAGCGATGAGCGAACTGGCCGCATCTGGTGCGTTCGCTCATCGCTTCGGGCGCAGACGTCGCGCGTGCCAAGCGTGGCTCTGAGCGCTAACGTTCGTGCTCCACTTGCGCGAGTGGCGGAATGGCAGACGCGCCAGCTTCAGGTGCTGGTGTCCGAAAGGGCGTGGGGGTTCAAGTCCCCCCTCGCGCACAACACGAACGGTCGCGTCCGGTGTGGGTGCGGGCCGCTGGAAGTCGCCTCGGTAGAGTCGACCCGGTGGAGTCGATGACCGATTCGTCGGCAGGCCCGAGCCTGGCCGACCAGTTCCCCCCGACCACGCTGGAGCAGTGGCGCGCCGCTGTCGACAAGGTGCTCGGCCGAGGCGGTCAGGAGCTGACGCCCGAACAGCTCGCCGAGCGCTTCGAGCGCGACCTCGTGACGCACACCGTCGACGGGCTGGTGATCCAACCGCTCTACACCGACCGTGGTGACGCCCCCGAACCCGGCCTGCCCGGCGCTGCTCCGTTCACCCGCGGCACCACACCACTCGCGCATCGCAGCTACGGATGGGACGTCCGCCAGCGCGTCCTGGCCACCGGCGATGCCGCCGAGGTGGCACGGCGCGTGCTCGACGAACTCGAACGGGGCGCCACGTCCGTCGTACTCGACGTGTCGAACGTCGCCGGGGTCGACGTCGACTACCTCGACGCCGCACTCGACGGAGTGCTGCTCGATCTCGCCCCAGTGGTGCTGTGCAACGCCGCCGACGAGCGCGCCGCCGCAGCGGCGATGCTCGACCTCCTCGGCCGTCGTGGCATCTCACCCGACGAGGCAACCACCTCGCTCGGCCTCGACCCGCTCGGTCGCTGGGCGAGCACCGCGACAGGAGACATCGCTGCCGACCTCTCGAAGACGGCCGCCATCGCGCAGCGCTGCGCCGACGATTTCCCCGAGGTCCGCTCGATCGTCGTCGACGCCACCGTCGTGCACGAAGCGGGTGGTGGTGACGTCGACGAACTCGCCTACGCCGCGTCGTCTGGCCTGCAGTACGTGCGTGCGCTCACCGAGGCCGGCCTGTCGGTCGATGACGCATTCGGCCAGCTCGAGTTCAGATTCGCTGCGACCCCCGACCAGTTCCTCACGATCGCCAAGCTGCGCGCCGCCCGGCGGGTCTGGCAGCGCATCGCCTCGGTGTCCGGCGCGAGCGACGAAGCGCAGACGCAGCGTCAACACGCGGTCTCCTCCGCAGCCGCGGCGTCGCGCTACGACGTGTCGGTCAACCTGCTGCGCGGCACCGTCGAGTGCTTCGGCGCCGGTGTCGGCGGCGCCGACGCCGTCACGATCCTGCCGCACGACGAACTGCTCGTCACCGGTGGCAGCGAGCTCGGCAGGCGCATGTGCCGAAACACCCAGCTGGTGCTGATCGAGGAGAGCAACCTCGCCAAGGTGATCGACATCGCCGGAGGCTCCTGGTACGTCGAGCAACTGACCGACCAGCTGGCGAATGCCGCCTGGGACTTCATGCAGGAGCTCGAACGTGCTGGTGGACTGGTCGACGCGGTTCAGCAGGGTCTGCTGCAGGCACGAGTCGACGCGACCCGCGCCCGCCGTGACCACGCCGTTGCCACCCGCAAGATGCCGATGACCGGCGTGAGCGAGTTCCCCAACATCGCCGACGACGTCGTTCCCGACGTCGCCGTTGCCCCGACAGCACCCACCGCCGATCCGCCGACCGCAGCCTTTGCTCCGCTGCAGCGGCACCGCTACGCCGACCCGATCGAGCACCAGCGCCAGCGCGCCGACCAGCTGGCAGCGTCCTCCGGCCGCCCGAGGGTGTTCCTCGCCGCGGTCGGCTCGACGGCCTCCAACGCGGCACGCGTGGCGTTCGCGAGGAACCTGTTCGAAGCGGGTGGGATCGAGGCGACCGTGGGTGACAGCTCCGACGACCCCACAGCGATCCGCCAGGCGTTCGAGGCGAGCGGCGCCGCACTGGTGTGCATCTGCGCGAGCGACCCGGTCTACGCCGACCATGCCGTCGCCGTCACCGCTGAACTCGCTGCCGCTTCGCCCGCCCGCATCTACCTCGCGGGCAGACCTCGCGGGATGGACGACGAACTCGCCGATGCCGGCGTCGACGAGCAGATCGCCGCCGGTGGCGACATCGTCACCACGCTACGAACCGCACTCGACACGATCGGAGCGCCGTCATGACCGCCACGGACAACCCCGGTGCGACCATCCCGGACTTCAGCGGCGTCGAACTCGGCGACGGCGCACCCGCCTCGACGTTCGACGACTGGGCCACCGAGGCGCGCAAGACCGCTGCCGACAGCGACGACCTCACGTGGGAGACCCCCGAAGGCATCGGCGTCCACGCGCTCTATGCCGAACGCGATCTCGACGGCGTCGACTTCCTCGCAACCCACCCCGGCCTGCCCCCGTTCGTGCGCGGTCCCTACCCGACGATGTACGTCAACCAGCCGTGGACGGTGCGCCAGTACGCCGGGTTCTCCACCGCTGCGGAGTCGAACGCGTTCTACCGTCGCAACCTCGCCGCCGGCCAGAAGGGCCTGTCGGTGGCGTTCGACCTGGCCACCCACCGCGGCTACGACAGCGACCACCCCCGCGTGGCCGGCGACGTCGGCATGGCCGGTGTGGCGATCGATTCGATCCTCGACATGCGCCAGTTGTTCGACGGCATCCCGCTCGACGAGATGAGCGTGTCGATGACGATGAATGGCGCGGTCCTGCCGGTGTTGGCGCTCTACATCGTTGCGGCCGAAGAACAAGGTGTGCCGGCGTCGAAACTCGCCGGAACGATCCAGAACGACATCCTCAAAGAGTTCATGGTTCGCAACACCTACATCTATCCGCCGAAGGCGTCGATGATGATCATCTCCGACATCTTTGCGTTCACCTCCACGGAGATGCCGAAGTACAACTCGATCTCGATCTCCGGCTACCACATGCAAGAGGCGGGGGCGACGGCCGATCTGGAGTTGGCCTACACCCTCGCCGACGGCGTCGAGTACCTCCGTGCCGGGCTCGAGAGCGGCCTCGAGGTCGACGCCTTCGCGCCGCGACTGTCGTTCTTCTGGGCGATCGGCATGAACTTCGCCATGGAGGTCGCGAAGCTGCGCGCCGCCCGCCTGCTGTGGGCGAAGCTCGTCAAACAGTTCGATCCGTCGAGCCCCAAGTCGCTGTCGTTGCGCACCCACTCGCAGACCTCGGGATGGTCACTGACCGCCCAGGACGTCTACAACAACGTGATCCGCACGTGCGTCGAGGCGATGGCGGCAACCCAGGGCCACACCCAGTCGCTGCACACCAACGCTCTCGATGAGGCGCTTGCGCTGCCGACCGACTTCAGTGCCCGCATCGCCCGCAACACCCAGCTGTTCCTGCAGCAGGAGTCGGGCACCACCCGGGTCATCGACCCGTGGGCCGGTTCGTACTACATCGAACGGCTCACCAATGATCTCGCGGCACGTGCCTGGGAGCACATCTCCGAAGTCGAGGAGGCCGGCGGCATGACCGCCGCCATCGAGGCCGGCATCCCCAAGATGCGCATCGAAGAGGCGGCGGCGCGCACGCAGGCCCGCATCGACTCGGGCCGCCAGCCGGTGATCGGCGTCAACAAGTACCGGCTCGACGTTCCCGAGAACATCGACGTCTTGAAGGTCGAGAACAGTGCGGTGCGCGCCGAGCAGATCGCCAAGCTCGAACAGCTGCGCGCCGAGCGCGACACCGCCGCATGCGAAGCGTCGCTCGCGAACCTGACCGCAGCTGCCCATGCCGGCCTCGACGGCTCTCGCGGTCAGGGCCTCGACGAGAACCTGCTGAAGCTGTCGGTCGACGCCGCACGCAACGGTGCAACCGTCGGCGAGATCAGCGATGCGCTCGAAGCAGCCTTCGGGCGCCACACCGCAGCGATCCGTACGATCAGTGGCGTGTATCGCAGCGAGTTGGGTGAAACCGGAATGCAGCGCGTGCGCGACCTGACCTCGGCGTTCGCCGAGCGACACGGACGCCGCCCGCGCATCCTCGTCGCCAAGATGGGCCAGGACGGCCACGACCGCGGCCAGAAGGTGATCGCCACCGCCTTTGCCGACCTCGGCTTCGACGTCGACGTCGGTCCGCTCTTCCAGACGCCTGCCGAAGTCGCCCTGCAGGCTGTCGAGGCCGATGTGCACATCGTCGGTGCATCGTCACTCGCAGCGGGCCACCTCACGCTGGTACCGCAGTTGCGTGACGAACTGGCGGCGAACGGTCGCGACGACATCATGATCGTCGCCGGCGGCGTGATCCCGCCGCAGGACTTCGACGAACTGCTGGCTGCCGGGGCCTCGGCGATCTTCCCGCCGGGCACCGTCATCGCCGACGCCGCGGTGCAACTCCTCGAAGAACTCGAACGTCGCCTCGGGGATTCCTGACGGCGATGGCCACCCCTGCGAGGCGGCGGCGAGTCGACCTCGATGCGCTCGTGGATGGTGTGCTCGCCGGCCGGCGCGCCCAGATCGCCAAGGCGATCACCCTCGTCGAATCGACCCGCGCCGATCACCAGGACACCGCCCAGGAACTCCTGGTACGACTGACCCCACATGCCGGTTCGGCCCAGCGGGTCGGGATCAGTGGTGTGCCCGGGGTGGGCAAGTCGACGTTCATCGACGCGTTCGGCACGATGCTGATCGGCGATGGGCACCGAGTGGCCGTGCTCGCTGTCGACCCCTCCTCGACCGTGTCCGGTGGCAGCATCCTCGGTGACAAGACGCGGATGGCGCGCCTCGCTTACGAACCAGATGCCTACATCCGGCCCTCGCCGACGTCCGGCACGCTCGGCGGCGTTGCGCGGGCGACCCGAGAGGCGATCGTGGTGGTCGAGGCAGCCGGATTCGACGTCGTGCTCGTCGAGACCGTCGGCGTCGGCCAGTCGGAGACCGCGGTGGCCGACATGGTCGACTGCTTCCTCGTGCTGCTCCTCGCTCGCAGCGGCGACTCGCTCCAGGGCATCAAGAAGGGCGTGCTCGAACTCGCCGACATCGTCGCCATCAACAAAGCCGACGGCAGCCATGTGATCGAAGCGCAGGCGGCGGCCCGCGAACTCGCCGATGCGCTCCACCTGCTCCAGCCGATCAACGCCGACTGGTCACCGCCCGTGCTCACGTGCAGCGCCATCGAAGATCGAGGTCTCGCCGAGATCTGGCAGCAGATCGAGTCGCACCGCATCACGCTCGAACGAACCGGTGCCCTCGAAGCCAAACGCGACGAGCAACAGGTGCGTTGGATGTGGACGGCGGTCGAGGAGCGTCTGGTCGGCCACCTGCGAGCGCACCCAGCGGTGCAGGCGCTCACCCCGACCCTCGTCGACGCCCTCCGCTCGGGAACCGCCACGCCGACGAGCGCGGCCACGGCGCTGCTCGAGGCCTACGAATCGGCGACGCTCCCGCCGTCGTAGACCACAGAGCTCGAACCCGGCGACGGGGATGTCGGGCTCAGACGCCCGATCCACCTACCTGGATCTGGTGAGTCGGTGCGTCGCGAGCGCGGCGGCGACCACCAGCAACGCCAACGTGGCGACCATGCCGACCGTGGTGACCGCGTGCGGCACGGTGTTGTCGGCGCCAGGGTTCAGGTAGGCGATGCCCACCGGGTTCGAGCCGATCTCACCGAGCGACGTGAACCACAGCCACAGGGGAACGCTCGCGCCTCCGGCGGCCAGGCCGAGCCCGTAGCTCCGCACGATCAACATGCCGACCACTCCCGCCAGTGCGATGAGGCCCACCTGGCCGAGGCGGCCGGCGAAGAACGCTGCAGGGAGGTCTCGGTTGGGGTCGACGGAGCGGAAGTTGTCGGCGAACACGGCGTCGTTGACCGGGACGAGCGGGCCGAACGCCAGCACGACCATGGCGACCGCCGTGATCGCAGCGACGAGGGGATTGAGCGCCGGGCGGCCGCCACTGCCGATCGACCGGAGCGATGCGAAGAAGACGATGAGGCCGATGACGCCGATCCCGACGATCAGCCAGAACCCCAGGTCGCGGGTGACCCGCAGCGTGAACTGCACCGACGACGTGCGCGTGATCGACTCGGCCACGGCGATCGGGAACTCCGCGAGGCCGATCGACAGTCCAGCCCAACCGGCGACCGCCAAGCCGGCTCCGCCCGCCAGTCCGGCGCCCCAGCGGAGCCCGAAGCACGTCAGCAGCCCGCCGATCACCATCAGTGCCGTGCCGATGAATCCCGCGACAGCGAGGTTCGAGCCGAGGTCGTCCAACGACTGTGGGCCAGTGGTGATTCCAGGTGTTGGACGTGTGGTTCGGAGGTCGATGACGTCGGCAACGATCGCCATCAGCATCGCGGCGGCGCCGAAGATCGCCAGCAGGAACACGATTCGGATCTGGAACGGTTCACGCGGGGCCGGGTAGTCACTGAGGTCGTCGTGACCGTCGAAGACCGCGGGCATCTCCGCGGTCACCGGAGGTGCGAACACCTCGTCGGTGGTCGGTGGTGCGAGCACTCCCATCGGTTCGGTCACCTCGACCGGTTCGGCGACCTCGATCGGTTCGGTGACGGCGACCGCTTCAGCTACCTCGACCGGTTCGGTCACCTCGATCGGTTCGGTCACGTCGACCGGTTCGGTCACGTCGACCGGTTCTGCCAGATCGACGGGTTCGGTCACCTCGACCGGTTCTGCCAGATCGACCGGTTCGGTCACCTCGACCGGTTCGGCGACGTCGACCGGTTCGGTCGCAGCGACGGCTCGGGCCGCTGGAGTTTCCACCGACAGGTCGGCCCCACACTCGTGGCAGAACTTCTGATGCTCCGAGACCTCGATCCCGCAGCGAGGACACCGCATCCCATGACTGTAGGAGATGGTGCACCCATCGCCGCGTCGATCCGCAACACTGTCGGCGTGGCCGGTCGATTTGCTCCCTCCCCGACCGGTGACCTCCACCTCGGCAACCTGCGGACCGCAGCCATTGCCTGGCTGTCGGCGCGATCGCGCGGTGACGACTTCATCGTGCGTATGGAAGACCTCGATCGGCACCAGGCGAACGTCCGGATCGAGCAGTCGCAACTCGATGATCTCGGCGCCGTCGGGATCGACTGGGACGGTGCCGTCATCCGCCAGAGCGAACGCTTCGCTCGCTACGACGCTGCGATCGACGATCTCGCAGCCCGCGGTCTGGTCTACGAGTGCTATTGCACCCGCCGCGAGATCCGCGACGAGATCGAATCTGCGTCGCAGGCTCCGCACGGCCCCCCTGGTTCGTACCCGGGCACGTGCCGAGATCTCACCGCCGTCGAGCGCTCGGACCGGCTCAGTCAAGGACGGCGCCCGGCACTGCGACTGCGCACCGACGGGCGCGAGGTCGACGTCGACGACATCGTCCACGGCCGGTTCTCCGGGCGCGTCGACGACGTCGTACTGCGACGAAACGACGGGGTCCCGGCGTACAACCTCGCCGTCGTCGTCGATGACGCTGCCCAAGGTGTCACCGAGGTGGTACGAGGCGACGATCTGCTGTCGTCCACCCCGAGGCAGATCCACCTGCAGCATCTCCTCGGCTATCCGCAGCCGACCTACCTGCACGTACCGTTGGTGGTCGACGCCAACGGTGACCGCCTCGCGAAGCGACGTGGCGCGCCGATCACGATGGCCGATCTCGCAGAACGGGCTGGGATCGGTCCCGCCGAGATCGTCGCCTGGATCGCAGCGTCGCTCGGTCTCGGAGCGCACCGACCGGTCACCCTCCGTGACCTCGTCGATCGCTTCGATCGGACCGCTCTCACCTCCGAACCGTGTCCTGCGCCGCCGTTTGCCACGAGATGACAACGGAACCGGAGGTCCGTACAGCGGATCGACGGAACTTGAGCACGTGCCGACACCCTTTGCCCGATCGCCGTTAGGCTCACCGACCGTGGTGGAACAGGAACGCAAGCGCGCCAAGATCGGCACCCTGGTGGTGTTCGGGCTCGTCGCCATCGCCGGCTGCTCCACCGCGGTCACCAGCGGAACCGGTGCCGACGGCGCCGACGGGGCCGGGGCCGCCGAGCCTGCGGCGGTCGTCAATGCCGTGAGCGCCGACAACGCCTCCACCGAGGACGCCGTCACCGAGGACAGCGTCACCGCGACGAGTGAGGCTCCGACGACCACCGCACCACCGACCACCGCTGCGCCCACCACCACCGCTGCACCCACCACGACGGCGGCACCCACCACCACCGCCGCGCCGACGACCACCGTGCCGGTCAACATCGTCCCGGTCGAGGTCCTCGACCCGCCGCTGCAGGCAGTCGGCACGAGCAATGGTCAAGAGACCACCCGCATCCAGCTCCGGTTGTTCGAGCTCGGCTTCTGGATCAGCGCTGCCGACGGTCAATACGGCCTCACCACCCGTCAAGCGGTGATGGCGTTCGAGAAGTACATGGGCTTCGAGGCCGACGGCAAGGTCGACCAGCGCACCGCCGACGCCCTCACCAACATGACGTTGCGCCCGATCGCCCGTGCGAACTCGGGCACCCTGGTCGAGGTCGACAAGGCCAAGCAGGTGCTGTTCTTCGTCATCGATGGCAAGACCGAGTGGATCCTGAACACCTCGACCGGCAACGGCGAGGCCTACACAGAGGCGGATCAGAACACGCCCGGCGAAGTCATCTCCGGTGTGTCACTCACACCGAGCGGGCTGCACGACGTCAACCGTGAACGGCCCGACGGATGGTGGGAAGGCGATCTCGGCAAGATCTACCGTCCGAAGTACTTCGTCGGAGGCGTTGCCGTGCACGGATCGAACAGCATCCCGAACTACCCGGCCTCGCACGGGTGCGTTCGCGTGAGCGTGCCGGCGATGGACTGGATCTGGGACAGCGGCGTCATGCCGCTTCGCACCCCGGTCTGGGTCCACGACGGCGCCTGAGCCGCTTCCGGTTCTCGTTCACCGGTCTGGAAGACTGACCGGCCATGCTTCCTGCTCTCGGAGTCATCCGGCCGTGGGCCGATCCGCAACTCGTCGAGATCGACCGCCTCCCGATGCGGCCGCCGACGCGGGCCGCCGACACGCTCGAGCACGCGAGAAGCGACCATCCCTCGCGTTGGCGTCGAGCGCTCGACGGTCGCTGGCACTTCCGGTTGTTCGATCATCCCGACCGCGTGCCTGCCACCGCGGTGACCAAGCCTGCCGGCGGCACCGCGTGGACCACGGTGGCGGTGCCGGGCAACTGGACACTGCAAGACGTCGGCGACCTGCCGCAGTACACGAACGTGCAGATGCCGTTTCCCGGCCCCCCGCCGCGGTTGCCCGACCGCAACCCGACCGGGGTGTACCGCCGCACCATGCGAATCCCGACCGGCTGGCTCGACCGTCAGGTGGTGTTGCACATCGGTGGCGCCGAGAGCGTCCATGCGCTGTACGTCAACGGAGCGTTCGCCGGCTACGGCACCGACAGCCGCCTCGCCAGCGAGTACGACATCACCTCGCACGTCCACGCCGGCATCAACGACATCGCCATCGTCGTGGTCCGCTGGAGTGCGCAGAGCTATGTCGAAGACCAGGACCAGTGGTGGATGGCCGGTCTGCACCGCGAGGTGTTCGTCGAGGCGCGCGCCGCGGTGCACCTGGCCCGCCTGGTCTGCGATGCGGGACTGGACGCAACCACCGGAACGCTCACCGCCACCGCCACGCTCGATGGACCGCAACCGCCCGACACCGGGTGGCAGGTCAGATTCTCTGTGGAGACGCTCGGCGGCCGACGCCTCGGCGCAGCGGTGACCGGCCGGGTTCGATCCAAGTTCGAGCGACCGTACGTCTTCACCGGCCACACGGCCGTGGCCGACTTCCGGTTGCCCGACGTCGATGCCTGGTCGGCCGAGTCGCCGACGCGCTACCGGGTCGTCGCCGAGCTGATCGATCCGAACGATGTGGTCACCGAAGTGCACACCCAAGTGGTCGGGTTCAGATCGGTCGAGGTGCGCGATCGGCAGTTGCTCGTCAACGGCGAACCGATCTGGATCTTCGGGGTCAACCGTCACGACCATCACCCCACCCGGGGCAAGGCGGTCACCGTCGCCGACATGCGCGACGACCTGCTGGCGATGCGTCGGAACAACATCACCGCGCTGCGATGCGCCCACTACCCGAACGATCCGCGCCTGCTCGATCTGTGCGACGAGATCGGCATGTACGTCATCGACGAAGCCAACCTCGAGAGCCATGCGTACAACACGAGCCTGTGTGACGACCCTCGTTACCGGTCGACGTGGCTCGCGCGGGGCGCCCGCATGGTCGAGCGCGACCGCAATCATCCGAGCGTCATCGTCTGGTCGCTCGGCAACGAAGCCGGCTACGGAGCGAACCACGACGCCATGGCCGCTTGGATCCGCCACGTCGATCCCGCGCGGCCGCTGCACTACGAGGGCGCGGTCTTCCACGACGGCTGGGTCGATGGTGGGCGTCTGGCCAGCGACCTGGTGTGCCCGATGTACCCGACGATCGAATCGATCGAGGCCTACGGCCGGTCGGGCCGTGGCGATCGGCCGCTGATCATGTGCGAGTACAGCCACGCCATGGGCAACTCGAACGGTTCGCTCGCCGACTACTGGGACGTGATCACCCGGACGCCAGGTTTGCAGGGCGGCTTCATCTGGGAGTGGAAGGATCATGGTCTGCTCACGAGGCTGCCGAACGGCACACGCGGGTACGCCTACGGCGGGCAGTTCGGAGAGGATCCCCACGACGGCAACTTCGTTGCCGATGGGCTGATGTCGTCAGATCTGCAGCCGCATCCGGCGATGCAGGAGGTCACGTGGGTGCATCGCCCCGTGGTCGTCGAACTCGACGGCGACCACTTCGCGGTGACCAACCGGCGCAGTTTCACCGACCTCGACGACCTCCGCGCCGACTGGGAGCTGCTGGTCGATGGCGTCGTCATCGAGTCCGGCGAACTCGTCCTCGGCGATGTCGCACCGTCGTCGACGGTCAGGCTGGCGTTGCCGTTCGCGCTGCCCGACGCCGGCGATGCCCATGGCACCGTTCGTTGGCGACAACGCCGCGCCACCCCGTGGGCCCCGGCCGGACATCTCGTCGCGTGGGACCAACACCCCGTCGGCGCACCCAACCCCGCCCCCAATCCGAAAAATGCGCACGATCAGGTCGTGGGCGGCACGATCCGCGCACAATTCGCCGACGAGGTGCTCGTCGCGCCGGTCTCGCTGGCGGTCTTCCGTGCGCCGACCGACAATGACGGCCTCAAGCTGCGCGACGACCTCGGTGAAGCGTTCAATCGGGAGGAGAAGGCGCTCGGCCGTTGGCAGCGCGCAGGCGTCGACGGTCGAGGCGCCGATGAGCTCGTCGACCACCGTCACGACATCGAGCAACGCGACGACGGCTCGGTCATCCACCACCACGAGGTGGTGGTGCCCGACGATCTCGTCGACCTCGCGCGGATCGGCGTCACGTTCGAACTCGGCCGGGGCTTCGACCGGGTGCGTTGGTACGGCCGAGGTCCACTCGAGAACTATCCCGACCGCAACCGTGGGGCCCTGCTCGGAACCTGGGACGCCGACGTCGACCAGCCGCCGTACCTCGTTCCGCAGGAGTTCGGTCTTCGAACCGACTGCCGCTGGTTCGAGTTCGTCGATTCGGCCACCGAACGAGTCGTTCGACTCGAGGCGCTCGAGCCCTCCACGCTGCATGTGTCGGCCACCCGGTTCACGGTCGACGAGTTGTACGCGGCCGCGCACGAAACCGACCTCCGGCCGCGACGAACGCTGGTGGTGCACGCTGATGTCGTCCACCGGGGGCTCGGCACGGCGAGTTGCGGCCCGGACGTGCTCGACCGCTATCGCATCACGCCGGGCACGTACCGTTTCTCGTACCGCCTGGCGTGACGTTCAGAGCCAGGGCGTGATCGTGGCGCCGTTCTGGTCGTCGGTGAAGTTGTCGATGCGGTCGCCGATCCATTCGAACAGGCTCGCCTGAGCGACCACCTGGAACACGAAGTAGGCAACCAGCAGCACCACCGCAACGATCGCTGCGAACCGGATCCACCTGACGATTCGGTTCGTGTACTGCGACACCAGCGGGACGATGTCGCGCTGCATCTGTCGTGCGCGCTGCGAGAACAGGTCGGCTGCACGGTCGACCTCGCTGCGTGCGACGCGGCGGACGTCGTCGACGATCTGTTGGTTGTTGGGACGACCGTCCCGGTTCGAGACGGCCTGTGCGGCCCGCTCGGCGGAGGGTGCCACGTAGCGATGAGCGGCCTCGAACGCTTCGCGCTGCTCGAACGACAGCAGCTCCGCTGCGCTCGGCGGCGAACGACGCGCCTTGGTCCAGTCGAGCCCGTCCCAGTACCGCAGGTTGCCCTCGCTCTCGGGGTCGGGATACCAGCCCGCCCGCGGTGCGTCGATGCGACGCATGGTTATCGGCGGGTCTCCGAACGGGCCGGCTCGGGAAGATCGACCCGTTCGTCGTCGTCGGGGATCGGCAGGCCGTCACGCGGGCGAACCTCGTCGTCGGTGTCGTCGTCGCTGGCTGCTGCGGCGAGCGCGGCAACGGTGCCCAACAGCCCGGAGAACTCGGCCGGGATGACCAGCTTGGTCGCCCGGCCGTCGCCGATGCGTTCGAGTGCCTGGAGGTACTCGACGGTCAACACGCTCTTGTCGGCCCCGGCCTCCTTGATGCCGGTGAGGCGCGCCTTGGCTGCGATGCCCTCACCTTGACCGATGAGCTCCAACTGCAGCTTCTCGGCGTTGGCGCGCAGTTCGATCGCCTGCGCCTGGCCTTCGGCGTCGAGGACGGCCGCCTGCTTGCGGCCCTGGGCCGACAGCACCGCTGCCTGCTGTTCGCCGTCGGCGCGTGCGATCGCTGCTTCCTGGTAGCCCTTGGCCTCGGTGACGGTGGCACGGCGGTCGCGCTCGGCGCGCATCTGGGCGTGCATCGCCGACACGATGTCTGGTGGTGGATCGATCCGCTGGATCTCGACTCGGACGACTCGGACACCCCATTTGTCGGTGGCGTCGTCGAGCACGTCGCGCAGTTGGGTGTTGATCGTGTCGCGGGAGGTGAGCGCACGGTCGAGTTCGAGGTCGCCGATCAGGTTTCGCAGGTTGGTCTGGGCGAGCTTGGTGATGGCGGTGAAGAAGTCGGCCACGTTGTACACGAGGCGCTGCGGGTCGGTGGCCTCGTAGTAGACGACCGCGTCGACCGACACGACCACGTTGTCGGCAGTGATGACCTCCTGCGGGGGGACGTCGACGACCTGTTCACGCATGTCGATCAACTGCATCGTCTCGATGAACGGCAAGATCAGGTTGAGACCCGGGTCGCGCGTGGTCTTGTACTTGCCGAGCCGCTCGACGAGACCACGCTGATACGGGCGCACGATCTTGACGGCGCTCACCAGCACGCCGATGCCGATGAGTGCGACGACGATCAGGACGATGGCGATGGGGTTCATGTGTGCTCCCGAGCTAGCTGGTTGGTGGCGCGGTGGGTGGCGTGGACGGTGGCGGCGGTGTGGACGAGCCCGGCGGTGTGGGCGGCGGGGCCGAGGGCGGCTCGGCCGGCGGCACCGCGTCGGTCGATTCGACCATGACCTTCGTACCGCTCACCGACACGATCCGGATGTGGGTGCCCTGCGCGAGCGGCTCGCCGTTGCTGGACGTGGCGCCCCAGACCTCGCCTTGGGCGGTGATGCGACCCCGGCGGTCGGTGTCGTTGGGGTCGATGGCCGTGGTCACGATGCCGGGGAGACCGACGAGGCGGTCCGCGCCGACACCCGGTTCGAGTTCGCTGTTGCCGACGAAGGTCTTGGCGTACCGGTACAGGCCGATCCAGATCAACGCGCCGCCGCCGAGGAAGACGAGCCATTGGATCTCGATGGCGACGTCGTAGAAGCCGAGCAGCGCGGCACCGAGCGCCGAGATGGCGAACGGCAGCAACACGAACGACCCGGCGAGCACGGTGAGTTCGATCAGGGCGAAGAACACGGCGATGCCGAGCCACACCCATGGCCAGAGGTTCAGGTCGATCCCGAGATCCAGCACCCTTCCAACCTATCCCAGCCCCGTTCGGGTTGCGTTCTGGACGGCCCGTCCCGTCCGAACTGTCACGCAAACGGGTGGTGTCGGGCCGACGTTTGTGTTGCGTTTCGGACGGTCCGTCCCGTCCGAACTGTCACGCAAACGGGTGGTGGTGGTTCGGGCGGTTCGGGTCAGTCGTTCGGGGTGGCGCGGCGGATGCGGAGGGGCTGGTCAGCAGCGGTCTTGTTGCGACCGGTCTCGAGATCGAAGCGCCATCCGTGCAAGGTGCACACGAAGTCGCAGTCGTCGATCTCGCCGAACGCGGCGAGATCGGCGTTGCGGTGCGGGCAGCGACGTTGCACGACGTAGTCGCCGACGCGGATGTCGTCTTCGTCGAGCTGTTCGAGGACGTCGGCCGGGGTGAGCTTGCGGACCACTTCGGCCTCGGCACGGCGCATCCGCTCGCGCGACAGCGACTTCAAGAAGTTGTACACGTACTCGTTGAATTCGCCATCACGCCAGGCGACGAAACGAGCCGACAGCAGCAACGAGTTGCTCCAGTCGACTGCACGTTGCGCAACGACGGTCTCGACGAGTTCCCGCGGGATGTCGAAGCGGAACGAGAACTCCTCGCCGCCGTGGCGCCGCACCTCACCGTTCGGGAAGTCGACCAGGATCGGGAGGTCGCCGGCGTTGATCAACACGTTGGCGCCCACCTGCGACCGCAACGTCGGCGCCATCTCGAGCAGCGGTTCCCACCACGCGCGCAGCGTGGTGAGCAGGTCGGTGCTCGGCGGGTTCCACGACGCCTTCTGCGTCGTCGAGCCACGGCTTCCAGTCGGCCTGATAGGCCTCGAGGTAGGCGCGCTTGTCGTTGAAGATCGCCTCGACGTCGGCGGTCGGTATCGGGTGTGTCAGGTCGATCGAGTCCGGCCCGACATCGATCGTGGTGCCGGGGATGTTCATCAGCCCGTGGCGCCCCGCTGCGTCGAGACGGCGGAGGAACTCGGTCTGGTCGGGGAAGATGCTCAACTCGTCGCCGTCGATCATGTTGAGCCCGAAGAGCTCCGGGTCGAGGAACGCCGGGGGACCGGCGCTCGGCACGACGTAGCGGGCGTCGATGTTCTCGACGTAGCGCATCGCACGAGCGAACTGGGCATCGACCTTCGCCTCGCACAGCCGGCGCTTGTCGGCATCGGGCATCTCGTACACCATCGGATACCAGATCGCTCCGGAGAACTGCAGCCAGTGGAGA
Organism: Ilumatobacteraceae bacterium; assembly: GCA_963716095.1. GTDB lineage: Bacteria > Actinomycetota > Acidimicrobiia > Acidimicrobiales > Ilumatobacteraceae > Sva-07. The sequence goes on along the minus strand of CAVQSV010000023.1, from coordinate 207,403 downwards.
TCGACCGGACCGTGTGCCCGCAGTTGGGCGAGGTCGTTGGTGCGACAGTCGTTCTGGTTGACCAGGATGGAGGATCCGTCCGAAACGACCAGCGCCGAGTCGCCGCCCGGGCCGTCGGTGATCGAGGTCTCGACATGGATCGCCACGGTGAGCCCGGGCGCGATCTCCAGCTCCTCGGTGTCGACCGTGCGGATGAACTCGGTGAATCCGAGGGCCTGGAGTGTGCGCTGCTGTTCGCGGGTGGGGAAACCGGGAAGCAGGATCGGGATGTCGCGGCGCAGGTGGTCACGAAGCCACGGTTCGTCGTGGTGATCGCCGTGCAGGTGCGAGATGTAGAGGAAGTCGGCGTTCTCGATGCGCTCGCGGAGGTCGTCGCTCAGCTGGTCGTTGCGAGGGAAGACGAACCAGGAGCCGAAGAAGGCGGGCACGAACCACGGGTCGCACACGATCGATCCGGCATCGGTTTCGATGAGCATGCCGGCATGGCCGATCGAGGTGGCGCGCATGCGTTCAGGCTAGGTCCGCGGTGTGCCCGGCGGAAATGAACCGGCAGGGGTCGGACCCCGTGGGTTCATCTGGTGATCAGGCGACCGGCGGGTCGGTGAACTGCTGGCCGGCGCGAGAGACGTGCTCGGTCCATGCGCCGCCGTCCCAGTAGCGGAGCTCGAACCGACCGGAAGGGTCGGCATACCAGCCAGCGGGCACGGCCGACTCCGCCGCAGGTGCTGCGGCTGCTTCGGCCGCTGCGGGCTCGGCGGCGGCCGGTTCGGCTGCCACGGGTTCGGCGGCGGCTGGTTCGGGCTCGCTCACCTGCGCGGCGAGGTCGGCGATCGAAGCCTCCTCGGCGGCCTCCGCCGGTGCGGGCTGCTCGTCGGGCGCGCTGGCCCAGCCGGCGGGCTCCTCGACCGGGGCCGGCGTGTCGTCGGCGACGGTGGTTGCGGCAGCGGCAGCGGTGGCGGCGGCTGCCGGCACGAACGGTGAGTCCGCAGCCGGCTCGTCGGTGGCCGCATCCGTGGCGGCGGTGTCGCTCGCCGGCGCCTCGTCGGCGGTGGCGGCTGCCTCGTCGGCTTCGCGCTGCAGGTACGCAACGATGTTGGTGCCGGCAGCCACGATCGAGACGACCGACCAACCGTCGGCGGCTTTCTCGTTGAGCAACGGTGCCAGTGACTCGGCGTCGTAGGACGAAGCGGTGACCGAAGAGAACTCCTGCATGGCAGCGATGCTAGACGACGGATCGGCTGCTTGAGGCGCTCTTCAATGAACTCTTGACGTTCACTCCTGATCGTCTCGGTCGTGGCGTGCGCCTTCGGTGAGCGCTGCCAGATCGGCCGTCGCCGGGTCGCCGTCGTAGACCAACTCGCCGTTGCTGAGCGCGATCAGTCGGCTGCTCTCGTTCACGCTCGAGAGTTCGTGGGTGGCCACCACCAGGGTGGCGCCGTCACCGTGAGCGAGTTTGAGCAGGTCGAGGAGGGCGAGCTTGCCGAGCCGGTCGAGCCCGACGAACGGCTCGTCGATCAACATGACATCGAACGGTCGAACGAATGCCATGGTGAGCGCGGCCTTCTGCTTGAGGCCGCGACTGAACGTGGTCGGGAGGTCGTCGACCCGATCCATCAGCCCCACCATGTCGACGAGGTCGACGGCCTGCTGCTCCCAGTCGTCGGTGCCGTGCAGCCGTGCGATGTACTCGAGGTGCTCCCACACCGTGAGGTCGTCGTAGAACACCGGCTGATCCGCCAGGTAGGACACGGCGGCCGCGCGCCTCGATCGATCCGATCGGATGCCCGGCGACTTCGGCGGACCCTTCGGTGGGCTCGAGCACGCCGACGAGCATGCGCATCAATGTGGTCTTGCCGCTGCCATTGTGGCCGATCAGCGAGATCCGTTCGCCGGTGCCGATTCGCAAGTCGAGTGGCAGGAGGGCCGGCGCGTCGCCGTAGCGCTTCGCGAGGCCCACGGTCTCGATGGCGGGAGGTGGGCCAGCGGGCCGCTGCGCGCGGGTGGCCGCACCCGGGTCGACGTCGCCGGCGGCGTCGGTCGCAGCGCTGGTCGGTTGGTCGGTGCTGCGCGACTGCCGTGCCCGTGTGCGCTGCGACTGCGGTCGGTTCGATCGTGAGTTGCTCATGTGCTGGCGGCTCGCCCTTCTTCGAAGAATGCTCGGACCTTGGCGCCCCAGGGGTCGCGACGTCGGACCCAGAGCACGGTGATCGCCGTGAAGATCGCCAGGCCGAGAAGTGATCGCCCGACGCCGGTGGCGGTGCCGTCGAACCGGGCGACGAACACCGGAATCGTCGCGACCGCGCTGATCGCAACGGGGAGCAGCGTGCGCAGTGCGGTGCTGAACCCGGCGAACTCGGGCGGCACCATGGTGGACTCGGCGTCGCGTGGCGTGCCCAGCAGCGTGGTCGGCGACGGCGCGGTGGGGGCGTCGAGCACGGTGACCACGACGGGTCCCATCGCGCCGGCCCACACCATCGGGATCGCCACGACCAGGGCCATCGCCCCGACATCGGGATCGATCACGATCGCCACGGCCGCACCCAGCAGCCCGACTCCGACCAACAGCACCGCAGATGCCACCAGATGATTTGCGTAGATCCAGCCGCGTTCGATGGGGAAGCTGTCGGTGATGTCAGGACGGTCGATCTCTTGCGACAGGGGTTCGAGCGACTCGAGGCCGGCGAAGAACAACGCGCCGAGGAGCAGCAGACCGAACAGCGGCGACGACGACACCGTGAGTGCCGCACCAACGCCGCCGATGCACGCGAGCAGGCCGATGCGGATGAACCGCGATGCGGGCAGGCGCCGCAACGATCGGCTGTCGCGGCGCCACACGATGCCGGCCGATGGACCGGTGCGCCCGTCGGCGGCACCGGCAGCGCCGGCGGACGTCGCCGACGGGACCCTGCCGCGAACGGTCGTGGTCGCTGCCGGCCGGGCGGGCGGGTGACGTTGGCCCCACGGGCGGGTGCGCAGCACCTCGGAACGCAACTGGCGTCGCAACTGGACCACGGTGCGCAGGTCCTGGACCGTGGCAGCGAACCGCAGTTGCGACACCAGCTCGCCGCGTCGGGCGAGCGCCTCGACGCGGAGCTTGCCGCTCAGGGCCAAGGCGGCGGCGGTCATGGCGACGGCAACGACAATGGCGATCACGTCGATCGGTCGCTGACTGACGCCCCACAGCGCGAGTCGCCCGGCCAGATTCCCAGGAGCGACGCGCGCGAGCCCTGTCGCCTCGCCGTTCCAGATGCCCCATGCCACTGCGCCCTGCCACACCAGTGCGACGGTGGCCAGTGTCGTGGCGAGCCATCGGGGGGCCCGCAGTGTGTGGGCGATGACCGCTGTCGCCACGAAGGTCACACCGACGATCGCCCCGAACGCACCGCATGCTGCTGCCCATGCGGTGCGAGAGCCCTCGACCTCGGTGGCGATCAACTGTCCGAGCACGGCGCCGCCCAGCCCGATTGCGAACGCTGCAGCCCGCAGACGTTGCGCGACCGGTCGGAGCAGCACCGCTCGGCGCGAGATCGGCGCGGAGAGCACGTGTCGAATGTCGGCCAACTCGATCGCCACCGGTCCGCCGTCGGCTCCGCTCCGCATGCCCAGCGCGAATGCTGCGACGACGAGCAACCCGATGATCGACGGCCCCCGTTCCAGCAGGTCGGCGGTGTCGATGCCCTCGCCGATCGCTCCGTCGATCGCATCCGAGACCCACACGACGAGGACCAACCCGACGAGGGCGAACAGGTACACGCGGTAGGCAATGTCGTACCAGTCGGTGTCGCCGAGGCGCCGCCGCTGGCGGGTCTTGCGCAGCTCTGCGAGGGTGGCCTTCGACGTTCGCTGATCGGGTACCACCACGGGTTCCACGAGGGCGTCGGACGGCATCGCCGAAAGAACGTAGTGCCGTCGCTGCATACTTGTGTGGTGGACACCGAAACAGTGCAGCTGTTCGTCGGGCTGCTGACGATCGTCGCAGGCATCGGCGCGGTCTCGTTGGTGGTGCTGCGCGTCCTCGCCGCGTTGGGCAACGATGGCGCCCATCGGCTCGGGTCTGCGATCAGCGACGCCGGCGTGTGGTTGGCGTTTCTCGTGGCGCTCGGGGCCACGGTCGGCAGTCTCTACTTCTCCGAGGTCGCCAACTTCAATCCGTGCCGGTTCTGTTGGTTCCAGCGCATTGCGATGTACCCGCTGACCGTGATCTTGCTGGTCGGTGGGCTCCGCAAGGACCCCGACGTGCGGTGGTACGCCGCGCCGCTGGCCGCCATCGGCGTGGCCATCTCGGGGTGGCACAGCCTGATCGAGTGGCGCCCGTCACTCGACAACGGCGAGTGCGAATTCCAGGGCCCGTCGTGCACGTTCATCTGGTTCCGCGAGTTCGGGCTGAGCCTCGCCAACATGGCGTTGATCGGCTTTCTCACCGTCCTCATACTGTTGCTCGTGCGCTTCCCAGCCAGACTGGGGAACGGCCCAGAGCCGACGACCTCCCAGCCCGAATTGGAGCACACCTCGTGAAGAACCGCACCGTGATCATCATCGTCGGAGCCATCGTGCTCGTGCTGGGCCTCGCCGGAGTCGCGGTCCTGCTGTCCGGTGGCGACGACGAGAGCTCGGGTGGGGTGCTCGCCCCGGGCGAGACATCTCAGCCGGACTTCGGCGACGACGTCGAGCAGAACCGCCCCGTCGAGGTCACCGGCGATCCGCTGCCGTCGTTGGGCGCTGTGGTCGACGTCGATCCGGCGATCGGCATGGCGACCCCGGTCGTCGACGGTGCCTCCTTCGACGGCAGCGCAATGTCGATCGGTGGTGCCACCGATGACGCCACGTTGTACGTGTTCCTCGCCCACTGGTGCCCGCACTGCAACGACGAGATCCCCGAGTTGATCGAACTCGACAACCGAGGTGGCCTGCCCGACGGAGTGAACGTCGTGGCCGTCAGCACCGGGGTCGACAACACCGGCCCCAACTACCCGCCATCCGACTGGTTGATCGACAAGAACTGGCCGACGAAGTGGCCGGTGATGGCCGACAGCGTCGAGTCGACGGCGTTCGTGGTCAACGGTGGCGGCGGATTCCCGTATCTGATGCTCGTCGACGCCGACGGCAACGTGCTCGACCGTGACAGCGGTGCGAAATCGGCCGAGGACCTCGCCGCCTGGATCCAGGCGACCGTTCCGTCCACGCCCGCCTGATCACGCCAGGGGTCAGACCCCAGACGTGATCACTCCCAGGCGGTCGGCAGCGTGGTGTGGTCGGTGACGGCGCAGTCGTCGCCGAACACCACGAACCGGTCGAACCCTCGAAGGAACCACCGATCGTGGGTCACCGCCACCACCGTGCCGTCGAACTGGGCGAGGCCGTGTTCGAGCGCTTCGGCCGACATGAGGTCGAGGTTGTCCGTGGGCTCGTCGAGCAACAGCAGGGTTGCCCCGGAGAGCTCCAGGAGCAGCACCTGAAACCTTGCCTGTTGGCCGCCTGACAGCGTGTCGAACGTCTGCTGGGCGCAGCCGTGGAGCTCGTACCGGCGCAGCATGCTCATCGCCGGGCCGAGCACGACGTCCTGGCCGTACAAGATGTCGATCAGCTCGCGGCCATGCCACTCGGGGTGCTCGTGCGTCTGGTGGAACAGGCCGGCGACGACTCCTGCACCGAGTCGGCAGACACCGGAGTGCTCGACGCGACCTGCAGCGACGTCGGTGGCGTTCACTTGGTCGAGCAGCCGGAGGAAGTGGCTCTTGCCCACCCCGTTGCCGCCGAGCACGGCGACGCGCTCGCCGTACCAGAGCTCGAGGTCGAACGGGTCGGTGAGCCCTTCGATCTCCAGCGCTTCGCAGATCACCGCCCGTTTGCCGGTGCGTGCGCCGCGGAGCCGAACGTCGATCTGTTGATCGCGCATCTCGGGCGGGCGCTCGTTGCGTTCGACGAAGTGGCGCAGCTTGGTCTCGGCGGCCTTCAGCTTGGGGGCGAACGCTTCGCTGATCTTGGCGCGCTCGCGCATCAGCTTCACGTAGTCCTCGAGCCGCTGGCGTTCGTCGTCGTACTGCGCGCGGTCGCGGTCTCGCTTGTCGTGTTCGCGTGCCTTCGCGTCGGCGTAGCCGGCAAACGATCCGCCATGGGTCCATGCCCCCCACGCTTCGACGGTGACGACCTTGCTCGCGGTGGCGGCAAGGAGCTCGCGGTCGTGGCTGATGAAGAGCACGGTCTTGCGGGTGGCGTTCAGCTGTTCCTCGAGCCAGCGCTTGGCGGGCACGTCGAGGAAGTTGTCGGGTTCGTCGAGCACCAGGACGTCGAACTCGCTGCGCAGCAGCGTCTCGAGCGCCAGCCGCTTCTGTTCCCCACCACTCAAGGTGCGCAGCGGCCGGTCGCGGACGTGGTCGAACGACTCACCGAAGGCGCGGGTCACGCACTCGTTCCACGTGACTTCGAGGTCGTAGCCGCCGGCGTCGCCCCAGGCCGCCAGGGCGTCGGCGTACTGCATCGGCTCATCGGCCAGGCGCTGCTCGGCCACGGCCAGTCGCTCGGCGGCGACACGAAGTCGTTCGGGGGCGATCGACACCAGGAGTTCGTGCACCGTCGTCGCAGCCTGGTCGGCGGTGCCGACGAGCTGGTGCATGATGCCGAGATGGCCGTCGATGCTGATGGTTCCCTCGCTGGCATCGAGGTCGCCGGTGATCAGCTTCAGCAGCGTCGACTTGCCCACCCCGTTGGCCCCGACGATCGCCACTCGATCGCCGTCCCCGACCCGGAACGAGACGTCACGAAACAGCTCGTCGCCCCCTGGCAGCTGCCAGGCGAGATGGCTGACAGCGATCGAACCCACGGAAGTTCGAGCCTACGGACTGTCGCGTTGTCGAGGGTTCGTGGTTTCGTCGGCAGCACGGGCTGCGCGATCGAGCACGACCCGGACGGGTACGCCGAGCGAAACGGCCGCCGCGGCGGCATCGTCGAATTCGACCTTGATGCGATGCGCGGCGACCTTGACGCGAATCGTGTGCCCCTCGACGTCGACGGTTGCTTCGGTGCGCTGCTGTGGCCAGCGGTGCAGCATCGACATCCGCACCCCGAGCGAGCCCGTTTCGTCGAGGATGACCGAACGCAGCGAGGCGACCGAAGCCGGATCGCACAGCACGCTCACCGTGTGGGCCGGGCGTCCCTTCTTCATCACGATCGGCGTGACCCATGCATCGTGGGCGCCCGCGGTGAGCAGCCGACCGATGGCGTGAGCGAGCACTTCGCCGGTGATGTCGTCGACGTTCGCTTCGAGCAGCGCCACCGGGGTTCCGTCGGCGTCGGCACTGTCGTCATGGCCACCGCGTCGGCCGACCACCACCTGCACGACGTTCGCGCGCTCGGCGGTGTCGGCGGTGCCTGCGCCGTGGCCGACGGCGCTCGTCGACATCGCGGGCATCGCCCCGAAGCCCGTTGCCAACGTGGTCATCAGCGCAACGCCGGTCGGTGTCGACACCTCCATGGTCGTGTCGATGCCGCGAGATGGTGCACCGGCGTCGGCGAGCAGGGTGACCGTGGCGGGCGCGGGGTTCGGAATGACGCCGTGGGCGCTGCGAACCTCCCCGTGGCCCACGGCGATCGGGCTGCACCACACCTCGTCGATGTCGAGTGACTCGAGCGCTGCGCACACGCCGACCACGTCGACGATCGAGTCGAGGGCTCCGACTTCGTGGAATTCCACCTCGGTGGGGTCGACGCCGTGGATGGCGCCTTCGACCTCCGCCAATCGTAGGAAGACCCGCCGAGCCCGACCGCGGACGCGTGGGGGCAGTTCGGCGGCATCGAGCAGGGCCAAGACCTCACGCGCCGGTCGGTGCGGCGTGTCCTGATCGGCACGACCGTCGTGCGAGGCGTGATCGTGGTCGACGACGACGTTGGCCCAGGTTGCGCCCACGCCGCAGCGCTGCACGCGTTCGAACAGCAGTGCGTAGCCGTCGACGCCGAGGCCAGCGATGACCGTGGCGACCTCATCAGGGTTGGCGCCGGCGTCCACCAGGGACGCCATCGTCATGTCACCCGCAACGCCGGCCTGGCAGTTGAACCAGGCGATCGTCCGCTCGGCCGTGTCGCTCATCGATTCGGCCAGGTGAACATGCGGGCGATCGCACAGGCGGCACCGAAGCCGTTGTCGATGCCGACCACGGTGACGCCGCTTGCGCAGGAGGCGTGCATGGCCAGCAGCGCAGTGACCCCATCGAGCCCTGCCCCGTATCCGACGCTGGTCGGTACCGCCACCACCGGAGCACCGCTGAGTCCTCCGAGCACGCTTGCCAGTGCGCCCTCCATACCCGCCACGACGATCAGCGCGTCGGCGTCGGTGAGGTCGTCGAGGCGTGCGAGCAGCCGGTGCAGACCAGCGACACCGACATCGGTGACCACGGTCGGATCGAAGCCGTAGGCGCGCAGCGCGAGCGCTGCTTCGTCGGCCACCGGGATGTCGCTGGTGCCGGCGGTGACCACGGCGATCTTCGCCGGCGAGGTCGCCTCCGGCAGGCGCCACACCATCGAGCGGCTGGCCTCGACCGCGGCTCCATGGGCGTCGAGGCACGCAGTTCGCTGGGCGTCATCGGTGCGGGTCAGCAGCACCGGGCCGGTGCCGTGGGCGAGCAGCTCGCCGACGATGGCCACGCATTGGGCCGGCGACTTGCCCGGGCCGTAGATCGCTTCGGGCAGCCCGGAGCGAAGGTGGCGGTGGTGGTCGACGGTGGCGCCGTCGACGTCGGCGAACGGCAGGCGACGGAGACGGTCCACGGCGTCGTCGGGCGACATCGCTCCCGATTGCACATCGTCGAGGAGTGCCCGCAGGCCGAGTTCGTCCACCCGGTCATCGTGCCACGTACGCAACCGAACGGCCCCGCCCGGCGATCGCCCCGTAGTGTTGGCGACGATGTCAACGAGCGAAGTCGAACGGGTCGGGTTCTTCGGTCCATTCGGCACCTTCACCCAGCAGGCACTCCTCTCACAATCCGATCTCTCCGAGGTCGAACACGTCGCGTATCGCACGGTGCCCGACGTGCTCGACGCGGTCGAGCAGGGCGAGGTCGACGTCGGCGTGGTGCCGATCGAGAACTCGATCGAAGGCATGGTCAACTTCACGCAGGACGCGTTGGCGTTCGACCACGACCTGGTGATCCATCGCGAGATCGTGATCGACATCGAGCACTGCCTGCTCGCCAAGCCCGGCGTGTCGTTGTCCGACGTGACCGAGATCTACTCGATCCCCGTGGCCACGGCGCAGTGCCATCGGTACCTGCGCGAGCAGTTGCCCGACGCCGAGATTCGTGCCGCCTACAGCACTGCCGACGCGGCGCGCCTGGTGAGCGAGTCCGACAGCGTCAGCTGCGCTGCGCTCGGCCCACGAGTCGCTGCGACCGTCTACGGCCTCGACGTCGTCGCAGCCGACATCGCCGACCACGACGGCAATCAGACCCGATTCGTGGTCGTCGCTCGCAACGGGGTGCCCGCGCCGACCGGGAACGACAAGACGGCGCTCGTGATCTATCAGCGCGCCGACGAGCCGGGCAGCCTCGTGTCGATCCTGCAGGAGTTCACCGCCCGCCGGATCAACCTGTCGAACCTCACCAGTCGCCCGACCAAAGCGGGCGGTCTGGGCGACTACTGCTTCATCGTGTACGCCGAGGCGCACGTGTCCGATGAACTGCTCGCCGACACGATGCGGGCGCTGCACGCCAAGCAGGGGGGCGTCAAATTCCTCGGTTCGTACCCCGCCGCCGACGATCAGTCCGACACGACGCGCGAGCATGCCGACAGTCGCTGGCGCGAGGCCGACGACTGGGTGCGCGACATCCAGGGCTCGATCAGCAGATAGGGCACAGACGAAAGCGGCCGGGTGGCCGCCGCTTCCACTTCCGCCCACTCGGTGGCGGCGGTCCGCGCCTACGCTCGGCGCATGTCGAACGAGCAGCAGGCCACCGATGATCGTCCCGTGAGTGTGGTCACCGGAGCGAACTCCGGGATCGGGCGCGCCACCGCGATCCACCTTGCCAAGCAGGGTCATCGGGTGATCGGAACCGTGCGCTCGATCGACAAGGCCGAGAAGCTGCAGAACATGGCCGCAGCGGCTGACGTGTCGGTCGAGCTGTTCGAGCTCGACGTCGCCGACGACGAGTCGGTTCGTGCCGGATTCGCCGAGATCCTTGCTGCGACCGGTCGTGTCGACCATCTGGTCAACAACGCCGGAGTCGGCGGCAATGCCGTGGCCGAGGAGTGCCCGCCCGAGATGTACCTGTCGGTCATGAATGTGAACCTGTGCGGCGCCGTGCGCTGTATCCAGGCGGTGCTGCCGCAGATGCGCGAACGCGGCAGCGGCACGATCGTCAACATCACGTCGGTCGCCGGCCGGATCGCTGCGCTTGCCCAGTCGCCGTACGTCGCGTCCAAGTGGGCGTTCGAAGGGCTCAGCGAAGGATTGGCGCAGGAGCTGGCGCCGTTCGGGATCCGCGTGGCGATCATCGAACCGGGCGTGACCAAGTCGGCGATCTTCGCCAAGAACATCGACGCTCCGAACTCGACCGGTGCGTACGACGCCCACTATCGACGGATGTTCCAGTTCTACATGGCCGGGATGGCCAATGCGACCGATCCGTTCGAGGTGGCCCAGGTGATCCATCAGGCGATCGTCACCGAGGAGCACCGCCTGCGCTACCCGGTCAGCTGGGGCGGCGCCGAGTTGGCGGAACTCCACGACCGGATCGACGACGTCGACTGGATTGCGATGGGAGCGATCGAGGAAGACGACGAGTACTACGAGGCGTTCCACGGCGTCTTCGGGCTGGACTTGCGTTGACGTCTGCGGTCGAGGCATCGCGTCCGGTACGCATCCTCACGGTGTGCAGCCACAACCGCACGAGGTCGGTGATGGCTGCAGCCCTGCTCGAGTCGAAGCTCACCGAACGGCTCGGTGCGAGTGCGGCCCAGATTCGCTCCTCGGGTTTCGGTCCGGTCGATCTGCCGGCGATCGACGACGCCGTCGCCGCGATGCGACGACGTGGGCTCGATGTGTCGACACACCGCAGCTCGACCACCACCGCCTCGCTCGTGGACGGTGCCGATCTGATCCTGACCGCCGAGCGCGATCACGTCGTCAAGATCGCCGCGCTCTCGTCGGCCGCGTTCCGACGGGCGTTGACGCTGCCCGAGTTCCTCGCTGCGACAGCGCGCGGTATCGATGGCGGCGACGACATCGACGCCGGTGGTGACGGTGGCGACATCCGTGCGTGGGTCGAGTCGCTGACGGCCGAGCGCACGGCAGGGGAGTACCTCCGAGCCGACGTTCCCGAGGTCGACGACCCGACCGGGTCGGCGCCCCGCGCGTTCGAAGCGGCGGTGGTCGACATCGAGCAGCAGTGTGACGACGTCGCCGCACAGCTCGCACGCCGCCTGGGCTAGCCAGCGCTTCGATTGGCGGAACGGGGGGGATTCGAACCCCCGGAACCTTGCGGTTCGTCCGCTTTCAAGGCGGGTGCATTCGTCCGCTCTGCCACCGTTCCGGGATCGAGGTTACCGGCGCTACACTCCGGGGCTCCCAGGAGAGGTGCCAGAGCGGCCGAATGGGGCGCCCTGCTAAGGCGTTGATCGTGGTAACACGGTCCGTGGGTTCAAATCCCACCCTCTCCGCCAGTCGACCGGCGCATCGTCAGGATGCGCCGGTCGACTGCTGTTCGGGGCCGGGTTCCAAATGACAAGCATGTCGTTTGGATGACGACCATGTTGCGGTTTCATGACGAACCGAGTAGACCGGTGTTCCCCTTCCATGACGAGCGACCGACACGACCCCGAAGCGACCCCCGACACTCACGACGAGTTCTGGGGTGAGCAGACCGAGTGGACCCCCCGACCGCTGCCGACGCGCGAGCGTGACGGTCTCGGCGCCGCGATCGGACGGTGGTGGGCCGGACTCGCGGGCGGCACCGATCACGCCGGGCGAGTACACGGAGAACCACGCGTTCGTTCTCATCAGCCCGACGACAGCGAACCGTTGGCGGGCGCGCCGATCGACGACGGTGCCTGGGACCTCGAGCCGGAACCGGTGCCGAGCCACCAGCCCGGCATCGACCCGCTCATCGCCCGACTCGGCGGACTGGCCGTCGTGATCACGCTCGCGGCCCCGCTCCTGCTCGGCATCACCGCATCGGGCTCCGAGTCGGACGCCGACGCGGGCGACGCACTGCCCGCCGCGGTCGCCGGCGTGTCCAGCACCGACGCGGCCACTGCAACGCCCTCGTCCGACGCACAGGATGCGACGGTCACTCCAACAAGCGGTGGCACCACCCAGGCTGACACGGCGGCAGCCGGCAGCAGCACCGCCGAGACCGATGCGCCCGTCGCCGCAACGGAGCCAACCGCTGCGGATGCTTCCGAGGTCGCCATGCTCGAGTCGGCTCCGGAGTCCGACGGTGACTCGGCCGCGACCACGCCAGCCACCGAGCCCGCCACCACGCCCGCCACGACAGTCGACGCCTGCGGACGGGAGTACGAACTCGGCGCCGGCGACTACTGGATCCGAATCGCCGACGCTGCCGGCGTGTCGCTCGCCGACCTGCTCGGCGTGAACAACGCATCGATCGACACCGTGCTGGTCCCCGGCCGCTCGATCTGCCTGCCCGTCGGCGCGGCCACACCCGCACCGCCCACGACGGCCGCCGCCACGCCCACGCGATCACCGGCCGCCACCGCTCCCGCCCCCAGCGGAACCTCGACACAGGCACCGACGACAGCTGCGCCCGCCACCACGCCGGCGACGACGTCGCCCCCACGACCGGCTGCGGTTCCCGAGACGGAGGCCACGGCCATCATCCGCGAGGTCTGGCCCGATGAACTCGAGGAGCGGGCGCTGGAGATCGCCTGGCGCGAGAGCAACCATCGTTCCAACGTCAACAACTTCTGCTGCTACGGGCTCTTCCAGATCTACTACAGCGTCCACCGAAGCTGGCTCGCGTCGCTCGGCATCGACTCGGCGGAGGACCTGTTCGACCCGCGGGCCAACGCCATCGCCGCCTACACCCTGTATCAGCGAGCTGGCGGCTGGGGCCCCTGGGGCGGCTGAGCAAACTTCGTCGTCGGCAACTCGGCGAGTTGGGTCTACACTGTCGCCGGTCGCAATTGCGCTCGTAGCTCAATGGATAGAGCACTTGACTACGGATCAAGCGGTTGGGAGTTCGACTCTCTCCGAGCGCGCCACATGAACAGGGGCTCCGCAGCTGTGCGGAGCCCCTGTTCGCGTAGTGCGGTCGTTCGAGAATCCATCAACGATTCCTCAAGTCGGCCACCCTGCGTGCCGATGCACGCTCATGAGACTGATCCGCATCGGCGCGCTGGTCGGCAGCGTCGTGCTGTTGGTCGCCACGTTGGTGTCGATGGTCAGCGAGCGGTCCCAAGCTCGTAGCGAGCAGTCCGCGCGTGTCACGGCAACGGTCCTGGTCGCCGATCAGTCGGTGGAGGGCACCGTCTTCCGTGCCCTCGCCGTGGTCGGAGCCGCCAACGAGCTGACCGACCCGGAGGTGCTCTCGCGGTCGTTCGGGCCTGATGCTTCGGCCTGTGTCTCGACAGACGACGCATCGCGTTGCACCGGCGCCGACCTCTCCGCCCTCGCCGCGTTCAGTTCCGCGGTCAGCGCATCGGCGCAGAGCAACGGTCCCGCCGCCGTCGTCGACGAAGACACCGACTCGTTGCTGGTGGTGTTGCGCGGCCCGGTCACCGCAGCGCTTCGACTCCCTGCCACGGTCCTGATCGACGAGCGCGCCCGCACGACAGTCGCGGCATACGACGCCGTCGTCGACATCGCACTGTCGGACGTCGCGCCCGGCGATGGCGGCCGGGTCGGCCCGCTGACGGACGACGGTCGCATCGTCGTGACCGACACGCTGCAACTCCCCGAAGGCGGCGGCGCAGTCCAGGTCGTTGCATCCGCCGAGGACGGCGCCGGACTGGTTGGCGATGGCATCGCCGGCTACGGGCTCACCGGCTATGTGATCCTGCTGGCCCTGGGCACGGCGCTGATGGCACTTGCGGGCTGGACCTTCTTCCTGGATCGGCGGGCGCTCGAACGGCGGGCGACCACCGACGAACTGACCGGGCTGGTGAATCGCCGAGAGTTCGAGCGGATCACCGAGGAAGCGCTGGCGGTCGCCGACCGCTTCCAGACCGGTGTCTGCCTGATGCTGATCGACCTCAACGGGTTCAAGCAGATCAACGACACACTCGGGCACCAGTTCGGTGATGTCGTCCTGAAAGCGGCAGCGCAACGGCTGCGGTCAGCCGTTCGAGACACCGACGTGGTCGGCCGATGGGGTGGCGACGAGTTCGTCATCCTGCTCCCCGGGATCGAGGATGGCAGCGGGGTTCGTGCGAGCGCCGAGCGTGTCGGCCGATCGCTGGCCGCGACGCCGATTGCCGGTGATGTCACGGTGCACGCGGCGATCGGCGCGGCGCTCTTCCCGCGCCACGGACGAGGCCTCGACGAACTGATCAGCGCCGCTGACGTCGCCATGTACAGCGCAAAGACGACCGGGGTGATCTATCGGCTCGCCGACGCACACGCCGTCGAATTCAGCGCTGACGAGGTGAGCGCGACGACTGGGTACGAGGGACCGGACCGGCGTCGCCAGCCGCAGGAGGCAGAGGAACTCACTCACGGCTGACCTCGACCGGGTGGCCGCATTCCGAGCATCGACGAGCCCGGCCCCGGGCTCGAGGCGCCGTGCTTGCCTACAGTTGCGTCGTGGCACCGACCGATCCGCTCACCAAGAAGCTCGCCGGCTTCGGCACCACGATCTTCGCGGAGATGTCGGCGCTGGCCGTCGAGACGGGGGCGATCAACCTCGGACAGGGATTCCCCGACACCGACGGGCCGGCCGACGTGCTCGACGCAGCGGTCGAGGCCATCCGTTCGGGCGTCAACCAGTATCCACCAGGGCCCGGGATTCCTCAGCTGCGCCAGGCGATCGCCGAACATCAGCAACGCTGGTACGGCATCGACCTCGACCCGGCGAGCGAGATCGTCGTCACCGCCGGCGCCACCGAGGCCCTCGCCGGAGCGCTGCTCGGCATGCTCGACGCAGGCGACGAGGTCGTGGTGTTCGAGCCGATGTACGACAGCTACCAGGCGGGAATCGCGTTGGCAGACGCCCGTGCGGTGCCGGTGCTCCTCGCCCCGGGCGATGACGGGCGGTACACCTTCGACGCCGACGAGTTGGACGCAGCAGTCTCCGGCCGCACGAAGATGATCCTGCTCAACACGCCACACAATCCGACCGGCAAGGTGTTCACGCGTGACGAGTTGGGACTGATCGCTCGGCTGGCGATCGAACGCGACCTCATCGTGGTCACCGACGAGGTGTACGAGCATCTGCTGTTCGACGGTCGCGAGCACGTCCCGATGGCGACGCTGCCCGGCATGTTCGACCGCACACTCACCATCTCCTCCGGTGGCAAGACCTTCCACACGACGGGGTGGAAGATCGGTTGGATGTCGGGCCCCGAGCCCCTGGTCAGCGCTGCCAAGACCGCCAAACAGTTCCTCACCTACGTGAACGGCGCACCGTTCCAACCAGCGATGGCTGTGGGCTTGGCGCTGCCCGACTCCTACTTCACCGGGCTCGCAGCGACCCTGCAGACGGCCCGTGACCATCTGGTGGCCGGCTTGCGGTCGGCTGGTTTCGTCGCCCACGAGCCAGAGGCCACCTACTTCACGACGGTCGACATCCGGCCGGTGGATCCGAGTGGCGACGGGGTCGCGTTCTGCCGATCGCTCCCCGAGCGCTGTGGTGTCGTCGCCGTGCCCAACGAGGTGTTCTACGCGCGGCCCGAACACGGTCGCCATTTGGTGCGGTTCGCATGCTGCAAACGTCTCGACGTGATCGACGACGCGGTGGCGCATCTGGCAGCGGGGTTCGGTCCGTGACGACGGTGCGCGTCGCCGCAGTCCAGCACGACATCGCCTGGCACGACCGGGCTGCGAACTTCGCGCGGCTGGCGCCGAGGGTTGCCGGCGCGGCCGCAAGTGGTGCCCGGGTCGTTCTGCTGACCGAGACGTTCTCGACCGGTTTCTCGTTCGACTCGCCCGACATCGCCGAGCCCGAGGGTGGCGTGTCGTCGCAGTTCCTCACCGAGATGGCGACGACACACGGGGTGTGGGTCGGAGGTTCGTGTCCGGAGGTCGCACCGGAGGCTCCCCCGGACGATCAACGCCCATCGAATGTGTTCGTGCTGGTGTCACCCGACGGCGTTGCCACCCGCTACCGCAAGATCCACCCGTTCTCGCACGCCGACGAAGAGCGATACGTGCGAGCCGGCACCGACTTCGTCACCGTCGACATCGACGGACTGCGCTGCGCGCTCTTCGTGTGTTACGACCTGCGGTTCGCCGACGAGTTCTGGGCGTTGGCGACCGACGTCGATGCGTTCCTCGTCGTGGCCAACTGGCCGGCCAAGCGACGGCTGCACTGGTCGACGCTGCTGCGAGCTCGGGCGATCGAGAACCAGGCCTATGTCGTCGGGGTCAACCGTGTCGGATCCGGTGGCGGGCTCGACTACTCCGGCGACAGCGCAATCATCGACCCGCTCGGCGAGGTCCTCGCGACAGGTGCCGGGGTCGAAACGGTGCTCCTCGCCGACCTCGATCCCGCCCACGTCGCGTCCACCCGGAACCACTTCCGGTTCCTGCAAGACCGCCGTCCGTGACGTCTGGTGTCAGACACCAAGCGTCACGAATCGACGCGTCGCATCTGCATCGACACACGGATCCCGTACGGCGTGTCCTGCTGACCGACTTCGACGAATCCACGGCGGGCATGGAACGCCAGCGACTGATCGTTCGGTGGGTCGACGTTGACCTCGAGCGCAAGGCGGGTCGCGCCGAGTTCGGTCATCGCCCGGTCGACTTCGGCGTAGAGCAGCGTGCCGAGCCCGCGCCCCTGCGCCTTGGCGTCGAAGGCGACGCGATCGAGGTACATGAAGTCGTCGTAGCGCTCGGTGAACCATCGGAAGTTGACCGAGTCGTAGGGCGAATTCGATGGCAGCACGAGGCAGAACCCGACGATCGTGTCGCCGAGTTCGACCGCCAAGGCGATGGGACTGGCGTCCAGTAGGAACGCCATGCGATCGGCGTCGACCGAGCCGACGTCGGGCACGTTGGCTTCGTTGATCGTCAGGATCCGATCGAGATCGGCGGGCGCGATCGTTCGGACCCCGATGGTGGGTTCGCTGCCGGACTCGGTGAGCACGCGCCGCACCGTAACCGCATTGTCCGAGTCGGGACCACTGCCGTACGGTGCCGGACTGTGTCGGCGTTGATCACTGCCCGAGAGCTCCGCAAGGAGTTCGGTGACTTCGTCGCAGTCGACGGCATCGACTTCGACGTGGCCCCGGGTGAGTCGTTCGGTTTCCTCGGACCCAACGGCGCCGGCAAGACCTCGACCATGCGGATGATCGGCTGTGTCTCGCCGATCACGTCGGGCACGATGAGCGTCTTCGGCCTCGACCCGGCGACCGACGGGCCGGCGATCCGAGCCCGTATGGGTGTGGTGCCCCAGGCCGACCAACTCGACTCGGAGCTCACCGTGGTCGAGAACCTGGTGATCTACGGGCGCTACTTCGACATCCCACGGGCGGAGTGCAAGCGGCGTGCCGCCGAACTGCTCGACTTCGTGCAGCTCACCGACCGCGCCGACCAGCGGGTCGATCCGCTGTCGGGCGGCATGAAGCGACGCCTCACGATCGCCAGGTCGCTGATGAGCGAGCCCGACCTGTTGCTGCTCGACGAGCCGACCACCGGCCTCGACCCCCAGGCCCGCCACATCCTGTGGGACCGTCTCTACCGGCTGAAGCAGCGCGGCGTCACGCTGGTGCTCACCACCCACTACATGGACGAGGCCGAGCAACTGTGCGATCGGCTCGTGGTGATGGACGATGGTCGGATCGTGGCCGAAGGGTCACCTCGCGGGCTGATCGAGCAGCACGCCACTCGCGAGGTGTTGGAGTTGCGGCTCCACCGCGAGGCGCTCGGCGAGAGCGCATCGGCCACCGCTGACGAGGATGCCGCAGCGCTCGACGCGATCGATGGCATCGGCGATCGTCAGGAAGTGCTGCCCGATCGGGTGTTGATCTACGCCTACGACGGCGAAGCGGCGCTCGCCGAGGTGCACCGGCGCGGTATCGAACCCGTCGGCAGCCTCGTGCGACGCAGTTCGCTCGAGGACGTCTTCCTCCGCCTGACCGGTCGGACGCTGATCGACTGATGGGTACACCGACCGTCGTCCGGGTCTGGGAGAGCGAGTTCGCCGTCTACCGCAAGATCTGGACGTCGCACGTCCTGCTTGCGTTCGTGCAGCCGCTGCTCTATCTCCTCGGCATCGGCGTCGGCGTCGGCGCCTTGATCGACGTCAACGCCGACTCGGTCTCGGCGCTCGGTGGCATTTCGTACTTCGCGTACCTTGCACCAGCGTTGCTCGCCACGACAGCGATGATCAGTGCTGGTCAAGCGTCGCTCTGGCAGGTGCTCGACGGGTTCTTCTGGGGCAATCGCTACCGGGCGATGGCGGCCACCCCGTTGACGCCGAGCGACATCGCCTCTGGGCTGGCGTTGTGGCATGCGACCCGGGCCGGCATCGGGGTGACCGGTGTGGCCGCCGTCCTGGTGTTCTTCGACGAGACACGCTCGTGGGGCCTGCTCGTTGCGATCCCGGTGGCGGTGCTGACCGGTCTCGCATTCGCGCTCCCGATCTCGGCCTGGTCGTCGACCCGCTACGGCGGTGGATCGTTCCCGACGATCATCCGGTTCGGTCTGCTCCCGATGTTCCTGTTCGGTGGCGCATTCTTCCCGATCGAGGAACTCCCCGGTTGGCTGCAACCGGTCGCCTACGTCACCCCACTCTGGCACGGGATCGAGCTGTGTCGTGGGGCCGTCATCGACTCGGTCAGCGCGGGCAATGTCGGCGTTCACCTCGCCGTCCTGACTGCCTACGCCACCGCCGGATGGGTGGCGTGCCGGATCACGTTCGCACGGCGGCTCGCGCCATGACGATCGCACTGCGCATCGTGCCGCTCGAGGTGCTCACCACCACCCGGCGGCCGCACCGAATGGTCGAGCGCAGCGTGATGTTCTACCGCCACGCCTGGATGGTGTTCGTCTCGGGCTTCTTCGAACCGCTGCTCTACCTGCTGTCGGTGCAGATCGGCTTCGCAGCCCTCGTCGGCGACATCGTGGTCGGCGGCGTCACGTACGACTATGCACAGTTCGTCGCCCCGGCGCTGCTCGCGGCCTCGGCGATGAACGGGGCGGTCTTCGACGCCACCGGCAACGTGTTCGAGAAGCTCAAGCACACCAAGTTGTACGACACGGTGCTCGCCACGCCGATGACCGCAGCCGATGTCGCCGTGGGCGAGATCCTCTCGGCGGTGAGCCGGGCGGTGATGTATGCCGGTGCGTTCGTGGTGACGATGTGGCTGCTCGGCCTGGTCGGGTCCGCCTGGATCGTGTTGGCGCTGCCGGTCTGTGCGCTGATCGGGTTCGCGTTCGCCGCGATCGGGATGGCGTACACGACCTTCATGCGCACCTGGTCCGACCTCGAGTACGTCAACGCCGTCACCCTGCCGCTGCTGCTGTTCTCGGCCACCTTCTACCCGCTGTCGAGCTACGGCGAGTGGGCCTGGGTGGTGCAGCTCAGCCCGCTGTATCACGGAGTGGCGGTGGTGCGGGGTCTGAACCTGGGCCAGTTCGAGTGGACGATGCTGGTTCATCTCGGTGTCTTGGCAGCTCTCGCCCTCGTCGGCCTCGGCATCACCTCCCGCCGCATCGAGGGGCTCCTGCTGCGCTGACCGGTGCGCCCACACGGTTCCCGCTGCCCTGGGCACGGGGAACCGTGCGCGCGCAATGGTCACATGTTTCGCGCGAGGCTGTCACGGATCCACTCGTAGGCTGGTCGCATGCTTTTTCGTAGGAACGCCTCCATGGTCGCCGCCGAGGACGCCCTGCGCGGCCGCACCGATCAGACGATGCCGGTTCCGGACGCACACTTCGTCAACGGCAATCCTCTCGTCGGCCCGTGGCCGGAGGGGATGGCGACCGCAGCGTTCGCCATGGGCTGCTTCTGGGGTGTCGAGCGCAAGTTCTGGCAACTCGACGGCGTCTACTCGACCTTCGTCGGCTACGCCGGCGGCTTCACGCCCAACGCCACCTATGAAGAGGTGTGCTCGGGTCTCACCGGCCACACCGAAGCCGTCGTGGTGATCTTCGACCCGGAGGTCGTCAGCTACGAACGTCTGCTGCAGACGTTCTGGGAAGAGCACGACCCCACCCAGGGCATGCGCCAGGGCAACGATGTCGGCAGCCAGTACCGCTCGGCGATCTTCATCACCGAGCCGTCGCAGCAGGCGCTGATCGAGTCATCGCAGGCAGTGTTCCAAGAGCGCCTGTCGTCGGCGGGATACGGCGAGATCACCAGCGAGATCCTGCCGCTCGACCTCGACCGCAGCTTCTTCTACGCCGAGCCGTACCACCAGCAGTACCTGGCGAAGAACCCGAACGGCTACTGCGGCGTCGGTGGCACCGGCGTCAGCTGCCCCATCGGCCTCGCCACCTGATCGGCACCGCGCCCGACCGCTTCACCGGCGGCCTCGCTCCACGCCCGTCACCTTCCGAAAAATCCGCGCCAGAGCGTCACTGGTGGGCAGATCCGCGCACGTTTCGAGGTGACGACGCGGAAGACCGCCGAATTGTGCGCACGAGCCAGTCACCAGCGGGCTGATCTGCGCATTTTTCGGAGATGGGTGGGGGTAGGGGTGGGCGGGGTCAGGTCCAGCCGGTGGCGCGGATGTCGTCGCCGTCGGCGTCGAGTGGGCGGCCGGGCCAGCTCAATCGACCCGGGGTGGCCGAGAGTCGGGCGATCAATCCCTGCATCGGCGTGTCGCCGACGGCGGTGATCGCGTCCCGCGCTGCGTAGTGCGGATCGGCAGCGATGTCGGCCATGTCGTACACCGGGCCGATCGCCGCCTCTGCCGCGGTGAACGCTCCGATCACTTCGGTCTGTGTGCGGGCGAGGCACCAGTCGACCATCACCCGTTCCAGCTCATCGCGGTGCTCGGTTCGGCCCGCGAACGTTCGTGAACCGGACGTCGTCGGCGACGCCCAACACCTCCATCACCCGTGCTGCCACCGAGTCGCTGCTCGTCGACACCGCAACCCACCGCCCATCCGAGCATCGATAGGTGCCCCGCGGCACCGTGTACGGCAGGCCCGCCCCGAGGCGCGGCTGCTGTTCGCCGGTCACCGCGTACAGCGACGCCAACGGCCCCATCATCTGGAACATCGTCTCGAGCAGGTTCGCGTCGACCACCTGCCCGACACCGGAGTGCAGCGCGACCATCGTCGCGAAGGCAGCGGCCAGGCCGGTCACCTCGTCGGTCAGTGCGATCGGCGGGAGCAGCGGCTGCCCGTCGGGTTCGCCGTTGAGTGCTGCGAGTCCCGACATCGCCTCGGCGATCGTGGCGAACCCTGGACGTGATGCGTACGGCCCGTCCTGACCGAACCCGCTGACGCGGGTGATCACCAGCGACGGGTTCCGGTCGAGCAGCACGGTGGGCCCGAGCCCGAGCCGTTCCAGCGTGCCGGGCCGAGAGTTCTCGACGAGCACGTGCGCGTCGTCGACCAACGACAGCAGCACGTCGAGGTCGCCCGGATCCTTGACGTCGAGCACGATCGTGCGCTTGTTGCGGTTGACCAGCTTCCACCACAGCCCTTCGCCGTCGCGAGGGTCGCGCCAGGCCATGTTGCGCAGGCTGTCGCCGCCGGGCCGCTCGACCTTGATGACGTCGGCGCCGAAATCGGCGAGGTAGCGCGCGCAGTTCGGCCCGGCGAGCACCGTCGACATGTCGATCACCCGGAGCCCGGCAAGCGCAGTGGTCGCTGCGGTCACGGGGCCCACCCGGTGAGCAGTTCGCAGGCCTCGACCACGTCGGCGGTGCCGCCGGCGTACGAGAACCGGACGTACTCGTGGCCGCGGGCGAGGTCGAAGTCGACGCCTGATGTGGCGGCCACGCCGATGTCGTGCAGCCATCGACGGGTGAGTTCCAGCGAGTCGAGGCCCAGCGCCGTGGTCAGGTGTGGGACGTGCGCATAGATGTAGAACGCGCCGTCGGCGGGAGCGATCTCGGTGATCCCCGCCGCTGCGAGCCCCTCGATCACCGCTGACCGGTTGCTGCGGTAGCGCTCCACGTGCCCGTCGAGTTCCTCGACCGCGTCGAGCGCGGCCAGCGCGGCCACCTGCGACACGTGCGGCGCACAGATGTAGAGGTTCTGCTGGAGTCGTTCGACGGTGTCGACCACCGAGTCCGGGACGACCGTCCAGCCGACCCGCCAGCCGGTCATCGACCAGTACTTCGAGAAGCTGTTGACCACGAACGCATCGGGATGATGGTCGAGCACGCGAGCCGCCGGGGGGCCGTCGACGATGCCCTGGTAGATCTCGTCGGCGATCACGGCGATGCCGCGCGACCGGCAGGCCGAGGTGATCTCTGCGAGCGCATCGGCGCCGAGCACGGTGCCGGTCGGGTTCGACGGTGACGCGAGGATCAGCCCGTCGAGGTGCCCGGCCGCGTCGAGATGGGCCGGCGTCGGCGCCCAGCGGGTGTCGGGTCCGACGGCGATCGGCACCGGTTCCATGCCCAGGGCGATCAACGCGTTGCGGTAGCAGGGGTAGCCCGGTTCGAGAATTCCGACGCGGTCGCCGGGCTCGAACAGCGTGAGGAACGCAAGGGTGAAGCCGGCCGAGGCACCGGCGACCACCAGGATTCGCTCGGTGTCGACGCCGTCGTAACGATCGGCGAGGCGACGACGCAGCGAGTGCAGGCCGGCGGCGTTGGTGTAGCCCATCGGCTCGTCGAGATGGCGGCGCACGGCGTCGCGTGCCAGTTGCGGCAGCGGCGTCGAGGGCTGGCCGACTTCGAGGTGCAGGATGCGCCGGCCCGAAGCCTCCAACGTGGCGGCCTCCCGGCTCATCGCCATCGCATGGAACGGCGGTACGGCAGCAGCACGCAGGGCAGCTCTCGATCACCCACCGAGTCTCGCACCTGCGTCGCGCTGCGCCGGCAACCGCCTCGAGCCGTGTCAGCTGGACCGACACCACGGCAGCCGGCCGAATTCTCAAGGTCTCTTGACTTTGCAGTCTCCTGACGTGCGCCACGGCCACCGCTGACAGCGGTCGCCCTACCGTTCTCGGTGGCTGACGGAGAACCAGATTCTCAAGACGGCTCAGCCGATGACCGATGAGAGAGCGCATGGATTATCCAACGGAAACGACAGAACAACCGATCTGGAACGATGCGGGATCCGATCGTGGATTCTCGATCGTCGAGATCGTTGTTGCGATCGTGTTGATGGGCACCGTCGGTGTGGCGGTGATGACTTCGGTCTGGACCGGGGTGAGAGCATCGTCGCAGGCCCGCACCGCGGCCCAGGTGGAGACGGCAATCGTCAATGCCGTCGACCGAATCGTGAGGGCGCCGAAGCGGTGCGACTACACGATCTACGCGCAGGCTGCGGTGCAGACCGAGGAGTGGCCGCCGAGCAGCGCCTCGGTGGTCCAGCAGTACTACGTGCCGGGGCCTGATGCGACAACCGATGGGCAGTGGCTCACCGGTTCGGCGTCCACGCCTGCTTGCGCCGGCGCAGCTCCAACCGACCTGCTGGTTCAGCGGGTCACGATTCAGATCACGAGCCCCGACGGAAAGATCAGTCGGGAGATTGAGGTGGTGAAGTCAGATGTCTGACAACAAGACACAGTCGCGAACCGGCGACAAGGGAATGACGCTGGTCGAGTTGGTCGTGTCGATCTCGATGCTCGGACTGCTGACTGCAGTCCTGTCGAGCGCGATCATCGTCACGCTTCGCCAGCAGGACAACACGACGGGTCGGCTCAACGTGGCGGTCGCCGAGCAGGCGATCAGCATGTTCATCCCGCCCGACCTTGCTTCGGCCAGCATCGTCGACACCAGCCCCCAGGCGACGCCGTGCGGCGCCACCGTGTGCGACGGCATCGATCTCAGCACCGGGTCCAACGTGCTGCAGCTCGAGTGGGACATCGAGAACGCTGACGGCACCGTCACCTCGACGAAGGTGTCGTACCACTTCGCCCCGGCGTTCGACGGCGAGACCTACGAGCTGTCGCGGGTCGAGTGCCAGTCGACTGCGGGCAGTGCATGGTCGTGCTCGTCTCGGGTCGTGCTTCGCGACCTCCCGGGGCCTCCGGGCGGCGAGACGTTCGTTCCTGGCGTCGCCAACGGCGATGCCTGCACCGATCCGGACAACCCGGTACCGTGCACGCGGCCGAGCTGGGTGATCATCGTCAGCGACCCCCTGCCGGCCGATGCAATCTCGAGCGAGGGCGATCCCACTCCGATCGGCCCCGCCCGCTCGGAACGCAAGGATGCCAACCGTGTGATCGTCTCGATCAACGGTGGTGGTGACGTTGCGGGAGCAGGTGGCGGTCTCAACCAGATCAGCATCACCGCCGGTGGCACCGTACGTGAGGAGATCGACGCCAACAGCGTGCAGGGAGCCCCCTCGTTCACCGAGGCCCGGAGTCGCTGTGGTGGTCCGATGACACTCGTCGTCGACGAGTCGGGTTCGATCGGTGGTGCGATCGGTTCGGTGCGCAGTGGCGTGCGAACGTTCATCGAGAAGCTCGCCGGCACGCCGGTGCAACTTCAAGTGGTGCGCTTCGACTCGATGTCCAGCATTCTGGGTAGCACCGACTGGCACCGCTACTTCGACATGACGAACCAGGCTGACGTCGACGCGCTGCTCGGCGCAGTCAGCCAGTTGCGCAGCAACGGTGGCACCAACTGGGAGGATGCGCTGTTCCGCACCTTCCACGAACCGGACGGATCCGTTGCATCGACGATTCCCGAGACGTTGGTGTTCTTCACCGATGGCGTTCCCACGTTCGATCGTCTCGACCGCACCGATGATCGGGGACCTTTCCGGGCGAGCCCCGGTGTGCTTCCCCCGCTCCCCGCACCGCCGGGTGAGCCCTGGGAGCAGTCGACTGGCAGCCGGTACACGCAAGTCGGCTTCAATCGATCCGACTACATCGCCAACAAGTTCCGCCAGAGCACCCGATTCGTCGGCGTCGGCGTCGGCGGCAACATCAACGACACCCAGGACTGGATCGTCGACCCGGGCGCTGGATATCGAGATGCGTCGGAGCGCGGGTCGTACAGCCACGTCCGCAACACCTACACCTACGGTGCTCGGTACATGGTGAGGAACGCAGCGACTGGCGGGTCATGGAAGTGGGTGGACCTGCCGACCTATCAGGACGCTCGCGCCGCCGGGGACCGGACGTGGGACAGCGGAAGGTGGAACACGATCACCGAAGCGGAGTTCCTCGAGATCAACACCTCGTCCGACGACGACTCCAACGACGGACTCCTCGAGTCGTTCGACGGAACGACGCCGGTGAGCACGGTCGAGTTCAACGCCAATTCCTCCAACCCGAACTACCGGGCGGTCTCCAAGACCTGGAGCAACGGGCCTGATTGGGAGATCTGGACCGGTTCACGGCCTGGTTCGTCGAGCCACTACCGGTCGACGAGGGTGTACAACTCGCCGCCGTACACCGGCTACGAGGACCCGCAGACCGTCGGTGTGCGCAGCGACCAGATCCTCGCTCGGCTCATCGCCGGCAACGACACCGGAACGCCTGTGATCGAGGAGAACGGGGTGTACACCAACGTCGAGATCGCCGACATGTACGTGTCTCCGGACTGGACGAAGTTCCAGCCGGCCATGGAGCAGATCGCACTCGGCGAGTGTGGCGGCACGCTCACTCTGCAGACCAAGGTCGGAGGGACGACACCCGCCACCGACGCCTTCCGCTACCAGAACAGCGCCGTCACCGATTCAGCGGGTGACCCGGTCGCACTCGAGCCGACGGTCGTCACGACCAGCCGACAGTTCACCACGGGCACCTTCGACTTCCTGATCCCGAACGGACAGTTCATTGATGTCGAGATCCAGCCTCAGAACTACTCCGAGCTCACGGCGTACACACCGGGTGCATGGTCGTGCAAGGCGGGCAACCAGAACCGACCGGTGCAGGTCATCGACGTTGAAGATGGAGGCGCTTGGAAGGGCATCAAGGTCAGAGTCGCCGCCAACGAGGCAGTCTCATGCACGCTGGCGGTGAACCGATGAGTGCCGATCCGGCCTCGGGCGCAAGCGGCACCCGGGAGTCGTCGGCGGGAGCCCCCAGCGATAGGGCGATGCCCCAGCGCCGGACCCGCGACGTCGGGTCTGCGCTCCCGCTCGTGCTCGTGCTGATGGTGATCGGTGCGCTGATCGTCATCCCGATGTTGTCCTACACCGTGACCGTGATGCGCCACAACACGACGTTGAGCGAGAAGACACAACGTATCGAAGCACTCCGCGCGCGGCCTCCGCGTGGCGCTGGCCGATCCCATCAACCTGTACGAGGCATGTCGGTATGCCGGGGAGACCGAATCCGGTGACGCTGGCATCGCCGCCGGACTTCCTCATCGACGTCACCACGCAGTGCTACTCGATCGGCTTTGCGACCGCCCGTTCCGACGACGAACTCCGCCAGGGCGCAGTCACGAGGTCGGCGTCGGCGCAACCCCGCCGAGCATGTTGCAGGGGCTTCCCGATCCTGTGCCCACCTGGGCTGGACCGACGGACTGGCTGGCCGAGGCGACGTCGACGTCGCAGACCGGCAAGATCTGGCTCCCCAACCTTCCCGTGCACGGCCTGAACCTTCGACGCCCCTGCTGGCACGCAGATGCCTGCCGGGTTCCCGACGTGCAGAGTGTATCTTCCCGGCACGTATCCCGACACCGTCGTGCTCGACGGCCCGACGTTCTTCACGTCCGGCATCTACTACTTCGAGAACGAAGTACACGTGCAGGGCGGCGCCTCGGTGGTCGTCGGCGGTGGCGCGACCCCAGGTTGCACGACTGATCAGGAGGCGATCTTCTATGCGGAGAACGTCCCTGGCACCCACAACATGACCGGTCTCGGGGCTACTTGGGTGCTCGGTGGCGGAGGCCGCGTGGTGGTGACGAACGATTCCGACGTCTCCCTGCAGTTCAACAAACGGTATGTCGAGGACACCGATCTCGGCGGCTTGCCGGCCGCTGATGTCTCGATCATGACGGTCAATGGGCTGGCCGGTGGGATCGCCTACGACACGGCCGACCTCCAGGTGCCGCTTTCTCTGGTCGGATCCGAAGAGCTCGCAGCCACCGATCAGGGCTACGTGCCCTCGGTGTTCACGCCGGCCTGGTCAGCTGGCGGTGTCCCGACCGCTGCCCCGGACCAGCCGGCTGCCCCCACGGCTACCGCTGGTCCTGGCGTCGCGCGTGTCGCATTGGCGGCTGCAGCCGCAGGGGCGCCGGTCGCCTCCTACACCGTCACGGCCGATCCTGGTGGTGCCACGTGCTCGGTCGACATGGCGACCGTCGGGCCGACCGGTCCGGCGTGTGACATCAGCTCGCTGGACCCGACGACCTCGTACACGTTCACGGTCGTCGCCAACAACGCGGTCGGAGCTTCGCCTGCCTCGCCCCCGAGTACGCCGATCGTTCCGGCGATGTCCAACCCGGAGCTTCCTGCGTTGGCTCCACCATCCGTTCCGGTCTTCGAACCAGTGGTGGACTTCCAGCTCGGAGGACCTGCGGCGGTCACCGTCGAGATTCCGGGCTACGTCTCTGTCCCACAGGGACGCATCGAGGTGGACAACCCCAGTGGACACCCGGTCGCTATTCGAGGTGGAATCCTTGCAGCGGAAATCGGTGTGGTCGATAGCCGGCCCGCCCCGATTCCTGTCGGTTTCGAAAAGCTCGAGGTCCAGCACAAGCTGCGAATCGTGTCCACCAATGCGCCAGGGCCCAGAGCAGTCGATTGCCATCGTGCAGGTCAACCAGAACGGTGGGAATGCGGTGAACTCCTGGGAGGTCCAGTAGCCGAACTCAGCCGGGGAGCAGCAGCTCCCCGGCGTTGAGTTGGTGGGCGTAGCGGCCGTTCGCGGCGAGCAGTTCGTCGTGGGTGCCGATCTCGGCGATGCGGCCCTCCTCGACGAACGCGATGCGGTCGGCGCTGCGGATCGTCGACAGGCGATGGGCGATCACCAACGCGGTGCGGTGCTCCATGGCATGGTCGAGCGCTGCTTGGATCAGCGCCTCGTTCTCGTTGTCGAGATGGCTCGTCGCCTCGTCGAGCACCATGATCGCCGGGTTCTTCAACAACAACCGGGCGATCGCCAGCCGCTGCTTCTCGCCGCCGCTCAAGCGGTACCCACGTTCGCCGACGACGGTGTCGTAGCCGTCGGGAAGCGCGGCGATCGTGTCGTGGATCCGAGCGGCCTTGGCGGCATCGACGAGCTGTTCGTCGGTGGCGTCGAACGCCGCGTAGCGCAGGTTGTCGCCGATCGTCTCGTGGAACAGGTGTGGATCCTGCGACACGACGCCGATCGTCGAGCGGAGTGAACCGAGCGTGAGGTCGCGGACGTCATGGCCGTCGATCCGTACGGCTCCCGACGTCACGTCGTACAGGCGCGGCAGCAGCGAGATGGTCGTCGACTTGCCGGCACCGGACGCGCCGACCAGCGCCACGGTCTCGCCGGGCTCGACCCGCAGCGACAGCCCGCGCAGGACGTCGACATCGGGGTCGGTGTCGCCACCGAGCCCGGCGTTCTGCTCCATGGTGGCGATCGCGGACTCCGACGCCGGCGGATAGCGGAACACGACGTCGTCGAACTCGACTGCTCCCCGAGGGCCGACGAGATCGATGGCGCCCGGCCGTTCCTGGATCGCCTCGGGAGCGTCGAGCACCTCGAACACCCGCTCGAAACTGACCATCGAGGTCATCAGGTCGACCCGTGCGTTGGTCAGCCCGGTGAGTGGCTGGTACACGCGGGTGACCAGTGCGGCGAGCGCCACCAGGGTGCCGACCTCGATCGAGCCGTCGACCACCATCACCGCCCCGATGCCGTAGATCGCTGCGGTGCCGAGCGCACCGACGAGCCCGAGCGCCACGAAGAACACCCGGCCGAGCATCGCCGACTGGATGCCGGTGTCACGCACGCCACGGGCCCGACGCTCGAACGCCTCGCGCTCACGGGCACCCGACCCGAACAGCTTCACCAGGCTTGCTCCCGCCACGTTGAAACGCTCGGTCATCTGGGTGTTCATCGCAGCGTTGTAGCCCATCTGCTCACGCGAGATCCCCTGCAATCGCAGCCCGATCCGGCGCGCCGGCACGATGAACAGTGGCAACACCACGAGCGTCAGCAGCGTGAGGCGCCACTCGAGCGCGAACATCGCCGCCAGCGTGGTGGCGAGCACGATCACGTTGCTCACGACGCTGCCGAGCGTGCTGGTCACCGCGGTCTGCGCACCGATCACGTCGTTGTTGAGCCGTGAGGTGATCGACCCCGTCGGCGTGCGGGTGAAGAACGCGATCGGCATCCGCTGGATCTTGGCGAAGAGAGCGCCACGGAGGTCGTAGATCAGGCCTTCGCCGACCCGGGCGCTCGCCCATCGCTGCACGATGGCGAGTGCGGCATCGCCGACCGCCGCCGCCACGGCCAACGAGGCGAGGACGGCGATCTGGCCCTTGTCGTCGGCGGGGATCGCGGTGTCGATGATCGCCCGGATCACGAACACCGGCACCAGGGCCAGCAGCGCGGCGCCGAGGATCGCCAGCAGGAACACGATGATCGTCCCCCGGTACGGCCGAGCGAAGGTCCACACCCGGCGCAGCGTGCCGTCTTGGAGTTCGACCCCCTTCACGGCGTCCTTGTCGCCCGGCATCATCGAGTGGGGAGGCATGCGCATGAGCCTCAACGCTACGAGCCGAAGTTCTGGATTTCGTCTGCCTGCCTGACGGCGCCGGATCGCCCATACGATTGAGGTGGATGCGCCGCACTGTCCTCACCGTCCTCGTCGCGGTCGTGCTGGCTGCGTGTTCGGGTGGCTCCGACGTCACGCCGGTTGCCTCACGAGACGTCACGGGCATCACCGACCCGGCTCCTGACACGTCTCCACCGGCGCCCGAGGCGACGGCGCCACCGGAACCGCTCGAGTATTCGATCGAGTGGAACCAGCTCACCGATCGGATCGACGAGGGCACGATCACCGTGCCGGTCGACTACGCCGACCCCCAGGGCGACACGATCGACCTGTACCTCGCCCGCCACCGGGCCAGCTCCGACGAGAGCCCCGGCCCGCTGCTGGCGAATCGAGGTGGTCCCGGGGCCGACGGCGCCACGCTTGCACTCGCCGCAACGAGCTGGTTCGGCGACGAGATCACCGACAACTTCGACGTGATCGGCTGGGACCCTCGCGGTGTCGGCCAGAGCGAAGGAGCGGTCGACTGCATCGACGACGTCGACTACGACACCTACTTCTCGGCGCCGGACATCACCCCTGACGATCAGGCCGAACGTGACGAGCTCGTCGAACTGGCGGAGGACTACGCCGAGGCATGCGTCGAACGCACGGACATCTTGCAGTACGTCGGCACCAACAACTCGGCTCGGGACATCGACGCCATCCGCCAGGCGCTCGGTGTCGAGCAGGTCTCGTACTTCGGGTTCAGCTACGGCAGCGAACTCGGTGGGGTGTGGGCGACGCTGTTCCCCACCAACGTGCGCGCCGCCGTCTTCGACGGCGCGACCGACCCGAACGCCGATCCACTCCAGTCGACCCTGCAGCAGGGGGCCGGCTTCGAGGCCGCGTTGACCACGTTCCTCGCGCAGTGCAGCGCCGACGCCGACTGCGCGTTCCACAACGAGGGCGACGCCGAGGGAGCGTTCGACCGGTTGATGGCAAGTCTCGACGAGTCGCCGCTGCCGAGCTCCGGTGATCGGGTTGCGGTCAACCGAGGCGTGGCCGTTGTCGCCGTCGCCCAGGCCATGTACTCCGACCGGTTCTGGCCGGCGCTCGAGCGGGCACTCGAGGACGCCGCCGCCGGCGACGGAGCCGGCCTGCTGCAACTGAACGACGCGTACTACGGGAGCGGGAATCTGCTCGAGGCGTTCCAGGCGGTCAACTGCGCCGACGACGCCGAGCGGTCGACGGTGGAGGAAGCCGATGCCAACGTCGACGAGATCCTGGCGGTGGCGCCGCGGATCTTCCCCTACACGACGGGCTCGTACTCGTGCACGTTCTTCCCGCCGGCGCTCGACCCCCGCATCGACATCACCGGCGTCGGCGCCGGGCCGATCGTGGTGATCGGCACCACCGGCGACCCCGCGACACCGCTCGAGAGCTCACGTGCGATGGCCGACACACTCGAGGACGGCCGCCTCGTGATCGTCGAGGCCAACGAGCACACCGGCTATCGAGGTGACGACTGCGTGCGCGGCATCGTGCACGAGTATCTGCTGACGCTCGTTGCCCCCGACGACGGCACCATCTGCTCGTAGCCAGGGTGCACGATCAGCGCTAGCCTCGCACTCGGAAGGCTGCCAGAGCGGACGAATGGGACAGTCTCGAAAACTGTTGAGGTCCTTCGGGCCTCCGTGGGTTCGAATCCCACGCCTTCCGCCAGTACGTCCACGGGCGTCCATGGATCTCCATGGACGCCCGTCGTCGTTTTCGGCGCAGTGCTGCGTCCGTCGCACCGACTCGACCAGTTGATGTACTCGACGGGCGCCGATGTGCACGGCCAGCGCGTCGGTCGCGGCGGGCGCGGATCGTCAGAAACTGCTCAAGACGCGCTGCCAGATGCCGATACGTCTTTTGTATGGAAAAGGTCAAGGCTGCCACTGACGGAACCTGGTCATCACTGACCGTTGAGTTGCCCCCGGTGCCGTCGCCTCCGTCCGCGTCCACGTGGTCGGTTCCAGCCCCTCCGATGCCACAGCCGACGATGCCGGCGTCGCCCCATTCGACTTCGGATTCGACGCTGGCGCCGCACTCCGTGTCGGTCGCTCCCGACGAACCGATCGACCCGTCAGCGATCCTCGACGAACTGGTCGACACCGTCGACGGAGTTCGGTCGGCCATCCTCGCCACGGTCGACGGATTCGGCCTCGCTCGCAGCCGCTCGATGGACGACGAGGCGTCGCACCCAGCGATGCTCGCTGCGGCCGTCGGCCTGGCGCATCAACTGGTCGCCATGAGCGGCGGCGATCGTCTCCGGCAACTCGTGGTCGACCACGACGGCGGACTGCTGCTGGTGTGGCCGATCGGTGAACAGCGTGTGCTCGCCGTACTCGCCTCGTCCACCGTCGAACAGCGACACGCTCGCTCGTTCGTTCGCGCCCGTCACGCGGCGCTGTCCGGAGTGAGCTCGTGAGTGCCCAGACCTTCAAGATCCTCGTCACCGGGCCGTTTGCGGCCGGCAAGACCTCGATGATCCAGTCGGTGTCGCAGACCCAGGTGATCTCCACCGACGTGGTCACCAGCGGCGACGAATCCGACGTCAAGTCGCACACCACCGTCGCCATGGACTTCGGGACGTACTGCCTCGACGGCGACGACACACGGCTGCTGCTCTTCGGAACCCCGGGCCAGGCCCGGTTCCGGTTCATGACCAACATCTTGAAGGGCGACGTCGACGTCGTCGCGTTCGTGATCGACGCCGAAGCGACCGAGACCCATGCCGCTGCCGGCGTGGAGCTGCGGGCGCTGCTTCGTGACCTGCGGGTTCCGGCGGTCGTCGCCGTGAACCGTTGCGACGATCTCACGGTCGCGCGCCGCATGGCGCGTTCTCTCGGTGCGCTCGACGGCGAGGCCGTCGTGGCGTGCCAACTCATCGACCCCGACTCCGGCCGGGAGGTCGTGGTTGAAATCCTCCTGACGCTCCTCGCGTCCATGGAGCACAGCAAGGCGGAGGTTGCCTGAAATGATTCACAACACTGAAACTGCGACCGAGTCGGTCGACACGGGAGCGCTCGTCATCGACGGACCACAACCCGTCTGGATGACGCTCAACGATGCCAGGGAACAGGCGTTCACTGGCGAGATCACGTTCGAAGGCGACCCCGAGGTACTCGCATACCTCGACAACGGCGTCGTGTACTTCGCCGAGCGGGTCGGCGATGCCCCACTCGGGCAGCGACTGCTCGATGCCGGCGTGCTCGACGCGACCCAACTCGAGCGGGGACTGGTTCGTCTCGGCGACCTCGAACACCTGGGTCGGCTCTTCGACCGGGACCCCTCGATCAACCGTGACGCCGTCGTGGTGACCGCGGAACTCTTCACCGAGGAACTGATCTCCGACATTGCCAACCGGACGATCGCCGACGCGCATGTCGTGGCCTACCGGCACCACCCCTCAGGGCTGCATCGTTGGTTCGTTGCGCCGATCGATCAGCCGGTGGTGGCCCGACCGATCGGTGCGATCGGCCAACTCGATGGCACGGTCGTCGACGACCTGCCCAGCCTGCCGTACGTGCTCGACGACGACGAGTTGATGATCGAGTGGGATGCGATGGTCGACACCGAACTCGACATCGACGACGTCGAGGCCATGGACGAGTCCGAGATCCAAACGGGCGAGATCACCGAGGTCATCACACCGGAGGAGTTCGATGCCGATGCGCTCGAGCTCTCGCTCGAGCTCGCAGAGTTCGTCGATGACGCCGACGAGCAGGTCGACCCGCCCGACTTCGAACTGGTCGACGTCGACTTCGATGATGCCGACGCCGAAACCGTGGACCACCGACACCGTGGACACCGAGACGGTCGACACCGAGACGGTCGACGATCTGGTCGAGGTCTCGATGACCTCGATGACCTCGATGACGATGTCGAGGTTCCGGCCCTGCAGATGCCCGAGCTCGAGTTCGATGACGATGCCCTCGTCGTCGACCACGCTGACGCCGACACCGATGGTGAAGCCGATGGCGACGACTTCGAGTTCTCGGTCGTGTGGCCCGACGGGTCCGAGCAACTGGCCGACGGCGCTGCCGCCGACCTCGACGACTCGCTCGACGTCGAGCCGACGTTCACCGAGACCGACGATGGCGAGCTCCAGTTCTCGATGCCGCCGCTGACGCTCAGCGACGAGCCCGAGATGGCCGACGCCGAAGTGCCCGACGACGTTGCCGACGCCGTGCGCCGCGCGATTGCCGCAATCGAGTCGGCCAGCGTCGGCGAGGCGGACGTCGACGTCGATCTCGGAGACGTTGTGCCGGAGACGGCAGACGTCGAGATCAGCCACGTCGAGATCAGCCACGTCGAGATCACCGATGTCGACGCCACCGCCATGGAGATCACCGAGGTGGAGATCACCGAGGTGGAGATCACCGCCATGGAGATCACCGAGGTGGAGACCGATCGTGCCGGCGTGGACGAGATCGTCGAGGCGCCCGCGGCGCCGGCGCCGGCGCCCAAACGGCCTCGCCGGATTCGCTCCGCCGACGATGGCAACGCGGGCGGAAGTGCTCTACGGCCAGATGTCCGACGATGGTGCTGTCGTCGCAGAGCCCGCGTTGGCTCCCACACTGGCCGGCCAGACACCGGCGATGGCGACATCAGGCGACGCCATCGGCGGCCAGGGCGACGAACGCAGCTCAGCGCTGCGTCGTCTGATCGGCAGCCTTCGTCGCAAGGACCACTGATCCACGAGCGTCGACGAGTTCAGCGGTCGCCCTTGGCGATCGCGCGTCGCTCGCGGAAGAACGTCCGCAGCAGCTCGGCGGCCTCGTCGGCATCGACTCCGCCGGTCACGTCGACGCGGTGGTTGAGCACGTCGCCGTCGAGCAGACCGAAGTGGCTCGTCACCGCGCCGGCCTTCGGGTCGTCGGTGCCGTACACGAGACGTCCGAGCCGGGCGTTGACCGCCGCGCCGGCGCACATCGCGCACGGCTCCAAGGTCACGTAGAGCGTGCACTCGTCGAGTCGCCACTGCCCGAGGTGCTGGGCTGCGTCGCGCAATGCCAGGACTTCGGCGTGCGCGACCGGATCGTTGGTGAGTTCGCGCTCGTTGTGGCGAGCGGCGATGACCTCGCCGCGGTGGACGACGACGGCGCCGACCGGGACGTCGTGGTGTTCGAGCGCTGCGCGGGCCTCGTCGAGCGCCACCGCCATCGGATCCGGTGGCGGTCCCGCAGCGTGCGACGGTGATGAGCCTGCAGCGGCCGACATGGCGGAGGGAGTGGGATTCGAACCCACGGAAGCTCTCACTTCACACGCTTTCCAAGCGTGCCGATTCGGCCGCTCTCGCATCCCTCCCTGGTGTTCCGACAACGTCGGAACGTGGAGACCGAGAGGCTAGCCCCGCGGCCTGGCAATCCATCCGCCTGGCAATGCACTGCCGGCCAGATAGTGTGAGATGCACCTGGCGGTTCGCTGCCGGGTGAGGTGGCGACCGGGTCCTGTGCAATGGGCGCCCGTGAATCAGGTCAGGCCCGGAAGGGAGCAGCCTTCATCGGCATCGTCCGTGTGCCGCAGATCGCCTGGTCGTCACCTCACTCGGCAGCAACCGTCAGCTCGGTCACACCGTCGAGCCGTGCTCGGCCTGCTGTGACCGTTCAGCGGAGGCGGTTCGCGTAGGCGACCAGCTCGGGTGCACCGAGTTCGTCGGCAACCGCCGCGAAGTCGTCGGTCGGGCCGTTCCACTTCCAGTCGTCGAGCGAACCGACGTCGATGTCGGTGTCGACCGTGGCGATCTTCCTGAACAGCAGGGCATCTGCCAGCTGGGCCTGCAGGGTCGCCGACAGCTTCGCCGCCCCTCGCAGACCCGGTACGTCCCACTGTCCGGCCGCCGGGGGAATGTCCTCGATGTGTCCGTAGCGGGCAAGCACCAGTGATGCGCTCTTGGCGCCCCAACCGGGCAGCCCTGGGAATCCATCAGCGGTGTCGCCGACCAGGCCGAGATAGTCGGGGATCGAC
Organism: Ilumatobacteraceae bacterium; assembly: GCA_963716095.1. Classification (GTDB taxonomy): domain Bacteria; phylum Actinomycetota; class Acidimicrobiia; order Acidimicrobiales; family Ilumatobacteraceae; genus Sva-07. Next base: position 171,517 of record CAVQSV010000023.1, on the reverse strand, counting down.
TCGGGCCCGACACCGAACTTCGCGCGCACACCGTCGGCGTCGATGATCTCGCGTTTGCGCCGGTCGAACTGCACCACTCGGCTGCCTCGAACGCACTGGCCGAGGTCCTTGTCGGCGGTGACGATCAACACCTGGTCGACACGCTCGTCGTGCTCGGCGACCAGCGCTGCCGCGCCGAGTGCGTCGTCGGCTTCGTGTTCGATCATCGGCCACACCGTGAACCCGGCGGCGGCGAGGGCACGTTCCATCACCGGGATCTGCTCGAGAATCTCCGGATCCATGCCCTCCGAGGTCTTGTAGCCGGCCCACAGCTCGTTGCGGAAGCTCTCGACCACATGGTCCGACGCCACGCCGACGTGCGTCGCTCCGTCCTCCACCAGAGCGAGCGTCGACGTCACCACACCGGCGGCCGCGTCGAACGGGCCGCGGTCGCTGTGACGTGACGCCATACCGAAGTGTTGACGGAAGAGCTCGTAGGTGCCATCGACGAGGTGCACGCGCATGACGTGCACGCTACGTCGTGGCTCGGCCACGGTTGTGCACGGGCTTCGTCAACTCCGCCTCAGCGAAGTCTCAAGATCGGTCGGCGAGTGGTCGATAGAGGTTGAGCGAACCTCCTGCACGACGAAACCTGATTGAACCGATGACGACACCCACTCCCTTCTCCGCCCGATTCGAGGCGACGACCACTGGTCGTTCGCCTCTGCGTCGACGAAAGGACCAGCGATGACCGAGCAGACCACTTCCAGCATCGTGCCGGCGGTTCAGCAGCTGTTGACCGACTTCAGCAAGCAGGTCTCGACGGAGATGCAACGGCTGCGTGGCGAACTCGCCACCGAGCGAGCCGCGCGGGAACAGAGCGAGGCGACCGTCCGAACGATGCTGCCGGCCATCGAGGAGCGACTCGCCGAGTTCTCCGCACAGTCGAAGCGTCGGCACGAAGAGATCGACCTGCGGATCGGCCGCGTCGCCGACGAGACCAACGCCGGCCTTGCTGCCGCCGTCGAGTCGGCCGCCCGCCCGGTCGTCAAACAACTCGAGCACCGCCAGAGCCAACTCGAACAGGACCTGTCGTCGCTCGATGGCAGCGTCCGCAAGTTCGATCAGCAGGCCGGCGCGATGGTGCAGCACCTCAACGTGATGAGCGAGGCAACCGAAGCCCGCCTCGACGAGGTGTCGGCTCAGGTCGCCGAAGAGCTCGACGGGCGCCTGGCATTGCTCGCCACCCGGATGGACGAGGTGTCGGCCCAGGCCGCCCGCCAGCAGGCCGAGGTGTCGAACATCGTCGGGTCGCGGGTCGACCAGGCCGAGGACCGGATCAACGACCGCATCGTCACCGCCGAGGCTCGCGTCAACGAGACCGTCGGCCAGCGGGTGGCCGACATCGATGCCTACGTCGGCCGCGTCAGCGCCGGCCTCGACGATGCCGTTTCGATGCTCAGCGATCGGATCGCCGGCGCAGAGGCCCGCTTCGACGAGGTGACCTCGGCGATCGACGCGATCACGGCACGTCTCGACAGCGTCGACGTCGACGCCATCGACGAGATGAAGGACCGCGTCGCCAGCGCTGCCGGCGAGGTCGAGCTCGTGCGCATCGAGGTCGATCGGTTCAAGGAGTCGATGGGCGAGTCGATCGACAAGACCGTCGGCCGCATCGTCGACATCGAAACCCAGCTCCAAGAGCAGCACCTCGACGTCGAGACCGCAGTCCAGCTCGAACGCCTCGAAGAGGTCGAGCGGGCGCTGCTCGCCCTCGACCCCAGCCAGTTCGTCCGCCGCGAGGAGCCGATGGCTCCGCCGCCGGCGACCGAGCCCGGGGCAGTGAATCCCTTGACCCCACCGACCCCGTTCGAGCCGCAGGCCGCGGCGCAGCACTGAGATCGAAGGCAGTTCCATGGCACTCCGTAAGCCCACCACCAAAGACATGGCCCCGCCCGCCGGGAACGGCGCGGGGACCGCGCTTGCCGAACCACCATCGACGGTCCAGGGTGAGTCGGCCGACGAGTGCAACGCGGTCGGCCAGGCGCTCGTCGCCGGAGGTCACCTGTCGCAGGAGTCGTTCGACACGGTCGTGGCGAGCACGAACGGCGATCTGCTGAAGTTCGGGACGTTGTTGCTCAGCCATCACAGCGTGGGGCGCAACGCGCTCGCTGCCGCGGTTGCGGCGGTCTGCCAGGTTCCTGTCGCCGACATCTCGATGGCGGCGCTCGACGAAGAGGTCGTCGCGAAGTTCCCCGAACAGATCGCCCGCACCCACAAGGTGATGCCGATCGCCGAGGAGAACGGCTCGACGCTGCTCTATGCCGCCGACCCGTCACCGTGGCGTCGTCAGCAGGTCGAGTCGGCCACCGGGCAGAAGTTCGTGTGGCAGGCCACCGACGAAAAGACGGTGACGTCGTTCATCGAGCAGATGTACCGCTCGACTGCCGACGTCGACAACATCGTCGCCACGTTCGCCGCCGAGGACGAGCAGCGCAGTCGTTGCCGACACCATCGCCGAGGTCAGCCTCGACGACCAGGCACCGGTGGTGCAGCTCGTCGCCAAGATCGTCGGGCAGGCGATGCGCGACCGCAGCTCCGACATCCACATCGAACCACTCGACGATCGCCTCCGCATCCGGTTCCGCGTCGACGGCAACCTCATCGAGGCGTTCTCGCTGCCGCTGTCGGCGCACAACGCCCTGATCAGCCGCCTGAAGATCATGTCGGAGATGAACATCGTCGAGAAGCGGGCCCCGCAGGACGGCCAGTTCTCCACCAAGGTCGACGGTCGCCAGATCGACGTCCGTGTGTCGTCGGTGGCCACCGTGTTCGGCGAGAAGATCGTCATGCGTCTGCTCGACAAGTCGAAGTCGATGGTGAGCCTCGGCCAGCTCGGTATGCCGGCCGAGACGTACAAGACGTACTCCAAGCTCGTCCACGCACCGTTCGGCATGGTGATCTGTGCCGGCCCGACCGGCGCCGGCAAGACCACCACGCTGTACGCGACGCTGCTCGAGATCAACTCGACCGGCAAGAACGTCACCACGGTCGAAGACCCGGTCGAGTACGTGTTCCCCGGCATCAACCAGGTGCAGACCAACACCAAGGCGGGCCTCACCTTCGCCACCGGCCTCAAGGCCCTCCTGCGACAGGACCCCGACACGATCCTCGTCGGCGAGATCCGCGACGCCGACACGGCTCGCATCGCCATCCAGTCGGCGCTCACCGGTCACTTCGTGTTGTCGTCGCTGCACGGCACCGACGCCGTCGCGGCACTGCACCGGTTGCTCGACATGGGCATCGAAGCGTTCCTCGTCGCCTCGGCGATCGTCGGCGTGGTGTCGCAGCGTCTGCTGCGCAAGACGTGCGAGAACTGCAAAGAGGAGTACACCCCCGGCGCCGAGGAGCTGGCGGTGTTCCGCCAGCACTCGGGCGGCAGCGACAAGACCGTCTTCTACCACGGCAAGGGCTGCAGCTACTGCTCCGGCACCGGCTACCGCGAGCGCATCGGCGTCTACGAGTTGCTGCGCATCACCCCCGAAGTGCGTCGTCTGATCGTCGGTTGGGCAACCACCGAGGAACTTCGTCGTCTGGCAGTTGCTCAAGGAATGCGCACGATGCTCCGAGAAGCAATGCAGATGGTCGACGACGACATCACGACCATCCCCGAAGTCGTCCGAACCCTGTTCGCCCACTGAGTACCAAGAAAATCGACCGAGAGACACGGAGCATCACATGCCCAAGTTCGCCTACGCCGCAATCGACACCGCTGGCGCCCCCGTCGAGGGAGTGACCAAGGCCGACACGATCGGCGCAGCGCGCGCCATCCTGGTCGAGCAGAACCTGTTCCCGACCAAGATCGAGGAACGCCGCGGGATGCTCGACTTCGAGCTGACCAAGGAAAAGGTGAAGAAGAAGCACCTGATGCACTTCACGCGTCAGCTCGCCGTGTTCGTCAAGGCCGGTATCCCGATCACCGACGCCCTGATCACCATCGGCGACGAGACCGAGGACGTCGCGCTGCGCCGGGCGCTCGGCGTGCTGGTCGACGACCTCCGCAACGGCGGGCTGTTCTCGGCGGCTGCGGCGACGCACCCCGAGGTGTTCCCCGACTACTACGTCGGCATCTTGCAGTCGGCGGAACTGACCGGTCAGCTCGACACCGCCCTCGAGAGCCTCGCCGAGTACCTCGAGCGTGAGATCGACACTCGGGCCAAGGTGGTCTCGGCGCTGTCGTATCCGATGGTGGTCATGGTGATGGCGATGATCACGGTGCTGATCCTCGCCGGCTACGTGCTCCCGCAGTTCAAACCGTTCTTCGAGGAGCTCGGCGCCGAACTGCCGCTGCCGACTCGGATGATGCTGTTCTTCTCGCGGTTCTTCACCGACCTGTGGTTCGTGACCGCCGTCTTCTTCATCCTGATCGCCGCGGTGCTCATCTTCCTGTTCAAGCACCCGACCGGCAAGATCTGGAAGGACCGCTTGGTCCTCAAGATCCCGATCATCTCGGGCATCGTCGACTACGCGATCCTCGAGCGGTTCTGCCGGATCCTGTCGGCGATGATCTCCGCCGGTGTGCCGCTGCCGGAAGGCTTGAAGACCACGACCGACGCCACCAGCAACGTCGTGTACAAGGAGCGCCTCGAGATCGCCCGCGAGCAGATGCTCGAAGGCCAGGGGTTCTCCCAGCCCCTGATCGACACCGAGCTGTTCCCCGGTGCTGCCCGCCAGATGTTCAAGGTGGGCGAGGAGACCGGCACACTCGACATGCAGCTGGCCGTGGCCAGCACCTACTTCGACCGCGAGCTCGAGAGCCGCATCAAGAAGTTCACCACCATGTTCGAGCCGATCATGATCATCTTCGTCGGCGTCATCGTGGGCTTCGTTGCCCTGGCGCTCGTGTCGGCGATGTACGGCGTGCTCGGCGGCCTGAAGGAGACCGCCTGACCCGCGGGGTCATGGGCGGGTCAGCGAGCCAGGACGAGGTCGACGAAGTGTTGTCCCACGAAGATCGCCACCACGGTGCCGAGGGCCAGGAACGGCCCGAACGGCACCGCCGTGCGACGTCCCGCGCGATCGATGGCCATCATCGCCACGCCGACCACGGCGCCGGCGACGAACCCGAAGAACAGCCCGGGCAGCACGATGCCGGGGTTCAGCCAGCCGAGGTACAGGCCCAGCAGTGGGGCGAGGCGGACGTCGCCGTCGCCCATGCCGCCCTTGCTGACCGCGTAGATCAGCCACATCGCCGCCAGTGCGATCACGGCGCCGAGCGCCATCATCCAGATGCGCTCGGGTTCGTCGATGACGATCGCCGCGACGGTCAGGGAGATCACACCGAGGATCAGCCCGGTGTAGGTGATCTCGCGGGGCAGACGCTGGGTGTGCAGGTCGATCCATGTCTGGGCGACCAGCACCGCCATCAAGATGCAGTACGCCGGGATGGCGGCACGGGTGTCGTCGAAGCGGATGGCCATCAGCACGAACAGCGCCGCCGTGGTCAGCTCGACCACGATCGGCTCGACGCCGATCGGTGTTCGGCACTGGCGGCAGCGGCCGCGCAGCGCCACCCAGCTGAGCACCGGCACCAGATCGAGGGGGCCCAGGCGGAGCCCGCACGAACCGCAACGGCTCGGTGGTGCCACCACCGACTCGCCGTTCGGCACACGATCCACCACCACCGTCAGGAACGAGCCGATCAACAGACCGGCCACCACCACGAACACGATCAACAGAGAAAAGCTCATCAGCAAGAACGGCCCTCGCCCGCACGGCGTGCTTTGGCCCGAGCGGGAGGTTAGCCAACCATGTCCATTCCAGATCCGATGCTCGAAGCATTGCTCAAGGCCACCGTCGATTCCGGGGCGTCCGACCTCCACCTCACGGTGGGTCGGCCGGCCACCGCACGTCGCGACGGCGTGCTGGTGTCGTTCGAGAACGTGCCCGTGCTCGCCAACGAAGAGGTCGACCGGATGGTCTACTCGTTGCTCGACGAGCGCAAGCTCGCAGGAGCTGAACCGTGACCGGCAGGTCGACTTCTCGTTCGGTCTGCCCGGGGTCGGTCGATTCCGTGCGAACGCGTTCCGTCAGCGCGGGAACCTGGCACTGGCGCTTCGCGTCGTGCCGTTCCGTGTGCGAACCCTCGAAGAGCTCGGTGCGCCGGCAGCGTGTACCACGCTGCTCAACAAGCCCTACGGCATCGTGCTGGTGGTGGGCCCGACCGGTTCGGGCAAGTCGACCACGTTGGCGGCGATGATCGACCGCATCAACGACACCAAGCCGGTGCACATCCTCACCATCGAAGACCCGGTGGAGTACATGCACCACCACAAGACCGCCATGGTCAACCAGCGCGAGGTCGGCACCGACGTCGAGTCGTTCAACGACGGTCTGCGCAGCGCGCTGCGTGAAGACCCCGACGTGGTGCTGCTCGGTGAGATGCGCGACCTCGACTCGATCCAGATCTCGCTGTCGCTCGCCGAGACCGGCCACCTGGTGTTCGCCACGCTGCACACCAACGACGCCGCCCAGGCGCTCGACCGCATCATCGACGTGTTCCCGTCGGAGCGCCGCGACCAGATCCAGATCATGCTCGCCGGCGCGCTGCAGGGTGTCATCTCCCAGCGTCTGATGCCGTCGATCGGCGGTGGCCGTGTCGCCGCCTACGAGGTGATGGTCGCCAACGAGGCGATCCGCAACCTCGTGCGTGAAGGCAAGTCGCGCCAGATGCGCAACATGATCTCCACCGGAGCCGCCGAAGGCATGCAGACGATCGAGATGGACCTCGCCCGCCTCGTGGCGGCCGGGTTGATCGACATCGACACCGCGATGGCAGGGCAGCCAGTACCCGAAGGAAGTGCAGGCGCAGATCGCCACGGCACGCGCGCAGATGGGCGCCCACTCCACCCTGTCGTCCGGTCAGGCCGGCTCGTCGGGTTCGGGCACCTATGGCGGCGAACCGGTGTCGACTCCGGGTGCGCCGCCGCCACCTCCGCCGGTTCCGGCCGGCTCCAACGGCGCCTGAGTCGTCCGGGTCGAGGAGGTCGCCGTGGTCGTCAAGAAGAACCCGTACAAGAACCTCGCCGGCGTCACGCCGTGTCCCGGCGGCTGGCTGGTGTTGCCCGCGCGTCTGTCGGGCATCACCGTCGCCGCCGAGGACGCGTTCGTGCTGCCCAAGCTGTTCGAGGTGCTCGACTTCCGGCCGACGTTCGAAGCGGCGGCGATCAACGTGCCGATGGGCTGGTTCGACACACCGTCGGGCCAGTACCGGCCGTGCGACCGCGAAGCGCGTGAGTACGTCGGCTGGCCGCGGATTGCCGGGATCGCCGGTACACCGTCTCGCGAGGCGGTCCACGCGTCGAACGCCGAGGCGGCCCGTCTCGAGCCGTGGATGACCAGGCACGATCAGCGCCGCCTGCGCTGGCTGCGCGAGGCCGAGCGCGAACTGCAGCCGTATCACTCCCGCAGCTTCTTCTCGGCGAACCCCGACGTGTCGTTCACGGCGATGAACAGCGACGAGCCGTTGAAGACGTCGCCGTATCACGAGGACGGCCGCCTCGAGCGGCTGGAGTTGATCCGTGAGCGCCTCCCGGGCGTCGACGACGTGGTCACCCGGACGCCGCCCGACGGCGCGGCGTCGGTGCACATGCTGCAGGCCGGTGCGCTGCTGTTCACCGCCCGACGTGCGTCGGGCCGGGCGATCAGCCGGATGCCGCTCGACCCGTTCTGGGACGAGACCGGCATGCGCATGGAAATCATCCGCTGACCAGCTGTCGGCCCGTCTCCTGCACGATCAGTGCGCGAGCTGTCCCGGTGTCCGGGACACGCATCGCGTACCGATGCAACGTGAGACCCGTTGGGGTTCAGGTTCAGGAGCGAAGCGGCTCAGCCGTTGAGGGTGAGGCCGCTGATCGGGCCCTCGTCCAGGTGCCGTCGGCCGGAGCGTCGAGTTCCGAGCCGGCTGCACGCGGGTGCTGCCGGTGCGTCGAACGAGGACGGCGCCTCCGGTGCCGGCGGGGCGGGGAGCGCACGAGTAGTCGGCGGCTGGCAGCGGGCTGCGGGGGGTGCGGGTGCTGGCGCGGGTGCGGGTGGCGGAGCGAGGCGGTCGAACATGGTGGTGATCGCCACGGCGAGTTCCTTCTGCTGCTGGCGGCAGTCGTCGAGGCCCTTCTGGATGCGGGCGACCGACTGCTCGAGCGCGTCGAGGCGTGATGCGGTGTCGGGTGAGCCTTCGGGTGCCTCGCCGGTGAAGGCGGTGATGCGGTCGGCGCGCTCGCGTTCGATCAGCGAGGTGAGGCGCTGCTCGGTGCGCTCGGTGGTGGCACGTGCCTCCGACCGGGCGAGCTCCACTTGCTCCTGTGCGATCTGGGCGTAGGTGGCCAGCGAGGTGAACTGGCTGCTGATCTGCGACTCGACCTGTTCGACACGGTCGCGCAGGTCGTGGATCTCGACGGTGTTCTCTGCGGCGGCTTCGTCGCCGAAGAACTCGTCGATGGCGCTCGAGTCGAGCGTGTCGTTGATGTCGCGTGTCTTGCCGAACATGTGATGCCCTCTTGCGGTAGTGAGGTGCGCCGCCCGCTGCATGCGCTTGTAGGTCCATCGGCGCGACTTGCCGCCGTCTTGAGGCCTCGCTGAGACGGAGTTGATCTTTGGAAAATTTTCCAACTTCCACTCAAGGTCGGCGCTGAGAGACCGAAGAAACAACTGCGCAACGGGAGCTGAATCTCACGGAGCGCACTCGTGAGACAACAGCTCCTCCGGGAGCACCAACCAAAGAGCGGAAGGAACTACTCAAATGAACAACAAGCAGGACAAAGGCTTCACCCTGGTGGAGCTCCTCATCGTCATCGTCATCCTCGGCATCCTCGCCACCGTCACCGTGTTCGCCGTCCGCGGCATCACCGACCGTGGTCAGGAGAACGCCTGTGCAGTCGACCAGCGCACGCTGGACACGGCATCGAGGCGTTCTACGCCCAGGAGCAGCGTGACCCGGTCCGGCGAGCGACGAGCTCGTCTGCGTCGGCCACCGACGTCCGGCTCGCCTGAACGACGCCGCGACGATGCTCGAAGGACGCCCCGGCGAACTTCACCGTCGTCGACGCGACCGCCGCCGGCGAGCTACCTACGCCCGTGGCGGTCGGTGCGTGCGCCTGATTCGTCACTGACGAACCAGTAGCAACAACTTGATCGAAGACCCCGCCTTCGGGCGGGGTCTTCGTCGTTTTCCCGTCGCATCGTGCGACGGTTCCTTGCGCGCTTCTTGACTCGTGACCGCACCGCTGCCGCCGATGCAATTGTCGTGAACGAAATGCACCACTCCCCGAGCCGACCGAGGCTTCACGATCGTGGAGATCCTCGTGGTCATCGTGATCCTCGGGATCCTGTCGGTGGTCGTGGTGTTCACCGTTCGCGGCGTCACCGATCGAGGCCAGGAGAGCGCCTGCGCCGGCGACGAGCGCACCCTCGAAACCGCAGCAGACGCCTACATGGCCCAGGAACGCCTCGACGAGGTGCCGGCGCTCGGCACCAGCGACGATCGCTACGAGCTGTATCCTCGTCGACGTCGGCATGCTCAAGCAGGTCTCCACCTACTTCGACCTCGCCGCCGACGGCACCGCCACCACCAACGGCGAACCCTGCGCGTAGCCGTTACTCATGGTGTCAGACACCGCGAGTAACGGGTCAGCCGGCGGTGTACTGGGCGGCGAGTTCGAGGACTTCGTCCTCGGGGAACCGGCCGACCCAGCCGGTGATGATCGTGCCGTCCGGCGTCAACAGGATCGCGGTGGGCTGCGAACTCACACCGAGTTCGATCCACGACTCGAACGACTCGTCCCACAGCATCGTGAACGTGGTGCCGCGGTCCTCGACGAACTCCCGGGCTTCTTCCAGGCTGTCCTGGGTGCCGAGGCCGATGACTTCGATTTCTGATTCGTGTGCTCGAGCGAACTGCTCGACGTCGGGTGCTTCCGACCGGCAGGTGGGTCAATGCGGTGCGTACATCCACAACAGGATCGCGGTGTCGGCCGGCGCCACGTTGCGCAGGTTGACCTTGTTGCCGTTGATCACGTCGTCGACGACCACGTCGGGAATCTGATTTGCGGCGGTGTCGGCCGCCGGGTCGAGCTCGACCACATCGGGCGGCGCCGGCAGCGTGCTGCCGCTCGACTCGCTCGACGAGTCACCTCCGCCACAGGCAGCGAACACCAGCACGGCGCCGACCGATGCGGCGGCGAGGCGTGATCGATTCGAACGAGGAAATCGCATGTCGCCCAGTCTGGTCGCCGCAAACGGCCGACCGGGCCCGGTTCACCGAACGTTTCGCGATGTGGATTGGTGTCAGACACCAATCGTCACAGCAGCTCGCGGCGCAGGGCGAGCATCTTGGGGGCGGGTTCGCCGTCGGACCAGGCATCGGCCACCAGCACCCGCTCGTACGACTCCCACTCCTGGCGCACGCCGGCGAGATCGCCCGAGCGGGCGTGCGCCTGCATCCGCAGCGCGATCAGCTCTTCGTGTCCCGGCAGCACCCGCAGTCCCTTGCCGGTGGCCCAGAACACGGCGTCGGTGTCGCCGAGCGACAGCGCATGAGCGGCGAACTCGGCCGTGGCGCTGATCGCCAGCAGCACGAGATTCGACGTGATGCCTTCCGCGTCGGGCCACAGGTAGCTGGTGCCGGCAAAGGGCAGATCGCGCACGAGTTCGACGGCAGGACGCAGCGTCTCGAGCGCTTGGCCGGGCGGCTGGAGGCGGGCATGGGCGAGGCGGTCCTCGACCAGTTCGGCGTCGGTGACGACCAGATCGTGCACCGGCAGCTGGTCGGTGAGCGTGCGAGCCACCCACTCCTCGCCGTCGGGCGGAGGCACCAACCGAGCCAGCGCCCGCCGCGCTTCGGACACGACGTTGGCGAACGTGGCGTCGCGCACGTCGAGGTCCCACAGTGCGGTGCGGGCGCCGGTGCGGGTCGCCCGGTCGCGATGGGTGGTGAGCCAGGCGATCAACTCGACGGTCTTCGATCGTTCGAAGCTCCCCGCTTCCCCCGTGCGGGTGTGTACCTCGACCCCGCCGAGCAGGCCGACCACGATCTCGTGCGGGCGTGGCTCGAAGGGCACTGCTGCGTCAGCCGATCCGCCGTGTTCTTCGGCATCGAGCGACCCGGCCTCGCTGTCCTGCTGGTCGGCCCACTGGATCTCGTCGGTCGGATCGACCGGCTCGAGAGTGCGGTCGGCATCGACGAGCAGCTCGCCGATGTCCGCGAGTTCATCAGCGCTCACCCCGATCGGCAGCAGGTCGACCGACCCACCGAACGCCTCGAGCTGCCATCCGTCGGAACGACCGACCAGGCGGCTGGGGGTCTCGGCCTGGTCGTCGGCCAGCACGATGGCCAGGCCGTGACCGGCGCCAGGAAGGCGGCCATCCTGCGCCGCGTCGGCGCCACCGTCGGCCGAGCGCAGCAAGACGACCGCTGGCTCCCACATCTCGCCGCCGGTGCGCAGCGAGCGCAGATCGAACGAGGAGCGTTCGTTCAGCGCCGTGCTGCCCGCGAGCGAGCACGCCAACTCCACCGCTGCATCAGCCGATCCCGTGATGTGAGCGTTGCGGTGGTGCAGCAACGCTGTCTCGGGCACCGACACGGCGACGAGGTGAGCGACCTCGGCGAACTGCGACGATGCCACTGCGGTGGCGAGGGCGGTGACCACCTCGTCGGCCAGCTCGGGCCGTGCAGCGATCGTGAGCACACCGCACGCCTCCAGGTCGACCAGCAGCTCACTCCCGGCCGAGGTGATGCCGAGCTGGACGAGGGCAACGCACGGCTGGCCGACCTGGCGGGCATCGTCGCTCAGCATCTCGATGGGCACCTCCGCACCGAGTCGCCACAGCTGCCCGTCGCCGGTCCACGGCAACGGCAGCGTGGCCGAGGCGGTCAGGCGCACGTCGACGTCGCCGTCGGTCGACACCTCGACCCAGCCAATCTGGCTGTCGGCGCCGATCAACGACCGAGCTGCTGCTCGACAGGCGACATCGACGCGGAGGACCCGCTCGCCGGCGTCGATCGTGCGAAGCCGCCGCTCGGTGTTGGTCACCTCGTCGCGAGGTGTCGGAACGCGATGCCGCGGCATCGCGGAACGCAGGCGTTGGCGACGGCGGACCCCCACCAGCGCGAGCAGACCGGCTGCCACCAACGCTGCATGTTCGAGACGGATCGGCGATGGTGCGCCCGGCGATGGCGCATCGGTGCTCGGATCCTGCGAACCGGCACCGCCGGCGGCCGCGCCAGGCGCCGTGCTGGTCGTGGCCGGGCTGGTGTTCGCAGTCGTCGTGGCGGGTGCGGTTGACGTGGCAGCGGTCGTCGGGGTGAGGGGGAGCGGCCCGTCGACGTCGATGTCGGTGCGCGCTGCGGTGTCGACCGTGGCAGCAGCGTCGTGGGCGTCGACGTCGTGGGTGTGGACGTTGCGAGCGGTCTCCTCGGCAGGCGTCGAACTCGGCTCGTCCTCCGAATCGTCCGGACCCGTTGTCGACACCGGGGCCGGTGGTGGTGGTGGTGGCGGCGCCGTTGCCGGTTCGGCGTCGTCGAGTTCGAGTTCCCAGCCCGGCAGGATCAGGTCGGGATCATCGAAGGTCCTCCCGCCACCCATGTCGTCGCCGGCGTTGCGTTCCCAGATCTCGGGCCACGCCGCCGGATCGCCGAGCTGCTCGTCGGCGATGTCCCACAGCGTGTCGCCATCTTCCACGGTGTAGGTCGCTGCGACGGCGACCGGGCCACTCCCATCGTCGTCAGCACGCGAATCGGCGATGTCGGTGGGGATCTGCAGTTGCCAGCCGGCCTCGATGTAGGCGGGGTTCGTGAAACGTTGACCACCCGGCATCACCGCGCCGACGTTGGCATCGATGAGTTCGTCGGCGATGTCGAGTACCCGCGACGAGTCGCCGGCCGCGAGATCGACGGCGATCGAGTAGATCGACTCGCCCGGTGCCACCACGTGGACGCGTCGGATGGCTGCGTTGGTCGATGGAGTCGACGTCGACTCCGCACGCGACGGTGCTGCCGTTGGGGTGTTGCGGGTGCCGACCGATGCGCCGAAGGGCGAGGGGATCGGTGGGTCGGTCGATGCGGCGGCGACTGCCCTGGCGTCGAGCGTCGACGCCAGCGACGTCGATGAGGTCATCAGCGGCAGCACCGCCACGAGTCCGACTGCGATGAACCGCGCCATCCGCTGCGCCCAGCCCACGCCCCGGATGTCCGGCAATCCGAGTCCGTGATGGCGCACGGCGTGCACCACTTCGGCGAGCGTGGTCACCACGATCACGGCCAGTGCGACCCACACCACGCACAGGCTGAGCCGGATGATCCCATCGATCACGGTGTCGTCGGCGATCGGCCCGGTGATCGCATCGCCGACCTGGTCAGAACCCCATCGCCACGGTGGGTCGGCGCCCGACAACGGGTTTGCCGAACCGAACCGTGAACGAGCAGCGGCGATCAGTCCGATCGGTGCGGCAACGCCGAGTGCGAGCAACGCCAGCACCGAGAGCGCGAATCGGCTCCACCGCTGCGGATCGCGTTCGCTCACTTCCCCTCCTCCCTGTCGTCGTCGTTGTGACCACCGCTCGCTGTCTCAACAGTGGGCGACGAATCCGACGAACGGGAACGGGGCGCGCCGACCGTCATGGGGCGCGCTCCGCTCGTACCGTGCCCGAACCGGTGACGACGAGCCCGTCGTCGGTGATCGTGACCGACACCGACACGCTGTCGGCGACCACCTCGATCGAGGTCACTGCCCCTTCCACGCCGTAGCTCGAGAACAGTGCCCCGGCGGTCGATGTTGCAGCACGGCTCGCCGCTGCAGCGTCGATCACGGCGACGCCTGAACGCAGGTCGGTGATCGCTGCGGCCTGGGCGCCCGAGCGTGCCGCTTGGAAGGCGATCGACTGTGCTGCCGATCGGTTCGACACGCCCCGGTCGACGTCTCGCGCGAGCCACACCAGGCCGAGGAACGTGAATGCGAAGATCAGCACGATCCCGACCACCAGCCCCGACCCGCGTTCGCTGCGGAAGCGCCGCTGCCACGTTGCTCCCTCGCGGACGTTCATGGCGCTTCGTCGCCGGCCCGGAACGGGTCGATGGCTGCGAACGCCGTGGCCGTGGTGGCCCCGCTCGCCGGCGGGTTGATCAACTCGAGGCCGTCGCTGGAAACGGTGCACGAAACGGTGACCGCAACCTGGCCCCCCGGTCGAAACGCGGAGACGTCGACCGAGATGCTCGGCGACGAACACGACGTCGGATCGACGAGCATCGCTCTGCCGACCTCTTCGGCTGCTGCCACCGCAGCGGGGACCGATCGTTCCTGCGCGGCCGCTTGCGCGGCCGACTCTGCCGCGCTCTGGACCGTGGCACGGGCGTCGACCCCTCGCCCGAGGAAGACGATGACCAACGCCAGACCGATCGCCGCCGGTACCAGCAGCGCCAACCCGAGGGCGTCGGACGACCCGGCGGTGCCCCGCAGCCGACGAGTCACGGTGTGATCTCCTCGATCGGAACCGCCGAGGTGACCGACAGCGAGTTCGTGGTGCCGCGCAGGATCCCTGGTGCGTCGCCGGCCACCGTCACGGTGACGACACCGCCCGTCGAGCCCACCGACACCACGACGTTGCGCAGATCGGTGTCGGCTTCGAGGACCGCCGTCGCCGACGCCTGGGCATCCTCGGCGGCGACCCCCGAGCGAGCCACCAGTGCAGCGGTGTCGCGTGCGATCACCCTGGCCTCGGTCCTGGCGTGGCTCCACAGCGCCGCTTGAAATGCAGCGAACGCAAGGAACACGAACATGGGTGTCAGCAGCGCCACCGCCAACGACGTGGCCGCGCCCCGATCGCCGCGACAGCGCGTTCGACCCGGAGCTGCACCGCTGTCGGGTCGCGCCGGTCGGCTCATCGTGGGCTCGCCGTGGTCAGGGCGCCGACGGTGACTGCACCGGGGTGCTCGCCGTGTCGCGGATCTGGCTCCAGATGATCGCGGCCACGACCGCGACGCTGATCGCCGCAGCCGCATACCAGAGCACCTGCTCGATCGAGACCGCACCCTGATCGGTCGTCTCGCTCGTGGGCTCGCGCCCCAGGGTGCGGGTGACCATCGCGATCACGCCGGTGAGCATCAGCATCGGGTCGTACATGTCGGGTTCCTCTCGATGGATTGGGTCGGTGGGTTCAGAATCGGTCAGTTCAGATTGAGGGCGGGGTAGATGATCAGTGCCATGAACAGCAGCGCCATGGCGACGAGCGGTGGGGTGACCTTGTCGTTGCGCACCCGGGCGTCGGCCTCCTGCTCGGCAGCCAGCGTCGAGCGCAACGTCGAGCACTTGGCGGCCAGACTTCGTGCCACCGGAGCGCCTTCGGCCGCCGACAGCGTGGCCGTGGCGGCGACCTGTTCGAGTTCGACGATGCCGTAGTCGTCGGCGACACGTTCGAGCGCCCGTACCAGGCTCGTGCCGGTGGCCGCTGCCTCGCGCATTCGTCGGCGCAGCTCTCGGAACAGCAGTCCGTCGCCTGCGCGTGCGGCCTGGTCGAGGGCGCCTTCGTAGCCGGTGTTCCCGGCGAGCAGCATGGTGACCATGTCGAGGTAGGCGCCGAGTTGATGGCGCAGGTCGACAGTGACCTCGGCACTCGCCGCCATCGTTGTCGAGTGCACCAACGCCGGGGCGATCACGGCGCCGAGCAGCGCAACCGCGGTCGGGATCCACAGGCCGATCGACACCACACCAGCGCCTTGGAGTGCGCCGAGCACGAGCGCCGGAACCACGAGACCCGCCAGGGCTGCGAGCACGAGGTAGCCGACGTGCTCCTCGACGCTGCGGCCGACGAGTCGCAGCGGTCGTGCCCACGCACGCGTCCATGTGGTCGAACTGCGACGCTCGACGAACGAGCCGATCGTGGTGGCGGTACTCGATGCGTTGCCCGTTGGTGCGGCGGTGACGGTGGCCGGCCGGCGCAGGTGGGCCATCGCACGGTCGAGTCGGGGGCGTGGCTGGCCCCAACCGGTCGCGACCAACCAGGCGCCAGCGCAGAAGACCACGCTGCAGAGGATCACTGCGCCTGACGGAGTCATCTGGGTTCGCTCGCTTGCGCTTCGACGCGTTGAGTGCCGGAAGTGAGGAATCGACTCGGCTTGGGAAACCGGGCGAGGCGCTGCACGCGCAGCAACAACACCGCATAGATCGCAAGGACCGTGCCGAGGAACAGCTGCCCGCCGGCGGTGTCGTAGGGCTCGAGATACTCCGACCGACCGAACACCAACAGCCCGAGGACGAGCGACCCCATGATCACGGTCAGCAACATCACCTCACGGTGGATCGGGGCCCGTTCGGCCTCGACCAGACGTCGTCGATCGGCCTGACGACGAGCCTGTTCGGCGAGTGAGCCCAGTACCGCCGCGGTGCGGGCGCCGCGCTGGACTGCGATCAGGAGTCCGGCCGCGACGAGGTCGCCCAGCGGGTCGTCGATGTCGTCGGCGAACCGTCGGAACACGATCGCAGGGTCCTGACGCCCGAGGCCGGCGGCAAGCCGTCGGACCTGCGGTCTGATCGCGGCGGGACAGGTCGCCACCGTTGCGTTGATTGCCCCGATCGGCTGATCGCCGGCGATCAGGACATCGCGCAGGTTCTCGATCCACGAGGCCAGCGCATCGATCCGCTGCACGTCACTGACGCCGCTGACGTCACGGCGCTGCCAGGCCCCGATCGCATACCAGCACCCCGCTGCGACGACCATCGCCGCCACCGCCCACCCCGATGCGGCGAGCACGACCAGCGCAGCAGCCATGGCGCCGGCCAGACGAACCCCTCGTCCGGGATCGGCCGTCGACCGGCGAGCCGCTGGCGGGCGGTCGCCAGCGAGGAGGACCACCACGGCCAGCACTCCGGCTGACGTCGACACGACGAGCAGGGCCACGTCCGGGCTCATCGGACGTGTCCCTCGACGGAGAACAGATCGGAGCGATAGCCCGACAGGTGAAGACGCCGGAGGTGTCGCTGCGACAGCGGTGCCACCTGCACCAACTCGTCGCGGTCGTCCAGTCCCCACACTTCGGTGCTCGACACGCCACCGGCCTCGCCGAGACCGCCGACTTCGATGATCGACGTGACCTGGCGAACGGCGCCCTGATCTTCGACGGCATTGCGCACCAGATCGATGTGCACGACGAAGTCGACGGTTTGGGCGATCAGACTCCACACGGCGAACTCCGGCAGGCTGGTGTTCGACTTCGACACGTAGTAGGCCAGACGTTGCAGCACGATGTCTGCCGTATGCGCGTGGATCGTCGCCAGCGAACCGCGCTTGCACATCGAGGCCACGTCCAACATGTCGAGTGCTTCGTCCTCGACGAGTTCGCCGACCACCACCCGGTCGGGATTGAGCCGTCGGGTGAGCTCGACGAGCTGCCGGGTGGTGATCTCGCCCTCGCCCTCGGCGTTGGCGTGGCGTGTGAAGAGCGCAGGTGCATCCGGATGGCGCGGGTCGTCCTCGAGGCGAAGCTCGAGCAGGTTCTTCTCGACGGTGATGATCCGTTCGAGCGGGGAGACCTCGCCGAGCAGTTCGGTGAGCAGCGTGGTCTTGCCGGCACCGGGCGGACCGGACACCAGCAGGGTGAATCCGCAACGAACGAGTGCCCGCAGACGTTCGACGAGCGGATGCGGGAACAGCCCGAGGTCGGCCAACCCGGTCAGGCCGACCTGTCGCACGACGAAACGGCGGATCGCCAGGCGCGGATGGGTCGAGACTCCGTGTTCGCCACTGCCGCCGAGCACCATCACGATTCGGGCGCCGTCACGCGATTGCAGCGTCAGCATCGGCGACGAGGTGTCCAGTCGGCCCTCGCCGGTGCCGGTCATCCGCAGCGCCATGCGTTTCTGGAACGACGTCAGGTCGGCCGGTGACGCCCACAGCCGCCCGACGTCGATCTTGCGACCGTCCGTGTAGGTGACCCACGTCGACTCGTGGCTGTTGACGTCGATCTCTTCGACCAGGGGATCGCTGAGGTAGGGCTCGAGGGGACCCGCGCCGGTGAGTTCGGCGACCACGCGGGCGCGCACGTGCTGTTCGTCGTGTTGCGAGAGTGGTCGCCAACCGCGTTGCAGGCGTGCCTCGTTGATCGAGGTGACCTCGTCGCCGATCCAGGCGCCGACCAACAGTTGCTGGCGCCGTTCGTCACCGGCCAAGGCAACGCCGCCGGCACGGCCCGAGCCGTGCGAGGCGTCGTCGTGCTCGATCGACTCGATCAGGCGATCGGCGACGCGATCGGTGACCAACGAGATCGCAGCGTCGAGGTCGTCGTCGAGTCCGGCGAGTCGCTGCGTGGCTGTCGGTTGCATCGTCATGACAGCTGCCCATCGCGTCCGAGCGAAGTGGGATCGCCGCACCGATCGACGACGAGTCCGGAGACGATCGACGCCAGGTCGACGGCATCGCGCATCAACGGGAGACGTCGGAGACGTCGTGCCGACACACCCGCACGACCGGCGATCGTGGCGGCGGCGAGTGGATCGTCCGCCACTGCCGCCATCGTTCGGACGGCACCGGGCACCGAGTCGTCGACGAACGCTGCGATCTCGCCGGGCTCGAACGGCGTGTTGCCGATGACGGCGAGCACGATGTCGGCATCGAGTCGAGTCAACTCTTCGACCGACTCGACGAGGCGCTCGACACGAACCGTGGCTGCAGCCGCCGACGCCGTGGCTTGACGGTGGACCAACACCACGACGTCGGCAACGTCGAGCGCCGGCGACCGCCCGATGCCCACACGATGGACGCCGACATCGACGAGCACCGTCGAGTCGGCGGCAGCCAGCGCCGGGAGCACCACCGCTGCTGCCTCGTCGAGCGCGCGACGCGCAGGACGCGAACGTACGGCGTTGGCAACGAATCGAACACCGGTGCTGCTGTGCTGGGTCATCGCATCGAACGTCGAGAAGCTCGATCGATGGTCTCGTCCCGAGTCGGCCCCGACGTTCGCGACGATGGTTGCCAGCGACGGCTGCGATGGCGTGTCGAGCCAGGCGGCGAGCGAACCGCCGCTCGGATCAGCTTCCAGCACGATCACCTCCTCGCCACTCGGCCAGCCCGCCGCGAGCGCGATCGTGGTCGTGGTTGCCGCATCGCCGACCACCGCGACGGCGGTCACGACTCGCCTTCCGCCGGTCCGGCATCAGCAGTCACTGCGGGATCCTCGGCTGGGTCGACGAGCACGACTCGCACGTCGTCGGCCGCGGCGATCGTCGCAGCATCGCCCGCTGCGACCTCGACCGAGAGCGATTGGAGTCCGAGCGCTGACGAGGTGGCGCTCGGCAAGCCCACGACCCGGCCGGGCACCGAGGTGGCGCTGACGCCGTCCTCCGATCGTCCCGCCGGCACGACCAGCACGATCGCAGATCGCTCGCGCAGCCCCGCTGGGAGTGCACCATCGGCGACCTGGATCGCCACCACCGAACTGCCAGGGGTCACCAACGGGACCGCCTGGAGCGACTCGGCCGTGACGAGCGAGCCGGCGACGAGGCGCACCTTCGCGTAGGTGCCGACCAGGGAGTCGAGACGGTCGCCGTCGATCACATTGACCGTCGAATCGACGTCGACGTCGACGGTGCGGAACATGTCACTCGTGATCTGCTCGCCGGCCGGCACGTCACGAACCGCCTGCACCACTGGTTTCGACGCATCGAGGTTCGAGTACACGAGCAGATTTCCGCCGATCGCCACCGCGGCCAGTGCCACCCCGGCGGCGATACGACTCCGACGCCGGGAGGTGGGAGTGAATCCCGGACCCGATGCCGATGACCGGCGATCGGAAGCTGCCGAGCCCGTCGCCCCCGTCATTTCTGATGCCCTCGTGATCATGGTGAAGCCCCAGTGAAGAGCGCGCCGATGATCGGTTCGCTGCCGAGGACGACCGTCCAGGCCCCGAACACGAGGCACGGCCCGAAGGCGATCGTGCGACGTCGACCGAGCACCCCCGCAACCGCTCCACTCAACGCAGCGAGACACAACGCCACCGCGCCGAGCCGCCAATCGATGGTGCCGACCGCGGCGCCGAGTGCCATGGCGGCCTTGACGTCACCGAACCCCATCGCGTCGGGTGACACCACATGGAGGAACAACACCGGCATTGCCATGCACAATGCGCCCCCGACGATTCCGCCGACTGTTGCGCCTGGTTGGATCGCAGACCCGACGATGGCACCGACGGACAGCGCAGCGACCAACGCGGCCAGCGAGGCGAGCACCCATGCGTCTGGCAGACGACGGTGTTCGACATCGATCGCGGCGGCAGGCACCATGAGTGCAACGGCAGCCGAGGCAGCGAGCGGCGCAACCCCGACCATGACCGCGATCGCAAGGGCGGCAACCGAGACGAACGCCCCGCCGACGACCAGCCAGCGGACCCCAGAGGACGCGGCCGGCGGGCCGCCCGACCAGCGGTGCACGTGCGACCGGGACACGTCCCGACCAGGAATGACTGAAACCCCCAACTCCGCCCCTTCGTTCCCCACGGCGTCTCCGCTGACGCCGTGGCGAAACCATAGTCCGCGCGAAGCAGGCCGAAATCCGTCGGAGCGCCGTCCCATACGGGAGCAGTGGGCGCCGGGATTGGGAGGAGGGAAACGCGACGCGAGGTTTGCGGCCGGTCGTCGGTCTCGTCAGGTCGGCGAGAGTGACCGCACCGTCCACTCCAGCAGCCAGCTGAGGAAGTCGTAGAGGTGGTGCTCGGGGGTGTCGGCCTCGTCAGCGGCGTCAGCAGAGTCGTCGTCGGTGATGCCCAACATCGAACCGAGCACCAGGCGGATCGCGTTGATCGACTGCATGAACGCGATCGTGTCGCCCTCGTCGAGCAGTGCCTTTGCGTTCGCGGGGTCGACGGTGCGGGTCACGGACTCGATCGCCCCGAGCCGGCTCGCGACGAGCTCCTCGCGGATCAGGCGCTGGTACTCCTCTTCCTTCTCGTCGTCGTCGGGATACGCGACCGGAAACAGACGGCGCAGGAGTTCGTTGTCCTCGGGACCGGTGAGCAGCGCCCGCAGTTCGCCCATCAGGCGCATCAGCAGGTTGCGTTCCTCGGTGTCGAGATTGATCCGCCATCCGCCGTCGACCGCTTCGACCGGGGCGAGGAACTTACGACGCAGGACCATCGTGTTCCATCGTGGCCCACAGGCTGTGCTCGTGCAGGCGGAACACGTGCATCTCGGCTTCCTCGCGGCCGCACGACGCCACGACGGCGCGGCCCTTCTCGTGCACGTCGAGCATCAACTCGGTCGCCTTCTCGAGCGAGTACCCGAACAGCTTCTGGAACACGTAGGTCACGTAGCTCATCAGATTCACCGGATCGTTCCAGACCAGCACGACCCATGGGCGGTCGACCGCAACGTCGTCGTCGAGGTCCGGCTCCATCACCTCCGTGGGTTCCAGCGTCGTCGGCACCGCACCAGTGTGCCGCTGTCGGTCCGCCACTGCACCAGCCGACGCCGGTTCCCGTTGCCCTGGGCACGGGGAACCGGCACGGGGAACCGCGGTCGGCTGGGCAGTGCGTCAGGCCCCCCGGTACGATGAGCCGGTCATGTCCGTCGGCAGTCGTCCTCTCGTACCGTCCCGGCTGGCGCCCGGCGGCGTGGCCCACGGGAGTCGGCGCACCCCCACCACCGTGGTCGGCGCCTACATCGCGCTCACCAAACCGCGGATCATCGAACTCCTGCTGATCACCACGGTGCCCACGATGGTGCTCGCCGAAGGCGGCTGGCCCCCCTGGTCGCTCGTCGGGATCACCCTGCTCGGCGGCACGCTGTCGGCCGGCAGCGCCAACGCCGTCAACATGTACGTCGACCGCGACATCGACGCACTGATGGAACGCACACAGAGCCGGCCGCTCGTCACCGGGGTCATCGAACCCCGCAACGCACTGATCTTCGCCATCTCCCTGCAAGTGCTGGCGTTCGCAGTGCTCTGGACCGGCGCCAACCTGCTGTCAGCGGTGCTCGCGTTCGGCGCCGCCGCCTTCTATGTCGGGGTGTACACCCTCTGGTTGAAGCGCACCAGCAGGCAGAACATCGTGATCGGTGGAGCAGCCGGCGCCGTACCGGTCCTCGTCGGTTGGGCGGCAGTGCAGGACTCGCTGTCGTGGGCGCCGATCGTGCTCTTCATCGCCATGTTCCTGTGGACCCCGCCGCACTTCTGGGCGCTTGCGGTGAAGTACGCCGACGACTATCGAGCTGCAGACGTGCCGATGCTGCCCACGGTGGTTCCCATCGACGTCGCCGTCCGCCAGATGATCTGGTACACCGTGGCGCTCGCCGCCACCACCCTGATCCTCGTCCCGGTCGCCGACCTCGGCTGGATCTACGGCATCACCGCAGCGGTACTCGGCGCCATGTTCATCGGGGGCACGCTCGCCCTCAAGCGCCACCCGACCGCAGCGAACAGCATGAAGCTGTTCGGCTTCTCGATCACCTACGTGACCGTCCTGTTCGGCGCCATGACCGTCGACGTCCTCGTCCGCAACGGCTGGTGACCCGCTCCGCGCCCGCAATTCCGTCCAGCGAGTGCCAGCAGTTCCTGTTCGTGCTCGTGAACAGAAGATTCGCGAGGATTTCGGGCGCGCCGAGGTGTTCCAAGTAGTCTCGCCACCGTCGTGCCCCGCCACGTTTCGAGTCGCCCGCTGAGCCCAGGGGCCGCAGACAAGTGAGTGCCCAATCTGTATGACCACCATCGAATCAACCCCTGACGCAGAGGTGACCGCTGTGAGCGATCACGACGCCGATACCTCGAGCATGCTCGAGCCGATCGCGGGCGTCTTCACCTCCACCGACCACAAGGTCACCGGACGGCTCTACCTGGCGGGCGGACTGCTCGGCCTGGTCACGACCGTCGTGATCAACGTGTTGATCGGCGTCGAACGCCTCGATGGTGTCGACACCGTCCTCGGATTCGAGATCCTCCCGCAGCTCCTCGACGCGCAGCGCATCGGCCTGGTCTTCGCCACGCTCCTGCCGCTCGCCATGGCCGGCTGCATCGCCGCAGTGCCCCTACAGCTCGGCGCTCGCTCCATCGCCTTTCCCCGCCTCGCATCGGCCGGGTTCTGGATGTGGTTCGGCGGGGCGATCCTCACCACCCTGGCCCTGCTGAACAACGGCGGCACCCTCGGCGAGGACGCCGACGCCGTCGCACTGTTCATCGCCGGGCTCGGCCTGATGGCGGTCGGCCTCACCGCCAGCGCCGGTTCGGTGGCCACGTCGATCCTCACCACACGTGCGCCCGGCATGACGATGCGTCGCATCCCGCCGTTCTCGTGGTCGGCACTCGTCTTCTCGCTCGGCGTCATCCTCGTGATGCCGGTGCTGCTCGGCACGCTCGCCTACCTCTTCCTCGATCACCGCAACGCTCGCACCGGCTTCGGTGGCAACGAAGGCATCTACACCTGGGCCGGATGGATCGTCTCGCAACCGGTCACGTTCCTGTTCGCCATCCCGGCCATCGGCATGCTGGCCGAGCTCGTCCCGGTCGTGTTCGGCCGTCGGATGCCGCTCCGAGGCGTCATGTTCGCCGGCCTCGGCCTCATCGGTGTCGCTGCGCTCGCCGGTGTCACGCAGCAGAACATCCAGAACCTGCCATGGTCGGGCGACGCCAACGACATCGAAACCAAGGTCCGCGACCTCGTGCCGTTCATGCTCTTCAACGCACTGCCGATCGTCGGTGTGCTGCTGGTGCTCCTCGTGGTGCTGCAAACCGCACGGCCGGGTGAAGGCACCAGGTTCAACTACTCGCCAGCGGTCCTGTTCGCGCTGTTCGGCTTCGGGATGATCCTGGTCGGCATGCTCGGCAACATCTTGCACGCCGCCGACGACCTCGACCTGCAGGGCACCGTCTTCGACGAGGCCGCACTGCTCTACGTCGTGTACGGCGCAGTACTCGCCACCATGGGCGCCGTCATCCACTGGGCCCCGAAGCTGTGGGGTGGCAAGTTCTCGTCGGCGGTCTCAGGGCTGGCACTGCTGGGCTTGGCGGGCACGATCCTCGCTGCGTTCCCGCTCTACATCGCCGGGTTCCTCGACCAGCCGGCCGGCATCGCCTACGACGATGACGATCTGCTGATCTGGAACGTGATCTCGCTCGTCGGGCACGGCCTGATGGCACTCACCGTCCTCGGGTTCCTCGCCCTGCTGCTCGGAACGCTCCGCGGCCGTCGTTCGCTCGGCGACGACCCCTGGGATGCGCAGACCCTCGAGTGGGCCACCACCTCGCCGGCCCCACGCGACAACTTCGTCGATGTTCCGGTGGTGCACTCCGCCGAACCACTCCTCGATCTCAAGTCGGCCTCCAACGACGGGAGCAACGCCTGATGCAAGCACTTCCCGCAGCCCCACCTCCGGCGCCTCAGCGCCAGATGCTGGTGGGCACATCCCTGGCCGTGATGGCGATGATCATGCTCACCGGCAGCATGCTGGCCGTCTGGGCGCTCCAGCGTCGCGAGGCCATCGACACCACCGGCAGCTGGCTCCCCGACGGCGTCACGGTCCCCGAAGTGCCCACCAACGTGATCCTGATCGCGTTCATCGGCATCTGCGTGTTCGGGCAGTGGGCCGTCTGGAGCGCCAAGCGCAACGACCGGCCGCACACGGTGTTGGCACTCGGCTGCACCGCTCTCGTGGCAGTGCTCGTCATCAACGCCCAAGCGTTCGTGTACGTCCGCATGGGCCTCGGTGCCGGCGACGGCACCTATGCAGCGATGTTCTACGCGATCACCGGCATGTTCATGGTGCTGATGATCATCGGCCTGGTGTTCACCACCGTTGCCGCCTTCCGATACATCGGCGGTCGCTCCGGCGACCAGGAGATCCTCGTTTCCCACGCCATCTACTGGTACGCGATGTCGGCGATCTTCGCCGCCATCTGGTTCCTCGTCTACGTCACCAAGTGAGCGACTGAATGTTGACCACCGGCTCCAAACTCCTCATCGGCTCCGCCGTCCTGGCCGCCGTCTCGGCGATTGCGTACGGCATCGCCCAAGACGGTGTCATGGGCACCGTCGGCCTCGTCTCTGCAGCGTTCGCGTTGGCGTTCCTCGCCGGCATCAACGTCTACACCCGCGACTCGAACATCTGGGACGACGAGATCTCATCGGTCGACACCGCACCCGCAGCGGCCCGCCCGCCCGCCAACAGCATCTGGCCGATGGCATTCGCCCTCGGCGCCGTCGTCCTCACGGTCGGCCTCGTCACCTATCAGGCCGTGTTCATCGTCGGTGTCGTGCTGCTGCTCGCCGCCGGCGCCGAATGGACCGCCGAAGCCTGGGCCGAACGGGCATCTGCCGATGCAGCGTTCAACGCCGAGGTGCGCAGCCGCATCGCGAACCCGCTCGAGTTCCCGCTGGCCGCCGCCATCGGCATCGGCATCATCGTGTACGCCTTCAGCCGCATCATGCTGTGGCTCTCGAAGACCAACACCGTGGTGTTCTTCTCGGTGATGGGCGCGATCATCCTGACGGTGGCGTTCTTCCTGGCCTACCGTCCGGGCCTCAAGTCCCGCGCCGCATTCGGCGCAATCGCCGTCGGCGCGCTCGCGCTGGTGGCCGGCGGCGCTGCTGCCGGCCTCGACGGAGAGCGCGACATCCACGAGCACGAGACCACCGAGGGGCTCACGGAAGAGGGCGTCGACATCTGCAGCAGCACCGAGGAGTTCGAAGCCGACGAGAAGGCCTCGCAGTCGGTCGGGGCGCGGGCCGCTGTCGCCGCAACGATCACCTTGACCGACGACGGCCAACTCACCTACGAGGTCAACGGGCCGGCCGAATCGCCGGTGCTCACGCTGCCCCGCTCGAACCCCAACAACGTTCTCTTCGTCAACGAGTCCGACGAGGACCGCCGCCTGTCGCTCGATCTCGACGTCCTCGTGAACGACGAGGGAGAAGAGGTCCCGTACCAGGTCTGCACCACGCTCGTGGTGCCCGGCGGGGAGCAGAACAAGACGGTCACCATCGGTGCGCCGAGCGTCATCGCCCCCGACGGGTACTTCTTCTTCGTGCCCGGTGTCGAGTCGGCCCGCCTGGAATTGGTTGTGCCGTGAGTAACCCCCCATCGAAAAGGCATCGAGTGAAATCCGCGACTACCGTCACCTCCATGAGTCGTCGAGCACGAATCGCACTGGTCGCCGGTCTCGGCGTGCTGGTTGCAGGCTGCGCCCAGGACGCGCCCCAGGACACCTGGGATCCCGCCGGGCCGAACGCGCAGAAGATCAACGATCTCGACTGGATCGTGTTCCCGATCGCCGGCATCGTCGGCGTGATCGTGCTCACGTTCGTGGCGATCATCGTCGTCAAGTTCCGCGACCGCGGACAGGCCATCCCCGAACAGACCCACGGCAAGCCCGCCCTCGAGATCGCGCTCACGATCCTGCCGGCGCTGATCCTCATCGGCATCGCCATCCCCACCGTGGGAACGATCATGGCCTTGAACGAGACCGACGACACCGAGTGCGTCATCAACGTCACCGGCCAGCAGTGGTGGTGGGAAGTCGACTACGCCCAGCAGGACGGCTGCGGTGGAATCGCCGAGCCCATCGTCACCTCCGGCCAGATGATCATCCCGGTCAACACCCCCGTCCTCGTACGTGGCACCAGCCGTGACGTGATCCACTCGTGGTGGATCCCCCGCCTCAACGGCAAGCGCGACATGGTTCCCGGCCGTGTGCACACCGTGCGACTCGAAGCCGACGAGCCCGGCATCTACGCCGGACAGTGCACCGAGTTCTGCGGTCTGTCGCACGCCAACATGCGCATGGAGGTCATCGCACTGACCCCTGAAGACTTCGAGGCATGGAAGGCGCAGCAGCTCGCCCCGTACGAAGCACCCGAAGCGGGCACCCTCGCCGCCAGCGGCGAGAGCACCTTCATCGCCCAGTGCGCTCGGTGTCACCAGGTCAACGGCATCGAAGACGCCGACGGCGACCCCG
This sequence comes from Ilumatobacteraceae bacterium, assembly GCA_963716095.1. Lineage (GTDB taxonomy): Bacteria > Actinomycetota > Acidimicrobiia > Acidimicrobiales > Ilumatobacteraceae > Sva-07. The sequence continues at coordinate 144,556 of CAVQSV010000023.1, read as the reverse complement.
TGATCGCACGCCCCGACCTGAACGTCTACTCGGGCGCCGCCCCGAACCTGTCGTACTTCACGACGCGCAACACCTTCGCCGGCGCTTCATGGGACCTGCTCAGCCCCGGCGAGTGCCGTGACAACGTGTGGGACTCCGATCCCGCAACGTTCGGCGAGAAGTACCTCTCCGGCGTGTCCGCCGACTGCCTGAACTCGGTGCAACTCCGCGAATGGCTGCGCAATGCGCCCGCCATGAAGCCGATGTACACCGACCCCGAGAAGCTCGCCGAAACCAACGAACTTCCTCGCGGCATGCCGAACCTGGGCCTCAGCGAGGATCAGATCGACGAATTGATCGCTTACCTGCTGGAACGCAAGTGACGGGAGCCCACTAGATCATGGCAATCATCGAACGACCAACCGACACCCCGGCACTCGCTGGGACCTCGGGCGTCGTCACCCCGACCTCCTCGTACGGCTACTTCCGGCGCCCGGTGCAGACCACCGGCTGGAAGTCGTGGGCCTTCACGGTCGACCACAAGAAGATCGGGATCATGTACGGCGCCGTCGCCATGATCTTCTTCTTCGTCGGTGGCTTCGAAGCACTGCTCATCCGGGCACAGCTCGCCCAGCCCGACGGCACGGTGCTGTCGGCCGACAAGTACAACCAGATGTTCACGATGCACGCCACCACCATGGTGTTCCTGTTCGTGATGCCGATGGCAGCAGCGTTCGCCAACTACATGATGCCGCTGCAGATCGGCGCCCGAGACGTGGCGTTCCCCCGACTCAACGCGTTGAGCCTGTGGACCTTCGTGTTCGGTGGCATCTTCATCAACACGTCGTGGTTCCTCGGCGGCGCTGCCGACGGTGGCTGGTTCATGTACGCCCCGAACAGCTCGGTTCCGTTCTCGCCGACCAACGGTGTCGACTTCTGGACGCTCGGGTTGTTGATGACCGGTGTCGCCTCGCAGGTCGGTGCGGTCAACCTGATCGTCACGGCGCTCAACATGCGAGCGCCCGGCATGACCCTGATGCGCATGCCGATCTTCACGTGGATGGCCCTCGTGGTGCAGTTCCTGCTGCTGTTCGCCATCCCGATCATCACCGTGGCGCTGTTCCTGCTGCTGTTCCAACGAAACTTCGATGCCACCTTCTTCAGTGTTGCCGACGGTGCCGATCCGCTGCTGTGGCAACACCTGTTCTGGCTGTTCGGTCACCCCGAGGTGTACATCCTCGTCTTGCCATCGTTCGGCATCATCTCCGAGGTGTTGCCGACGTTCTCCCGCAAACCGCTCTTCGGGTACCCGTTCGTGGTGTTCTCGGGTGCGGCGATCGGCCTCGTCGGCTTCGGCGTGTGGGCGCACCACATGTTCGCTGCCGGTCTCGGCCCGATCTCGGTCGCGGTCTTCTCGGTCGCCACCATGGCCATCGCGGTGCCGACCGGCGTCAAGATCATCAACTGGACCCTCACCATGTGGGGCGGCAAGTTGTGGTTCTCCACGGCGATGCTGTTCGCCATCGGTCTGATCGTGCAGTTCACCCTCGGTGGTCTGTCGGGCGTCACGCACGCCGTGGCCCCCTCCGACACCCAGCAGACCGACACCTACTACATCGTGGCGCACTTCCACTACGTGATCTTCGGTGGTGCTGTCCTCGGTCTCTTCTCCGGCATGTACTACTGGTGGCCGAAGGTCTTCGGCAAGATGCTGAACGAGACCTGGGGTCGTTGGAACTTCTGGCTCATGATCATCGGCATGAACCTCACGTTCGGCCCGATGCACATCATCGGCCTCCAGGGTCAGCCCCGCCGCATGTACATCTGGACCGAGAACCGTGCAGGTGAGGGCTTCTTCAACCTCGGGTTCTGGAACCTGGTCTCCACCGTCGGATCGCTGATCCTCGGCATCGGCGCCGTGCTGTTCCTCGTCAACGTCTGGGTCAGCCGCAAGAACCCGCCGGCTCCCGCCGACCCGTGGGACGCCCGCAGCCTCGAGTGGATCACCGAGAACCCGCCGAAGGAGCACAACTTCGACCGGACGCCCACCATCCACTCGCTCGACGAGTTCTTCCACCGCAAGTACGAAGACGTCGGTGAGAACGGCCAGCACGACTACAAGCAGGTCAAGACCGGCGAGGAAGTCGTCGCCGAGGAGGCGGCCAACGCCGACGCGCACATCCACCTGCCGTCGCCGTCGTACTGGCCGATCATCCTGTCGTTCGGCATGCTGGTCATCTGTTACGGCGTGATCTACAGCACGCTGCTGCTCGCCGTTGGCGCAGCGATCATCGTGCTGGCGCTGTTCGGTTGGGCGCTCGAGCCGCCCACCGCCGACGACTCCGAATTCGATCCGCCGTCCGACGGTGGCCAGCCGAGCAAGGAACTCGCGCATGTCTGACACTTCGACTGAACCGCCGGTCACATCGGAAGCCGATGCGGTCGAGGCCGCCGTTGTCGGTCTCGACGACGGTCAGGACCACATCGGCCTCGTGCACCACACCTCGACGGGGCTGTCCAACACCAAGTTGGCGATGTGGCTCTTCCTCGGGTCCGAGTGCCTGCTCTTCGGTGGCCTGATCTCGACCTACATGCTGTACCGCAACCGTCAGGGCGACGCACTCGGCCCCGATCAGCTGTGGGACATCCCGTTCACGTCGGCCACCAGCTTCGTGCTGCTGATGTCGTCGCTCACCATGGTCCTGTCGGTGTCGGCTGCGAAACGCAAAGACGAGCGTGGCACCCGCCTGTGGCTCACGGTCACGGCGTTGCTCGGTGGTCTGTTCCTCGCCGGCCAGGTGTACGAATTCACGGTCTTCTACCGTGAAGGCCTCGGCTACACCACCAGCTTGTTCTCGTCGAGCTTCTACACCCTCACCGGTTTCCACGGCGTCCACGTCGCAGTCGGCATCATCATGCTGCTGTCACTGGTGGGCATGCTCGCCAAGGGGCGAATTGCCGGCGACAAGGCCGAGACCGTCGAAATGGTCGGGTTGTACTGGCACTTCGTCGACGTCGTCTGGATCGTGATCTTCACCCTCGTCTACCTGGTGCCGGCATGAGCAGCGACACGAACCTCTCCGCCGAGGCCGATGTGGCCGAGCACAGCAACATCGAGCACGACGATCTCCACCACCACGAGATCTCCGACAAGACCTACATCCTGATCGCGCTCTTGCTCGCCGTGCTCACGGCGATGGAAGTGGCGGTCACCGAAATCTCCGGCATGCCCGACGCGTTGCTGATCCCGTCGCTGCTGATCATGATGGTGATCAAGTTCTTCGTCGTCGTCAGCTACTTCATGCACCTCAAGCACGACGCCAAGCTGTTCAAGTTCGGCTTCTACGTCGGGCTCGGCGGCGCCATCGTGCTGTATTCCGCAGTGCTCGCCACCTTCCATTTCTTCATCGACTGACCGCCCCCTCGGAGGGGAGCCCCCCATGCTCGCCCAAGTCCTCGATCCCTGGCGTTACCAGTGGCACCCGGAAGTCTGGGTGCTCGTCGCCTTCCTGACCGGCTCGTACATCTACATGGTGCGCGTCATCGGCCCGAAGGCCGTACCGCCCGGCCAATCGCCCGTCAGCCGGTTCAACATCGGCTGCTTCGTCGGCGCCATGGTGATGCTGTGGGTCGCGAGCGACTGGCCGATCCACGACGTCGGCGAGGAGTACCTGTACTCCGCACACATGCTGCAGCACATGATGCTGAGCTACTTCCTGCCGCCGCTGGTGTTGATGGCGACACCTCAATGGCTGCTCCGGGTGCTGGTCGGCGACGGCAAGTTCTACCGCGGCGTCGCCTTCATGTGTAAGCCGGTGATCGCCGCAGTGGTCTTCAACGTCGTGGTCATCGTCACCCACATCCCCGGGGTGGTCACCGCCTCGGTCGACAACGGCCCGCTGCACTACTCGTTGCACTTCGCAGTGGTGATGGCCTCGCTGCTGATGTGGATGCCGGTCGTCGGCCCGTTCCCAGAACTGCAGATCGGCCCGCTCGCCAAGTGCATCTACCTGTTCATCCAGTCACTCGTGCCGACGATCCCGGCCGCGTGGCTCACCTTCGCCGAGGGCGCCGTCTACGAGACGTACGACCAACCAGTGCGTGTGTGGGGACTCTCGGTGCAACACGACCAACAACTCGCCGGTGCGATCATGAAGACCGGCGGCGGGATCTTCCTGTGGGCGATCATCATCTTCTTGTTCTCCAGGCGGTTCGCTGTCGGCTACTACGCCACGAATGCCGACAGTTACCGGCGCCCGCAGTCGATGCCCGATGCCGAACTCACCGGTGATCGCGAGACCGACTCGGGACGGCCGCTGACCACTGCCGACGTCGAGCGTGCATTCGCTCAGGTGCCGGCCGCGCCGGACGACCGCTCGTCGTAACCGATCGGCGCCGTGGCGCTGCTGACCGCTAGCGTTCGTTGGCGTGATCGATCAGCGTCTGCTGCGCAGCGAACTCCCCGAGGTCCGAGCAGCCTTGGCCCGCCGTGGGAGTGCGTCGTTGCTCGACGAGGTGGACGAGGCCGCCCGCCTCGACCGGCGCCTGCTCGACATCACCAGCCGCCGCGACGCCATCCGGGCACGGGTGAACTCGATCTCGAAAGAGGTCGGCAGACTCCGACGCGACGGTGACGTCGCTGCAGCCGAAGCGTTGCAGGACGAGAGCCGCGAGCTCGGCGACGAAGAACGCCTGCTTGCGGGCGAGCACGACGACACCGCTGCGGCGCTGCGTGAGCTGCTGCTCGGGATCCCGAATCTGCCCCACCCAGATGCACCCGACGGTGCCGACGAGAGCGACAATCCGTTGGTGACCGGGCCGGTCGGGTTGCTCGACGACGTCCCCGAGCACCTGCGTGTGCCCCACTGGGAGACCGCGACTGCGCTCGGGATTCTCGACAACGAGCGCGCCGTCAAGATCTCCGGGGCGATGTTCACCATGCAGCGTGGCGCGGGCGCCACGCTCGCCCGCGCGCTGTGTCAGTACGGACTCGATCTCAACGCCGACGTCCACGAGGAGGTGCGCCCGCCGTCGCTGGTGAGCACGGCGACGCTCACCGCCACCGGTCAGCTTCCCAAGTTCGCCGACGATGCCTACGCCATCGAACGAGACGACCTGTGGTGCATCCCCACCGCCGAGGTGCCGCTGACCTCGATCTACGCCGACGAGGTCATCGACGACGCCGAACTACCGATTCGGGTGATGGCCCACAGTGCGTCGTATCGGCGCGAGGCCGGATCGGCTGGTCGTGACACACGAGGGATGCTTCGTGCGCACGAATTCGACAAGGTCGAGATCCTCGCGTTCGCCACCCCCGAGCAGGCGCCGGCGCTCCTCACCGACATGGTCGCTCGCGCCGAACGCGCCATCGCTGGTCTGGGGCTGCCGTATCGCATCATCGAGATCTGCACCGGTGACATGGGCCAGAGCCATCACCGCAGCTTCGACGTGGAGGTGTATGCGCCCGGCGCTGACGCGTGGCTCGAGGTGTCGTCGATCAGCTGGTTCGGCGACTACCAGGCCCGACGGGGCAACGTCCGATTCAAGCGGCACGACGCCGACGGCAAGCCCGTCAAGGGCACCGAGTTCGCCCACACGCTCAACGGCTCCGCGCTCGCGGTGCCACGGGTCTGGGCGGCGATCATCGAGAACTACCGCAACGTCGACGGTTCGGTCACCGTGCCCGAGGTGCTGCGGCCCTACATGCGTGGCATCGAACGCATCGAAGCACCCTCGAAGGACAAGGCAGAGTGATCCGATGACCGACTGGGCTGCTCCCGACCGCCGTGCCGAGCTGTGGGGGCGGCGCGTCCAGTACGAGACAGCGGGTCTCGACGTCGACGACCTCGTCGCCGACCCGGTGGCGCAGTGGCATCGCTGGCACGTCGACGCGCTCGAGGGTGGTGTTGCCGAACCGAACGCGATGACGCTCGGCACCATCGGTGACGATGGTGTGCCCGACGCACGGATCGTGCTCGTGCGCAGCGCCGACCGTGATGGCCTGGTGTTCTACACCAACTACGACAGCGCCAAGAGCCGTCAACTCGCGGCGGCGCCAGTGGCCTCGGGGGTGTTCTCGTGGCTCGACCTGCACCGACAGGTTCGTGTGCGTGCCCGAGTCGAGCGGATCGCCGACGCCGACAGTGACGCGTACTTCGCCTCGCGCCCGCGCCCCAGCCAACTCGGTGCGTGGGCGTCACCGCAGAGCGAGGAGATCGGTCACCGTGGCGAGATCGAAGAGCGGTTGATCGCGTTCGATGAACGCTTCGCCGACACCGAGGTCCCTCGTCCGCCGCAGTGGGGCGGATGGCGGCTGGTCCCCTTCGAGTGGGAGTTCTGGCAGGGTCGCCCGAGCCGACTCCACGACCGCTTCCGCTACCAACGCGCAGCAGATGCATCCGAGGCGGCCGACCCGGTCTGGACCGTCGCCCGCCTCGCCCCCTGACCCCGTCGCCCCCGCCCCGCCGCCTGCCCCACCCACCCGGCCTCGCCCCGCCCACCCCACCCGGGCCCGCCCGCCGGCCCCCACCCCTTCCGAAAAATGTGCGCCGGGCCGTCATGGGCGGCACGATCTGCGCACATTTCGCAGTTGCGGTCGAACGAGCATCGAAATGTGCGCGGATCTGCCCGCCTGCGACAGCCCGGCGCACATTTTTCGGGAAGTGGGACTGGTGGGGGATGGAGGGAACGATCGGGAAACTGGGGGGAGGAGGGTTGATCGCTGGGCGGCGACGGGCGAGGCTGTCGCCATGACGAAGGTGCTGGTGGTCGACGACGAGCCGACCGTGCGCGAGGTGGTCGTCGGATACCTGCGGCGCGATGGCCATGAAGTCGCCGAGGCCGGTGACGGAACGGTTGCGCTCGAACTGCTCGACGCCGATCCGCCCGACCTCGTCGTGCTCGACATGATGCTGCCCGGTGTGCACGGCCTCGACGTGCTCCGACGAGTGCGCGCCACGAGCGACATCCCGGTGATCATGCTGACGGCGCGTGCCGAGGAATCCGACCGCGTCGCCGGACTCGAGCTGGGAGCCGACGACTACGTCGTCAAACCGTTCTCGCCGCGCGAACTGGCCGCGCGGGTCAACGGTGTCCTGCGCCGCACCAACGGCCGTCAGGCCACCGGCGCCCGGACCGATCGTGCATGGAGCGCTCACCGTCGACCCCCTGAGCCGACAGGTCACACTCGAGGATCGGATCGTCGAGATGACGCCCAAGGAGTTCGACGTGCTCGCCTTCCTCGCGGCCTCACCCCGTCAGGTGTTCTCGCGTGCGCAGCTCCTCGAATCGGTCTGGCAGTCGTCGCCGGAGTGGCAGGACCCCGCAACGGTGACCGTGCACGTGCGGCGGATTCGCAACAAGATCGAAGACGATCCCGAACACCCGCGCTGGATCACCACCGTGTGGGGTGTCGGCTACCGGTTCGAGCCGTGACGGGAACCGTCGAGCGGCGACGATCGATGCGGCCGCTCGACCGCATCGGCGTGCGCTTCGTCGTGGCAATGCTCGCCGTGCTCGGCGTCGCGGTGTTGATGATCGCCATCGCGGCGCAGTCGATGTTCATCAACGACCAGGACCAGCGCCTGCTGATGTGGGTGCTCGTGCCCGCCGTGCTCGGTGCCGCCCTGGTGGCCATGCTGATGGCGCGCCCCGTTGCGCGAGATGCGTCGAAGATCTGCGACGCCGCAATGCGAGTGGCCGACGGCGACCTCGGTGCACGCACCGGTGTGATCCGCTCCGACGAGCTCGGCGAGGCAGCTGCGATGTTCGACAAGATGGTCGACCGGCTCGACGCCATCGAGCAGGAGCGGGCCGTGATGCTCTCGGCGATCTCGCACGATCTGCGCACACCGCTCGCAGCGCTGCGCGCCTCGGTCGAGGCGATTCGCGATGGCGTCGCGCCCGACCCTGACGCCTACCTGTCCGGCATGGAACGACAGATCCAGGCACTGGCCTCGTTGGTCGACGACCTCCAGCTCCACAGCCGTATCGTCAGCGGCACGATCGGGATGACGCGGCACGCGTCTCGACCTCACCGAGCTCGCCGACGAGGCGATGGAGACGCTGCGTCCGCTGGCCGAGTCCCGGCAGGTGGCCTTGCTGCTCGAAGCCGACGAACGCGTCACCGTCGATGCCGACGCGTCGCAGCTCGCCCGAGTGATCCGCAATCTCCTCGAGAACGCCATCCGGCACGCGCCCGACGAGTCGGTGGTGCTGGTGCAGGTCGACTCGAACCCGCAGCGCGCCACGTTGCGGGTCGTCGACGAAGGCGACGGGTTCCCACCCGACTTTCGCGAACGTGCCTTCGAGCCGTTCACCCGGGCCGACCCTGCTCGCGACCTTCGCACCGGCACTGCCGGGCTGGGACTGTCGATCGCACGGGGCATCGTGACGGCACACGGCGGCACGATCGGTATCGCCGACGGACCGGGCGGCGTGGTCGAGCTGGTGCTACCCGTCTGACGGCGGCGATTCCTGCCGGAGCGCAGTGTCGCTCCACGACGACGCGGCCTCGGTCAGCCCGTCGATGAGCGACTCGGTGTGCGGGGTCAGGCCGGGTCCCTCCCAGTCCCACCAGAGCGGGCTCGACCCCCGGACGCGAGGCGGCAGCTCGATCTGGACGCCGCCGTCGCGTGGCAGGTTCACCGGGTTTGCAGGATGGAGCCCACGAAGTGGTTGCGGGATCGCATCGATCTCTGTTCGGATGTCGTATGCCGGCAGGGTCCGCCGGAGCGAGTTGCCGACATGTTCGGCGAACGGGCGGTTGGCGCCGCCGAGCAGCAGCGATCCGAACAGCCCGCGGCGGCCGTAGCCGTGCACGGTGATCACGATGTCGACGTGTTCGACGAACGTTGCCAGCGCGTCGGACTCGTCCGGGTTGACCTTGATCGACGACAGGTGCTCCCGCATGCCCGGCGGCTGGATCACGCTGTAGCACGAGGCCGATGCCTGTTCGGCTGCTCGCCGGGCGATCACGTCGGTCATCGCCTCGAGCGCGCCGCCGTGGTAGGCCATGAAGCCGACGCGACCGCGCAGTTCGCTGACCTCTTCCACCCCTGGCTGCGCGAGGAGGGCGGCGAAGGCGGACATCGACCCATGATCGCAGCATCTCGGCCCTAGTGTGATGTCGATGCTGGTGTGGATGGACCTGGAGATGACCGGACTCGATCACACGTCCGACGTGATCGTCGAGATCGCAACGATCGTGACCGACGACGAGTTGACGATCATCGCCGAGGGGCCGGACCTCGTGGTCCACCAACCCGATGACGTCTTGGCGCGGATGGACCCGTTCGTGGTCGACATGCACACCAAGTCGGGCCTGCTCGATCAGATCAAGGCCTCCGAGATCAGTCTCGAGGCGGCCGGTGCCGCGACACTCGAGTTCATCAAGCAGCACGTACCCGAGGCTGCGACCGTGCCGCTGTGCGGCAACTCGATCGGCACCGATCGCCGGTTTCTCGCGGCGTACCTCCCGGACATCGAGAACCACCTCCACTACCGCTCGATCGACGTGTCGAGCGTGAAGGAACTCGTCAAGCGGTGGTATCCCGGCATCGACGCCGACCGCCCGCGCGGCCAAGGCTCGCATCGAGCACTCGACGACATCCGTGAGTCGATTCGTGAGATGGCCTACTACCGCGAACACGTCTTCGTGACGGCCGGCTCCGACGGGTCTGCTGCGGATGCCGAGCCGGCCGAGGCCGGGCCTGCCGGCCCACCCGCAGAATAGGGTCCATTGGCCGTACCCCCGCCATACCCGCGGGGGTACGTTCGAAGTGGAGGCAACGTCAACAGGTTCGCGATCGTCCGCTTCGAAAGATGTCCTTGGGGAGCGGCAATCGCCTGATGGAGGCTCGGGTCCTCCAATCCCCGACCCTCCACGCCGTCTGCCGGAACCGATAGGTTCCGGCAGATGCGCGCAGTCGTCCTTCGCTCCCATGGTGGCCCCGAGGTGTTGACCATCGAGGAGGTCGACGATCCCGCACCAGGTCGTGACGAGATCGTCGTCGATGTCGAGCACACGGCGATCAACCGCGCCGACATCCTCCAGCGCATGGGCATGTACCCCGATCCACGCAACCAGCCGCTCGAGATCCCCGGACTCGAATACTCCGGCATCGTGTCCGGGGTCGGTGCTGACGTCACGGGCTGGTCCGTCGGCGACCGTGCGATGGGAATCGAAGCCGGTGGCTGCTACGCCGAGAAGGTCGTCACCCATGCCCGACAGGCGCTGCCCGTCCCCGCTGGTGTCGCCTCCGCCGAGGCGGCAGCGGTTCCCGAGGTGTTCCTCACGGCGTGGGACGCGCTCGTCGTGCAGGGCGGGCTCACGAGCGGTCGGTGGGCGCTGGTGCACGCGGGCGCGTCGGGGGTCGGTACGGCCGGGATCCAGATCGCCAAGGCGATCGGCGCACGGATCGCCGTCACCTGTTCCGCTGGGAAGATGGACGCCTGTCGGGCACTCGGTGCAGATGTCGTGCTGGAGCGCAGCCCGTCCGACTGGCTCGGCGCCCTCAAGCGAGGCGGTACCAGCCGGCGTCGACGTCGTGCTCGACGTGATCGGCGGCGACGAGACCGATCGGAACCTCACTGCGGTCGCCATGGACGGCACGGTCGTGCAGGTCGGTTTGATGGGGGGCGCCAAGGCGTCGGTCAACGTCGGGCTGATTCTGTCGAAGCGCATCACCTGGATCGGCACGACCTTGCGAGCACGCCCCGTCGAGCGCAAGCTGGCGCTCAGTCAACGGTTCATCGCCGAGATGATCCCGCTGTTCGACAGCGGCGCGATGCACCCGGTGATCGACTCGCGCTACGCGCTCGACGACATCGCCGACGCGCACCGACACATGGAAGCCAACGCCAACGTCGGCAAGATTCTGATCGATCTCTGAGTCGGCAGGCCGCTCAGTCGGGTCGGGCGGCCACCGACCGCTGCTTCCACGTCACGTCACGTCGGAACACCATGGCGAACAGGCTTCGCAGGAAGATCCAGACGAACACCACCACCGCCAGCGGGTACAGCAGTGCGGTGAGCGGATGCATCGAGCCGGCGCGGCGACCGAGGACCCAGAACTGCACGGCGCTCAGCGGGTACACCAGCGGCTCCGCGATCCAGCCGCCGGCCAGTGACCACACCCACAGCGCCACGGCGACCGACAGCCACCATCGTGCGAAGCGCGTCCCGGTGGCGATGCTGCGGGTCCAGCCCTGCACGAGTTGACCGAGGCCCTCGGGGTACATCCGGAACGCGGTGTCGGGCCGGCCCGAGTAGAGCTGTGAGCTTCCGACCGCCCACGCGAGCCCGATGTCCTCGGTGTGCATGGTGCGTACGGCGCCATGGCCGCCCGCCTCGTCGTAGGTCGACCGTTCGACCGCCAACACCGGACCGAACGCCATCGTTGCGGCCGCTCGCGGCCCGGCGACGGTGAAACCTCCCGTACCCATCAGGGCGGTGATGTTGGCGAGCAGGCTCGCCTGTTCGACCCACCGCCCTGTCTGGTGCCACGGCTGCATCGAGACGACCGACGCGGGGGCAGCCGTGACGGCAGCGGCCATGCGATCGAGCAGGTCGGGTGCCGGTCGAACGTCGGCATCGACGAAGAGCAGCAGCGGCGCCTCGGTCGACCGTGCGCCATGCCAGCAGGCATGCGGTTTGCCCAGCCAGCCGTCGGGGAGGTCGGGTGGCGTGACGACGTGCGCGCCGAGCCTCGTCGCCACGTCGGTGGTCGCATCGGTCGAGTGGTCGTCGACGACGACGAGTTCGTCGCCGGTTCGCAGCTGCGCGACGAGCGTCGGCAGGAGGTGCGGCAGCGCCTCGGCTTCGTTCCGTGCCGGGATCACGATCGCGATGCCCGGACGGTCGGTGGCACGTCGCTGCCGCCGGCAGCGGACGGAGCCGCCACAGCAGGAACCACCCGAGGATCCAACCGACGGCGAACAACACGAGATCCACTCGCTCACTCTTGTCGGCGTGTCGGTGACCGACAAACGTTCGAGTCGCGAATTTCTCCGATCGTCGAGAAACTCCCTTGACCCGGCGTGCCGGAACGTGGTTGGGTATTCATCCGGGTCGGCACTTCGGCGCCCACGACGACAGGAGAGGAACCATGATGAGCATCACGCCCACCGCCATCATCGCCTCGGCGTCGCCGCGCCCGTACGCAACCCAGCCCTCGACCTCCGTTGTCGGTCAGCTCGTCGGCGCGTCGTTCGGTGCGAACTGGGTGTGCTTCGACCACATGTCGATCAAGCACAACCCGACCACCGTCACCACCGAGTCGAAGCGACTCGACCCCGGCTCCCTCGCAGGAGTTCTGACGTAACACCAACGTCAGATCACCTCTCACGAGGCCGCCGGGTTCCGACCCGGCGGCCTCTTTGGTTTTTCCGGCCCATTCCTTCCAGTTCCATCAACCCACACCCAGCATCACCCGAAAGGCATCGACCATGACACTCACCGAAGCTCCCAACACCGTCACCGAAACCGTCATTGAAACCAGCACCAACTTCGAACAGGAACACAGCACCATGCACGACTCCAAGCTCATTGGACCCTCCGGCTCGGCTCTGCTCGAACCGCGAGAACCCGACAGTCCGAGACCACCCGGCGAGGAGGCGGTCCGACGTCCGGTCGCGCGCTGCGCGGACGGCCACGGCACGCTCAGCGCCCTGTTCTTCTCCGACAACGTCATCGACATCGCGAGAGCGAAGGCGATGTGCGGCCTGTGCCCCTTGCAGGCCGAGTGCCTCGCCGGTGCGCTCGAGCGGGAAGAGCCGTGGGGCGTCTGGGGCGGTGAGCTGCTCTCGGGCGGCCGGATCATCGCCAACAAGCGTCCTTGCGGTCGGCCGCCGAAGCACCCGCGTCCGGAGATGGTGATCGACGAACTCGGTCCGGTCGCGGTGGCCTGACGCAACCGTGCGAGCCGCTGCTCATGTTTGTGTGGCAGTTCGGGTGACCCCCCACACCCGAACTGTCCCGCAAACGGGGTGCCGACGGCCCGAACCGGTACTGGTGAACGAATACGAACAACGCACGGGGGCGAATCGGCGGCTGCGGGCGGTGTCAGTAGCCTCGGTCACGTGAAGATTCGTCCCCGCCTCCTCGTCGGGTCGCTGGTCGTGGCCGTTGCGGTGATCGGTGTCTTCGTCTGGGCTCAGAGTTCTGACGACAACGACACCGAGATCGATGCCGCGTTGGACGACCCGAGCGCCGTGGTGACCTTCCCGAACGACGGCCTCGGCAACGACGATGTGCAGGGCGACCCGTTCCCCGACGTCGTGCTGCTCGACCGCGACGGCAACGACGTCACCACCGCCGACCTGCTCGGCGAGCCGCTGGTGGTCAACCTCTGGTACTCGACCTGCCCGCCGTGCGCCAAGGAACTGCCCGACTTCGCCGAGGTCGACGCCGAGACCGACGACGCCCGTTTCATCGGCGTCAACACCCTCGACTCGGTCGAGGTGATGGAGCGATTCGCCGGCGAACGAGGCGTCGAGTACGACCTGTTCCGCGACGACTTCGCCGACCTCGCCGACGCCATCGGAGCCACCGCCATGCCGATCACGCTGTTCGTCACCTCCGACGGCACGATCGTGGAGCAGACCGGGGCGCTCGACGCCGACGAGCTGCGTGGCAAGGTCGCCGACCTGCTCGCTGCCGACCAGGGCTCCGCATGAGCCTGTCGTTCATCCGTGGCATGGTGGCAGCGGTCAACCCGTGCGGGTTCATCCTCCTGCCCACCTATCTCATGTACTTCCTCGGCCTGCAGGGCACGATGCCCGGGTCGCAGCGGGCCACCATGCGCCGTGCCGTGATCGTCAGCGCCGCGGTGTCGGCCGGATTCCTCTCGGTGTTCCTGGTCGCCGGCGTCATCTCGTACAACTTCACCAACTGGATCAACGAGAACGCGAAGTACGCCACGGGCGCCATCGGTGTGGCGCTGCTCGTGCTCGGTGTCGCCATGCTGTTCGGCTACAAGCTGCCGTTCATGACGCCCCGTCTCGACACCGGTGGCGAGGGCCCCAAGCAGACCGTGGGAGCGATGTTCGTGTACGGCATCGCCTACGCCGTTGCTTCGATCGGCTGCACGATCGGGCTGTTCATCGCCACCGTGTTCAGCACGACCCGCCGCGACGGCCTGGCCTCCGGCGTCGGCAACATGCTCGCCTACGGCGCGGGGATGGCGCTGCTGGTGAGCGCCCTGACGATTGCGCTGGCATCTGCCAACACCGGCCTGCTCAAGCTGCTGCGAGGCAGCTTGCAGTACGTCGATCGGATCGCTGCGGTGTTCGTGACGCTGTCGGGCATGTACCTGCTCTGGTACTTCTACTGGGTCGACATCCGAGAAGAGGGCGACCCGATCACCGACTGGGCGCTCGAGCGTCAGGCGCAGGCCACGGTGTTCCTGACCGACCACTGGCAGATCGTCGGCCTCGTGATGGCCGCCATCGTCGGCGGAGCGATGCTCTACGCCTGGTCGCGTCCCAACGCTGCGATCGATGCGCCGCAGGCGCCCGTCGACGAGCCGTCGTCGACCAGCGCCCCCTGAGCGGTTCCGGCCCCCGATGCCCGGCGGTGCTCAGAGGTAGCTGAGCGCTCGAGCCTGAGCGGTCAATTCGTCACGGTGGTCGGGGTGGGCAACGGCGATCAGCGCACGGGTCCGCTCGCGGATCGAACGTCCTCGCAGTTCGGCGACACCCCACTCGGTGACGATCTTGTCGACGGTGTTCTTGGGGGTCGTCACCACGTCGCCGGCCGCGAGCTGCGGCACGATGCGTGAGGCGCCGTGCGACGTCATCGAGTGCGACACCACGAAGCCTTGGCCACCTTCGGAGTAGGCAGCGCCGCGAGCGAAGTCGTTCTGGCCGCCGGACGACGAGTAGTACTGGCCGCCGATCGTCTCCGAGGCGCACTGGCCCAGGAAGTCGACGGTGAGGGTGGCGTTGATCGACACGAAGTTGCGTTCGTTCGCGATGATGCGCGGGTCGTTCACGTAGCGAACTGCGTGCAGCTCGATCGCCGTGTTCTCGTGGAGGAACTCGTGCAACCGGCGCGTGCCGAGCGCGAACGTGCCGACCACCTTGGTGCGGTTGAGTCGTTTGCGCACTCCGTTGACCACACCGGACTCCATCAGGTCGATGACGCCATCGGACACGAGCTCGGTGTGCACGCCGAGATCCTTGTGCTCGGACAGCGACGCCATGATCGCGTTCGGGATGGCACCGATGCCGGTCTGGATCGTTGCACCGTTCGGGATGCGTTCGGCGACCAGTTCGGCGATCCGGCGATCGGTGTCGCCGGGTGCGGCGGGCGGCACCTCGGCGAGCTGACGGTTGCTCTGACACCAGCCGACCACCTGCGACACGTGGATCTGGTTGCGGCCGAACGTGCGGGGCATGTCGTCGGTGACCTCGAGGAAGAATCGGCCACGGCCGATGAAGCTCGAGGTGTAGTCGGCCGACACGCCGAGCGAGAAGTAGCCGTGACGGTCCGGTGGGGAAGCAGCCGCGATCACCAGCGGGTCCTCCGTACGCATCCTCATCAACGCGTAGACCTCGGAGAAGTGTGCGGGCACCAACCCGATGGCCCCGCTCTTGAAGTGCGGGCGGGTGATGTGCGACAAGAAGTACGAGATGTGCTTGAGGCGCGTGCCGTACGCGCCGTGCAGATACGGCCGATCGTGGATGGCATGCATCTGGTGCACCCGGACCTCGTCGATGCGCGGATCGTTCGCTGCGGCAGCCGCGTCGATCTGCTCCATGACCGCGGTGGCTTCGCCGTTGCCGAGCGGCACGATGATCTGGGTGCCGGGCGTGATGTGTTCGAGCACATCGACGGGTTGATTCGGAGCGTGGAGGGCGACGGCGTTCATACCCCCACGGTAGGTCGCCCTGGCTCGATCGAAACCCGGCAGCGCCGGTTCGCTACCGTCATTCGAACATGACCGGCTCCGCCTCCAACCCGCCTGTTCGCACCCCGATCGATCCGGAACTCGTTCCGGTCAAGCCGGCGGCAACGGTGATGCTGGTGCGCGATGCCGTCGACGGCGAGCCGGGCGTCGAGGTCTTCATGTTGCGCCGCACGGCCAGCGCCGTGTTCGGCGCCGGAATGTACGTGTTCCCGGGCGGTCGGGTCGACGGGGTCGACGGCGCCGACGACATCGCACCGTTCTGCCGCGGGCTCGACGATGCCAGCGCCAGCGAGCAACTCGGTATCGACCGAGGTGGTCTGGCCTACTGGGTGGCCGCCATTCGCGAGTGTTTCGAGGAGGCGGGGGTGCTGCTCGCGCAGCGGCGCGATGGTGGACCACTGGAGTTGCGCAACGAGGATCGCCACGAGATCCACGATCGCGACAGTTCGCTGTCGCTGGTGGCACTCTGCCGCCGCGACGACCTCGTGCTCGACCTGTCGACGACCCACTACGTCGATCACTGGATCACCCCGATCGGCGAACAGCGCCGCTTCGACACCCGGTTCTTCCTGGCCGAGATGCCGAGCGATCAGGAACCGTTGCACGACGACAAGGAAACCGTCGACAGTCTCTGGGTGCGGCCGGCCGAGGCACTCCGGATGCAGGCCGACGGCGAGTTGATGATGATGCCCCCGACGATGGCGAACCTGCGTTTCCTCGAGCCGCACCCCACGGCCACTGCAGCATTGGCTGCCGGCGCTGCGATCGAGCAGCCGCCGTGCATCTTGCCGAAGATCCGGCGAGACGCCGACGGTCGCATCGTCGGCGTCGCCATGCCCGGCGACTCCGACTACGACGCCCTGTAGCTCCTGTTGCGTTTGGTGTCTGACACCAAGCGCAACAGCTAGCGGGTGACGGTGACGGGGGTGATCGCCTCGAACTCGTGGGCGGTGCAGCCGGCCAGGTCGACATCGACGGGCGGTGCCGGGGGTGCGATGTCGGTGAGGATCTGCTGGGCGATCGAGCGGAAGGCATCGGCGGCAGCACCGTCGCCGTCGAGCGATACGGGGTCGCCGGCGTCGCCGCCAGCGGCAACCGCCGCTTCGAGCGGCACCTGACCGAGCAGCGGGGCATCGATCGCCTGGGCGAGTGCGTCGCCGCCGCCCGAGCCGAACAATGCGTACGACTCGCCGTGGTCGCACACGAATGCGCTCATGTTCTCGATCACACCGACCACCTTGAGGAAGCTGCGCTGGGCCATGTCGGCAGCGCGCTGGGCGACCTTCTGCGCAGCGAGCGCCGGGGTGGTGACCACGATCAACTCGGTGTTCGGCAGCATGCGGGCGAGGCCCATCTGGACGTCGCCGGTACCCGGCGGCATGTCGATGAGGAGATAGTCGAGCTCGCCCCACTGCACATCGCGCAGGAACTGCTCGACGGCCTTGGTCAGCATCAGGCCCCGCCACATCAGGGCGGTGTCCTCGTCGACCAGGAATCCGGTCGACACGACCTTGAGTACGCCGTCGCCGACGAGGCGTTCGTTGGGCACGATCTTGGGCTTGTCGGATCCTTCGACCTGGTGGGCTTGCATCCGATCGGAGATGCCGAGCAGCCTCGGCACGGAGAAGCCCCAGATGTCGGCGTCGAGGACGCCGACGGTGTGGCCCGCACCGGCGAGCGCGGCGGCGAGGTTGACCGTGACCGAGCTCTTGCCGACGCCGCCCTTGCCGCTGGCGATGGCGAGCACCTTGCAGCTCAGCGGGATCTCGGTGTCGGGGGCGTTCTGGCGGGCGTTCCACCGGGCTTTGGTCATCACTTCGGTGCGCTCGTCGGCGTCCATTTCGCCCCAGGAGATCTTCACGTCGGTGACGCCCGGGTGCAGCGACACCTTGCCCTCGACCTCGCGCTTGATCTCCGCTCGCAGGGGGCATCCACGGATCGTGAGCTTGACGCCGACGGTCACGACGCCGTCGGGGGAGATGTCGACCGACGGCACCATGCCGAGCGTGACGATGTCGGCGCCGAGTTCGGGGTCGATCACGCTGCTGAGCGCTTCCATCACCTCGGCATCGGTGGGTGGAGCGGACACGGTGGGCGCGGTGTCGGCGGGCATGTCTGGCATTTTACCGGCCGAAACCGTGTAATCTCCGGGTGTGGACCGCGACGCCCGCACACCGCCGCAGCTCGATCTGCTCAAGGCGCTCGGCGACAACACGCGCTGACGCGATCTACCTCGAACTCGCCCGGTCGTCGCAGCCGCTCGCCACCGCCGACATCTCCGAGTCGCTTGCGCTGCACCCGAACACGGTGCGCCCGCACCTCGAACGAATGCGCGAAGCCGGTTTGCTCGACGTCGAGGTCGGCGGGCGCGGCGACGTCGGCCGCCCGCAGCACCGGTACTCGATCGCGGCGAACGCTCCCTCGCTCGGCCTCGAACCCCCCACGATGCCCGTGCTCGCCCGCATGGTGCTGGCGATGGCGGCTCGCCTGCAGGCGAGCGGTGACGATGCCGAATCGGTCGGCCGCAGTGAAGGCGCAGCCCGCGCCCGGCCCTACGAGCAGGCGCCGTCCACGCTCGAAGCGGTGGTGTCCGACCTCGATCGCCTCGGCTTCGACCCCGTGGTCACCGATGTCGCCGACGACCCCGACGCAGCGGTCGTCGCGTTCGGGCACTGCCCGTTCGCCGAACTCGCCGAGCAGCACCCAGAACTCGTGTGTGGGCTCCATCGAGGTCTGGTTGCCGGGTTCGTCGCGCACATGGGCGACGCCGAGGTCGACGAGTTCTGCACCCTGACCAGCCGCACGCCATGTCGTGTCACGGTCGGTTCCCGCTAAATTGAGACATCTGCAACCAGGAGGTTCCGAATGATCACGCTCACCGACACTGCTGCCGTCAAAGTTCGACAGTTGCTCGCCGACGAAGGTGCCGAGGACCTGGCGCTGCGCGTCGCGGTTCGACCGGGTGGCTGCAGCGGCTTCTCGTACGAGATGTTCTTCGACGGCGACATCGCCGCCGACGACAACCAGGCCACGTACGGCGACGACGGCACCGTGAAGGTCGTGGTCGATCCGGCGTCTGCGCAACTGCTCGAAGGTGCCACGCTCGATTACAAGGACGGCCTCGATCAGTCGGGGTTCGCCATCACGAATCCGAACGCATCGCGCACCTGCGGCTGCGGCTCCAGCTTCTCCTGAATTCGCTGATCGACGGGCCCGGCGCTGGGCGTCGGCCGACTCGTGTGGTCAGGCCGATTCGGCGCGCTCGAGCACTTCGACGAGTTCGCTCTCGTCCCACACGGCATCGAGCCGCTCGATCACGTTGCCATCGGCGCCGATCACGAACAGCGCCGGCTCGAAGCTGAGATTCGCTGCACCGACAGCGTCGGCCGGAACCGTCGCCGAGTTGTCGGTGTAGACCTCGGCATGCACCCAGGTGTAGGTCTCACCGAAGCGGTCCTGCACCGAGATCATCGACTCGAGCGCAGGAGCGCACGTTCCGGTCTGGCAGAACGCCGGCGTACCGACCAGATAGGCGACCGGCTTGCCGGCCAGCAACGCTTCGGTGAGCGTCACGTCGTGGAACGGACACGGCTCCGGCGAGCGGGTGCAGATCGGATCGACGCCGCG
This sequence comes from Ilumatobacteraceae bacterium, assembly GCA_963716095.1. Taxonomy (GTDB): domain Bacteria; phylum Actinomycetota; class Acidimicrobiia; order Acidimicrobiales; family Ilumatobacteraceae; genus Sva-07. The sequence continues at coordinate 125,039 of CAVQSV010000023.1, read as the reverse complement.
AGGGTCGTCGACGGTGGGCGTGTCGAACGGCGCCATCGCGTCGCCGGGGCCCGGCACCTCCACCGAACCCGGCTCCATCACCTGAAACGCTGCGCCGCCTTCCGGGCCCCCTTCGACGAGCAGGTAGTAGATCCCCGGTGTCTCGATGGGTACTCGGAAGCTGTAGTACGGACCGGACTCGAGGTCGCGGCGGACCGTCGAGATGCTGAGACCGAGCGAGTTGCCGTCAGCGTCGTCGACCTCGGCGCGCAACGTGTCGGGGCCGTCGGCGACGATGCTGCCGTCCGGAGTGGCGAGGCTGATCGGCAGGCGCTGCAGTCCCGGCTCCTGCACGTCTTGAGGGAACCGCTGGGCGAGCACGAACGGACCGAAGGTGAGCCCGGGGGTGGTTCCCTCCCCACCCTCAGCGGCATCCGAGCCCGACGAGTCGTCGCTCGAGCCGCAAGCGGCGAGCACGCCGGTGGCAGCCACGCCGGCCACGAACCCGCGACGGGAGAGAAGGAACGGTCGACGGGCGGGCATGGGAGACATCACCGACGACGATACCGGTGGGTCTCGGAGCCTGTCGGTCGCGGTCGCGCGGCTACGTTTGCCCAGATGAGCAAGCCGCTTGGTCCCTACACCCCGGTCGTCCGTGCTGGAGACTTCGTCATCGTCTCCGGGCAGGGAGGCATGCGCGACGGTGTCAAGGTCGACGGTGGGGTGCGCGCCGAGACCACCCAGACCATGGCCAACGTCGCAGCACAACTCGCCACCGTCGGCGCCACGCTCGCCGATGTGGTCAAGACCACGTGCTTCCTCACCGACATGGAGAACTTCACGGCGTTCAACGAGGCGTACGCCGAGGCCCTCGGATCGCACCGTCCCGCCCGATCGACGGTGGGGGTGGCGGCGTTGCCCGGCAACTTCCTCGTCGAGGTCGAGGCCTGGGCTCACGTCCCACAAGGGTGAGCGAACCACCCGTCCGTTGTGAGTGGGCACTCACCGGCGGCCGCAACATCGGCGACGCCTATCTTCGCTACCACGACGAGGTGTGGGGCGTTGCGCAACGCGACCCGCAGGTGTTGTTCGAGTTCTTGATCCTGGAAGGCGCGCAGGCGGGTCTGTCGTGGTCGACCATCTTGCGCAAGCTCGACGGGTACCGACGCGCCTACGACGGCTTCGATCCGGCTGTTGTCGCCCGCTACGGCGACGACGACGTGGCACGCCTCCTCGCCGACGACGGCATCGTGCGCAACCGGGCCAAGGTGGCCGCCTCGATCCGCAACGCCCAGGCGTGGCTCGATCTCGACGATCCTGCCGGTCACCTGTGGAGCTTCACCGATGGCGAGGTGATCGTGAACTCGTGGCCGGACATGGCATCCGTGCCGGCCGAGACCGAACGCTCGCAGGCGATGAGCCGCGACCTGAAGCGGCGCGGCTTCACGTTCGTCGGCCCGACGATCTGTTACGCGTTCATGCAGGCCACGGGCATGGTCAACGATCACATCACGACCTGCTTTCGCCACCAACAGGTCGGCGCAGTAGCCTGACCACATGCCTGGTGCCATCGCCATCGTGCTCGTTCTGCTCCTGATCCCCGTCGTGGTGATCATGAGCGGTGCTGTCGCATCGGCGATCATCGGCGAAGTCTTCTACCGCGATGGCCGTCATCGCTTCGAAGACAGCGAACTACTCGACCTTCCCGACTGAGCGCATCGACTCCGGGACCTGTCGTGACCGCTGGCCCGATCGCCGATCTTGTCGTCGCCAACGCTCGCTGCGTCGCCACGGTCGACGCGACGCGTCGCGAGGTCGCCGACGGCTGGGTCGCCATCACCGACGGCTTCGTCAGTGGCGTCGGAACCGGAGCGGCGCCCGCTGCCACGACAGTGCTCGACGCCACCGACTGCCTGGTCACGCCCGGCCTGGTCAACGCCCATCACCACCTGTACCAGAACCTCACCCGGGCACTGCCGGCGATGACCGACAAGCCGCTGTTCGGGTGGTTGCAGTCGTTGTACCCGCTCTGGCGTGCGCTCGATGCCGAATCGGTGCACGTGTCTGCGTGGGTGGGTCTCGCCGAGCTGGCGCTGGCGGGTTGCACCACCTCCACCGATCACCTGTATCTCCACCCGCGCGGTTCGGGCGACCTGCTCGCCGCCGAGATCGACGCGGCACGCGACCTCGGTGTGCGCTTCCATCCGACCCGCGGGTCGATGTCGCTGTCGGAGAAGGACGGCGGCCTGCCGCCGGACGATGTCGTCGCCGACGACGACGAGATTCTTGCGGCGTGCGACGACGCTGTGCACCGACATCACGACCGTTCGTTCGGCGCGATGACCCGCGTGGCGCTCGCTCCGTGCTCGCCGTTCAGTGTCACCGAGTCGCTGATGGTGCGCACCGCCGAGCTGGCTGAGCGCCTCGATGTGCGCTTGCACACCCACTTCGCGGAGAACGCCGAGGACGACGAGTACAGCGTGGCCATGTTCGGGTGTCGGCCGATGGAGTACCTCGAACGGACCGGTTGGAGCAGCGATCGCACCTGGGTCGCCCACTGTGTGCGGCCCGACCCCGACGAGATCCAGCGGCTCGGGGCGGCCGGCGTGGGCGTTGCGCACTGTCCCTCGAGCAACATGATCCTGTCGTCGGGCATCGCGCCGGTGGTCGACCTCCGCGCGGCCGGTGTGCACGTCGGCCTCGGTGTCGACGGTTCGTCGTCGGCCGATGCCGCGTCGCTCTGGCTCGAAGCACGCCAGGCGATGCTGCTGGCCAAGCTCCGCGACGGTGCAGGTGCCGGGACGGCCCGGATGGCGTTGGAGATGGCCACGATCGGCGGTGCGGGATGCCTCGGTCGGACCGGCGAGATCGGCACACTCGAGGTGGGTGCCGTCGGTGACGTCGCCGTCTGGCCGCTCACTGGGCCCTCGTTTGCCGGAGCGATCGCCGATCCCGTCGAGGCGTGGCTGCGGTGCGGCCCCGTCGCAGCTCGGCACACGGTCGTGCACGGCCGGGCGGTGGTACGTGACGGGTGCCTGGTGTCGGGGCGGGTGGACGAGATGCTGACGGCTCACGACCGACTCTCTCGGCGCATTCAGGCGGGGTGACACCGCTCGGGTCGTTGCGTTGAGCAGACTGTGGTGGTGAGATCCCCCCGATCACGCACGATCGCCGTCGATCAGCGCGTTGCTGTTGGCCGCCGCTGCCCTCGTCGTGTCGAGCTGCGACGCCGTCAGCGGCGTGTCGAACAGCGATCAGGTGCCACGGCCGGCGATCGAGGTGTCGGGTGATCCGGCGGCGATCAGCGGTGCTGCAGACGACCTTGCCGACGGAGCTGTCGACATCGACAGCGTCGTGATGGTCGGTGACTCGATCACGCGGGGAGCGACGCCGGATCTCGACGAGCGCTACGAACTGCTCGGCCTCGAGAGGCTGATCGAGGCGCAGAACGGCAAACGGATGGCGGTGTCCGGACCGGAGAATCCGAGCGGTGCGTCGATCGTCGAGTTCCTGGCGGCCAACGGCGACGGCGACCATGCCGACGAGGTGTGGGTGATCGCCCTCGGCACGAACGATGTCGGGCAGTACGCCGGTCCCGAGGACATGGCAGCGGCGGTCAACGAGATCCTCGGGGCGATCCCCGACGAGGCCGCAGTGGTCTGGGTCGACACCTACTTCCGCGACCGGGCCGAGCAGGCCGATTCGCTGAACTCGATCATCCGTGATCGCGTCGAACGTCGCGGCGACAGTGTGATCGCGCCGTGGACGGCGTTCGCCGAAGGCGAGGGTGTGCTGACCGGTGACGGCGTACATCCCACCACCGATGGTGCCGACGTGTTCGCATTCGTCGTCACCGACACGGTCCGAGCCTTCCTCGACCGCTAGCCACGTTCACGTTCAGTTCGCGATTTCGGTGGCCCGCACCACCGGCAATGCAACACGAACGTGGGGGTGTCAGCTGTCCCAGCGGGACTGGCCGAAGCGGTAGCCGACGGAGCGCACGGTCTGGATCAGGTTGGCGTGCTCCTCGCCGAGCTTGGCGCGCAGGCGACGCACGTGGACATCGACCGTTCGGGCGCCGCCGTAGTACTCGTAGCCCCACACACGGCTCAGCAGCATCTCGCGGGTGAACACCTTGCCGGGGTTCTGTGCGAGGAACTTGAGCAGTTCGTATTCCATGTAGGTCATGTCGAGCGGCCGGCCGGAGATCGCGGCCTGATAGGTCTCGAGGTTCAGCGTGAGCTCGCCGTACTCGACCAACTCGGCCCGGTGCAGGTCGACGTCAGCCACCATCAGGTGTCGCAGTCGCGCCTCGAGTTCGGCGGGATGGAACGGTGTGAGACAGAAATCGTCGAAGAACTCGTCGCGGTGTTCGAGTTCGCCGAGCTGAGCGCCTCCCACCAGCAGCAGCACCGGGGTGGCACGATCGCCACCCTTGCGGATCCCGCGGAGGAATGCCCACCCGCCTTCGGCGTTGCCGGCGATGTCGACGATCGCCCCCGACCACCCTCCAGCGGGTTCGCCGGCGTCGTCGACCCCCGAGGTGGTCTTCCACGAGTAGCCGGCAAGGTCGAGGGTGCGCGCGAGTTCGGGCGACACGGGGTCGGCAACGACCGCCAACATCGACTCGCGCGCTGCCATGATCACAGCGTCCCGAGGTAGCGATCTCGTTCGAACGGGGTGACCTGGGTCTTGTAGGCACGCCATTCGCTGCGCTTGTTGCGGAGGAACCATTCGAAGATGTGCTCACCGAGCGCCTCGCGCACGAGCGTCGAGTTCTCCATCACGACGAGCGCGTCGTTGAGCGACTGGGGAAGCTGACGGATGCCGAGTTCGGTGAGCACGTCGTCACCGATCTCGAACAGGTTGGCGTCGGCCTCGTCAGGCAGTTCGTATCCCTCGCGTACCCCTCGCATGCCGGCCGCGAGCATCAAGCTGAACGCCAGGTACGGATTGCATGCCGGATCGGGCGAGCGGTACTCGATACGAGTGGCCATGGGGTTGTTGCGCTTCGGGATCGGAACCCGGATCAGCCCGCTGCGATTGTTGCGCGCCCAGCTGATGTGGACCGGCGCTTCGAAGCCCGGCACCAGCCGCTTGTAGCTGTTGACCGTCTGGTTGGTGACCGCAGTGATCTCGGCGGCGTGATGCAACATGCCGGCCATGAAGGCCTTCGCCGTCGGCGACAGGCGGTAGGCGTCGTCGGCATCGTGGAACGCGTTGTCGTCGCCGCGGAACAGCGACAGGTGGACGTGCATCCCCGATCCCTGCACCCCTTCGAGCGGCTTGGGCATGAACGTCGCGTGCACGTCGTGGTGCGAGGCCACCTCGCGCACGGCGAGGCGGAAGGTCATCATGCTGTCGGCCATCGTGAGCGCATCGGTGTGGCGCAGGTCGATCTCCTGCTGGCCAGGAGCGTCTTCGTGGAAGCTGTACTCGACCGGGATGCCGAGCGCTTCGAGGGTGCGGATCGTCGTCTTGCGGAGCTCGCCGGTGACGTCGCTCGTCGTGAGGTCGAAATAGCCGCCCTGGTCGATCGGCACCGGCGGCTGACCGGGAACGAGCGGCTCGAAGTAGAAGAACTCGGCGTCGGGAGCGACGTAGAAGGTGAGCCCTTCGTCGTGAGCCTCCTGGACGTGTCGGCGGAGCACCTGGCGGGGATCGCCCTCGAATGGCGTGCCGTCGAGATGGTGGATGTCGCAGAAGATCCGTGCCTCGGGAACCTTGGGGTCGCCCCACGGCAGCAGCTCGAACGTGTCGGCGTCGGGCATCGCCAGCACGTCGGCTTCTTGTACCCGCGAGAAGCCGTCGATCGACGAACCGTCGAACGTCATCCCGTCCTCGAGTGCGTTCTCGAGCTCGGCCGGCGAGATCGCCAGGCTCTTGAGGGTGCCGAGGACGTCGGTGAACCAGAGCCGTACGAGGCGGACCCCGCGCTCTTCGACGCTGCGCAGTACGTAGTCGCGCTGTTGCTCGCGCATGTCGGTCATTCCTCGATTCTGACGGGATTCGGCCAGGAAAGCGACAGGGCGGGAGCCGAAGCCCCCGCCCTGTGCTGACAGATCAGTGATCCGTAGGGGTCACTTCATCGCACCGCAGACCGTGTCCACCATCAGGCGGGCCACGATGTACGGGTCGATGTTGGCGTTCGGGCGACGGTCTTCGAGGTAGCCCTTCTTGTCGACGGCGACCTGCCACGGAATGCGGATCGAGGCGCCACGGTCGGACACCCCGTAGCTGAACTGGTCGAAGCGCTGGGTCTCGTGGGCGCCGGTGAGGCGATCCTCGACGCCGACGCCGTAGTTCTCGATGTGCAGCGCAGCCTTCTGGCCGAGTGCCTTGCAGCCGGCTTCGATGTACTTGTAGCCGCCGTCCTCGCGCATCTCCTTGGTGGAGAAGTTGGTGTGAGCGCCGGCGCCGTTCCAGTCGCCCTTGGCGGGCTTGGCGTCGATGGTGACGGCGATGCCGTAGTCCTCACCCAACCGGTAGAGCAACCAGCGTGCGATCCACAGCTGGTCGGCCACCTCGAGCAGACCGGCTGGGCCCACCTGGAACTCCCACTGCCCGGGCATGACCTCGGCGTTGATGCCCGAGATCGACAGGCCGGCGGAGAGGCAGGCTTCGAGGTGATCCTCGACCAGGGGGCGACCGTGGATCTCGTCTTCGCCGACGCCGCAGTAGTAGCCGCCCTGCGGCTCGGGGTAGCCGGCGGGCGGGAAGCCGTACGGGCGCCCGTCCTTCATCAGGGTGAACTCCTGCTCGATGCCGAACAACGGCTCGTGCTTCTTGTACTTCTTGGCGGTGCGGGCAGCCGCCGCACGGGTGTTGGAAGGGTGCGGCTTGCCGTTGACGAGCATGACCTCGCACATCACCAGCACGTCGTCGCCACCACGGATCGGGTCCGGGTACGTGGCGACCGGCTTGAGTACGCAGTCGCTCTTGTCGCCGGTGGCCTGATTCGTGCTCGAGCCGTCGAAGCCCCAGATGGGCAGCTCCGCGCCGTCTTGGAGGACCTTGGTCTTCGAGCGCAACTTCGCAGTTGGCGCCGTGCCGTCGATCCAGATGTATTCAGCCTTGTAAACCACAGTGTCCTCATTCCGTCCAGTGTTCGGGGGTACAGGGGACCCAACCTAGATGTTCGGCGGCGGTGTCTCCCGATGGCAGGCGGCATCGTCGCAGCGTCGAGTTGCCGAGTCGTTGCCCGATTGTGAACGGCGTGTGAACTGCCGCGCCATGTGACGATTGGTGTCAGACACCGATCGTTGCACCCGTCGTCACATCAGCGCCCGAGGACGGTGTAGGTGCGCAGCTCGGGGTCGGCCTCGATCTGTTCGTCGGTGAACGCGACCTGCCGCCACTGCTTCTCGCTGAAGGAGACCATCTGGGTCTCGAACAACGGCGACGTGCGGTCGCCGGTCTGGCCGTACACGAGCAGCGCCCAGGCCTGGACCTCGTCGCCGGTGTAGTCGACCGTCATCACGAAGCTGGTGCCGTAGTTGACCAGGTATCCCTCGCCACGCAGCGAGCTCCCGACCGCTACTGCCTCGCCACGTTCGGGTGCTGGTTCGCTCGACGAGGACCGCCCGCTCCACGAGACGACGTTGGTGACACCGTCGAGGTTCGTGCCGCCGTGGATGGGGACACGGTTCTCGGATCGCTCCGTGAACTGCGACGCGCCGAGGGTGGTGTCGAGTTCGAAGCCGGCCGCGGTGATCGTCTGGACCGCTCGGGCCATCGCCTGCAGCATCGGCGTCTGGTCGGCAGCCGGTACCGACGGCGTCGAGGTGGGCCGGGCCGGGTCGAATGCGTCCTCGAAGAGCACACCAGCGGTGCCGAAGTCGTTGGCGTCGAATCGGCCGATCGTTTCGCGCCAGATCATCGGGCCCGAGCGGTCGAGGTCGTACACGCCGTCCCAGTTCGCGAGGACATCGCACGCTGCGGTGAGATCGACCGACGCCGCTGCGAGGCTCACCGTGCCGTCGGTGGTGGTCAACTCACCGACCTCGACCGCGGGGGTTGCCCGACACGCCGCGACTGCCGCGTCGCGAAGGAGCACGGCGGTCCGACCGCTGTTCTCGAACGCCGCGGTGCGGACCTCTTCGGAGTCGAAGAGCCCGTCGGCTCCGGCCAGTCCCGCAGCGTTGCTGTCGCTGAGCACCGCTGCGTTCTGACGCGTCCGCATCGAGAGCGGCGAGTTCTGTTCGCCGTGGAGGATCGAGAACGCGCCGTCGAGGGTGAACTCGTTGCTCGGCACCCAGAAGCTGTCGTTGGCGTTGAAGACGTAGTCGTTTCGTTGCACCATCGGCATGCCGGCGAACGGGACCAGTCCGGGGTCGCGAGCTCCCGGTACCGCTTCCCATCGGAACCGGCTGTCGGAGCCGTCGAGCAGTACGAATCCCTGGTCGTAGGCGAGCTGTGTGAGCGGATCGGTGAACAACGCACCCAGGTACGCCTGCTCGGCCTCGGCACTCAGGTTCGGGGTGGCCGAGGTGTCGGCGTACCAGGTGGTGCCGTCGTCGCCGACCGCCACGGTGTTGTACAGCGGCACTCCCTGGTACTCGGCGGTGAGTGCCTGGAGGTCGGCGATGCTCTGGATCTCGGGCATTCGTGTGTACTGCTCGACGAACTCGTTGTTGTCGATGTTCGCGTCGCGGTACGACAGCACGTTGGTGTTCGTCCAACCGATGCCGGGGAAGTCGATGATCGGCCCGTACTCGCTCGACCACAGGGTGCGGGTCTCGGTGTCGACGGTGCCATCGGGCCGCAGGATGTCGATCGATGCGTCGGTCGAGGTCATCGGCACCGGCTGGCCGTCGACGAGGTACGACGTCGGCGAGGCCGGGTCGAGCGTGAGGTTGTAGCCGGTCATCCGTTTGCCCGACGACACCGTGTGGGTCCACGCGACGCCCTCGGTGAACCCGATGCCGATCCCCGGCAGGCCGAGGAGGTTGGCGCCGTAGACGTCGATCTCGCCCGGGACGGTCAGCTGCACTTCGGTGAACCGCAGCTCGCCCTCCCACGGGAAGTGTGGGTTCGCGAGGAGGACGCCGCCCTCGCCGCCGGCGACACGGTCCTCACCGATCGCCCAGCCGTTGCTGGCGAGTCCGGCGTCGTCTCGCATGCCGAGATCCGCTCCGGCGAACACGTCGAGATCGATCGATCGACGCTCGTCGACCCCCGGTTGACGAAGACCGACGGGCTCGGTGGTGGGTGGCTGCGCCGTGCCGATGAAGTCGATGATGGCGCCACTGCTCGCCTGCAGGGTGATCGACCGGGCGTAGGTGTAGACCTCCACCGGGGTGATCGGTCGGACCCACTCGGCGCCGGCGCACCAGCCGGTGAGCCGTTCGCCTCCGACATCGCTGAGCTGGTCGTTCCAACCTGCGGTGAACGCTTCGATCTGTTCGACGACCTCGTCAGAAGCGGTTTCCCAGTCGGCGGCGGCGATCTCGGTCAGGCCGATCGCCTTCCACGCGAAGTCGCTGTCGATGTTCTCTCCCTCCCCGCCGGGCCCGATCGCAGCTGCCCGGGTGCTCGTCACCTTCAGGATCTGATCGCTCAGCGTGCAGCCGTGGTCTTCGCCGGTGACCCACCCCTGTCCGTAGGCGACGTCCTCGGTGCGATCACCGGTGATGTGCGGCACGCCGTCGGTGGTGCGTCGGATCGTCGCCTCGTAGCGGGGCGGCACCAGCGTGGTCGTGGTGGTGGTGGTCGTGGTGGTCGTCGTGGTGGTCGTGTCCGGCGACGTCGGCAGCGGAATCGACTCGGGGCCCTCGCCCGGCGAGCACGCAGCGAGCAGTAGCAACCCAGTGATTGCTACCCGACCGACGCGCACCAGGCCATAGTGCCAGATCAGACCCACTGTTTCGCAGCGAGACCCCGTACCGCTCCCAGAGGTAGCCTCACCGTCGTGACGGTGCTGCGAGTGGGTCTTGCTCAACTCAACCCGACGGTGGGGGATCTCGACGGAAACCTGGCCAAGATGCTCGACGCGTACGATCGCGCCGAGGCTGCTGGTTGCGACCTCGTGGCGTTTCCCGAGCTCTCCACCACCGGCTACCCGCCCGAAGACCTCGTGCTGAAGCCGGGGTTCGTCGCCGACAACCTCGAGTTGTTGTCGAAGCTCGCCGCTCGCACCGGCCGCTGCGCCGCGGTGGTCGGCTTCGTCGACCAGGACCGCGACCTCTACAACGCAGCAGCCGTGTGCGCCAACGGTGAGATCGTCGGCACGTACCGCAAACGGCTGCTGCCGAACACGACCGTGTTCGACGAGGCGCGCTACTTCACACCTGGCCACGAGTCCGATCCGCTCGAACTGTTCGTCGTCGGTGGCGTCAAGGTCGGGATCTCGATCTGCGAGGACATCTGGAGCCCGTTCGGGCCGGTGGCCGAACAAGCAGCCGCCGGCGCCGAGGTCAGCGTCAACATCAACGCGTCGCCGTTCCATGCGGGCAAGGGCGCCGAGCGCGAACGGATGCTGGCGACACGCGCCTCGGACTCGCATGCGGCGATCGTGTACGTCAACCAGGTCGGCGGCCAGGACGAGCTGGTCTTCGACGGCGGTTCGGTCGTGTTCGACCACGAGGGCACGTTGCTGGCCAGGGCGCCGCAGTTCGTCGAGGACCTGCTGGTGGTCGACGTTCCGGTGCCGCCCGTGTATCGCAAGCGCCTCCTCGACCCGCGCGGTCGGGTGACCGAGGCGCTGCTCCCGACGGTCGTCGTCAACGACGAGCCGGTCGTCCACGACGCTGCTGCCCACGGCACGATCGCCGAACCGCTCGATGCCGACCGCGAGCTGTACGACGCGCTCGTGCTCGGCACTCGCGACTACTGCCTCAAGAACGGCTTCGACGATGTGGTGATCGCACTGTCGGGCGGGATCGACTCGACGATCGTGGCGTGTATCGCGGTGGATGCGCTCGGGTCCGAGCACGTTCACGGCGTGTCGATGCCGTCGCGTTACTCGAGCGAGCACTCCAAGAGCGACGCCGCGCTGCTCGCCGAGAACCTCGACATCGACTTTCGCACCATCTCGATCGAGCCGGCGTTCTCGGCGTACCTCGAGATGCTCGAGCCCTCGTTCGAGGGTCGCGAACCGGGCCTGACCTACGAGAACATCCAGAGCCGGTGTCGTGGTCTGCTGCTGATGGCGATGTCGAACGAGTTCGGTTGGATGGCGCTCACCACCGGCAACAAGAGCGAGGTCGCGGTCGGCTACTTCACGATCTACGGCGACTCCGTCGGCGGGTACGGGATCATCAAGGACGTGTTGAAGACGCGCGTGTACGACCTCTGTCGTTACGTCAACCGAGCGGCCGGTCGCGAGATCGTGCCCGAGGACGTGATCACCAAGCCGCCGTCGGCCGAGCTGCGCCCGGACCAGTTCGACGACCAGAGCCTGCCGCCGTACGAGGTGCTCGATCCGATCCTGCAGCTCTACGTCGAGGACGATCGCACCGCCGGCGAGATCATCGAACTCGGACACGACGAGGAGATGGTTCGCCGCATCACGCGGCTCGTCGACATCGCCGAGTACAAGCGCCGCCAGACCCCGCCAGGGGTGCGCGTCAGCCGCAAGGCGTTCGGCAAGGACCGACGGTTGCCGATCACCAGCGGCTACCGCGGCTGAGGGCGCGGATCGTGTCGCCTGCCCACACCGAGATCCATCGCACCGTGCGAGATCGGCTCGACGAGAACGAGCAGCGCTACACCTCCGGTCGCCGCGCCGTGGTCGATGCGTTGGCCTCGGCCGATGGTCCGGTGACGCTGCCCGAGCTGATCGACCTGGCACCCGCGCTCGCGCAGAGCTCGGCCTATCGAAACCTCGCCGTGATGGAGCAGGTGGGGGTGGTGCGTCGGCTGGTGCACTCTGCCGACCACGCCCGCTACGAACTCGCCGAGGACCTCACCGAGCATCACCATCATCTGATCTGCGAGGTCTGCGGAGCGGTGCGCGACGTGACGCTCACCCCGACGCTCGAGCGCCAACTCGACGCCGCGTTCGATGCCCTGTCGAGCGCCGAAGGCTTCGACTCGAGCCATCACACGATCGACCTCTACGGCCGCTGCGCCGACTGCCGCGCCTGACCCACGTCCCCAAAATCCGAAAAATGTGCGCCGGGGCGTCGCGAGCGGGACGATCTGCGCACGTTTCGGTTCGCGAGGGGGACTTCAGGCGGGGGAGAGCGTCCGACGCTGTGCGATCGCTCGTCGGGCGACCGAGGCGGCAAGCACCAGGAAGAAGATGATCACCGAGGTGAGCGCCATCGTGGCTCCGGCAGCGGTCGCATGGTGATAGCTCACGAGGATCCCGATGATGGTGGCGAGTGTCCCGAGCCCGATCGACACCACCATGATCATGGGGACGCGTCGGACGAGCAACGTCGCCGCCGCCGGAGGTGCGATCAGAAAGGCGAAGACCAGCAGGTTCCCGACCGACTGGAATGACGACACGATCGAGATCGCCAACAGCGCCAGCAGCGCAGCCTGCGCGAGCCCGGGGCGCAGGCCGAGCATCGAGGCGAGCGACACATCGAAGGTCATCACGAGGAACGCTCGGTAGAACACGATCACACCGACGAGCGCGATGAGGGCAGCGATCCCCTGGCGGATCACGTCGGAGCTGTCGAGCCCGGTGATCGAGCCGAACAGGAACCGGTTCAGGTCGCCCGTGTAGGACGCCCGCTGCGTCGACATGATCACCACGGCCAGCGCCAGGAACCCGACGAACAGCACACCGATCGAGGTGTCGTCCGGCAACGGTGAGTGCCGACGGATCACCGAGATGCCCGCAACCATGGCGCCGGCAGCGACCAGCGCCCCGATCGAGGTGTCGACGCCGATGATGAACGCGATCGCGATGCCGGGGAGCACACCATGGGCAAGTGCATCGCCGAGGAAGCTCATCCCGCGCAGCACCACCCAGGTGCCGACCAGTGAGGTGGTGACCACGGTGAGGATTCCCGCGAGCAGCGCATCACGCATCAGTTCGGAGTCGACGAACGGCGCGATCCACCAGCCCCAGGGATCGCTCAGGAAGTCCACTGGCTCAGTTTGCCGGGGATCGGTTCAGCGCGTCGACGATCGTCTGGACGTTCTCGCGGAGCCAGCCGGCGTAGGTTCCGGCCGCGCTGCCGGGTTCGTCGAGCGTGCCGGTGAGCAGGCTGACCACCTCGATGTCGCCGATCCGGTTGGCCAGCGCGTCGGCGTCGTCCGTCGAACTCTGGGTGTCGGCGAAGATCGCTGGGACTCCGGTCGCTTCGATGTCGGCGGCCAGGGCGTCGAGTTCCGCTGGGCTGGTGGCTGCGAGCGAGCTCGACGATGGGATCACGCTGCCGACCACCTCGAACTCGTATCGGTCGGCGAAGTAGCTGAGCGAGTCGTGATTGGTCACCAGGACACGCTGCTCGGCGGGGAGCGGCGCGACGATCGAGGTGACCTCGGCGTCGAGTGCGTTCAACTCGTCGATGTAGCGGTCGGAACAGGCGTCGAGCGCCGTGCGGTCGACACCGGCGTCGGCGAGCGCGTCGGCGATCAGTGGCACTGCGGTGGCCATCCGTGTGGGATCCCACCACACGTGCGGATCGAAGTCGCCGTGATCATGTTCATCGTGGTCCGAGTCGTCGTCGCGGCTCGTCGCCCTCGTGATCGTCGTGATCGTCGTGATCGTCGTGATCGTCGTGATCGTCGTGATCGTCGTTCTCGTGCGACGACTCCCCGGCCGGAAGTGGATCGAGTGCGTCGCCGACTCGGAGGACGGTGACGCCGTTCGACTCGACAGCATCGATGGTGTCGGCGAGCGACTCTTCGAGGAACAGGCCATTCGCGACCACCAACTCGGCGTTGTCCATCGTCTCGCGGTCGCGCAACGATGGTTCGAACGAGTGCGGATCTCCGCCCAGGGGAATGATCGTCTCGACGGCGGCGAGCCCGTCGCAGGCCACGTTCGCGGTGACATCGGCCCAGATGCTGGTCGTCGCGACAACGGTGGGCGCCGTGGCCGCCGTCTCGTCGTCGTCGGCGCCCTCGGTGGTGACGACGTGGTGGCGGTTGCGCTGTCGGAGGCGATGGTCTCGGGGGTTGAGGTTTGCGACGTGGATGTATCGTCGCCGGATCCGCACGCTGCGAGCAGGAGGGATCCCAGCGGCCAGCACGGCGGCACCACGGCGGGTGCGAGTTGCGAGCATGACTCCATCTTACTGAGAATGACTCTCATTCCAATTCGCGGTACGGTTTTCGAATGGTTCCCAACGAGGCGCTCGCCGAGTTCACCGGGGTGTCCGTCCGGTACGCCGACGTGGTCGCGCTCGACACGACGACCACGACGTTTCGCCGCGGCACCTCGGTTGCGCTGGTCGGAGCGAACGGCAGCGGCAAGAGCACGGTGCTGCGGTTGTTGGCCGGACTCCTCGAGCCGACCACCGGATCGGTCGAGCGGGTCCCTGGGGTCGATGCGGCGTTCATCGCGCAACAACACGAACATCACGACTGGATGCCGTTGCCGGTCGACGAGGTGATCAGGATGGGCTGCTACCGAGCCCGCGGGCTCGTGGGGCGAATCACGCGTGCCGATCGGACAGAGATCCGAGACGTCGCCGAGCGTCTCGAGGTCGCCGACCTGTTGCGGCGACCGTTCAGCGACCTGTCGGGTGGTCAGCGCCAACGCGTGCTCGTCGCGCAGGCGCTGATCGGCGCACCACGGTTGCTGCTGCTCGACGAACCGATCACCGGGCTCGACCTGCCGAGCCAGGAGGCGATTCTGTCGATCATCGACGCCGAGGTCGCAGCCGGATCGACGGTGGTGTTCTCGACGCACCACCTGGAAGAGGCCAAACGAGCGGGTCGTGTGATGCTGCTTGCAGGCTGCGTGATCGCCGACGGCGCGCCCGACGAGGTCCTGCGACCAGAACACCTCGCCACGGCATTCGGGGGACGACTGCTGCGGATCGGCGGCGAGGCGCTGCTGGTCGACGATCACGGCCACGGGCACAGCCACGACCTCGGCGACGACCACAACCACGACGACGTCGGCCACCGCCACCTCCACCAGCCCGAGCACGCCGCCGAACACGATCACCACTGAATCGGCGGAGCGATGAGCGAACGGACCGGATACGGCCAGTTCGCTCATCGCTCGACTGATCGTCGTGCTGGCCGATGAGCCAATGGACCGGATACGGCCAGTTCGCTCATCGCTCGAGTGGTTGGGGTGCTGTCCCCCCGTCGGTGTGAGTTGTCGATCAGACTGAGGGGATGGGAACTGGCCACTCGCACGGCTTCGACGGCGCGCACGATCTCGACGTACACGTCCGCCCCGAGATCCGGCGAGCGATGTGGATCGCGGTGGGTGCCTGCGCACTGATCGTGCTGGTCGGCCTCGTCGTGCTCTGGCCCGGCGGAGGCAGCGACCGCACCGATCCGCTCGGCCTCGAGGGCGACCCCGTGGGCGCACAGGTCGAATCGGTCGAGGAGGTGCCGTGTTCGTTCGATCCGCTGCTGGCGTGCAAGCAGATCGACATCATCATCAGCGACGGCGAGTTCAGCGGTGAGCGGTACGTTCTCGAGCAATCGCTCGACTCGACCATCGGCGCTGGTGACGGCATCCTCGTCGATCTCATCGACCTCGGCGGCGGCGCTCTCCAGCCGGTGTTCTACGACTTCCAGCGCAGCACCCCGATGCTGCTGCTGCTGATCCTGTTCGTGGCGGCGATCGTGGTGCTCGGCCGCTGGCGTGGCGTCGGCGCACTCGCCGGTCTCGCGATGAGCCTGGTCGTGATCGTCATGTTCGCGCTGCCGGCGCTGCTCGACGGATCGAACTCGATCGCTGTTGCACTGGTGACCGCAGGAGCGATCGCGTTCGTGGCACTGTTCCTCGCCCACGGCCGTGGGCTCGCGACCGCCGCCGCACTCCTGTCGACCCTCGCCAGCCTCGCGCTCACCGGCCTGCTCGCGTGGGTCTTTCTCACCGCATCGAAGTTCACCGGTTTCGGCGACGAGACCGTTGGCTTCCTCGACGCACTCGGCACCCAGATCGATCCACGCGGCCTGCTGCTCGCCGGCGTGGTGATCGGCTCGCTCGGCGTCCTCGATGACGTCACCGTCACCCAGGTGTCGGCGGTGTGGGAGCTGAAACGTGCGGCTCCCGAAGCGGGGTTCGGTGAGCTCTACGGGCGGGCGTTGCGTATCGGCCGCGACCACATCTCGTCGACGGTCAACACGCTGTTCCTGGCCTATGCCGGTGCGTCGCTGCCGTTGCTGTTGCTGTTCAGCGAAGCGCAGCAAGGACTCGGTTCGGTGGCGACACGTGAGGTGGTCGCTGTCGAGATCGTGCGGGCGCTCGTCGGCTCGATCGGTCTCGTTGCTTCGGTGCCGATCAGCACGGCGTTGGCTGCCAAGGTGTTGGCATCCGTACGACACCCCGAGACCCCCGACGATCCGGCGGAGCCGCAGCCGGACGCTCTCGAATCCTGATCGACGCGTGATCGATCTCACCGACGACCTCCGGGCGACGATGGCGGCCAATCTCGCCCGTCACGACCGCACCGAGATCGCCCTCGACGGTCGCCGCCACGCCGCGGTGGCCATCGTCGTCGTCGATTCGGTCGCCGGGTCAGACGACGCCGATCCGCACGGAGTCGACGCCGATCGCCTGTCCGTGATCCCCTCGGACGTGAGCGGCCTCGACGGTCAGATGGCCGGCGTCGCCGGTGGCGCGTCGTTCGTGCTCTGTCGGCGGAGTGCCCGTCTGAGCACCCACTCCGCACAGTGGGCACTGCCCGGGGGTCGCCTCGATCCTGGCGAGTCGCCGGTCGAGGCAGCGCTGCGCGAGACCGACGAAGAGGTCGGGGTGCGCTTCGACGAGTCAGCGGTGCTCGGTGTGCTCGACGACTACGCCACCCGATCGGGCTATGTGATCACGCCGGTCGTCGTGTGGGGTGGTGCCGGCGTCGAGTTGGTTCCGGACCCCGCCGAGGTGCTTGCGGCCTATCGCATCGGTTTGCACGAACTGACCCGCGACGACTCGCCGCGATTCGTGACGATCCCCGAGAGTGACCGACCTGTCGTGCAGGTGCCGCTCGGCGGTGATCTGATCCACGCGCCGACCGGGGCGCTGCTCGTGCAGTTCCGCTGGGTCGGCCTCGACGGCCGGGTCAACGAACGCGTGCACGACTTCGAACAGCCCGTCTTCGCCTGGGGTTGACGTTCCGAGTGTGCTGTGTCCGACCGGTTCGGGCTGCCGATCCCCGAGCGGCCACACTGAGCCGATGACGGGCAACAGGCCGATGGTCGGACTCGCTGTCGGCAGTGCTCCTCGTCACCGCTGCCGCGTGTGGTGGATCTGACGATGCCGGGCCCTCGGACGCCGAGGCCGACGATGCGGTCACCACCACCGAGGTGGCCGACACGAGTGCACCGAACACCGCCGCAGCGACCACTGCCTCGACGGCCACTCCATCGACGACCGGCACCACGCTTCCGGTGGACGACATCGACATCAACCATGTGCAGGTGATCGGCTCGCACAACAGCTACCACCTGATTCCCGAACCGGTGCTGTTCGAGGCGATCGCCGCGCTCTCGCCTGAGCTCGCCTCGTCCATCGAATACACCCACCTCCCACTCACCGAACAGCTCGGTGACCACGGCATACGCCAGTTCGAGATCGACGTCTTCGCCGATCCCGACGGCGGGCTCTTCGCGAGTCGAGCGGCGAACCCGGTGGTCGGTCTCGAGGCGGCTTCCGGCCTCGCCGAACTCGACGAGCCCGGCTTCAAGGTGCTCCACACCCAGGACTTCGACTACGGCACCAATTGCCTGACGCTCGTGCTGTGTCTCGAGGAGATTCGCGACTGGTCGAACGCCAACCCCAGTCATGTTCCGATCATGATCATGATCGAGATGAAGGAAGAGTCGGTCGTCGACGCCGCTGCCGCCGAAGGCATCGAGATCGACATCGAGCTCGACTGGGCCGAACCGATCGCGATGACACCCGAACTCCTCGATGCACTCGATGCCGAGATCCGTTCGGTGTTCGCGCCCGAGCACCTCATCGAGCCCGACGAGGTCCGCGGCGATGCCCCGACGCTCGACGATGCGGTCCGGGCCACCGGCTGGCCGACGCTCGCCACGAGTCGCGGGCAGGTGCTCTTCACGATGACCAACGGCGGCCGGATCCGCGACCTCTACACCGC
Organism: Ilumatobacteraceae bacterium; assembly: GCA_963716095.1. Classification (GTDB taxonomy): domain Bacteria; phylum Actinomycetota; class Acidimicrobiia; order Acidimicrobiales; family Ilumatobacteraceae; genus Sva-07. The sequence continues at coordinate 106,869 of CAVQSV010000023.1, read as the reverse complement.
TGGGGCCCCGTCGCTGGAGGGCCGCCCGATCTTCACGAGCGCATCGCCCGGCGCGCCGGATGCCGCCTTCGTCCGTTTCGATGATCCGACCGATCCAGGTCTCGATCAGGCCGCGTTGGACGGCTACATCATCCGCACGCGAACCGACTCGCCGACCGCCGACGCCCGCAACAACGACACCGCCCGGCGAGACGCAGCGTTCACCAGTGGCGCCCACTACCTGAGCACCGACTACTACGTGCCGAGCGAGTTCTTCGACAGCGACTACGTCGTCGAGTTCAGCGGTGACGCTGTCGCACGATGCAACCCGGTCACGGCTCCTGCGAGCTGCGACGACGCCGAACTCGTCGAGTAGTCAACCGCGCTCCTACCGGCCGGAGTGGCCGAAGCCGCCGCCCCGGTCGACGCCGTCGAGCGAGTCGACGACCTGCCAGGCGACCGACTCGACGCGTTGGATCACCAGTTGCGCGATGCGGTCGCCGCGCTCGACCTGGTACGCGGTGTCGGGATCGGTGTTGATCAGCGCCACTTTGACCTCGCCGCGGTAGGCAGCGTCGATCAGCCCTGGCGCATTGACCACGCTGATGCCGTGCTTTGCCGCCATGCCGCTGCGGGGGAGCACGAAGCCGCCGTGGCCCATCGGGATCGCGATCGAGATGCCCGTCGCGACGAGTGTTCGGCCGCCTCCGGGAGCGAGCGTCGCCGACTCTCGTGCGTACAGGTCGAGGCCGGCATCGCCCTCGTGGGCGTACTCGGGCAGCGGCAGCTCGGGGTCGAGTTGGACGATCGGTACGGGAAGGCTCACGCCGCCGATCGTAGGCGGGACGACACGGGTCTGACCCGTGCTGCCCGTGTTGTCTCACGGGGTGAGTTCGATGATCGTCCAGTCGTCCAGGGCGTCGGTGGGGCAGGAGCCGGGAGTCGTGATCAGGATGCGTTCGTCGGCGTCGGCCGCTTCGGGGAAGGTCTCGATGCCGTCGAACGAGCACGGGGCGAACAACGGTGTCGTGGCCCAGCGCAGCTCGGACTGCCACGTGTGTACCAGCTCGGAGCCGCGGTCCTGGCCGCGTGCGAGTGCGAATTCGGCATCGTCGCGGTCGTCGATCTGATCGAGTTCGACGATGATCTCGTTCTCCAACAACTCCATGCGGTTCGACGAATCGACGAACACGAAGACCTGTTCGGTCTCCTGCAGCAACGAGGCGATCAGGGCGTAGCCACCGAACACGACCGCGACGATGGCGACCCAGATCGCGAGCGGTTTCACGAATCAGCCACCGGCGTTGAACAGCGCCGCGATCTTGAACTCGACGTCGTCCTCACTGGCATCGATACTGGCAGCTTCGACCAGTGACGACACACGTCCGAGCTCTTCGAGGTCGGCCTCGAAACCAACGGTGTAGATCGGGATCCGGAGACCGGCGATCGTCTCGTCGACGTCCTCGAACCGCAACCCGTCGGTGGTCTCACCGTCGGTGAGCACCACCAGCAGCGTCTTGACGTCCGGGTCGGCGGCCTTCTCGTCCTCGAGCATCTTCAGCCCGAGCACGATGCCGTCGTACATCGCGGTGCCACCGCCTGGGCTGAGGTCCTCTGCGATCGCGGCGTACCGACCCTGCTGGTTGAGGTCGAACTCTGCGACGTCGAGTCGTTTCATGGCGGTGTCGTTGAACTCGACGACGCCGACCTCGGTCTCGGGCTTGATGAACTCGCGTGCAGAGATCATCGCCTCGCGAACCGACTGGATGCGAGTGCCCTCCATCGAACCGCTGACGTCGACGACGAAGACGGTCGCCACAGGCCGGCCGCCGTCCTTCTTGTCCTTCCACACGTTCTGGACGTCGATCAGCGTCGATCCCGACGGCGCCTCGACCGTGGGGGTGTAGGGCGGTGGGTCGAACCCGAACTCGATCGCCAGTTCCTGGTACTCGGGCTGTTGCGAGAACTCGGCGAACAGCTCCAGCGTTTCGGCTTCGGCAGCGGTCACGTCGCCGACGGCATACAGCGGGTTGTCGTGGCGCACCCCGAATGGAATGAACTCGAACCCTGACTGCAACGAGTCGGTGTTGGTGTAGGTCTGCCACTCCATCACGAACGTGTCGAGCGTGCCGGTGTCGTTCTCGACGGAGTCACGCATCTGCAGGGTGGTCAGTGCAACGAACGGCACCTGGCGTTGGAACTGCTCGAACACACTCGCCACGTCGGGCGACGTGAGCTGCGCCTCGTCGCCCTCGGCGATCGAGTCGAGCACGGTCAGCAGGAAGTTCAACCCGGTGCTCGACGCGAACGGGTCGGTGTAGCCCATCACGAGGTCGCCGGCGATGACGGCGTCGACGAGGTTCTCGGCGCTGAGTTCGCCGTAGGTGGCGCGCAACTCCGCAGCGGTCTCGTCCTTCATCACGATGCCGGCGACGTTGTCGACGAGGCGGGGCCGCACCTCGGTCATCGTCTGGAATTCGCCGGCCATCTCGATCCACAGTTGACTCGACGGTGAGTACGCGTCGGGCAACTCCTGGCCGCGGGCGATGTACTGGAAGCCGGTGCCCGAAGCGATTCTGCGCAGGGCAACAGTTGCCGGTGTCCCGTCGGCCAGCGTGGCTCCCGAGTTGTTGAAGGCTTCCGCAGTGTCGGTCATCCAGCCGTCGGTGCCTTCGCCTGACTTCTCGGTGGACGCCCAGATCTCGACGGCGCCGGCGGGAACACCGCCGCTCCGTGGGACGACGATCTCGAACTCGTCGATCTCGGGAAGCGTGTCGGAGAGGTTGGCGCCCGTTGGCGGCGGAATCGACGCACTGCGCGTGACCTGGTCGTCGACCCAGCCGATCTCGTCGACGAGTTCGTCGAGGCTCTGGGATGCCTCGGCCGGGTCGAGCGGTTCCGATTCTTCCGCGCCGAGTTCACCGCAGGCCGCGGCGATCAGCGCGAACCCGGCGAACGCTGCGATCAGGGAGACTCGTGGTCGGCGCACTGTCACTCGCTCTCCTTCGCCGTGATCTCGCCGATGTCGATCGAATCGCCCGAATCGAGGCGAGTGGTCGCCGTTCGGCCGCGCTCCATGTTCTCGATCGCCTCCTCGCTCTCAGCGGTGAGCTCGTCGAGTTCGAGGATCGTGCCCGCCATCGTCGGCAGCGCTTCGCGTCGATAGCGGGAGATCTCGTCGAGTGCGGTGTCGATGTCGTCGAACGCTTGACGCAGCGAGTCCATGTCGAGCATCGTGCTCGACGCCTGCTGATGGATCGCCGTGCCCTGGGTCTTGAGCCGTTCCGCCGTGCCGGCGATCATCGCCGACGTCGTGGTGTTGATGGCTTCGATCTTGTCGAGCACGATCTTCTGGTGCGCCAGCGCGAGCGCAACGGTCACCGCCACCTGGAGTGCGCTGATCGTGACGTCGATCGCCCGGTCGACACCTCGGATCAGTTCGCGGTTGTTGCGGATGATGATCTCGATCGCCAACACGCCCTGCTGGTTCACCGCGAGCTGCTGCTGTAGGTCGAGGGTCCGTTGGCGGAGCGCAAACAGGATGTCTTCCTCGACGAACTGGCGTCGCGGGTCGTCGGAGGTGATCTCGACGGCGAGCTTCTCGACGACGACGGCGTCGAGGGCTTGGGCCAACGCGATCTGATCGGTGAGCAGATGGGTCAGCTCGCGCATCTGCTTCTGATCGTCGCCGAGGGTGACGTTGTCGCGCTTGAGCTGATCGCGGCCGTTCTCGAGTGAATGCACGATCGCATCGATCTGGGTCTGCGAACTCTCGTACCGCATGAAGTACCGCTTCAGCGGCGTCCCGACGCCGGGGATCCTGCCGACCGCACGGGTGAACCAGCCGGCTTCGGTGTCGAGCCCGGACGGGTCGAGCTTCTCGACCTCGATGCGCAGATCGGACAGCGACTTGGCGACTTCTCCACCGTCCTCGGTGCCGTGCGAGATGTCCTTCAGCGGGGCCTGCAGCATTCGGCTTCGAGTGGCCGAACGGCTCTGCAGGTCGCGGCCCATCGAGTCGACGGCGTCGCGGGCAGCCGTGCGAGCATCTTCGTTGGTGGGGTCGATGGCGAGGAGCTGTTCGACCTGGGCGGTGGCCTGTGCCTGCAGCTCGTCGGTCGGCTCGGGCTCAGCGACGACGAGTTCGGCCTTGGCCCCCTCGACGTTGAGGTTCAAGTCGAGTGCCGGCGTGCTGGAGGTGGTGGTCGTGGGTGCGTTGTCACTCATGATGTGGGCCTTTCGGGGTGGTTCAGGCGTACTTGGCGGCGCGGTCGGCGAGCTCTTCGAGCGCATCCATCGCCGCGTCGGCGTCTTCAGGCTTCTTGCCGATCGGGACGTCGGCCAGTGCGGTGGTGGTGCGGTTCAGCGCGGTGAGCGCGGATTCGTTCTGGGCGAGCAACTGGGCGATGCGGCGTCGCTGGTCGTTGCGCAGTTCGCGTCGGCGCTCGAGGGTGGCCCGTTCTCGGTCGGCCGACTCGGCGTCGCTGTCGTCGGCGTCGAGTTCGGCGAGGCGTCGCTCGATGTAGGGCTCGTCGATCGTGCTGATGCTCTCGGAGGCGACGGCCACTTCGTGGAGATTGTCGAGCGCGGAGGCGAACACCTGCTGCGATGTCGACAGATAGCGGGCGTAGGTGAGTTCGCCGGCATCGAGGCGTCGTTCGAGCACGTTGATCAGACTCTGTCGCTTGGACAGCAACGCGTCGAGCTGTTCGGTCGGTTGCGTGTCGACGAGGGCGTCGAGTTCGGAGCGCAGCGCGGCGATCTCGGCCGGGTCGACCTCTTCGACCCGAGGAACCTCGAATTGGAGCTTGGCGAGGGTGCCGGTCGCCGACATGGTGAACGGCCAGGCGGCGGCGGCGATGACCGCGAGCACGATCAGGACGATCACGAACACGGCCGGCGGGTCGAGCACGGTGAGCACCAGCCATACCGTTGCACCGAGCAGCACCGCGGCGATCCACGTCGGCGGGTAGCTGACGACGGCCTTGGTCCACTTGGTCACGACCCACAGCACGATATCTCCGTCCCGTCGCTGTTGGCCGCGGGGCGGGCCGTCGGGCGCTCGCGCGGTCGTGCGGTAGGGTCCTGTCTTCCGTCAACACGAAGAGGTCTCGCAATGGGAATCATGGATTCGATCAAGTCCAAGCTGGGTGGCAACAAGAGCCAGGTCAAGCAGGGCATCGACAAGGCAGCCGACGTCGCCGGCGACAAGGCAGGAGCGCACACCGACAAGGTCCAGCAGGGCGCCGAAGCTGCCAAGGACGCCGTCGACAAACTCCCCGACGCCTGATCTCGAGGGTGTGCGTCGCCTCCGATCCCGGCATCAGGGCGGCGCCCACCCCGTAGGCTCACACCGATGAGTGCTCCCGGCGACCGCCAACGGCCGCCGTCGGTCGACGTGCTCGCCCGCTCGCTGGCATCGTCCGGCCTGCCGCATCCGATCCTGGTCGACATCGCCCGAGCGGCGATCGAAGCCGGAGACGTCGAGTCGGCCGCTGGCCGTGCGGAGGCGTTTCGCCGCACGCTGTTGACCCCGGTCGTCAACGCCACCGGGGTGCTGTTGCACACCAATCTCGGCCGCGCGCCCCTGCAACATGAGCAGACGGCCGCGGCCCAGACCGTCGAGTTCGACCTCGCCACCGGAACGCGGGGGTCCCGCCAACGTGCGGTCGGCCAGCTGCTCGCCCGATTGTGCGGGGCGGAAGCCGCCATGGTGGTCAACAACAACGCGGCCGCCGTGCTGCTGGTGCTCGCCGCGCTCGCGGAAGGCCGTGACGTGCCCGTCAGCCGCGGCGAGAGCGTCGAGATCGGTGGCTCGTTCCGCGTGCCCGACGTGATGGAGCAGTCTGGTGCCCGGCTCGTCGACGTCGGCACCACCAACCGCACCCGCCTCGACGACTACCGCCGAGCGCTCGACAAGCCGGGTGTCGACGCCGCCATCGTGCTCAAGGTCCACCCGAGCAACTACCGGGTCGAGGGCTTCGTCGAGGAGACGACCGTTCGCGAACTGGCCACGCTCGACGTGCCGGTCGTCGCCGACATCGGCAGCGGATTGGTCGACTCGAACTGCCCGTGGCTGCCGGGAGCGCCCCCGGCATGGCTCGCCGGCGAGCCGGCAGCGCTCCAGACGCTCGCCGATGGTGCTGCCCTGGTCACCTTCAGCGGCGACAAGCTGTTCGGTGGTCCGCAGGCGGGCATCATCGCCGGTCGAGCGGAACTGGTCGAGCGTTGTCAGCGCCATCCGCTCGCACGGGCACTGCGCCCAGGTGGCCTCGTGCTCGCCGCCCTGCAGGAGACGGCGTTGACCTACCTCGACAAGCGGGCCGGTACCGACATCGCGTTCTGGGCGATGGTCGCCGCGCCGCTCGCGGCGTTGCGCGACCGTGCCGAGGCGATGGCAGCTGCGGTCGCCTCGGCGCACCCATCGGCTGCGGCGACCGCCATGGAGTCGTTGCCAGGTGCCGGCTCGGCTCCCGGCATCACGATGCCGTCGTACGGTGTCACGATCGACGGGGATCTGCTTGCGCCACTGCGGCGTCACGACCCTCCGGTGATCGCCCGGTCGCGCGACGACCGCACGATGCTCGATCTGCGCTCGGTTGCGCCGTCGGACGACTCGGCCGTCGTCGACGCGCTCACCTCGCTGTCCTCCGTGTCGTGACGGTCGATTCGTGACGGTCATCGCCACCGCCGGCCACGTCGACCACGGCAAGTCGTCGCTCGTGCTCGCCCTCACCGGCACCGACCCCGACCGGTTCGAGGAGGAGAAGCGCCGAGGGCTCACGATCGACCTCGGGTTCGCCCACACGACCTTGCCCTCCGGCGAGGAGATCAGCTTCATCGATGTTCCCGGCCACGTGAAGTTCCTTCGCAACATGCTCGCCGGCGTCGGCGGGGTCACCGCCTGCGTGTTCGTCGTGTCGGCGACCGAGGGTTGGAAGCCGCAGTCGGAAGAGCACCTCCGCATCCTCGAGCTGCTCGGCGTCGAGGCTGGGGTCATCGCCCTCACCAAGTCCGACCTCGTCGACGACGACCTGCTCGAGTTGGCGCAGCTGGACGTCGCCGACCACGTCGCCGACACGTTCCTCGGTGACGCACCGGTCGTCGCGGTGTCGGCCACGACCGGCGCCGGTCTCGACGAGCTGCGCTCCGAACTCGACGCCCTCGTTGGGCGTGCGACGCGAGCGGGCGATGCCGGCCGCCCTCGGCTCTGGATCGACCGGGTGTTCGCCGCGAAGGGAAGCGGCACCGTCGTCACCGGCACCCTGACAGGGGGACGATTGGCGGTCGACGACAATGTCGCGATCGACGATCACGAGGCGCGGATTCGAGGGTTGCAGACCGCTGGTCGATCGGTCGATGAGATCGGGCCCGGCAACCGCGTCGCGGTGAACTTGTCCGGCGTCGACCATCACGAACTCGCCCGCGGGCAGGCGCTGGTTGCGCCGGGGCAGTGGCGCGCCACCGATCGACTCGACGCTTCGGTGCACGTACTTGCAGCACTCGATCACGACCTCTCGCGGCGAGGCGCGTTCGTCGTGTACTTCGGCTCCGGCGAGCACGCCGCACGAGTGCGCGTGTTGGGCTCCGACGCGTTGGCGCCCGGTAGCGACGGATTCGTGCGGTTGTTCCTGCCTCGGTCGGTCCCCGTACTCCCCGGTGACCGGTTCGTTCTTCGCGAGTCGGGACGCGACGAGACCGTCGGCGGCGGCGAGGTGCTCGACATCGATCCGGTGTTGCGTGCCTCGCGTGCAGCACCCGACCGCACCATCGAGCGGCTCGTCCGAGAGCGAGGGTGGGTGAGCGCCCGTGACGTCGAGCAGCTCACGGGGCAGCGAGCCGAGCCCACGGTGGGCGAGTGGCTCACGACCGACGACGAACTGGCAGCGATGCGCACCGACCTGCTCGAGCGGGTCGAGCAAGCTGGGCCCACCGGGGTCGACCTCGCGTCGTTCGACGATCGCGAGCGGGCCGTGCTCGGCGTCCTCGACGAGGTGGTGGTCGACGCCACGGTCGTGCGCACAGCGGACATCGTCGACCCGTTCGCCGATCACCCCTACCTCGAGGCTGCTCTCACGGGCGGATTCATCCCACCGCAGCCCGACGACGTCGACCGCGCCGAGTTGCGTGAGCTGATCCGCCGCGGGCACATCGTCGCCCGAGACGGCATGCACTTCCACGCCGACACGATCGACGAGGCCGCGTCGGTTGCGGCGCGCTTGCTCGCGGAGTCACCTGACGGGTTCACCGTGGCTGCATTCCGTGATGCCACCGGCGCGAGCCGCAAGTACGTGCTGCCGCTCGTGGCGGAACTCGACGCTCGTGGCGTCACTCGTCGCCGCGACGACGTGCGCATCGCCGGCCCACGGCTCCCGGAGATCTGACCGTCCCCGGTGCGCCCCGACCGGGCGAGCTAGCGCTCGTCGGTGGTGTCGCTCATCGCCGGTGAGGACACGTCGGCCTCGGGCGACTTCTTGCGCATCTCGCGGTAGTCGCGAGCAGCACCTTCGAGCGGTTCGACGTCGAGCGTGACCCCGTCGATCGCCGCCACCCGGATCGGGTCGCCCGCCGCAATGGGTGTTGCGCGGTTCGTTCGGGCTCGCCAAGTGGCCGAGTTGACCTCGACGAGGCCGTCGGGATCGACGGCCTCGAGCGCGGTGCCCTCCCGACCGATCATCCATTCACGACCGATCGTCGGGGTCGCGAACCGGGTACGCACCATCGACGGCATGCCGACGATGAACGTGAGGGCGATGCCGCCGATCCCGGCGATCAGCGCAAGCCACGACGGGCGCATCGACGCGCCGGGGATCGGCTCGAACAGGAACCAGCTGCTGATGATCGTGAGCACGATGCCCACGCCGGTCCAGAAGCGCGGAATTCCCGACCTGGACGTCGACCGCGAAGGCGAGCATCGCGAGCATGATGAGCACGACCGCCCATGGGCGTGTGGGGAGCACCGCGAGCCCGGTGAACGCGAGCAGTGTGCAGACGGCACCGACGGCCCCGGCGATACCGACGCCGGCGGTGAAGAACTCGAAGACCAGGAGGGCCAAGCCGGTCAGCAACAGCAGGTACGCGACCGGCGGGCTGGCGACGGTGTGGAACAGCTGGTCGATCAGCGACAGCTTGGCGAACCGGACCACCGAGACCGTGTCGAACCGGGTCGAGCCGTCGTCGAGCACGACGAGCTCGGTGGTGACCAGCACGACGCCGTTCTCCTCGTAGCCGTCCATCGCAGCGACCATGTTGGAGATCGTCGGGATGCCCTCGTCGTCGATGCGCTGCTTGAACACGTCGAGCGTGCGGGCGTCGGACAAGCCGACCGAGCCGTTGCGGAGCCGTTCCTCGGCGATGCCGAAGTCGATCGTGACGCCGTCGGGAAGACCCGGCGGGTCGAGTGGGACACCGATGTAGCCGACCCGTGCGCCCGGGGCCATTCCGGTGACGTCGGCGACGGCCAGGAGTTGGGCGGCGGTGCCGTAGAAACGTGCGCCACTGGGCCCGACCCAGATCCCGATCGGCACCGGTGCATCGGCAACGCGGACCAGGAGGTCCTCGACCACGTCGTCGTCGACGACCGTGCCGTCGCTGTTGACCTGCAGGATCAGCGCCTGCGAGTCCTCCTCGACCGCACGATCGATCGCAGCGTCGATCTCGGAGACCAGGATCGGGTCGATGAAGCCGCTGACCTGCAACACGTCGACTCGGCGGACGTCGGCAGGGGCCTCCGAATCGTCTTGGGCGTGGGCCGCCGGTCCGATCAGTGTGAGCCCGGCCATCAGCGTGAGCAAGCCGATCGCTAGTCTTCGCACAGGTGCCTCCAGAAAGCGAGTTCCCGCTGCAGTCGTTGACTGCTGCCCGCGTCGTCGTGGTGGCGGGCAAGGGGGGTGTGGGAAAGACCACGGTAACGGCTGTGATCGCCCGTGCCGCATCAGACGCAGGGCGGCGCGTCCTCGTTGTCGAGCTCGACGGAAAGCCCGCCCTCGCCGATCTGCTCCCCGATCTCGACGTCCTTGCCATCTCGGCGCCCGAGGCGCTCGACGAGTACCTGCGTGAGCACGGGTTCGCACGGATCGCGAAGCGCCTGAACCGCACCGGTGTGATCGACGTGGTCGGCACCGCAGCACCGGGAATCGACGACATCGTGGTGCTCGGCAAGATCAAACAACTCGAACGCTCGGGCGACTACGACCTGATCGTGGTCGACGGTCCGGCCGCCGGCCATGCGATCACGTTCCTCACGTCCGCTGCCGGCCTTGCCGATGCCGTCGCCTCGGGCCCGGTTCGCGCCCAGGCCGACGACGTCCTCGAACTGCTGCACGACCCCGATCGCTGCCAGGTGGTGCTGGTCACGCTTCCCGAGACGACACCGGTCAACGAAGTGGTCGAGACCGCATTCGCCCTCGAAGACGACGTCGGGGTGCAACTCGGTCCGGTGGTCGTCAACGGTGTCGACGTGGGGGATGCGCTTCCCGACGACGAATCGGTTCGCGACGCGGTCGCCGACCTCGACCCCGCCGCAGCCCGGTGCCTGGTCGACGCAGCGGCGTTTCGGCGGGCTCGCCGGGCGATGGAAGCGGCCGAGATCGCCCGCCTCGCCACCGAGCTGCCGATCCCGAAGGTGACCCTGCCGGCGCGTCTGGTGGCCGGACTGACCTCGATCGACATCGAACAGCTCGCAGACACGCTGAGGCGCGAACCATGACCGGGGACGCAGGCGTCGATCTCGACGTGATCGACGCCTCGACCGTGATCGTGTGTTGCGGCTCGGGTGGGGTCGGCAAGACGACCACCGCCGCGGTGCTGGGCTTGGAAGCCGCTCGGCGTGGACGTCGGGCGGTGGTGGTCACCATCGACCCGGCGCGCCGTCTGGCCGATGCACTCGGACTCGAGGGCGGTCTGGCCTCTGAACCTCAACGCATCGAGTTGGATCAACGCCACTGCACGGATCTCACGGACGGAGCCGATGGCGGCGAGCTGTGGGCGATGATGCTCGACACCGCAGCAACGTTCGATGGGCTGGTGCGGCGCCACGCGGATTCCGACGAACAGATCGAACGCATCCTCTCGAATCCCTTCTACCGCAACATCGCCGGCGCGCTGAGCGGCACGCAGGAGTACATGGCGGCCGAGACGTTGCACGACCTGCACGGCGACGACCGCTTCGATCTGGTGGTCGTCGACACACCGCCCAGCCGCAACGCGCTCGACTTCCTCGAGGCGCCGGGGGTGCTCGCTCGATTCCTCGATCACCGGTTGTTCCGACTGCTGATGCTGCCGACCCGCGGTGGGCTGAAGGTGATCGGCACAGCGACGCAGCCGGTCCTGAGGGCGATCGGCAAGGTGGTCGGCTCCGACGTGCTCGCCGACTCGGTGGCGTTCTTCCAGGCGTTCGCCGGCATGGAGACGGGGTTCCGCGAACGCGCCGATGACGTCGTTCGGTTGATCCGGGCGCCGGAGACGTCGTTCGTCGTCGTCGCCGCGCCTCGCCACGACACGATCGACGAGGCGGTGTGGTTCGCCAAGCAGCTCGACGAACAGGGCGTGGGAGTCACGACGGCGATCGTCAACCGCACCCACCCCGAGTTCGGTGAAGGCAGCGCCGGTGAGGCCGCTGGCGCCGCTGACGATGCCCGTGCCGGCGACCACGAGTTGCTCGGGGTGCTGTGGGAGAACGTGGCCACGCTTCGCTCGATGCGTGATCTGGAGCTCGACGTGATCGCTCCGCTCGCCGACATCGTCGGCGGTGAGCGTCTCGTCGTGCTGCCGCTGCTCGACGGTGACGTGCACGATCTCGATGGTCTGTGGCTGATCGCTGCGCATCTCTTCGACCATCCGGTCGATGACGGGTAGCGTCTGCGTCGTGCACATCCTGCTTGCCACCGACGCCGATTGGATCGTCGACGAGGTCATCGCTGCGCTCGGCGACGACGACGTCCATTTCACCGTGTGCCGCGAGGGGCGAGCGGTGGCTCGTCAGGTCGCGGAGCGCATGCCCGATCTCGCGATCCTCGACCTCCAGGTCGGCTCGATGGGCGCCATGGCGGTCACGATGGCGCTGCGTCTCGACGAGTCGGCCGGTGCACTCGACCACGTTCCCGTGCTCATGCTGCTCGACCGTCGAGCCGACCTCCACCTGGCGCGCCGCAGCGGGGCCGAGGGCTGGTTGGTCAAGCCGCTCGACGCGCTTCGGCTTCGGCGTGCAGCGGATGCGATCGTGGCCGGTGGCGTCTACACCGAAGGCTTGGCCCCCGACGCGGCGCCGGTCGAGGCGATGGTGCCACTCCCGGACGTGGCTGAAGATTCCTCCGAGGAAGAACCCGCAACCGCCGGATAGTATTGCCAGCCGCTACGGGGTGTAGCGCAGCTTGGTTAGCGCGCCACGTTCGGGACGTGGAGGCCGGAGGTTCAAATCCTCTCACCCCGACCACGTGTTCCTCGGTGTCGAGCCCCGAGGCGAACACCGCTCGGATTCCGAGCCGAATTCGTTCTCAAGGTTGCTGCTGCGCGTGCCGATGACACCTCGTCCGCCTGCCTGAACGGGGAATGCCGTGGCCATCATCCGACCGTCCATCGATCATCTCGACGAGCTGCAACAGCCGCTCGACTCTGCTGCGCGGACGGTGTTCGATGCATTGCAGACGCTCAGTGACGACTGGACCGTTCACGTCCGACCGAAGGTCGGCCAGGACGTGCCCGACCTGTTGCTGGTGCACGATCAACGCGGTGTCGTCACCGTCGATGTCGTCGACTGGAGCGCAGCCGACCATCGGCGCACCGTCGACGGCCGCATCGAGGTGCTGGGCGCCGACGGCAGAGTGGGGGGCCAGCACCGAGCGGCCCCTCGCGGTGGCGCGGCGACATCGCAACACGGTGTACGAGCAGTTCTTCGCGTTCCCCGGCGACGCCCGTGAGCCCGGCGCGTCCGTTCGATCGGTCGTGGTGCTCCCGAACTGTTCCGGAGCGGAAGCCGCAGCACTGCTCTCGACCGACATGGGTGACCCCATGGACGTCGTGCTGCTCTGGTCGCGGGATGACCTCGAGGATCGGTTGCCATTCCTCGTCGACGGACCTGGCACGACCACCGCACCGCCTGCCTCGGTCGCTCGCCTTCGCAGCGGACTCGTCGTCGATGGGCTGGTGCACGATGCGGTCGCCCCGGTGCAACTGAGCGACGACGCCCGTCGCGTCGCAGCCAACTCCGCCGGTGCCCGTATTCGCGGGGTGGCCGGGACCGCCGGGAGCGGCAAGTCGTTCGCATTGGCCGCTCGTGCGGCCCGCGTCGCGGCGGAGGGCCGCAGTGTGTTGGTGCTGTGTTTCAACTCGACCCTCGCGAACCACCTTCGCCGGCTCGTCGTCGAGCGATGCGCCGAGCTGGGCGCGAACCCGGCACGCGTGACCTGCACGAGTTTTCACACGTTCTGTTCTCGCGTCGTCGATGATGCTGCGCAGGCGGGCATCGTCGCCGAGGAACCCGCCCGGGGCACGTGGCCGGTCAAGGTCGTGGTCAAGACACGCGACGTCCTCGCGGCCGGATTCGATCGCCGGTTCGACGCCGTCCTCGTCGACGAGGGTCAGGACTTCATGCTCGACTGGTGGAATCTCCTACGCGAGCACGTCGTTCGACCGGACGGCGAGATGCTGCTCGTCGCCGACTCGACCGTCGATCTGTACGGCAAGTCGGCGTGGGACGACCCGGACACGTTGACCGCAGCCGGGTTCACCGAACCGTGGATCCGGATGACTCGGTCGTATCGCATGGCCCCGGAGCTCGTCCGGGCGACGAACGAGTTCGCACAGTCCTACATCGCCGAGGATGCGGTGGTGCCCGAGATCGCCGACGACCAGGCCATCGTGGTCGGTCACGTCTCGAGCGCGGTGCGATCGTGGCGGAACGTCGAGCGGGTGGCGGATCTCGGTGTGGCGGTCGGCCGCGAAGTCGTGCGGTTGCTGCAGGAAAATGCCGACCTCGCGCCGCGCGATGTGGTGTACCTGTGCGAATACCACCACGACGGGTTGGCCGCCGCACGTGAGATCGAGGCGGCCGGATACTCCACCCATCACGTGTACAGCCGCGATCCCGACGAGCGCCATCGCAGCAAGGGGCGATTCTGGCCGGAGGCCGATGCCGTGAAGGGCTGCACCGTGCACAGCTACAAGGGGTGGGACAGCCCAGCGGTGGTGGTGGGTATCGGTATGGAGGAGCGCTCGCGTCGTCTCGGGTACGCATCGATGACCAGGGTGTCGTCGACAGTGCCCGGCCACGACTCCTCCTATCTCGTCGTCGTCAACGCCGATCCGCGCATGGCCGACTTCCAGCCGAGCTTCGAAGTCGGAGCTGCCATGGCCGTCGACGCCTGACGGAAGCCGGCATCCGGCCTTGCTACGGTCGCCGGTCGTGGACTTCGCCGAACTGCAGGATGTCATCGAACGCACCTACGGAGACCGCGACCGCGAGCGGGGCGTGTCGGCGACGGTGGCGTGGCTCGCCGAGGAGATCGGTGAGCTGGCCCAGGCGGTGCGCAAGGGCACCCATGAGGACCGGGTGCACGAGTTCGGCGATGTCGTGGCGTGGGTGGCGACACTCGCCAATCAGCAGGGAGTCGATCTCGACGAAGCCATCGCGCGTTTCGCCGATGGCTGCCCCAAGTGCGACAGCATTCCCTGCGTCTGCTGAGGTCGTCGGTGCCGGGCGCCGGCCGTCGTGATCGCTGCGATCAGCTCGTCCCGGCTCGTTGCACCAGCTCCGCGATCTGGATGGCATTGAGGGCGGCACCCTTGCGCAGGTTGTCGTTGCTGACGAACATCGCCAACCCCCGCCCGGCCGGTGCACCTTCGTCGACTCGCAAGCGCCCGACGTAGCACGGGTCCTGGCCGGCGGCCTCCAACGGAGTCGGCACCTCCGACAGCACCACACCCTCGGCGCCGGCCAGCAGCTCGGTCGCCCGCTCGACGCCGATCGGGCGCTCGAACTCGGCGTTGATCGACAACGAATGACCGGTGAAGACCGGGACCCGCACGCACGTGCCCGACACCAGGAGCCCCGGGATGTCGAGGATCTTGCGGCTCTCGTTGCGCAACTTCTGCTCCTCGTCGGTCTCGAAGGAACCATCGTCGACGATCGATCCGGCCAGTGCCAACACGTTGAACGCGATCGGCTTGACGAACTTCGACGGAGCCGGGAACTCGACGGCGTTGCCATCGTGGGTCAGTTCCGCAGCCCGATCGACGACTTCGCGTGCCTGCTTGTCGAGCTCGTCGACACCGCTGAGCCCGCCACCGGACACCGCCTGATACGTCGACACGACCAGCCGGGTGAGGCCGGCCTCCTCGTGCAGCGGCTTGATCACCGGCATGAACGCCATCGTGGTGCAGTTCGGGTTGGCGATGATGCCCTTCGGCGGGTGGTGCGCGAGATGGCCGTTGACCTCTGAAACGACGAGCGGCACCTCGGGATCCATGCGGAACGCCGAGGAGTTGTCGATCACGATCGCACCTGCGGCAGCGAACTTGGGCGCCAGCGCCCGAGACGACGTGGCGCCGGCCGAGAACAGTGCGATGTCGAGGCCGCTCGCATCGGCGAGTTCGGCGTCCTCGACCACGATGTCGGTTCCCTTCCACGGCAGGGTGGTCCCAGCCGAACGGGCGGATGCGAAGTAGCGCATCTCGCTCACCGGGAAGTTGCGCTCGTCGAGCAGACGGCGCATGACGCTGCCGACCTGCCCCGTTGCTCCGACGACACCGACGCGTAGTGCTCCAGACATGACCGAAACGATAACGGTCGGGATCGACGGGGCCGCTGCGGGTTTCACGTCGTCGAAGGCCGCGCTGGGTGGATCGACGATTGCTCTGGCACACTCCAGGCATGCGTCGTCGCCCCCAACTGGTGCCGTGGAAGGCCGCAGGCCAGACCAGTGAACGTCAAGCCAGCGGTGACGACGTCGTTCGTACCACCGGCTGGGTGTTCAACAACGAGACCGGCAGTGAACTCACACTCGAACAGTTCGTCGCCAGTGGCGACTCCGAGGTGCCTGCCTACCTCACCGTGTTCGGGCTTCGAGCCGTCGACGCCACGGGTCGTGGGCCAGACGACAAGACCATCGTCGAGATCGGGTCCGGCATCGGGCGCATGACGTGCGCGTTCACCCGCGAGTACGCCTCGGTGGTCGCCTGCGACCTCGACGCCGGATTCCTCGAGCGGTGCTTCGAGACCGTCAGCCAGTTCGGCAAGATCGACCGTCTCCGCACGAGCCACGTCATCGACGGCCACACTCTGGATCTGCCACCGAACTCGACCGACGTGGCCTTCAGCTACATCACCCTGCAGCACTGCGACGCCGACGATGCGCTCGAGCTGACCTCCGAGGCAGTTCGCATCACACGACCGGGCGGCAAGGTGGTGCTCAACTATCGGGCGCGCAGCGCGCAGGACATCGTGTTGCTGCCGCTCGGCGCCGTCACCCGTGGGCTGTTCAGGATCCCGAAGTTCGGTCCGTGGCTCTCCCAGCGCCGCCTCGCAGCTCGCCTCGGGTGGCAGGCGAATCGCCTGCAGCCCGACGAGTTGATCGGTCCACTGTCACCGCTGTTGACCGACATCGAGATCTGGCGCAATCCGAAGAGTCGGATCACGGGTCGGGGCGCCGTCAACCAGGAGTTCGACGGGATCAACCCGCACCACTACTGGTTGATCGCAACCGTTCGCTGATCGTCGACCGGTTCGACCGGGTTGAGGGCGACCTGGGTGATGCGGTGGCGCCCGACGCTGCGGATCGTGATCTGCCAGCCGTCGATCTCGACCGACTCACCTGGATCGGGGAACCGATTCATCGCATCGAGGACGAGTCCGGCGACCGTGGTGTAGTCGCCATCGGGGAGCTCCACGTCCAGGTCGACCAGGTCGTGGAACGGATACGTGCCGGGGATCACGATCGTGCCATCGGGCTCGTGGATGACATCGGCCGTGTTCGGGTCGGTCTCGTCCCAGATCTCGCCGACGAGTTCTTCGACGAGGTCCTCGACGGTGACGATGCCGATCGTTCGGGCGTACTCGTCGACCACCACGGCCATCTGCGTGCGCATCGACTGGAACTCGCGCAGCGCGGTCAGCACCCGAGCCGCGTCCGGGAACGCTGGGATGTCACGGATCACCGATGTCACCGGATCGTCACCGCGGTCGAGCAGGCTGCGGAGGCGGACCATTCCCACCGGCCGGTCGAGGTTGCGCTTCTCGGCGACCGGAGCCCGCGAGTGACCGGTTTCGACGAGCACGTCCAGCGCTTGGCTGCAGCTGGACTCGGAATCGATCACGACGACGTCGGAGCGTGGCACCATGACCTCGTCGAGCGTGCGCTCGGAGATCTCGAACGCTCCGTCGATGATCTGGCGCTGCTCTGGATCGAACGTCTCGTGAATGGCGACCATGTCGCGCAACTCGTCGCCGGTGACCTCCTCGCGTTGACGATTGGGGTCGCCGCCGAGCACGCGGACGACGATGTCGGTCGACTTCGACAGCAGCCAGACGACCGGTTTGGTCAGCGTCGAGAGCACGTTGAGCGGGCGGGCCATCACCATGCCCCACCTCTCGGCGCGCTGCATGGCGAGGCGTTTGGGTGCGAGTTCGCCGAACACGAGCGTGAAGTAGGCGAGGATCAGCGTGACCAGGATCACCGACACCGGGCCGGCGGCGCCCCCGAGGAAGCTGAGTGGCTCCTCGAGTGGTTCGGCGAGCGAGACAGCTGCGGCCGCCGATGCGAGGAACCCGGCCAACGTGATGCCCACTTGGATGGTGGCGAGGAACTGGTTGGGTTGGCGGGCAAGCCTGGCGAGCACGGCGCCGGTCGCCGAACGCTCCTCCAGTCGTTGGAGCTGGCTCTCGCGGAGCGACACCAGTGCCAGCTCGGTTCCAGCGAACGCAGCGTTCACCAACACGAGGATCGCAACGAGGAGCAGTTGTGGCCAGACGTCACCCATGTGGGTGCCATTCAAGCGCGCCCGATGCCGCGATGTTCGCTCGGGTCACGTCAGCCGTCGGCGAGCTGCGTGGCCGCTCCGACTCAGGCCGGTGTCAGTGTGCGGATCGCCGAGAGTGGTCGACGCAGCACGCTGATGTCGAGCACGATCTGCATCTCGGGCGACATCGGAGCCGCCGATGCTGCGACGCGACCGAATTCCTCGAGATCGGGCACGTCGTCCATCGGGAAGTCGCCCGTGCACTGAGGATGCTCGAAGTCGCTGAGGGCGGCCATGATCCAAGGCCCGCGGACCCAGTCCGCGGCGATCGGGAAGAAGTCCATCGCCAGGCCGCCGAGGCCCGCTCCGGAGGCGGCGCGCCGGCTGAGCAGCTCACCGAGGCCTCGGCACTGTCCGGCGGCCGACGACATCCCCTGGCCATGGATCGGGTTGAAGAAGCACACCGAATCAGCGATCGGCACGAGCCCGTCGGGGAACCGGTCGAGCTGTTCGTAGTGGTGCCGAACGGCTCTCGTCATCCGATAGGTCTTGAGGTCGGTCAGCGGCGTCACCGTCGCGGCGAGTTCGCTCCAGATCGGGTCGACGAGCGTGGCGCCGTAGTCGAGGAAGGCGTCCCAGTCGCTGGGTGCGGAATCGCCGTACCGACTCCCGAGCGACAGCAGCCACTGATTGTTCGGAAGCTTGACGACCGAGCCGTACCTGCCGGCATGCTCGCCGTCGCCCGACGGCATCAGGAAGAACACCGTGCCGTCGAAGGCGTCCCACACCTCGGGCTCGACGATGGCCGAGGTGTAGGAGACGTCGCAGTTCACGTAGGTCTCCGGTGCCGGTTCGTACCCCATCGGCGCCAGCCACTGTGCGGTGCAGCTGTTGCGTCCACTCGCGTCGACGACGAGGTCGGCACGGATCGCCTCGCCGTCGCGGAGGGTGACGCCGACGACGCGGTCGCCCTCGACGATCGGGCCGTCGACGAGTGAGCGGTAGCGCAGCGTGACGTTGTCGACACCGGCGACCCGGTTGCGGACATTCGCCTCGAGCGCCGGTCGGGTCTGGACGTAGGTCATCGGTCCGTCGGGCATCGGGGCCGGCTGGAACCGTTGGATGCTGTACGAGAGGCCCTGAGGCGTGTAGGCGTAGAAGTCGCGGCCGAGCTGCATCTCGACCGACCCGCTGTCGACGAGGTCGTCGACGAATCCCGGGAACCACTCGACCATCGCATCGAGACCGCCTGGGAGGAGGACATGGAAGTGGTGGCCCTGGGGCACGGGACCACGCGGCTCGTCGCCCGCCGGTTCGCTGTCACGATCGAGCACGACGACCTCGTCGAAGTGGTCCGACAGGACCCGAGCGGAGAACAGCCCGCCCATGCCGCCGCCGACGACGACCGCCCGTTGCCCGAGATGTGTGCCCTGTGCCATGTCCATGCCGCTGTCCCCGTCCGTCCCCGTCCTGTCGTGTCTTCTGTCGTTCGACCCTGTTGGTCGACCGAGTGACACAAGAGTGGGTGGCGGCGATCGGCGATCAAGCGACAGTCGTCACACGGCGTCTCGTCGCCGTCATCGCCGTTCGGGGAGCGGGGCGGAGTAGTCGGCGCCGGAGTCGAGGCCGAACGCGGTGTGCAGTGCTCGCGCTGCGCGCTCCATGTCGCCGGCGGCGCACACCACCGACACCCGAATGGTCGACGTGGAGATCATGTGGATGTTGACGTCCTCGTCGGCGAGGATCCGGAACATCTTCGCGGCGATGCCTGGCGCGGACTTCATGCCGGCACCGACGAGCGACACCTTGGCGATGTCGTTGTCGTGCGACACACCGGTGGCGCCGACCTCGCTTGCCACGCGCGACACGATTGCCTCGGCGTCGCCCATGTCGGCCATCGGCATCGTGAAGCTGATGTCGGTGGTGCCCTGCGTCGAGGTGTTCTGCACGATCATGTCGACGTTGACGTTGGCCTCGGCGAGCGGCTCGAACAGCGCCGCGGAGATGCCGGGGCGGTCGGGCACACCGAACACGGTGACCTTTGCTTCGGACATGTCGGTGACGACACCGGAGATGATCGGATCTTCCATCGAAGCCTCCTCGTTGGTGACCCACGTACCGGGCTCCCAGGTGAATGCGGAACGGACGTGGAGTGGAACGTCGTGATTTCGGGCGAACTCGACCGAGCGCAATGCCAGCACCCGCGAGCCCGCCCCGGCCATCTCGAGCATCTCGTCGAAGTGCACCTTGTTGAGCTTTCGGGCCTGCGGCACGATGCGCGGGTCGGCGGTGAACACACCGGTGACGTCGGTGTAGATCTCGCAGGCGTCGGCGCCCATGGCCTGGGCGAGCGCCGAGGCCGTCAGGTCGGAGGCGCCACGACCCATCGTGGTGACCTCCTTGTCGGTGCTCACCCCTTGGAAGCCGGCGATGACGCAGACCTTGCCGTCGGCGAGCGACTGGCGCACCCGGTCGCCCTTGACCTCGACGATCTTCGCCTTGCGGTGTGCGGTGTCGGTGATGATGCCGACCTGGCTGCCGGTGAAGCTGATCGCCTCGATGCCTCGGTCGGCGAGCGCCATGGTCATCAAGGCGGCGGTCTGGCGTTCGCCGGTGGTGAGCAGCATGTCCATCTCGCGGCCTGGTTGCGTCGCCGACACCGAGTTGGCGAGTGCGATCAGGTTGTCGGTGGCCTTGCCCATTGCAGACACGACCACGATCACGTCGTTGCCGCGCTTCTTCGTGAACGCGACATTGTCGGCGACGGCGCGAATGCGGTCGGGGTCGGCGACGGATGTGCCGCCGTACTTCTGAACGATCAGTGCCACGAGTCCTGCAGGCTACAAGCCCCGGTCGAGCCCACCCCGCCGCGTTCTCGTGAACAACTTCACCTCCAGGAGGTGAAGTTGTTCACGAGATGGTCGAGGTGGTTGGTCAGGCGCCCTTGACGACGTGCTCGACGACCTCGAAGCTCATCAGGTCGGCGCCTTGGGCGACCGGCTTGCGGGGTGCCTCGCCCTCGGCCGGCTGGTTGCCGTCGGCCTGGCCGCTGGCGTGGCCCTGGGCGAAGTCCTGGCTGTTCATCCACGCCTGGAAGTGCTCCTCGGAAGCCCAGCGGGTGTAGACGAAGTAGCGGCTCTCGCCTTCGGTCGGGCGCAGCAGCTGGAAGTCCTCGAACCCGTCGAACTGCTCGACCATCTTCGCTCGACCGGCGAAGCGGCCTTCGAGCTGCGGGCCCATGCCCTCGGGGATGGTGATGGCATTGATCTTGACGACGCTCATGGCCCAAGTGTGCCGTGGTCAGGCGTCGACGACCAGTTCGGCGAGTACCGCGAACGCGTCGAACACGTCGGCGAACGATGTCGTGAGGGGCGACAGGCCGAAGCGCAACACGTCAGGATCTCGGTAGTCGACGATCACCTTGCGTTCGGTGAGGCGAGCATGCAACGCCCGTGCGTCGTGATGGTGGACGGCGACATGCCCGCCGCGACGGGCCGGATCACGAGGTGTGCTGGTGGGGAGTCCGAGCTGATCGGCGAGTTCGATCCCGAAGCTGGTGAGCGCGCGCGGCCTTCTCGGCGATCGCGCCGATGCCGGCCTCGACCGAGACGGCGATCCCTTCGCGGGCGGCGGTGAGCCCGAGTACCGGCGGCGTGCCGTTGAGCATCCGGCCGATTCCGGGGCGTGGGTCGAACGGTCGCTCCATCGCGAACTGGTCACGCTGTGCGAACCACCCCCAGATCGGTTGCGTGAGCCGATCCTGGACGTCCTCGGCGACGTAGACGAACGCCGGCGCGCCGGGTCCGCCGTTGAGGAACTTGTAGGTGCAGCCGACGGCCAGCTCGACGCCGGCACCTGGCAGGTCGAGTTCGAGGACTCCGGCTGCGTGCGAGAGATCCCAGACCGTCGTTGCGCCAACGGCAGCGGCTCGCGCGGTTTCGCCTGCGAGGTCGGCCACCTCGGCGGTGCGGTAGTCGACGAGCGAGCGCAACACGACGCCGACGCCCTCGAGATCGTCGAACCCATGTCGAACGGCGCACGCTCGGGTCCTGGCGATGCCTTCGACGACGTAGCGGTCGGTGGGAAAGTCGGCGTCGTCGATGGCGATCACCCGCCGGTCAGGGGCGAGATCCAAGGCGGCGTTGACCTGCTGGAAGATGCCGACCGTGGTCGACTCGTGCACGGCGACCTCGCCGGCGGATGCGCCGAGCAGTGGTGCCAGTTCGTCACCGACCGTCAGCGCCAGGTTCAGCCAGTCGTGTTCCCACCATGAGCCGATCAGGTCGCCGGCCCAGTGCTCGACGACCCGGTGCAGCGCTTCGACCGTGCGTTTCGGTGTGCGGCCGAGCGAGTTCCCGTCGAGGTAGATCAGCTCGGGATCGGGGATCACGAACTCGTCTCGCCAGCCTGCCAAGGGGTCGGCGGCGTCCAGTTGCTGAGCATCGGTCCTGTCGATCACCCACCGACTCTCGCGCCCACCACCGCCCCAAACCGAAATTTGTGCGTGTCGGAGTCACCCGCGGGCAGTCCTGCGCACGTTTCCGGCCCGGTGACCCCGCCGACCCGAAACGTGCGCGGATCGTGCCGTTCACGACGACCCGACGCGCAAGTTTCGGGAAGGGGAAGGGGAAGGGAGAGGTTCGGCGGGAGGGGTCAGCGGGCGAGGCGCACGAAGCTCGCATGGCGGACGAGGCCGTCGTTGGTGAATTCGGCGATCTCGACCACGGCCTGGAGCACCGGCTCGACCCAGGTGGCGCTGCGCATGACTGCTGGCGGGGGTGGCGGATCGAACGGACACGCGTCGACGGCGAGCACCTGGAGTCGGTCGCGCACTGCATCGAGCGTGCGTTGGTCGAACCCGGTGCCGACGCCGCCCGCGAAGCGCAGTGAGCCGTCATCGCCTCGCCTGCCGACCAGGAGCGCGCCGAACGTCGAAGCACGGCTGCCGGTGCCTGCGGTGAAGCCGCCGATGGTCAGCTCGACGACCGTGCGGTTCTTGAGCTTGCGCCACTCCCTCGCTCGCGCACCCGGCCGGTAGCGGGAGTCGACTCGCTTGGCGATCACCCCTTCGAGACCCTGCTCGGCGGTGGCGGCCAGCAGTGCGGCACCAGTGCCGACGCTGAACGACGGCACCGTCCAGTTGTCGCCCGGTTCGACGAGTTGGTCGAGCAGGCGTCGCCGGTCGAGATAGGGCAGCCCGATCGTGTCCGTGCCGTCGACGTGCAGGACGTCGAAGAACTGGATGACCGCTTGGCGATCGGATCCGATTCCGCTGCGCTGCACCAGCTCGAAGCTCGGATGGCCGTGGTCGTCGAACACGATCAGCTCACCGTCGAGGATCGCCGACTCGGCGTTCACCGCCGACGCCAGCTCGGCGAACTCCGGCCACCGATCGGTGACGTCGTGGCCCGCCGTGCTCTGCAGTCGCACCCGGCCGTCGGCGATGTGGACGATCGTGCGGTAGCCGTCCCACTTGATCTCGAACGCCCAGTCGTCGCCGTCGGGTACCGCGCTCGTCGATCCCATCGCCGCCTTCATCGGTGCAACCGGGAACCCGAGTGCCATCGTGTGCGTCGATCAGTTCTCGGGCATCCGGCTCGACACCACGCCGTCCGCCTCCAGCCGATCGAGGCGTTCGTCGTCGTAGCCGAGCAGTCCGGCGAGGATCGCCCGGTTGTCCTCGCCTCGGTACTTCGGCACACCGGAGACACCGACATCCGGCGACGAACTGAATCGCCACGGCGCGTTCGGGACGCGTATGGCACCGCCGCCCCGGTCGTCGACGTCGGCGACGGCATGACGTTCGCGGGCCCACTCGGTTTCGGTCAGCTCGCCGGGCTGACGCACGCGGCCGACAGCCAGCTGGTGCTTGGAGAACTGTTCCTCGAACGCCGCTGCGTCGGGGATCGCAAGTGCGAACTCGCGGATGATCTCGCAGAGCGCGTCGAAATTCGTGAGCCTCGATGCGACGTCGACGAATCGCGGATCGGCTGCGAGGTCTCGCCGATCCATCGCCGCGATGAAGAAGTCGAACGTGCCTCGCTCGGCGGGGTGGCCGCTGACCACGAGCGATTCGCCGTTGGCGACGGTCAGGACGAGGTAGTCGCCGGGCCGGAAGCTGCGGATCCACTGTGGGTCGTCATGGCCGTCCCACAGTGCATCGTGGAGGTGTTCGTTGACGTAGAGCATCGTCTCGGCCATCGACACGTCGATCCACTGGCCCTCGCCGGTGTGCTCTCGCTGGTACAGCGCCGCCAGGATCGCAGCGGCGGTTTCGACGGCGGTGTAGACGTCGGCGTGGCTGTGCGGATCCTTGGCCAGCTCGCCACCGCGGGCGTTGCCCTGCGATGCGACGATGCCGGCCTCGGCTTCGACGACGGGTGCATACGCACGCCGCTTGACCCACGGTCCGGTCTGGCCGTACCCCGAGATCGACGCGTAGATCAGTCGCGGGTTGCGGGCGAGCGCCGTCTCGGCGTCGAGCCCGAGTCTTGCCATGACGCCGGGTCGGTAGTTCTCGACGAGGACGTCGGCATGCTCGATCAGCCCGAGCAGGATGTCGGCCCCCTCCGGCGTCGCCAAGTCGAGCGAGAGGTTCTGTTTGCCGACGTTCTGCTGCACGAAGTAGCTCGACAGCCCGTTGCGGCGCGGCGTCGCGAATCGGGTGAGGTCGCCGGCGGGCGGTTCGATCTTGATCACCTCGGCGCCCATGTCAGCGAGCATCCGGGTGCAGTGCGGCCCCGACAGCACCCGGCTGAGATCGAGCACCCGGACTCCGGAGAGTGGTCGAGCAGCTGGAGTCGGCACCGAGTCAGAGGTCTGTGTCACGCCGCCCATCTTGGCCCACGGTCCTCGCCGGCCCCGCCCCGGTCGGACCCGAGGTCGGCGGAAGTGCTGCGCCACACTGGGTCGATGGCAAACGACACGGCGTCCGCACCGCTCGCAGGGCACACCGCGCTCATCACCGGGGGTGGATCGGGGATCGGGCTGGCGTGTGCGAAGGCGCTCGTCGTCGACGGTGCTGCGGTGGTGCTCGCTGCCCGCAACGCCGAGCGCCTGGCAGCCTCGGCCGACGATCTGCGCGCCGAGTTCGCAGGAGCTCAGGTCGCCACCGTTGCGTGCGACGTCTCCGACGAGCAGAGCGTCGAGGCGGCATGTGCCGAAGCGGCTGCGTTCGGACCGCTTCGGATCGTCGTCGCCAACGCCGGCACGGGGTCGGCCGGCCCGTTTCACCTCACGACGCTCGACGACTGGAATTCGGTGCTCACCACCAACCTCACCGGTGCGTTCCTCACGATGAAGCACGCGGTGCCCCATCTCGCAGCGAATGGCGGCGGCTCGATCGTGGCGATGTCGTCGATCGCCGCGGTGTCGACACATCGCTACATGACGCCCTACAACGTGTCGAAGGCCGGCCTCGAGATGCTCGTTCAACAGGTCGCCGACGAGCTGGGTTCATCGGGCATCCGGGCGAATGCCGTGCGGCCGAGCCTGGTACCGACCGACATCTCCGCCGGACTCACCGCCAGCCCGGAGATCGTCGACGACTACCTCGACCAGATGCCGCTCCGTCGCTTGGGCACCACGGACGACATCGCCGCACTCGTGCGCTTCCTGGCCGGGCCCGAGAGCTCGTGGATCACCGGCATGTGCATCAGTTCCGACGGCGGCCATCACCTCCGGCGCGGGCCCAACATCCACGGCGTGATGGAGATGGTCTTCGGCGATCAGCTCGCGCCCCCCGGCCCCTCCACCGACTGACCGCCTGCGTGGCGGACCCACGTCACAGTGGAAGTGGCGTTCGCGGCGATACGGTTGGAAATTGGCGCTGGTCGAAGTCCGACCGGTGAGCGCATTCGGATTCTCTTTGCTCCGGTCTTGCGCTGTTGAGCTACATAGAGGAGTCCCCCCAATGACTGTCATCGACGACGCCCCGCGCGTCACGTCCCCCGACGCTGCCGCCGCAGCAATTCCGTTCCGCGAACTCGGCCTGCCCGACGCGATCGTGCGTCGTCTCGAGAGCCAGGGCAAGTACGACGCCTTCCCGATCCAGGCCGCCGTCATCCCCGACGCGATGGCCGGCCGCGACGTCGCCGGCCGCGCTCCCACCGGCTCCGGCAAGACCCTTGGTTTCGGGCTCCCACTCGTCGCCGGGCTCGTCGACGCCCGCCCGAAGCGCCCCGTGGCGCTGGTGCTCGCTCCCACCCGTGAGCTCGCCGAGCAGATCATGGCCGAGCTCACCCCCTTCGCCAAGGCCGCCGGCCATGATGCTGCATCGATCTACGGCGGCGTCGGCTACGGCGGTCAGCGCAAGGCGCTCGACCGCGGCGTCGAACTCGTCGTCGCCTGCCCGGGCCGGCTCGAGGACCTGATGCAGATGAAGGCGATCGACCTCCGCAACGTCAGCACCGTGGTGATCGACGAGGCCGACCAGATGGCCGACATGGGCTTCCTGCCGGCCGTCCGTCGCATCGTCGAGCAGACCTCGAACAACCGCCAGGTGCTGCTGTTCTCCGCCACGCTCGACGGCCCGGTCGCGAAGCTCGTCGCCGACTTCCAGCACAACCCGGTGCGCCACGAGGTCGGTCCGAAGGGACCCGACGTGCACGCCGCCAAGCATCACTTCTGGGTGATGGCCCGTGAGGACCGCGTGTCGCACCACCGCCGAGGTGATCGGCCGGCTCGGCTCGACCATCGTGTTCACCCGCACCCGCCACGGCGCCGACCGCCTCGCCAAGCAGCTCGGTCGCCAAGGCGTCCAGGCCGAGCCGATCCACGGCGGCCGCAGCCAGGGCCAGCGCGATCGTGCACTCGCCTCCTTCAAGAAGGGCCAGGCCTCGGCGCTGATCGCCACCGACGTCGCCGCCCGCGGCATCCACGTCAACGGCGTCAACGCCGTGGTCCACTACGACCCGCCCGCCGAGGACTCCACCTACCTGCACCGTTCGGGACGTACCGCCCGCGCCGGTGCCACGGGCACGGTCGTGTCACTGCTCGAGGCCAGCCAGAAGAAGGACGCCAAGAAGCTGCAGCGCGGCATCGGCATCGAAGAGCCCATCACCGCTCCTCGCGTGCAGCGATCTGGTCGTCCACGCGGCACCCGAGGTCGCCCAGAGTGCTCGGACCGAGCAGGTCGACAGCGAGCACCGCATCACGACGATCAGCCGTCGCGAACGGGCCGCAGCCGAGAAGGCCAATGCCATTCCCAACAAGGCCAAGGCAACGCCCGACACGTCCCGTCCGGTCCCGACCGGTTCGGCCGGCGACGCGAAGGGCTCGGTGAAGTTCTTCAACTCCGGTCGCGGCTATGGGTTCATCACCCCCGACGGCGGCGGCAAGGACCTCTTCGTCCACTTCTCCGCCATTGCCCACGAGGGCTTCAAGACCCTCGACAACGGCGCTCGCGTCGATTACGACGTGCGCGAAGGTCGCAACGGCGACGAAGCGTTCGACGTTCGCGTCGTCCCCTTCAACTGAGCACCGGTCGACCACCACCGGGCGGCCGGTCTCGGCGACCTACGGGTCGCACGGAGACCGGCCGCAATAAGGTCGCGGCGTGCACGCCAATCGTGACCTCGTCGAGAAGCGAATCCAGCGCGAGCTGTGGGAGCGGGTCCTCCCGCTCGTGCATCCACATCAGCGAACGCTGACCATCGAGGCGGGACCCGACGTCGACCACCTCGAAGCGTTCGAGGTCGGATCGTCGTGGGGCGCGCCGTGGGCGACCACGTGGTTTCGCCTCGCCGGTGAGATCCCGCCCGAGTGGGTCGGCCGCCGGGTCGAAGCCGTGATCGATCTCGGCTTCCACCAGCGCGCCGCCGGATTCCAGTGCGAAGGTCTGGTCGTCGACCTCCACGACGACGGCTCGTTCACCCCGCTGCAGGGCATCCACCCTCGCCGAACCAACTACGCCGTCGATGCCGTCGCTGGGCCGATCACGTTGCACGTCGAAGCGGCATCGAATCCGATGTTCCCGCAGTTCACGCCATCGATGCTCGGCTCGCCCGACACCGCCGGTGACCGGCAGCTCTACCGGTTTCGGCGGGCATCGCTCGTCGTGGTCGACCCCGACGCCGAAGCGTTGGC
Organism: Ilumatobacteraceae bacterium; assembly: GCA_963716095.1. Classification (GTDB taxonomy): domain Bacteria; phylum Actinomycetota; class Acidimicrobiia; order Acidimicrobiales; family Ilumatobacteraceae; genus Sva-07. The sequence goes on along the minus strand of CAVQSV010000023.1, from coordinate 78,852 downwards.
CTACGACATCGAGGTGCTCGACGGTGTGATGCGATCGCTCGCACTCGACGACCCCCGCCGCGCCCGCCTGCTGCGCACGCTCGCCGACACGCTCGACCGCATTCCCGACGTCGCCGCCGCCCGCCGCACCATCGCGCCGGCGATGGCCGAGGACTTCGGCGATGCGGTCCGCCATCGTTCGGTCGCCGTCGGCCACGCCCACATCGACACCGCCTGGCTCTGGCCGATCCGCGAGACGAAACGCAAGTGCACCCGCACCTTCGCGTCGGCCGTGGCCGTGATGGACGACTACCCCGAGTACGTGTTCGCCGCATCGTCGGCGCAGCACTACACGTGGATCGAGGAGCACCACCCCGAACTGTTCGCGAAGATCACCGAACGGGTCGAGCGCGGGCAGTGGATGCCGGTCGGCGGGATGTGGGTCGAGGCCGACATGAACCTGCCGGCGGGCGAGAGCCTGGCGCGTCAGATCGTGTTCGGCCAGCGCTACTTCGAGGAGAAGTTCGGCCGTCGCTGCACCGAGGTGTGGATCCCGGACGTGTTCGGTTATCCGGCCGGGCTCCCACAGGTGTTTGCGGCAGGCGGCATGGATCGCTTCGTCACCCAGAAGCTGAGCTGGAACAAGCAGAACACGTTCCCGCACAGCACGTTCTGGTGGGAGGGCCTCGACGGCACCCGGGTGCTCACCCACTTCCCGCCGGTCGACACCTACAACGCCGAGATCACGCCGGAGGAGTTCGGCTTCTCGATCGCCAACTTCAAGGACCACGCCTGGAGCACCGACTCGCTGATGCCGTTCGGCCACGGCGACGGGGGCGGTGGTCCCACTCGCGAGATGCTCGAGCGCGCCCGCCGACTCGCTCACATCGACTCGCGTGCAACCCTCGAGGTCGGTGCTCCCGATGCGATGTTCGACCGCATCGAACGCGACATCGAACGAGGTGCGCCTGCACCGGTGTGGCGGGGCGAGCTCTACTTCGAGACCCATCGCGGCACCCTGACCAGCCAGATCGAGACCAAGCTCGGCAACCGCCGCTGCGAACGGCTGCTGGTGGAAGCCGAACTGTGGGCGGCCACGCTCGGACGCGATGCCGACGTCGACCACCTCTGGAAAGAGGTGCTCACCCAGCAGTTCCACGACATCCTTCCCGGCTCGTCGATCGCCTGGGCGCACGACGATGCCGAAGCGGTCTTCGCCCGGGTGGGCGACGACCTCGAAGCTCGTATCGGCTCGTTGCTCGCCGATGTCGCGGGCCCGGGTACCTGGTTGGCCAACCGCGCCGACGTCGATGTCGACGAGGTGGTCGTCGTCGACGCGCCGCTGTCGGGCGACCAGGTGCAGACGCTGGCCGACGGTCGCAGCGCGGCTCGCCTGCGCGCTCCGGCGCTCGGGGTGGCCGCCCTCGACCCGCTGGCGGTCGATGACCGGGTCGTGCTCTCCGACAGCTCGATGACCAACGGCAAGCTCGCGGTTCGGTGGGATGCGGCCGGCAACATCACCTCGATCATCGACCTCACCCATGCTCGCGAGATCGTTCCCGACGGTGAGCGCATGGCGGTGCTCGAACTCGCCGTCGACCAGCCGGTGGAGTACGACGCCTGGGACCTCGAATCGTGGACCCGATCCGGTGGCGCACCGATCACCGCCGCCGAGCGCGTCGAGATCATCGACGCGGGGCCGCTCGTCGGACGGGTCCAGGTGACTCGGACCTTCGGTCCGTCAACAGCGGTCGTCACCTACGAACTGCGCGCCGACAGCCCGCAGCTCCTCGTCCACGTCGAATTCGATTGGCATCACGACGAGCACCTGTTGTCGATGGCGTTCCCGCTCGACGTCCGCAGCGACGTGGCGATGTGCGATGTCCAGTTCGGGGTGGTCGCTCGTCCGACTCACCCGTCGAGTCCGTGGGATGCCGCGAAGTTCGAGGTGTGTGCTCACCGGTTCGTCGACGTCGCCGAACCGGACTTCGGCGTCGCCATCCTCAACACCGGTCGCTTCGGCCACGGCGTGTTCGATGGTGCGGTTCGGGTGAGCCTCGCCAAGGCGGCGCAGTACCCCGACCCGAACGCCGACCGTGGCCACCATGCGGTGACCTTCGCGATCCGTCCGCACGGCGGTGGACTCGCCGAGGTGCGCGATGCCGCGGCCCGTCTCAACTCCCCGCTTCGGGTCGTGAGCGGTGGCGCCGCCCTTGTCGCCCCGGCACCGATCGTCCGGATCGGTGGTGCAGATGGCGGGGCTGCCCCAGGGGTCGAGGTCGACGCCGTCAAGCTCGCCGACGATGGTTCGGGTGATCTGATCGTGCGGTTGCACGAGGCGGTGGGGAATCGCACCCGGTGCTCGGTCGCGACGCACGGTCGAGTGACCGACGCCTGGCGATGCAACCTGTTGGAGGAGACCCAGTCGGGCGAGGAGGTCGGCGACGGTGTGGTGACTTTCACCCTGCGCCCGTTCCAGATCGTGACACTGCGCCTGCGTTGCTCCGCCACCGACGACGGCCGCACCCGCTGATCGGTCGCGGCGATGAGTCTGCGTGACACCTGTGGTCGCGGAAACTCATCGCTCTGTGGAGGGCACTGAAGGCGATGAGTCTGCGTGACACCTGTTGTCGCGGAGACTCATCGCCCTACCGGGGAGGTCCCTGGTGGGCGCGGGCGCTCAGGTCGGGGCGAGGTGACGGAGCGCGGCGGCGGCGTACAGCGCCGTGCCGGTGGCCATGGCCGGCTCGTCGAACATCACACGGTTCGAGTGGTTCGGCGCCGCGGTCGCCGGGTTCAGACCTGCAGGAGTCCCGCCGAGGAACATCATCGCCCCCGGCAGGTTCTGCAGCACGTAGCTGAAGTCCTCGGCGCCCATCACCGGGTGCGGCAGCTTCACCACCTGATCTGCGCCGGCGACATCGCCGGCGAGGTCGAGCGCCCAATCGGCGAAGAGGTCGTCGTTGCTGGTGACCGGGTAGCCGAAGGTCACCTCGACGTCGCAGTCGCAACCGTGGGCCGCCGCGACACCTTCGGCCACACGGCGGATGCCATCGTGCACCTTGGCGCGGGTGCGCTCACTGGTCGCGCGGATGGTGCCTTCGATCTCGGCCACCTCGGGGATCACGTTGTTGGTGGTGCCGGCGCTGATCCGTCCGACGGTGACCACCGACGGGTCGAACACATCGATCGAGCGGGTGATCATCGTCTGCAGCGCCGTGACGATCTCGCATGCCACCGGTATCGGGTCGAGCGCCCGGTGCGGTTCGCTGGCGTGCCCGCCCCGCCCGATCACCCGGATCGCCATCGTGTCGGCCGAGGCCATCACGGGCCCGCGCCGGCTGCTGACCCAGCCGCTCGGCAGCGCCGACGTGATGTGCAACGCAAACGCCGCATCGACCGGCGAGTCGGTCCCGTCGGAGCGCGCCGGCACGTCGAGCAGCCCTTCGTCGAGCATGAACTTGGCGCCGTGGTGGCCCTCCTCACCTGGCTGGAACATGAACAGCACACGACCGGCGATGTCGTCGCGTCGCTCGGCCAGCAGGTGAGCAGCGCTCGACAACATGGCGGTGTGGGTGTCATGGCCACAGGCGTGCATGCAACCGTCGACGTGGGAGGCGAAGTCGAGCCCGGTGTCCTCCGGCATCTCCAGCGTGTCCATGTCGCCGCGCAACAGCATCGTCGGCCCTGGTTTCGAACCCTCGAGGAGTGCGACGATCCCGCTCGTCGACTCGTGCGTGGTGATCGACAGCGGGAGCCCCTCCAACGACTCCAACACCCGGTCGCGGGTGATCGGCAGGTCGTTTCCCAGTTCGGGCCACTCGTGCAATGTGCGTCGCAAGGCAATGGTGTCGCCGAGCAGGTCTTGGGCATGTGACTTCACCGAGCCGATCATCGGGTCGGTGTCGTGAACCGGATGCTTCGATTGGTCGGACATCGACGCATGGTACGCGTTCCCTTCCGGCGCTGTCACCGCCCACTCCTGGCTGTGAACGGCGACAACCGGTCGTCGGGGTCCAACGAATGGAGCACTTCATGACCATGTACGGCGCCAACCCCGAACAGCTCACCAATCTGGGCAGCACCCTCAACCGGCAGATCGACGCGATCACCCAGGTGATGTCGACCGTCGACGGCGTGCTGAACGGCACGGCCTGGACCGGACCCGCCCGAGACCAGTTCGTCGAGGAGTGGAACAGCAGCTTCAAGCAGGCGCTCGGCAGGCTGAACGAGGCGTTCGGGATGGCTGGACGGGATTGCATCGCGATGTCCGACGAGCTGCGCAGGTTGCTCGGCGCTCGCGGCTGATTCGCCAGCCCCTACGCTGGCCCGAGTGGCATACGTCGAGTTCACCATCGAGCCGTTCGTCGAGGGACGACCCGGCCCGCACGTGACCGCGGCGATCGCTGCAGCCGAGGCGCAGGGTCTCACCGTCGATGTCGGGCCGTTCGGTTCGTCGGTGCTTCTCGAACTCGCCGACGTCGGCGCCGTCGTCGCAGCGCTGTCCGACGCCGCCATGGCGAACGGTGCCACCCACGTCAGCGTCCACGTTGCTCGCGAAGCGCCCACCGCCCGGCCTGCGTTCGAACTCCCCCACGGGGGCGAACCGTGAGTTCGACGACGCCACCGAAGCAACCGGCACCGTCCGGGCGCCCCACCGTGCATCCGTTGATCCGTTCGGTGAAGCCGGTGGTCGACGCGCTCGGGGCGACGTTCGTCGCTGCCGACGACATGGAGGCCAGCGATGTTGCTCTGGTCTGGGAAGGGCGCACGGTCGCCGGTGTCCGGATGCCGCCGCTGCACGGGGCGCTCGATCGGCTGATCGACGCGGTCGAGACCGAGCTGGGTGGTCGACTCCCGATGTTGTCGCGCGAGAACAAGCAGCGAGCGGTGCGCCTGCTCGACGAGCGAGGTGCGTTCATCCTGCGCCGGGCGGTCGAGGATGTCGCCGATGCCATGGGCGTCAGCCGAATCACGGTCTACAACTACCTGAACGCCATCCACCGGTGACCGAGTCGCAACACGCCAGTCGCCGCATCGATCAGTTCGACGTGGTCGCGTTCGACGCCGACGACACGTTGTGGCGCAGTGAGGACACGTTCCGCTACGCCGAGCAGCGGTTCCTCGAACTCGTCGGTCCGTACGCCGCCGACGGGGTCGATGTCGAAGAGGTGCTGCACGAGGTCGAACGTGCCGACATCTCCGTCACCGGCTACGGCGTCAAGGCGTTCACGCTCTCGATGGTGCGAGCCGCGGTCAGGGCCACCGACGGACGTGTGCCGAGTGTCGTCGTCGCCGAACTGGCCGAGCTGGGGCGCTCGATGTTGCTCGACGACGTCCATCTCCTCCCACATGTCGTCGAGGTGCTCGAAACGGTGTCGCCGAGCGTGCGTACGGTGCTGATCACCAAGGGCGACCTGGTCCATCAGACCCGCAAGGTCACGACATCGGGTGTCGACCACCACTTCACCGACATCGAGATCGTGCTCGAAAAGGACCCCGACACCTACACCAGGATCGTGCAACGCCTGGGTGTCGAGCCCGATCGGTTCCTGATGATCGGCAACTCGGTGCGCAGTGACGTGCTGCCGGTACTCGCCATCGGCGGCCATGCGATCCACGTGCCGTACCACATCACCTGGGAACACGAGCGCGTCGATGACCACCGGGTGGAACTGATCGAACTCGCCTCGATCGCCGATGTCCCGATCTGGCTCGGTCTCAGCGATCTCTGAGATGTGAGAGAGTGGACCCTGGTCGGCATGCAGTTCGCCCGGGGAGAGGCCGACATGGCCAGCAAAGACAAGGGCGGGCGCAGCACCAAGACCGCTGCCGCGAAGTCACCCAAAGAGAAGCGTCAGTCCAAGCGGGACAAGAAGGCCGACAAGTCGAGAAGCGGCCTGACGACGTAGAGCAGCCGGCGACACGACGGTTCGCGGGCGCCGGACCGCCAGGTCAGCTGAGCAGGACGAGGCAGTCGGCGAGCGCTGCATGCAAGCATGTCGCCATGAATGCAGCACGGTCCCCGTTGGAGGACTTCGTCGACGGGTTTCCGCTCGACCTCGCACAGCGGACCCTGCAGTCCTCGCTGCCCCAGCTTCTCGGCGGTGGCGACGAGGCCGCGTACTTCAACATGCGTGCCTCGGAGGTACTGCCCACGGCGGTGCTGGCGGTTCGTCAACCGGTGATGCCGTTCGGCTCGAACCCGAGGCTGGAGGTCGGCCAGGTCGAAGCGACGACGACACATGGCACGCTCTCGCTCGACGACTTCCTCGCAACACCGGAGACCTACTCGCAGGGGTACCTGGTCGTGCACCGAGGTGAGATCGTGTACGAGCAGTACCCGCGGATGCACGCCGAGGACCACCACCTGTGGATGTCGAATGCCAAGCCGATCACGTCGCTGGTCATCGAGCTCCTGATCGACGACGGCAAGCTCAGCGACAGCGACACGATGGGCTCGCACATCCCAGAGTTTCGAGGTACGGCGTGGGAGCACATCCGGGTCGTCGATGTGCTCGACATGACGCCCGGGCTCGACACTCAGGAGAACGACGAGACCCGCGCCGATCCCGACTCGATCGCCACGCGCACCTTCCTGGCGGAGTTCGGAACGCCGTACAAGGGCCGAGTGGAGCGACTGATCGAGGTGATGGCTGCTGCCACGAAGGTCCAAGAACCAGGGGTGACCTTCGACTACGGGTCGATCAACACCGAAGTCCTCGTGTTGCTGGCCGAGGCGATCGAGAACAAGCGATGGCCACAGATCTTCGACGAGCGGGTGTGGTCGAAGATCGGTGCCGAAGCGCCGTTGCAGCTCCACACGACGCCTGACGGGATCGCCGCCGCGCACGGACTGGTGTCGAGCCGGCTGCGCGACATGGCCCGATTCGGCATGCTGTACACGCCGAGTTGGAGACAGGTCTCCGTCGACCAGGTGGTCACACCGGGGATCATCGATCGGATCCGGTCTGGTGTTCGATCGCCCGAGTTCTTCCGCGACGGATTCGACGGACCGGTCTTCGTCGACCGTCTCGGCGACGACACGATGATCAGCAACAGTCGGATGTGGGACGCGGTCTGGCCCGACGGCGACATCTGGAAGTCCGGGTTGATGGCCCAGGGTCTGTACGTCTCACCCGACCGTGACCTCGTGATCGCCTACTTCTCGGTCAACGCGCCCGACGCCACCATCCATCGCTACCTCCGACCACTCGCCACCTCGGGGCTCTTCGACTCGTCATCGTGAATCGACACGGGCGTTGGTCGACGTGACAGCAAAGCGTTGCCCGGCACCCGGTGGTGAGCCAACGCTGACGTCGCCGCCCGCCGCGATCACCACGGCGCTGTGGGCGCTGTGGTCCCAGTGATGGCCGAACTGCACGGCGAGCTCCAGCTCGCCGGCGGCGACCATCAATGCGGGGTACGTCGTCCACTGGTCCGCTGGGACGAACGTGCCGAGACCTTCGAGGTGGGCGACCCGTGCCCGCTCGGCGGGACGGAGTTCGTCGAGCGTCGGTCCCGTCGTCCAGCGGATCGACTCGCGATCGCCGCGTGCACTCACCGAGAGCGGAGTCGCCGACCCGGTCGCGAGCTCGACGACGAACGCGCCGTCCGCGACCGTGCCCCACCAGCGTCGTCCGACTGCGGGCATCGAGACGACGCCGGCAATCGGCCGACCATCGACCTCGAGCCCGAGCAACGTCGACCAGGCCCGCCGACCGGCAACGAAGCTCTCGGTGCCGTCGATCGGATCGATCACCCAGCACCGGCCACCTGCGGCGGAGAGGCTGCCGTCGGTCTCGCCCCCCTCCTCTTCGCCGAGGATCCTGTCGTGCGGCCGATGCTCGGCGAGGAGTTCGCGCAGCATGCGCTCGATTCGCTGGTCGGTGGCCGACACCGGCGAACCGTCGGGCTTGATCTGCACCTCGAGGTCGGGGCGGCGGAAGTCGGCCATCGATTCGCGGTCGGCGAGGTCGGCTGCCAGCTGCAAGATGTCGCGGTCGGAGACGTCGCTCATCTCCGAGATCCTGCTACAGCCGCAGCAGCTGGACGCGGTCGACTCGGTGGTCGCCGGTCTTGTGCACGACCAGCGACGCTCGGTCACGCGTCGGCTCGATGTTCTCGCGCAGGTTCAAGCCGTTGATCTCGCGCCAGATGCGCCGGGCGGTCTCGACGGCTTCGTCATCGCTGAGTTCGGCGTAGAACCGGAAGAACGAGTCGGGATCCTGGAACACCGACGCCCGCAGCGCGAGGAACCGGTCGACGTACCACTGCTCGATGTCGTCCTCGTCGGCGTCGACGTAGATGGAGAAGTCGAAGTAGTCGCTGACGAACTCGGGCGCGCCACTCCGGGTCTGGAGCACGTTGAGCCCTTCGATGATCACGATGTCGGCGTCGCTGACGACGACCTTCTCGTCGGGCAGGATGTCGTAGACGACATGGCTGTACACGGGCGCCTGCACGTGATCGTGCCCGCTCTTGATCTGGCGCAGCACCTGCAACAGCGCCTTGGTGTCGTACGACTCGGGAAACCCCTTGCGGTTCATGATGCCGCGTTCTTCGAGCACGCGGTTCGGGTAGAGGAAGCCGTCGGTGGTGATCAGGTCGACCTTGGGATGGTCGGGCCACTGCTCGAGCAACGCCTGCAGGATGCGGGCGAACGTGCTCTTGCCGACGGCGACGCTCCCGGCGATCCCGATGACGTAGGGCACCTTCGGAGCGATCGTGCCGAGGAACGTTGCCGACACCCGGTGCAGGTCCTGGGTGGCGCTGATGTACAGGTTGAGCAATCGGCTGAGCGGCAGGTAGACGGTGGCCACCTCGTCGAGATCGATGCGCTCGTTGATGCCTCGCAGCCGTTCGAGTTCTGGTTGCGCCAGCGTGAGCGGCGTGGCGGCTCGCAGCTCCGACCAGGCCTCGCGGTCGAACTCGACGTAGCGACTGGTGCCGTTGGCCGCCGGGGAGGGGCCGCCGCTCGCGGTCTGGGTCACGGCGACGACTGTAGGCCGCGCGACCCGCGCCGCCCCAGAGGACGCCGTTCTGTGTGAGCGACGACGCACGAACTCGATCTCGGCGCTCACGCAGATCGCCGTCGGATGTTCGCCCGAGCCGTACGCTGCCCGCGTGGTCGGGACGCGCAAGGAGCTCGGAGCCTGGTACACGCCGTTCGATCTCGTCGACACCGTGGTCGACGCCGTGGTGACGCCCGAGTTCGTGGCGGCGCGTTCGCACCCCATCGTCGTGCTCGACCCGTCATGCGGCGACGGCAGGTTCCTGGCCGCTGCCCGCGACCGGATCGAATCGTTGGGGGCTTCGGCAACGCTGATCGGCTGCGACCTCGACCTCGGGGCGATCGATGCGGCGCGTGCTGCGCTGCCCGACGACGCAGAGCTGCGGCAGGCAGACGCACTGGCGACGACGTGGCCGGCCCGGCACGTCGACCTCGTGATCGGCAATCCTCCGTACCTGTCACAGATGGCATCTGCCACCACCCGTGGTGGTTCGAGCGGGCGCGGTGGCGGCCCGTACGCGGACGCCGCCGTCGAGTTCCTCGCCCTCGCCGGCGAGCTGGTCGATCCCGACGGTGGACGCGTCGCACTGGTGCTCCCACAGTCCCTCCTCGCATCACGTGACGCCACCGACATCCGAACGTCGATCGGTGAGCGGGCCCACATGGTCTGGTCGTGGTGGACCGGCCGCAGGGTGTTCGACGCACAGGTACACGTGTGCGTGCTGGCCTTCGAATTCGGACGCGCCGAACCCACCGCACGCCGATCGAACTGGTCACACGTGGTCACGAGCCGCCACGACGTCCCGGCCGTGCCGGACGGACTGTCGACGGACGCCACGCTCGGCGATCGGGCCCGACTCAACGCCAACTTCCGGGACGAGTACTACGGCATGATCCCCGCGGTCGGCGATCACGACGGTGGACCACCGCTCATCACCTCCGGTCTCGTCGACCCGGGCCGGTCGTGGTGGGGCGCTCGCTCGATCACGTTCGCGAAGCAACGTTTCGAGCGGCCGCGCGTCGACCTCTCCCGACTCGACGATCACATGGCCCGGTGGGCGCAACGTCGCCTGGTGCCGAAGGTGCTCGTGGCCAACCAGACCCGGATCGTCGAAGCGGTGTGCGACCCTCACGGCGACTGGCTGCCCGCTGTCCCGGTGCTCGGCATCTATCCGACCGGCGCACACTGGGACGACGACGACCGCCGCACGCCCGCCCAGCTCGAAGCGGCAGCCTGGGAGATCGCTGCTGTGCTCACGTCGCCGGTCGCGTCGGCCTGGTTGTGGCATCGGGGCGCGGGGACGGGCATGTCGGCCGACTCGATCCGATTGTCGCCGGTCACCCTCGGCGCCCTGCCCTGGCCGAGCGGCGATCTCGGTCCGGCGGTCGAAGCACTCCGGCATGCCGACGTGCGCGCCTGCGGTGGCGCCGTCGATGGTGCATACGGCATCTCGAACGATGCCGAGTTGGCCGTGTGGTGGAGCGCGTTACTGGAGCGGATCGAGGCGCGGCAACCCTGAGTGGCGCCGCCGGCGAGACTGGCGCCCTCGCCAACCCGGTGAACCTGCCACCATCCACAGCAGTGCGAGGCCGGCGAGTTCGGTGATGTGGATCAGCTCGGCGAGGGGGGTTCGCGAGCCGGTGACGATGTCGGCAACGATGCTGACCGTGGTCGTGGCCACCAGCGCAGCGGTGAACGGCAGCAGTCCGAACGCCCGGTGGGGCTTCCAGGCGGCGTAGGCGAATCCGATTGCCAGCGCGGCGCCGAATGCGCCGAGGTGACGTGCGAGGTGCGGGCTGGTGCCGGATGCCTCGCCGAACAGCAGTGCCGGCAAGCTCTGCACGAGCATCACGACGGCGACCCAGGCGAGCGCTGGTCGGAGCCAACCGCCGCGCCCGAGGCGGGCGGGCCGGGCCCGTGCGGTCACCGAAGCCACCAGGCTCGGAACCGGCTCGGCCGGGCGAACCCGCACCATGCGGTCGATGCCGGCCATGTCGGTGGCGAAGCGTTCGCATCCCGGGCAGTTGCTGATGTGGGCGTCTGCGGCAGCGATCTCGTCGTTCGATGCCTCCCCGTCGGCGCGGGCAGACAGCACCTCGCGGATGGTCTCGCAATCGATCGACTCCATGGATGTGTTGGTCGTCGGGTGGGTCCGAATGGTTCCCGAGGTGGCTCGCAGATATGGACATTGGTCACTGCGTCGTCGAGGCCACGCGCTGCGAGACTGGCGTCGTGGACCATCTGACCCGGTTGCTGATCGCCGCGCGTGACGGTGATCGCGTGGCGCTCGAGCGGTTCGTGGCCGAGACGCAGGCCGACGTCTGGCGGCTGTGTCGATACCTCGGCGACGTCGAGTATGCCGACGACCTCGCCCAGGAGACCTATGAGCGGGCGATCGGCTCGATCCATCGATTCCGGGCCGACGGGGCTGCACGGGGCTGGTTGTTGACCATCGCCCGGCGCACCTGCGCCGACCACGCCCGGCGGGCCACACGCCGGCGTCGTCTCGACCAGGCGGTGCTCAGCAACACCACCGCGGGCTCGCTCGACGGTTCGGTGATCGATCCGGATCGATCGGGGAGGGTCGACCTCGACGAGGTCCTGGCGGCACTCTCCGACGATCGTCGGAGTGCGTTCGTGCTCACCCAGGTGCTCGGGTTGCAGTACGACGAGGCCGCCGAGGTGCTCGACGTGCCGATCGGCACGGTCCGGTCGCGTGTTGCCAGAGCACGATCTGACTTGGTGGAGATGCTGCGCGAACCTGATGCCGACGGAACGGTTGCGCTCTGAGTCCCTCCGAGAACCCGAGTGATCCGTCGGGAACCAGGACCGTGCGGCGGACGACCGTGAACGGGCAACGGGTTGCGATCGCCGAGTCCGCGGTGAGGCGACCCACCAGACGACACAAGGACGGGTGAGAACGCGATGGAACGACGAGCAACCCGACGCCGACAGGCCACCAACCTCGCGGTTGCAGCGGCGGCGACACTCTGCCTGGCCGTCGCCGCAGCGGCCTGCGGTGACGATGACGATGGCGGCGGCGATGGCGCGGCGGCGACGATCGAGGCGCCGGCTGGAACATCAGCTGGCGGTGGCACCGGTGGCGATGCCGCCAGCGGCGAGCAGTTGGCGCGGAGCATGGGGTGCGCCGGCTGCCATGGTCAGGACTTCGGTGGGGGCGCTGGGCCGCCGCTCGTCGGCCTCGCCGGCGCCGAGGTGCCACTGGCTGACGGCACCACCGTGGTCGCCGACACGGCCTATCTGATCAGGTCGATCGCGGATCCCGGCGCCGAGTTGGTTGCCGACTACAACCTGAGGATGCCGGCCAATAATCTGAGCGATGCCGAGATCGCCGACATCGTCGCCTACATCGAAACGCTCGCCGATGGGTGAGCTGGCGGAGACTCCCCCCATGCAACCTCACCGAATTCATCGCACGAAGCACGCGGCCGGTCTCGCTGTCGTCGCGGCCCTGGTGCTGCTCGGCTGTGGGAGCGACGGCGACTCGGCGGAACCAACGACTCCGTCGGTGACCACCGGGACGACCACCGACGACGCTGGTGCACGAGAACTCGCCGGGATCGTGCGCGACCCGGCGCCCGTCGTCGATGCCACGACCGTGCCATCGCTCACCGAACCCGGAACCGACCTCGTCTTCCGAGCGGAGCCCGGCGGGTTCCAGTCGGTGTACTTCGGCTACACGAACTGCCCTGATGTGTGCCCGACCACGATGGCCGACTGGGCGGTCACGATGCGGCGCCTCCCCGAGGACATCGCGGCCCAGGTGAGCACGGTGATGGTCACCGTCGACCCCGATCGCGACAACGAACTCCTCCCCGGCTACGTCGAGAGCTTCGTCGCCGACGCAGTGGCTGCCGGCACCACCGATGCCGACCGTCTGGCTGCGGCGGCGGAACCGTTCGGGGTGAGCTACGACGTCACCACCAGTGACGAGGGTGACATCGAGGTCTCCCACAGCGGATTCCTGTATCTGGTCGACGACCAGGGTCGTCTCGTGGTGACGTGGCCGTTCGGGACGTCGTCGTCGGAGATGGCCGCCGACGTCGAGCAACTGTTCGCGGCGCAGGCCGCGACATGAGCCCATCGGGTGTGATCGCCTCGCCGTTGCGGACGATGGTCACCGTGCTCCTCACCGGGCTGCTGGCCGTCGCCGCGGTCGGGTGTGGCGACGACGGCGCACAGCCTCAGACCGAGGCGGTGACCGTCGACGACGCCGCCACGCTCGAGTACGTGATCCCCGTGGGTGCCGGAGAAGCGCTCGATGCCGGTACGCCGCTCGAGATCCTCCCGGCGGAACTCGAGGTGAACGTCGGCGACACGATCCGCATCGAGAACCAGGACGATCGTGGCCACACGGTCGGGCCGTTCTTCGTCGGAGCCAACGAGACGCTCACTCAACGGTTCTCCACCCCCGGCGAGTTCGAGGGCGTCTGCACCGTGCACCCGAGCGGCCAGCTGGTCCTCGTCGTCAACGCATGAGTCGCACAGGTCGGCTGCGCAAGATCCTGACCGGTGTGGTCACCGGCGTGGGGCTGGCAGTGGCCGTCGCCACGCCGGCGTTCGCGGATCCGGCCGGGCCCACCGACTACCTGTCCGAGGTCCGTTCGGTCGAACCGGAGACCTCCACGATCGAGGTCGGCATCATCGGCGGCGACTCGTTCTTCGAGATGCGCGGCGGAAGCGGGCACCGAAGCGTTCGTGCTCGGCTACGAAGGCGAGGACTACCTGTGGTTCCGGCCGGATGGAGTCGTGCTCGAGAATCAGAACTCGCCGGCCACGTACCTCAACGCCGACCGCTTCGGCAACGACGGCGTCCCAGACGGCGCGCGTGCCGACGCCGAACCGAGTTGGAAGGAAGTCGCCGCCGGCGGCTACTGGGCGTGGCACGACCACCGTGCGCACTGGATGCAGAGTGCCCGCCCGTTCGGCCTGTCGGCCGGCGATCAGATCCTCGAAGCCGTGATCCCGATCGTGGTCGACGGAGACACCGTCGAGGTCACCGTGATCAGCACGTGGCAGCCGGCGCCGTCACCCGTCCCCATGGTGCTGGGTCTCGTCGCCGGGGTCGGCGTTGGTCTCGGTGCGTGGTTCCTGCGGGGACGTCATCTCCCGCCGCTGTTCGCAGTGGTCCCGCTGGTGCTGGTGGCACTCGCCGTTGGACTCGCGCAGTTCCTGTCGTTGCCGGCAGCGACCGATCCGAGAACGGTGTGGTTCGTCCTGCCACTGATCGCCGTCGTCTCCACCTCGATCGGGCTGGTGATGGCGATGCGCAACCTTCGATTCGCCGCCGACGCAGCGTTGTTGCTCGTTGGCGCCGAACTGGTCATCTGGGGTTTCGTGAAGCGTGACGGGCTCTCGGCGGCCATCCTCCCGACGTCGGCGCCGTTCTGGCTCGACCGGTTCGTGACCGCGGCAGCGCTGGCGGGCGGCGCGTCGCTCGTCGGCATGGCGCTCTGGTGGCTGTTCGTTGCGCCGGTGCCTGCCGCCGGGGCGGGCGGTCAGCCGGTCAGCGGTTCCACGGAGCCGTCGGGCTCGCCGCGCCCGGCCCACCCGTGAGCACCTCGCAACCGTCCTCGGTGACGAGAACGGTGTGCTCGAACTGCGCGGTGCGTTTGCCGTCGGCGGTCACCGCCGTCCAGTCGTCGTCCCACACCTTGTAGTTGACGGTGCCGAGCGTGATCATCGGCTCGATCGTGAACGTCATGCCGGGGCGCATGATCGTGGAGGCCCGAGAGTCGTAGTAGTGCAGCACCTGGATGTCGGTGTGGAACTGTTCGCCGATGCCGTGGCCGACGAAGGCCCGCACGACGCCGTAGCGGTACTTCTTCGCGTGGTCTTCGATCGCCCGGCCGATGTCGCTGATCGGACGCCCCGGCCTGACGGCCTCGATGCCGTGCCAGGTGCACTCCTCGGTGACCTCGACGAGTTGACGGCTCTCGGGGTCGACGTCGCCCACGAAGAACGTGGCGTTGGTGTCGCCGTGAACGCCGCCGATCCAGCCGGTGACGTCGATGTTGCAGATGTCACCGTCCTGCATCGGGCGCGAATCGGGGATGCCGTGGCAGATGACCTCGTTCAACGACGTGCAGCACGCCTTGGGGTAGCCGTGATAGTTGATCGTGGACGGATACGCGCCTCGCTCGATGAACAGGTCGTGGACGTAGACGTCGATCTCCTCGGTCGTGACCCCGGGGGCGACCATGTCGCCGGCGAGACGCAGCACCTCGGCGGCGACCTTGCCGGCGTGGCGCATCGCTTGGATGGTGTCGGGGCTCTTGATGCGCGGTTCGTCCCAGGCGACGACCTCGCCGGTGTCGGCGTAGGGAGGGCGTGCGATGGTGTCGGGAACGGTGCGCATCGGTGTGACCAGACCCGGCAGGATCCGACCTTCGGACTTCTTGTGGCAGCGCTTGTACTTGCGGCCGCTGCCGCACCAACACGCCTCGTTCGCCTTCGGCAGGATCGCAGGAGCGGTGGCCGTCACAGACATGGCAGCCAGGATAGGGGTCAGTCGGCGTCGGGCCGACCTGGGGCGCAGCATCGCGCTCTCGATGCTCGCTCGTGTGTCCTCGCCCGGTTGCGCCTAGCCTGTCGGCCGTGTCCCAGGAAGAGGTGCTTGCTCCCAACGGCGCATCGCCGCTGTTGACCCTTCCGTCGATGAGCGTCGACCGTGATCACATCGAAGATGCCATGCACGCTGCGGTGGTCACTCCCGATGCATATCTCAACGAGATCGCATCGCACCTGATCGTCGCCGGTGGCAAGCGCCTGCGGCCCGTCCTGGCC
This sequence comes from Ilumatobacteraceae bacterium, assembly GCA_963716095.1. GTDB lineage: Bacteria > Actinomycetota > Acidimicrobiia > Acidimicrobiales > Ilumatobacteraceae > Sva-07. The sequence continues at coordinate 63,052 of CAVQSV010000023.1, read as the reverse complement.
GTTGCCGGTGCGCAGATCTTCGGCTCGCCCGCAACGCTCGATGTGGTGCGCGGCGGCGTCGCATGCGAGCTCGTCCACCTCGGTTCGCTGTACCACGACGACGTCATGGACGAAGCCGACACCCGGCGCGGTGTCGAGACGGTCAACGCGAAGTGGGGCAACCTGCAAGCGATTCTCGCCGGCGACTTCTTGTTGTCCCGTGCGTCCGAGATCGCTGCGTCGCTGGGTACCGAAGTCGCCGGGTTGCTGGCGCGCACGATCGGTTGGTTGTGCGAAGGCCAGATCGAGGAGCTTCGCCACACCTACGATCGCTCGCGCACCGAGGCCAGCTATCTCGCATCGATTCACGGCAAGACCGCATCGCTGTACGGCACTGCGGCCCGCATCGGCGGCATCGTCGCCGGCCACGACCGCCCGGTGGTCGACGCACTCACCGAGTACGGCAACGTGTACGGCACCGTGTTCCAGATCGTCGACGACATCTTGGACATCACCGCCACCGACGAGCAGCTCGGCAAGCCGGCGGGTCACGACATCGTCGAGGGTGTCTACACACTTCCGGTGCTTCGCACGCTGGCGCTCGAGACCTCGGCCTCCGCCGAGTTGGCCGAGCTGCTGGGGTCTCCGCTCGACGCCGCCGCACAGGCGCAGGCGCTCGCGATCGTCCGTTCGAACGACGGACTCGCCTCGGCTGTTGCCACCGCACGCGACTTCGTCGCACGCGCCGAGGCGTGCTGCGACGATTTCCCCGACTCCGAGGCCACCGCAGCCCTGCGAGCTGCACCGGCGGCGTTGCTCGAGTCGGTCTCCGTCAGCGCCTGAGCGCTCCCGCAGGGCCGGTGTGCCTGCCGGAGCGACGCCTGCGACCGTGATGTTCGCGATCCGTGGGTCCGATCGGGCAGGCTGTGGTCATGCATGTAGTGATCGTCGGTGCCGGCGAGGTCGGCTGGTACCTGGCCCAACGCCTCGGGGCCGAAGGCAACGACATCGTGGTCGTCGAACAGAACGAGGTCATCGCCGCGGCGATCGGTGCTGAACTCGACGTGCAGGTGGTCGTCGGCAACGCGGCCGTTCCGTCGACGTTGCGGGCCGCCGGAATCGAGAAGGCGGGCCTGCTGGCGGGAGTCACACAGAACGACGAGGTCAATCTTCTCGCATCGCTGCTGGCGAAGGAGTTCGGCGTCGAGCAGACCGTCGTGCGAATCCAGACCGAGGAGCTGCGGGGCCCGCTCGGCGAGCGGCTGCTCGCGACGATGGGCGCCGACGTGATCATCGACCCTGACGCGGACACCGCCGACGAGATCATGGAGCTCGCCCACGGGTCTGGTGCCGACGAGGTGTATCCGATGTCGAACGGTGACCTCCTGGTGCTCGGCGCAGTGATCGGTGAGTCGTCGGCGTTCATCGGACACGACCTCGCCGAGATCGGCCGATCGTTCGAGCCGAACTGGAAGTTCCTGTTCGGTGCGCTGACTCGCGACGGCGAGACCGTCATCCCACGCGGCGATCAGGTCCTGGAGGCTGGTGACCATGTCCGGGTGCTGACCACCCGCGGCGCTCGCCGACGAGATCCTGGAGCTCCTCGGTGCCGCGACCCGTCAGGCTCGACGGGTGATGGTGCTCGGCGGGGGCGCGGTCGGAACCCGAGTCGCCGAGCGTCTCCAGGGCGAAGGAGCCACGGTGGTCCTGGTCGAGAACGATCCCGTGCGCGCCAAGGCCCTCAGCCAGCGGCTGCCACGCGTCACGATCGTGCAGGGCGACATCGCCGACACCGAACTGCTGCTCGAGGAGTCGGTCGCCCGGATGGACCTGGTGATCGCCGCGACCGGCGACGACGCATCGAACGTGCTGGCGTGCGCGTACGCCGCTGCCGAAGGCGAGGCATTCACGGTGGCGGTGCTGCACCGGCTGTCGCTGCTGCCGCTCGTGCGCCAATTCGGGATCGATGCAGCACTCAGCCCGCGTACCGCATCGGCCAACGCCGTGCTCCGCCACATCCGCGGTGGCACCGCCTCGGTGGCGACCTTCCTCGAGAGTGACGTCGAGGTCAACGAGTTCGAGATCGAGGCGGGCAGCACGGCCGACGGAACGCTCGTCGCCGACCTGCACCTTCGTCACTCGGTGCTGCTGGGTGCGGTGACCCGCCAGGACGGCACCGCCGAGATCGTACGCGGGCACACACTGCTGCATGCGGGTGACAACGTGGTCGTCTTCTCGCGCCCGACGCGCTGGCGGTCACCCGCAAGGCATTTTCGGCGTGACGCTTCCGATCCGCTCGACCGGCCGCGTGTCGTGGTTCGGAACTCGCGGCGAACGGCTGCTGTCGCCGGGCCGGTACTCGTCGCTCGTCGCGAACGTGGTCGGTCTCACCATCGCCGTGGTGGGGGTCGGCATCGCAGCGTCGGGCATCGTCGATGCCATCGATGGTGGCCCCGACGTGCTCGTGCTCGTCGCAACAGGAGTTGCGGTCTGGGCAGTCGGTTCAGTGATGTGGCGGGTCACGATCGTGCCGAAGCAGATCCGGATTCTCGACGTGTTCACCACGGTCACGCTCGCCTGGATCGCCATGGCGCTGGCCGGCGCCATTCCGTACCTGCTCACGGGCCACTTCGACCGGATCGACGACGCGCTCTTCGAGTCGATCTCGGGGTTCACGACCACCGGGGCCACCGTCACGCCGGACATCGAGGCGACCTCGCAGGGCTTGTTGTTCTGGCGCTCGACCACCCAGTGGATGGGGGGCATGGGCGTGATCGTGTTGGTCGTCGCCGTGCTGCCGACCGTCGGCTCGGGAGGCATGAGCCTGCTCGCTGCCGAGGCGCCCGGACCGACCGGCGAGCGCCTCACCCCGAGAGTGCGTGAGACCGCTCGACGGCTGTGGGCGGTGTACGTCGGCTTCACGATCGTGCTCGCAGCGCTCTACGCCGCTGCCGGCATGAGCCTGTACGACGCGGTGTCGCACAGCTTCACGACGGTGTCGACCGGCGGGTTCTCGCCGTACCAGAACTCGATCGGCGCGTTCGACTCGGCGCTGATCGAGTGGATCTGCATTCTGGCCATGCTGCTCGCCGGCGGCAGCTTCACCCTCTATTACCGAGCGCTCAAGCGCGATCCGAAGCCGCTGCTGCGGTCGTCGGAGTTCCGGTTCTATCTGCTGATGGTCGCCGGCGTCACGCTGTGGGCGTTCGTGGCATCGGGGAACGACGGTGCCCAGGCGGCCGGATTCCGCGACGCCTTGTTCACCACCGCGTCGACGGTGACGACCACCGGGTACGTCACCACCGAATACGGCCTGTGGAGTCAGACCACGCAGCTCGTGCTGCTGTTCCTGATGCCGATCGGCGCGATGGCCGGTTCGACGGCGGGTGGCGTGAAGCTCGTCCGGGTGATGGCGATCGCCAGCTTTGCCCATCGCGAAGCCCTGCGACACCTGCACCCCCACCTGGTGCGTCCGGTGCGCGTCGGCAGTGGCATCCTGCCCGACGACGTTGCTCGCCGAGTGGTCGGCTTCATGGTCATGGCGCTGGCGATCTTCGGTGGTGGCGCCGTGCTGATCTCGGCGACGGGGCCCGACATGATCACCTCGTTGTCGTCATCGGCAACGGCGTTCGGCAACGTCGGCCCGGGTCTCGGTTCGCTCGACCACGCCAACGACTTCCTCTCGATTCCAGCGCCCGGTCGAGCGGTCGCGATGGGTCAGATGTTGCTCGGACGTCTGGAGATCTTTCCGGTGATCCTGGCGCTCTCGGTGATCACGTTGCGCATCCCCAAGGCGCTCCACACCCGCCGCCGATCCGACTGAGCACGCCCGCTCGCTACCAGGACGGCGCGAACTTGCTGATGGCGCTGGCGAGCGCGTAGGCGCGTTCGGCGCCGCCGGGGTGGCCGTCACGAAGTTCGTTGGTGGCGAGACGCAACACGGCACCGGCGATGCGGTCGCTGCCCACACCGAGACGCAATGCCGGCCGCAGGATGGCTGGACGACCCAGGAACCGTGCGGCGAGTCGTCCCACCTGGTGGTATCGGCCGAGTTCGTCGGCGAGCATCGTCGGGTACCGCTGCAGTGTGGTGGAGTTGCCGTCGCCGAGCGCATCGGAGAGGACGTCGGCGGCGAGCCGTCCGCTCATCAGTGCCGCATCGACGCCGTCGCCATTGAAGGGGCTGGCGGCACCAGCGGCATCGCCGACGACGAGGAAGGTGGGCCCCATCTTCGGGCCGACCGAGCCGGCCAGTGGCACCCGGAACCTCGTCGGCGCCTTGAGCTGCGCACTGGGGTCGATGTCCCAGCGTTCCGCGATCTGGTGGGCGAACGAATCGAGCAGTTTGAGCGCGTTGATGCCTCGCACGTCGCGATAGGTCGACAGCACGCCGACGCCGACGTTGACCGTGCCGTCGCCGATCGGGATCACCCATCCGTATCCGGCGATGGGATTGCCGGCGGCGTCGGGGATACCGAGATCGGACTCGATCCACGACTCCGATGCTCGGGAACTCTCGAAGTAGGTGCGGGTCGCGATGCCGTACGGCCAGTTGCGCTGGCGGGTCGTGCCGAGGTCACGGCCGAAGCTGCTGTTGGCCCCATCGGCCACCACCACGAACCTGGCCCTGATCTCGTCGACGCGAGGAGCGGCCGGGTCGAGCTCGGCGTCGGCGGTCAGCGACGCGCCACGAACGAAGCCGCGCTCGACGATCGGCGCGGTGGCTTGGTGTCCCATCAGCACGGTCGCCCCCGCCTCGACGGCCCCCTGGCGGAGCTGCTCGTCGAGGAGATCGCGTCGGAGCGACACCGCATGATCCCCGAGGTCGCGGTGACGCGGCCACGGAGCGGTCGTTTCGCGTTGGCCGTGCACGAGGCGAACCCCTGCGAGTCGGTGCCCACCCAGCGCGAGCGGGTCGACGCCGAGCAGGTTCAGCTCACGCAACGCTCGTGGCGTGAGTGCGTCGCCGCATGCCTTGTGCCGAGCGACCGGCCGCTTCTCGACGACGGTGACGTCGTGGCCCGACCGTGCCAGCCATGTCGCGACGGACGATCCGGACGGACCGCCGCCGACGACGAGGACGTCGGTGTCCAGGGCGCCTGCCGTCAGCCGGCCGACGCAGGCGAGCCGGGGATGGCTTCGGGCCCGATCGGGGTGATCTCGACGCCGCCCATCGTCGGAGCCTCGGGCGAGGTGTAGTCGTAGGTGCCGGCCTGCAGTTCGGCGAACACCGGCGACTCCTCGGAGCACCAGGTCTCGTACTCCTCTTCCCACTCTTCGCTCGTGGGGTCGGCGCCGCCGAGGGTGTAGCGCTCGTGACAGACCACCGACACGATCTCGTACTGCGTGAGCTGCCCACCGAAGGCCGGCATGAGGCCGAGGTTGCCGGTGACGTGCGGACCGCCTTCACGATCGGGGTTGCCGTAGATGTCGACGCCGGCCGCGTTGTAGCCCTCGGTGCCGTAGTAGACGTAGCGGACCTGGTCCTCGATCTCCGGGAAGGTCTGCAGCACTTCGCCGCCGGAGAACTGGTAGCCGACCCCGCCGCCGCCGGCGGCGCCGTGGCAGCTGGCGCAGCTGCTGTAGATCTCGGCGCCGACGCCGAGCGGGCCTTCGACGGTTTCCGGCGGCTCGGTGACCGCACGGACGTACATGAATCCCCACAGCGGCATGAGGCTGAGCGTGGCCATTGCCCAGAACGGAATCTTGCGGCGCTGCTTTGCCGCCTGCACGTACACCGGGTCCGGCTTGGGTGGCGGGGGCGCTGCGGGTGCCGGCGCAGCCGTCCGTGCCGGCGGGCCGGATGTGGCAGCGGGCGCAGCTGCCGGCGTGGTCGTGGCGGGTGTGGTGGCCGGGGCGTTCGAGGCTGCTGCGTCGCCGGTTGGTGCGTCGCCGGCGGCGTCGTCGCCCTTGCCGATCGCGGAGCGCCGCTCGCGCGACCGCTTCAGGAGATGTTCGGGGATCTCGGTCACTTCGGAGATGATAGATGCCGAGCGGCGCGAACTGGGAATCTGTGCAGGGATCGATCGAAATGCACTTACGCACAACCTGGCGTGCTCGCGAGACTTGCGTGCCAGACTTCGCACATCTTGCGCCGACGACTACAGTTCGCAGGCAAATGTCCCGGCTCGACCGTGGTACACCGGTTCGCCGGGTGCCACCATGGTCCGAGACATCAGCTGACCGTTTCACCACGACAGGAATCACCGCACACATGATCGCAATCGCACCACTCGAGTGGCCAGGGATGAACCAAGCCTTCCTCGCGGCGCTCATTGCGACGCTCGTGCTGTCGTTGGCGATCATCCCGTACGGCAAACGTCGTCCGGTCGATGCACCGTTCTCATGGGGCGAAGCGATGCTTGCCTCGACCTACATCTTCGGCGTGATGTTCCTCGCGTTCGGCATCCTGCCGCACCAGTTCATCGACCACGCCGACAAAGACCTCGGCTGGTCGAAGGACAAGATCATCTTCGGCCCCTTCGACATCTTGAAGCCCGAGTCGGCCGGCGGATGGAACCCCATCACGCTGCAGTACGAAGCAGTTCGTGACATCGTGGTCGTCCTGATCCACGCCGTGCTGTTCGCCCTGTACATCTATCTTGCGGTGTGGTGGCAGAAGCGCGGCGACGTCAAGCCGAAGGAACTGCCCACCTCCACCTATGGCCGACCCCTGGTGAAGAAGGCCTGACCCATGGCGAAGACCGACGCCAATCCCCCGATGATGCCCTACACCGACGAGTACACGTTGGTGGAAGTCGACGCGGACTACCTGTCGAAGGCCGTCAAGCCGAAGCAGTTCATCCACATCGACCAGAGCGAGTGCATCGCCTGCGAGGGCTGCGTCGACATCTGCCCGTGGAAGTGCATCCACATGGTGGCGACCTCAGCGGTCGTCGAAGCCGACGGCACCGAGCAGCCGGGCACCGATCCGTCCGATGCCTTCATGTTCACGATCGACGACGACATCTGCACCCGCTGTGCGTTGTGCGTCGACCGTTGCCCCACCGGGGTCATCATTCTCGGCAAGGCAGGCACCGCCACAGCCGCCGGCAATTCCCACGTCCGCACCAACAACCATGGCTACGGCTATGGCATGAGGCTCTGAGAGAACGAGAACCATGGCGACAAACATCGACGACAAACCCCGCCCCACCGTCAAGGACCGCGTGAACACCGCGGTGAGCGACGTCCAGGGCAGCCAGGCCTGGAGCTCGATCTTCCGGCCCGGTTCGATCTTCCGCAAGGGCTACACCGACAGCCCGCGCAACCGCAGCTACGTCATCATGAACTCGGTGCTGTACCACCTGCACCCGGTCAAGGTGAAGCGTCACGCGGTCAAGGTGAGCTACACGCTGTGCCTCGGCGGTCTGAGCTTCTTTCTGTTCATCCTGCTCACGGTCACCGGCATCTTCTTGATGTTCTTCTACCGGCCCGAGACCACCGCAGCCTGGAACGACATCCAGAACCTGCAGACGTCGGTGACGTTCGGGTTGTTGGTGAGGAACATGCACCGATGGGGTGCGCACCTGATGGTGCTCGCCGTGTTCTTGCACATGGCTCGCGTGTTCTACCACGGTGCGTACAAGCCGCCGCGTGAGTTCAACTGGGTGATCGGCGTGATCCTGCTCACCCTGACGCTGCTGCTGTCGTTCACCGGCTACCTGTTGCCATGGGATCAGTTGGCACTGTGGGCGGTGGCCGTGGGAACCAACATGATGGGCTACACACCGGTCTTCGGCTCGGAGGTCCGATTCGTCTTGTTGGGCGGTGCCGAAATCGGCTCAGAAACCCTCCTTCGATGGTATGTGTTGCATGTGTTGTTCCTGCCGTTCGTCATCGTGATCTTCATGGCGATCCACTTCTGGCGTGTCCGCAAGGACGGCGGAATTTCGGGTCCGTTGTGATTTGCCCTGTTGACTCTGAACTTGAGGTGACCCCATGACCGAGATCCCAGAGCATCTCCTCAAACGAGCGCAGGCAGCTCGCGAGAAGTCAGCGCCTGCCGAGTCGGCGACTCCAGAGCCCGCAGCGGCGGCTCCAGCGGACTCGCGCATTCCCGAAGCCCTCCTGCAGCGCAGCAAGGCTGCCAAAGCAGCGAAGGCGGGCGGTGGCGCCGACGAAGCGCCCGCAGCCGGCGGCGCCGTCGCCGTTGCCGACAAGGTCGGCGCAGTCGTCGCAGCCCCCGCAGCCGGCGGTGGCGTTCCGGTGGGTGCCGGCCCGGGCGGTCACACGCAGCGGTTGCTCACCGTCGTCAAGTCCGGTTCGATCCAGGACGTCAAGGCCACTCCGGTCGACAAGGTCCACACGTGGCCGCACCTGCTTGCCGCCGAGTTCGTCGCTGCGTTGGCGATGACCGTGTTCACCTTCGTCTTCTCGGTGTTCGTGCATGCGCCGCTGCTGCAGCTCGCCAACACCAACCAGACCCCGAACCCGTCCAAGGCACCGTGGTACTTCCTCGGCCTGCAGGAGCTGTTGACCTACTTCCACCCGATGGTGGCGGGTGTCACCCTGCCTGGTGTGGGCTTGATCGCTCTGGTCCTGGCACCATTCCTGGACCGCAATCCGTCGAACAAGCCCGAAGATCGCAAGTTCATGACCGGTCTGATGACCGTGCATCTCATGTTCTGGGCAGTCCTCGTCTTGATCGGTTCGTTCTTCCGAGGTCCCGGCTTCAACTTCGTCCTACCGTGGGTCGAAGGCCTGTTCTTCGAACTGTGAGATTGCGAAAGGAGACCCCCCAGTCATGAGTACTGCAGCAATCATCGCCATCGCCATCGGAGTCGTCGTCGTTCTCGGCGCAATCTCCTTCTTCACGCTCGCTCGTCGCAGCGACGTCCGGGGCGCAGGTGCGCTCTCGGGCGAAACCGTGCACCGGGACAAAGCAGCGCGCAAGGGTGCCGAGCCGGCATCGACGCAGACCTCGGCGGCCGACGTCGAGGCAGCCGGGCTGGCGTCTCGCAAGCCCACCACCGACGTTGCGGTGCGCGCCGAGACGCAGGTCGTCACGTGGACCCCACCGGACCCCGAGGTCATCGGCGTCACGCGCCGGCAGTTCTTCAACCGGGCCACGGTGTCGTTGATGAGCGTCAGCCTCGCCGGCTTCGCCGCAGCTGCATTCGTCGCCTTCCTGTGGCCGAGCGGCACGGGTGGGTTCGGCGGCAGCATCACCGTGGGCAAGCTCGGCAACATCGAGGACGGCATCCAGCAGGGTGGCGGGTTCTTCTACGCCGCCGAGGCCCGTTCGTGGATCACCGACTACCCGGCAGAGTCCCTCCCGTTGGCCCGCACGGTCTACCCCGCTTCGGTGCTGTCGACCATGGAAGCGGGCATCGTCGTCTTGAGCCAGAAATGCCCGCACCTCGGCTGTCGCGTCCCCGAGTGCGCCACCAGTCAGTGGTTCGAATGCCAGTGTCACGGTTCGCAGTACAACCGAGTCGGCGAGAAGAAGGCCGGCCCGGCGCCTCGCGGCATGGATCATCACCCGACGACGATCGCCGCCAACGGTGACGTCACCATCGACACCGGCACCACGATCCCGGGTGCGGCGATCGGCACGAACACCACTGGCCAGGAGGCCGAGGGCCCGCACTGCACGAGCGGTGGGGAGCACTGATGACACCGGTGTTCGCGCTGACCACGACGACCATTGGAGTCATCGGCCTGGCGATCATCGCCGGCGGTTGGATCATCTATGGCATCTTCAACGTCGTCGCCGGCCGGCGCGAGGTCGGTTCCGAGGTCGAACTGGCTGCGAATCGCAAGGAGTACTACGACGACGAGACCCTCGAGGGTCCGCGCCTCGAACGGGTCCAGTTGCTGGGCGTGATCATGCTGGCGATCATCGTCGTCGTGCTGCCGCTGTACTGGGTGTTCGAGCCCGGTCGTCAGGCAGGTGCGCAAGAGGGCTGGGACAACCGGTTCGCGAGCTGGGGCTCGCAGCTCTTCGCCACCACTGGCGAAGGCGGGTTCAACTGTGCCGGTTGCCACGGCGGTATGGCCGGTGTGGGCGGCGAAGCGCCGTTCACCGTCACCGACCCGGTCACCCAAGAGGTCCAGGCGGTCAACTGGAAGGCACCCGCGGTCAACACGGTCTTCTACAAGTTCGACGAGAGCGAAGTTCGATTCATCCTCAACTACGGGCGCCCGTTCTCGCCGATGTCGCCATGGGGTCTCGTCGGCGGTGGCCCGATGAACACCCAGCAGATCGACAACCTGATCGCCTACATGAAGAGCATCCAGATCCCTCGCGAGAACTGCGGCGAGGGTGAGGACGACGCTCGGATCTGCGACTCGGGGAATCTGCCTGCGGAACTGCAGACCGAAATCCAAGAGGCGGCCGAACGCTCCGTCGCCGACGGCGACGCCGAGAGCATCGGCGAGGCGCTGTTCAACCTCGAACTCGGCGCCGGCGCGTACAGCTGTGCACGCTGTCACACCCTCGGGTGGAGCTACGGTCAACCCGGTGTGTCGGGCCAAGGTGCGTTCGGTTGGAACCTCACCGGTGGCTCGGTCAACTCGCACTTCGCCGACGACGAGCAGTTGGTGGGCTTCTTGAAGAGTGGTTCCGAGAACGGCAGGCTCTATGGTCTCAACGGCCAGGGAAGCGGTCGGATGCCCGGGTTCGGTTCTCTGCTCACCGACGAGCAGATCCGTGAGATCGTCGAATACGTACGGAGTTTGTGACCATGACCTTGTTGGCAATCGGCTGGGAGCCTGAGCTCCGAGGTCTCCTCACCGTCATCATCGGTTTCGTCATCCTGTGCGGCAGCGTCTACGGGATCATGGCGACGAACATGGGCACACGGTTGGCGTTCCTGGTCGCCGCAACCGCTCTGGCCGGCTGGTTGATGCTGATGGGCATCGTGTGGATGATCTACGGCATCGGCCTGCGTGGTCCCGACCCCACCTGGCAAGCGGTCCCCGGTGCCGGTGTGCTGCAGGACGTCAACGCGCTCGGCGCAGCGGGCGTGCTCGATCCGAATGCCGACGTGCCAGACGACGCAACAGCGGCCGAGTCGGCCGAGATCGTGCGCGACACGTTCCTGGAACAGGACTGGGTCGTGCTCGACACCGCCTCGCCGGCGTTCGGCCAGGCCCAAGCGGCCGCGACCGAGTTCCTCGTCGAGGAAGGCGCCTTCGCCGCGGGTCAGTTCGAGATCGTCGAGGTGTTCGACACCGGCGGCGAGCGTTACCCGAAGATCAACGACTCGCTCGACTTCCTGGCCTTCTGGCACACGCCGCACTACGTGGTGGCCGAAGCTGCGGCCCTCGTGCCCGTGCGCGAAGAGCCCGGTCGAGCGCCCGCGCGACCCGAGATCGACGAAGAACGCCAGCGTGAGTACGTGTACATGATCCGCGACCTCGGTGCACGCCGTCAGCCGCCTGCGGTGCTCGCACTCGGTGCGGGGCTCATCTTCTTCTCGCTGTGCTATCTGCTGAACCGTCGTGACCGCGTGCTCAAGGAGAACCTCGAGCAGCCGTTGCCAGCCGTCAACATCGAGGGCCCACCCGCCGACGCCACCGCTGACGCCGAGCAGGAGAAGGTCGGAGCCGGCGTCTGAGATGAGGTCCTGAATGGGGCAATATCTCCCCGTCGTCATCCTGTTGCTGTTGGCGGTCGTCTTCGGCGTTCTCAGCTTCGCCGCATCTCGCCTGCTGGCACCCCGCCGGCCGTCGATCGCAAAGGAAGCGCCGTACGAGTGCGGCATCGTGCCGAGTCGTGAGCCGCCCGAACGGTTTCCGGTCAGCTTCTACATCGTCGCGATGCTGTTCATCATGTTCGACATCGAGATCATCTTCATCTACCCCTACGCGGTGTCGCATTCGACGCTGGGTGCCTACGGGTTCTGGGCGATCTTCGCGTTCTCGGTCGTGTTCTTCGCCACCTTCGTCTACGAAGTGGCCCGGGGCGGGCTCGACTGGGGCCCGATCCACCGCTATCGCAGCCTGACTGCCAGCGCTGCGATGGTGTCACCCGAACGCACGGCGAACTCGACAGTGCGTCGCGTCGGCACCGACGGTCGCTTGCCGCTCGGTGACGAAGTGGCCGCTCGGCAGGCGTCGTAGTCAGACCAAAGGAGTCAGCACCATGGGCATCGTCAACGATGTGCTCGACGACGGACTCGGCGGGCTGTCGCACAACGTCATCACCGGCAAACTCGAAGATCTGGTCAACTGGTCGCGCTCGCGCTCGTCGTGGCCGGCCTCGTTCGGGTTGGCATGTTGCGCGATCGAGATGATGGCGACCGGTGGCGCGCACTACGACATCTCGCGTTTCGGCATGGAGGTGTTCCGAGCTTCGCCACGTCAGGCCGACATCATGATCGTCGCCGGACGTGTGAGCCAGAAGATGGCCCCGGTGCTTCGTCAGGTCTACGACCAGATGATGGAACCCAAGTGGGTCATCTCGATGGGTGTGTGCGCGTCGTCGGGTGGAATGTTCAACAACTACGCCATCGTGCAGGGCGTCGATCAGGTGGTGCCCATCGATGTGTACGCACCGGGCTGCCCGCCGACCCCCGAAACGCTCATCCACGCGATCGAAACACTGCACGGGTTGATCGAGACCAACCAGATCCTCAAGCGTCGCGAAGAGACCGGAGCGGGTGCCAACGTGCACGTCGAGTACATCGAGCCCGGCATGTCGGCCACTCCGGTGCTGCTCGGAGCGAAGAAGTGAGCGGCACCGACGAACACGGCCAGGAGGTCGGCGACGACGTCCGCCACGTCGCGCGCGACGAGTATCTGGCCACGGTCAAGTCGCTCGTCGACGAGGGCTACGCGATGTGCATCGACCTCACCGCGGTCGACTACCTCGAACTGCCGGGCCGCCACCTTCCCGACGACGCCGAAGCAGCCGAGCGATTCGAGGTGGTCGTCAACCTGCTCGACCTGCGCAACCGTCGCCGGCTTCGCCTGCGTGTGCAGGTGCCCGAAGCCGACGCCACGCTTCCCACGCTGTTCGACGTGTACCCGGGCACCGAGGCCATGGAGCGCGAGGTGTTCGACATGTTCGGTGTCGAGTTCAGCGACCACCCCGACCTCACCCGCATCCTGATGCCGGAAGACTGGGTGGGCCACCCGCTCCGCAAGGACTACGAGATCGGCCGTATCCCGGTGCAGTTCAAGGGGGCGAACGCCTGATGTCCGAGACCACGATCCCCGACGCTCCGATCACTCCCGAGGTGTCAGACGACGCGGCCGGCGATGCCGCCGTCGACGAGACGACCGACTACTACCAGCGGTCGATCGCCGGTACCGACGAAGGCGAGCAACAGCTCCGCCCGCGCAGCGAACTCACCGCCAAGGAGCTGCTGCGCGAGGTCGGTGCCGTGCTGCGCATGTCCGAGGCCGACGCGGCCAAGCTCGGCGACCTGCCCGACGACCCCGATGAAGATCAGACGATGATCATCAACATGGGGCCCCAGCACCCGTCGACGCACGGCGTGCTCCGACTGATGTTGGAACTCCAGGGCGAAACCGTGCTGCGCTGCAAGCCGATCATCGGCTACCTGCACACCGGCATGGAGAAGACGGGTGAGAGCCTCACCTACACCCAGGGCGGCACCAACGTCACTCGGATGGACTATCTCAGTCCGATCGCGAACGAGCTCGCGTTTGCCATGTCGACCGAGAAGCTGCTCGGGATCGATGGCGACATCCCCGAGCGGGCGGTGTGGATCCGGATGCTGATGGCCGAGATGAGCCGCATGGCCAGCCACCTGCTGTTCATGGCCACCAACGGCATGGACCTCGGCGCGGTGTCGATGATGATCTACGGCTGGCGCGAGCGCGAAGAGGTGCTGCGTTTCTTCCAGGAGGTCACCGGCCTGCGGATGAACCACAACTACATCCGCCCCGGCGGCGTCGCTGCCGACCTGCCCGCCGGATGGCGCGACGGCGTGCTCGAGATCCTCGACATGCTGCCCGATCGCCTCGACGAGTACGACACGCTGATGACCGGCCAGCCGATCTGGCGTGAGCGGCTCCAGGGTGTCGGCGTGATCACCCCCGACGAGGCGCTCGCGCTGGGCGCCACCGGTCCGATCCTGCGTTCGACGGGTGTCGAGTGGGACCTCCGGCGCGACCAGCCCTACCTGCACTACGACCAGATGGACTTCGACGTGATCGTCGGGTCGTACGGCGACGCGTTCGACCGGTACGCAATCCGCCTGGCCGAGATCCGCGAGTCGATGAAGATCGTGCGCCAGATCCTCGAACACATGCCCGAGGGCGACTACCGCATCCAGGACAAGAAGGTCACGCCACCGCCGCGTGCGCGCATCGACGAGTCGATGGAGGCGTTGATCCACCACTTCAAGATCTTCACCGAGGGCTTCAAGGTGCCCGAGGGCGAGGCGTATGTCGGCCTCGAGGGCCCGCGCGGCGAGATCGGTTGCTACATCGTCAGCGACGGGTCGGCGAATCCGTACCGGATGCACATGCGCGAACCGAGCTTCGTCAACATCCAGTGCCTGCCGCACATGATGCGTGGTGGATTGGTTGCCGATGCGGTCGCTGTGATCAGTAGCGTCGACCCCGTGCTCGGAGGCGTAGACAGGTGAGATTGCTGTGAGTCGTTTGTCAGACCACAACGTGGTGGTTGCCAAGGAGATCATCACTCGCTATCCGAAGAAGAAGTCGGCGCTGATCCCGCTCGTGCATCTGAGCCAGCAGCAGAACGGCTACGTCACCGAGGAAGCGATGCGCCACGTCGCCGAACTCATCGATGTCACGCCCGCCGAGGTCTACGGCACCGCGTCGTTCTACGAGATGTTCCGCTTCGAGCCGACCGGCAAGTACCTGATCAACGTGTGCGCCACGATGTCGTGTGCACTGATGGGCGGAGACGACCTGATGCACCATGCCGAGCACACGCTCGGTGTCCGTGCCGGTTCCACCACCAGCGACGGGCTGATCACGCTGCAGCACGCCGAGTGCCAGGCGGCATGCACCGAGGCGCCGACACTGCAGGTGAACTACCGCCACCGCTACCGGGTGACACCGGAGGCGTTCGACGAACTGGTCGCCGACCTGCGCTCGGGCAAGCTCGACGCCGAGGTGCCACCGCACGGCACCCTCGGTCGCAACCGCCAGCAGATTCCGGCAGATCGTGCGGTGGGCGCCCGTCACCCCGACGACGTCACCGACGGCCCAGCATGGATCGAGGTCAGTCCCGCATGAGCACCGTCAACCCGAACGGCGGCACCGGTGAATCGACCGATCGCGTCGTCAGCCCCTACCCGTGGGCGCCCGGCTACTACCCGAGCGACCGACCTGCCGTGGTCACCTCGCGGTTCCAGTACGAGGACGCGCACACGCTCGAGCGCTTCGAGGCCACCGGCGGCTACGAAGGGCTGCGCGCAGCGCTGGCCAAGACCCCCGCCGAGATGGCCGACGAGGTCAAGAACTCCACGCTGCTCGGCCGTGGTGGCGCCGGCTTCCCGGCCGGTACCAAGTGGGGCTTCACGCCGCAGGGCGTCTGGCCGCGCTACCTCGTCGTCAACGGCGACGAGTCCGAGCCCGGCACCTACAAGGACCGCCTCCTCATGGAGTGCGACCCGCACCAGCTGATCGAAGGCTGCCTGATCGCCTCGTACGCCGCCGGGTTGTCGCAGTGCTTCCTCTACGTCCGTGGCGAGATGCCGCTCGCTCACGAGCGCATCGCACAAGCACTCGACGACGCGTACGCCGCTGGGTACATCGGCACCAACATCCTCGGCACCGACTTCAGCATCGACATCGTGCTGCACACCGGCGCCGGCGCGTATGTGGTCGGCGAGGAAACGGCGCTGATCGAGTCGCTCGAAGGCGAGCGCGGCATGCCGCGACTCAAGCCGCCCTACTTCCCCGCAGCGGTCGGCCTGTACGGTCAGCCGACGATCGTCAACAACGTCGAGACCTTGGCGAACCTGCCGTTCATCGCGAAGGAAGGCTCGGCTGCCTACACCGCGATCGGCACGGCCACCTCGCCGGGAACGCGCATGATCGCGGTGTCGGGCCACGTGAAGCGTCCAGGCGTCTACGAGATCGTCAACGGCTCGACCACGTTCCGCGACCTGCTCTACGGCGACGACTTCGCACAGGGCATCCGTGACGGCAACGACCTGAAGGCGTTCGTGCCCGGAGGCGGCTCCGCACCGTGGTTCACCGCCGAGCAGCTCGACATCCCCTTCGAGGGACCCCAAGCCGGTGCTGCCGGCTCGATGCTCGGTTCCGGCGCCGTGATGGTGATGGACTCCACCACCGACATCCCCGCCGCCGCGCTCACACTGGTGCGGTTCTACGCCCACGAGTCGTGCGGCAAGTGCGTGCCGTGTCGTGAGGGTGGCACCTGGTTGTATCGACTGGTGCAGCGCATCGTCGACGGCAATGGCACCGATGCCGATCTCGACACGATCCGCCAGGTCGGCGAGTCGATCTGCCCCGGCGACATGCCGCACGCTTCCAGCGAACGACTCGGCCTCGATGCGGTGCCGTTCCCCTACAAGATGACCACGATCTGCTTCGTCGGCCCGTCCGCGTACGTGCCGATCCACTCGGCGCTCACCCTGTTTCCCGAAGAGTTCGAGGTCTTGGTGACCAAGCGGGCCGAGCGTCGCCACATTCCCGTCAGCGCAGGAGTCGGCCAGTGAGCGACGACAACATCGACACACCGACACCCGATGCCGATGTGCTGACCGATGAAGTGATCGCCGACGCCGAAACGGCGCACGAGGACGCAGCCGCCGAAGAGGCGCGCGAGGACGCAGCCCCCGAACCCGAGCCCGATCCCAACGCAGTGACGCTGTCCATCAACGGGCGCGACGTGCCCGCCCGCAAGGGCGACATGGTGATCGCCGCAGCCTTGGGCGCCGACCAGTACGTCCCACACTTCTGCTACCACCCACGCATGTCACCGGTCGGTATGTGCCGCCAGTGCATGGTCGAGGTCGAAGGCCCCCGTGGGCCGATGATGGTCGTGTCGTGCATGACCCCGGTCGCCGACGGCCAGGTGGTCCGCACCGACACCGAACCAGTGAAGCGCGCCCAGGAGGGCATGCTCGAGCTGCTGCTCGCCAACCATCCGCTCGACTGCCCCGTGTGCGACAAGGGTGGCGAGTGCCCGCTGCAGGACCAGGCCTTCAGCCACGGCCCCGGCGAGTCGCGCTACGTCGAAGAGAAGCGTCACTACGAGAAGCCGATCCCGATCAGCGATCTCGTCTACCTCGATCGCGAACGCTGCATCCTCTGTGATCGCTGCACCCGCTTTGCCGACGAGGTCGCCGGCGACAAGTTGATCCACTTCATCAGCCGGGGCAACGACACCCAGGTGATGACGTTCCCCGACGAACCATTCGTGTCGTACTTCTCGGGCAACACCGTGCAGATCTGTCCGGTCGGCGCGCTCACCGCGAAGCCGTACCGATTCAAGGCGCGTCCCTGGGATCTCGCCCAGCGCGAGTCCACGTGCACCACCTGCTCGGTCGGGTGCCGCACGGTCATCCAGTCGAGCCGCGACGAACTCCTGCGCTATCAGGGTGTCGACTCCGACCCGGTCAACTGGGGCTGGCTCTGCGATCGCGGCCGGTTCAACTTCGAGGCCGTCAACTCCGACCATCGCCTCACCGGCCCACTCGTCAAGACCGACACCGGGTTGGCGTCGACGGGCTGGAGCGCTGCGCTGCGCGCCGCTGCGTCGTTGATCACCGACTCGTTGGCTGCCGGCGGCGCAGACAGCATCGGGCTGCTCGGCGGTGCTCGCGGATCGAACGAAGACGTGTTCGCCTGGGCGCAGCTTGCCGACTCGATCGGCATCACCCGTCGCGACGCCCAGCTCGGCGACGGCCTGCCCGCCGAGATCCTCGGCCTCGATCGCGCCACGATCGACGACGCCGCAAACGCAGCGACCGTGATCCTGCTCGGGCCGGACCTCAAAGAAGAGCTGCCCGTGCTGTACCTGCGTCTTCGCGACGCGGCCGAGAAGCAGCGCACCCGCATCGTCGAGTTCTCCACCGTCGACACCGGCATGTCGCCCTACGCATGGAAGTCGCTGCGCTACGAGCCAGGCGCCCAGCAGGACGCCACCGCCCAGGCACTCGAAGATCCAGCGATCGCCGAACAGCTCGCCAGCGGCGACGTCGTGATCGTCGCCGGTCGGCCGAACCTGGCCGAGTCCGCCGACGCAACCGTGGCGGCGTTGCAGACGTTGCTCGACGGCTGCCCGGATGCCACAGTGCTCCCAGCGCTGCGCCGCGGCAACGTCGTCGGTGCACTGACACTCGGGATGGCGCCAGCCGACGCCGACCACGATGGCCTCGCCACGCTGCGCGCCGCGGCCGACGGCAAGCTCGAACTCCTCGTGCTGCTGGGTGCCGATCCGATCAACGACTGTCCCGACGCCGACCTCGCACGTCGTGCGATCGCCGGCGCCCGTCGCGTGCTGGCGATCGACACGTTCCCGTGCGAGTCCACGCAGCACGCCGACGTGGTGCTCGCCGCATCGGCCTACGGCGAGAAGGCCGGCACCACCACCAACCTCGAAGGTCGCGTCACCACGCTCGGCCAGCAGGTCACCGCCACCGGAACCAGCCGGCCCGACTGGATGATCGCCGTCGAGCTCGGCCTGATGATCGGCGATCGGTCGTTCGGTGCCGAGCATCCGCTGCGCGGCGTCTCGACCGTCGAGGACGTCACCGAACTGATCGCATCGACCGTCCCAGCGTTTGCGTCGGTCAGCGCCGAGGCACTCGGCGACGCCGTCGACGGGGTACTCACCACCGCTGATTCCTCGACGCTGCCGCCCGTGTCTTTCTCCGCACCGGGCCGGAACAGCTATGACTATCGGTTGGTGGTGAGTCGCAAGTTGTACGACCGAGCAGTCGGAACCCAGATGTCACGGTCGCTGGTCAATCTCGCGCCCGGCTCGGCGCTGCACGTGCATCCGCTCGATCTCGACAGCCTCGGCGTCGCCGAAGGCGATGACGTCAAGGTCGTCAGCGCCAAGGCGGCCAGCGTGCTGCCGATCACGGCGAATGCTCGCGTGCCCCGCGGTGTTGCCTGGTCGCCGTTCAATCAGGGTGGCGGCACGATCGAAGACATCGTCGATGGCGCAGCCGCGACCACCGACATCCGGATCGAGCGCGTCTGATGTTCGCGCTCGACCCGTTGCTCGAAGGCGGACTGCTGTGGACGCCGCTGCTGATCGTCATCGGGAAGGTGGCGATCATCTTCGTGCTCGGCCTCGTGTCGACGATGCTGATGATCTGGTACGAACGCAAGGTCGTGTCGGGCATGCACAACCGCGTCGGGCCGAACAAGGCCGGTCCGTGGGGGATCCTGCAGAGTCTGGCCGATGGCATCAAGGCGTTCTTCAAAGAAGACCTCCTGCCGACCCGCGCCGACCGCATCGTGTTCCGTCTGGCACCGTTCCTGTCGTTCGTGCCCGGCTTTCTGATCTGGTCGGTCATACCGCTCGGCGGCGACTACTCCGATGGTCGCGACGGCACCATCGAGATCTTCGGCGAGACCACTCGCGCGCAGCTCGCCGATCCACCGATGGGCATCTTGATCGTGCTCGCCCTGTCGGGCATCGCCGTCTACGGCATCATGCTCGCCGGATGGTCCAGTGGTTCGAAGTACCCGCTGCTCGGCTCGGTGCGCGCCTCGGCGCAGATGATCTCCTACGAAGCAGCGCTCGGTCTCAGCCTCGCCGCGGTGCTGCTGTCGTCGGGAACCCTGTCGACAGCGGGCATCGTCGCCCGCCAGGACAGCTTCGTCGACTGGAACGTCATCTCGACCGGCCTCGTGCCGTTCGTGATCTTCCTGATCGCAACGACCGCTGAACTCAACCGGCCTCCCTTCGACCTCGTCGAAGCCGAACAGGAGCTCGTCGGCGGCTTCAACACCGAGTACTCCGGTATTCGCTTCGCACTGTTCTTCCTTGCCGAGTTCATGGGCGTGGTCACGATGAGCGCCGTGATGGTCACGCTGTTCTTCGGTGGACCGCAGGGGCTGTTCGACATCCCGCTGATCCCTGGTGCGATCGAAGGAACGCTCTGGTTCTTCGTGAAGCTGATGGGGTTCTTGTACCTGTACGTCTGGCTGCGGGCCACGCTGCCACGACTTCGCTACGACCAGCTGATGGACTTCGGCTGGAAGATCCTGATCCCGATTGCACTCGGGTGGTTCCTGCTGCTCGCTGCGCTGCGCGAGTTCTCGCCCGACGGCGAGTTCGGCGACAGCGTCCGAGTCGTGTTGATCTCGTTCGGGGTGGCCGCCGTGGCTGTGGCACTGTTCACTGCGGCACTGAAGGTCAGCGCCCGGAACCGGGTTGCCGCGAACGATGCCGAGAACACACGCAAGGGAGTGAACGTCTGATGGGCTACCTCGAGGGCTTCGGCGTCACGATCCGCCAGCACCGCCTCTTCGGCGGCAAACGAGTCACCACCGAGTACTCCGGTGGTCGCCGGGCGAAGAAGAAGCACGACGACGCTCGCGACGTCGAGCACGACGAGAAGCTTGCTCGACCCGAACGCCTCCACGGCCGCCACGTGCTCAACCGGTACGAGGACGGCATGGAGAAGTGCATCGGTTGTGAGCTGTGCGCGGGCGTGTGCCCGGCCGACTGCATCCACGTGCGCGGCGCCGACAACGACCCGGTGGACCCGACGTCGCCCGGCGAACGGTTCGGTTGGATCTACGAGATCAACTATCTGCGTTGCATCCACTGCGACCTGTGCGTCGAGGCGTGCCCGACCGAAGCGATCACCGAGTCGAAGCTGTTCGAGTTCTCGTTCACGAACCGCCAGGACGCGATCTACACCAAGAACGAACTCCTCGTCGACGACGACGGCAAGCCGAAGAAGATGCCGTGGGAGGACTGGCGCGAGGGCGACGACCTGCTCACCAGCGGTTGGATGCGCGCCACCTCACCGTCGGGTGACGCCACCTTCGAGGGGCAGGTCGGTTGGAGCGGCGAGCTCGGTTACGGCGTACGCGAGCCCGAGCCGACCCAGGACGTGCGTGACGCGTCCGCCCGCGACAAGACCGTCCGGAGGATCGAGCGGTGAGCGACGCCACATTCCTCGAATACGTCGTCTTCTTCTCAGCGGCGGTGATGATTCTCGGCGGGGCGATCGGCGTGATCATCCTGAAGAACCCGGTGCATGCTGCGCTCGGCCTGGTGCTCACCCTGTTCGGGGTGGCGGTGCAGTTCGTGGCCATGGAAGCTCACTTCCTCGCAGCGGTGCAGGTGATCGTGTACGCCGGCGCAATTGTCGTGCTCTTCTTGTTCGTGATCATGCTGCTCGGCGTCGACGAGTCGATCGACCTGTCGATCGAACCGATCCCGATCCAGCGGCCGCTCGCCGCGATCATGGGCCTGGGCCTCGTCGGTCTGCTCGGAGCTGCCATCGTTCGTGCAGAGGACAACCTCACGATCAACCCGGGGTCCGGCATCGACGTGGCCACCGAGACCGCCAACAACGACGCCAACATCCAACAGCTCGCCCGGAACCTGTACGGCGACCACGTGTTCGCATTTCAGCTCACCTCGGTGCTGTTGATCGTGGCTGTCGCCGGCACTGTGCTGCTCACCCGCAAGTGGCCGCGCCCCACCGCTGGCGAGGCCAACACCGAGACCGAGAGCAGCGACGCATGATCGCGGTGATCTCGACCTCGTACTACTTGCTGTTGGCGGCGATGTTGTTCGCCATCGGCGCGTTCGGCCTGCTGGTGCGGCGCAACCCGCTGATCATGTTCATGTGCATCGAGCTGATGCTCAACGCCGCCAACCTCACCTTCGTCGCACTTGCCACACAGCTCGGTGACATCAACGGCCAGACCGCCGTGTTCTTCGTGATGGTGGTGGCCGCCGCCGAAGTCGTGGTCGGCCTCGGCATCCTCGTTTCGATCCTGCGCCGCCGCCCCGGCGCCACCGCCGACGACCTCGCGGAACTGAAGGGCTGACGCCATGGCTGACCTCGTGTGGTTGATCCCTGCCTTCCCACTGGCCGGATTCTTCCTGATCCTGCTGTTCGGGCGTCGTCTCGGCGACCCCAAGGCCGGATACCTCGCAACGGCGATGGTGTTCGCGTCGTTCATCGTCTCGGCGGCGATCTACCTCGACCTGGTCGGCCGGCCCGAGGAGGACCGCAACACCGTCGTCACGCTGTTCTCGTGGGTGCCGGTCGGAACCCTGCAGATCGACATGGCGTTCCTCGCCGATCCGTTGTCGATCGCGATGTGTCTGTTCGTCACGTTCATCGCCGGGCTGATCCACATGTTCGCCGTCGGCTACATGCACGGCGATCCGAAGTTCTCCAAGTTCTTCCTCTACCTCAACCTGTTCGTCTTCTCGATGACGATCCTGGTGCTCGGCGAGAACCTGCTGGTGACCTTCCTCGGCTGGGAGGGCGTCGGCACCTGTTCGTACCTGCTGATCGCGTTCTGGCACACCCGCGAGTCGGCGGCCACCGCCGGCAAGAAGGCCTTCGTCACCAACCGCGTCGGTGACTGGGGCGTCATGCTGGCGATGTTCCTGGCGTTCTCGGCCGTCGGGTCGATCTCGTACAGCGTGATCAACGAGAGCGCCGAGACCGGCGAACTCGCAGCGACCACCGCATCGGCGATCGCCATGCTGCTCCTGCTCGGTGCGGCCGGCAAGAGCGCACAGCTGCCGCTCTACATCTGGCTGCCCGACGCCATGGAGGGCCCGACCCCCGTGTCCGCGCTGATCCACGCCGCCACGATGGTCACCGGCGGTGTGTTCCTGCTGACGCGGATCAACCCGGTGATCGCTGCGTCGTACGACTGGGTCCCGACCACCATTGCCTGGGTCGGTGCGATCACCGCCCTGTTCGCAGCGACGATCGCCTTGGCCCAGAACGACATCAAGAAGGTGCTCGCCTACTCGACGGTCTCGCAGATCGGCTACATGATGCTGGCCGTCGGCAGTGGTGCCTATGTGGCGGCGATCTTCCACATGGTCACCCATGCCGCATTCAAGGCGTTGCTGTTCCTGGGCGCCGGCTCGGTCATCCACGGCATGAACGGCGAGCAGGACATGCGCATGATGGGCGCCCTGCGCAAGTTCATGCCGATCACCGCCGCCACGTTCATCGTCGGCTGGCTGGCCATTGCCGGTGTGCCGCCGTTCTCCGGGTTCTGGTCGAAGGACGAGATCCTGCTGTTCACGCTCGCCGACAGCGTTCCGCTGTACGCCATCGGCCTCATCACCGCTGTGCTCACGGCGTTCTACATGACTCGTCAGGTGATCATGGTGTTCTTCGGCGAAGCGAAGTGGACCAGCGCCGCCAACGAGGCCGAAGCGCCCGAGCCGGCCGAAGGCGAAGAGCCGATCGAGACCCACGACGCCCACGGCGAGTTCAAGCCGCACGAGTCACCACCGATCATGTGGATCCCCCTGGTCGTCCTCGCAGGCATTGCTGCACTCGGCGGCATCATCAACCTGCCGGGTTTCAGGGGCATCCCGAGCGGCACGCAGCTCCGGCTCGAGGAGTGGCTGCATCCCGTCGTCGAGTTCGGCGAGGCGTCGATCAAGGACGGCTGGGCCTACCAGAACAAGGAACTCCTGGCGCTGGTCGCCATCGTTGCCGCGTTGATCGGTATCACGCTCGCCTGGGTGGTGTACGAGCGCAAGCGGATCAAGCCGTGGGAGCCCACGCTGTTCGCGAACGGCTGGTACTACGACGCTGCGATCTCATGGTTCATGGGCAAGCCAGGTCGTGAAGGGTTCCAGGCGGTGACCGACTTCGACGCCAAGGTCGTCGACGGTGCCGTCAACGGTGTCGGTGTCGCGGTCAAGGAGACCGCCACCGAGGCGCGCAAGGGTCAGACCGGCTACGTGCGCCAGTACGCGGGGATCATCGGCATCGGTGTGGTGCTGCTGCTCGGGTGGTTCGTCGTGATTCGAGGGATCCTGTGATGTTGGCCGCTGACACTGGAACCATCGGGTTCCCGATCCTCACCGCACTGATCCTCGTGCCGGTCGTCGGCGCGCTGCTGGTGGCACTCGTGCCGAAGTCGCGCCCCGAGATCCCCAAGGCCATTGCGCTGATGTCCACCGTGGGCACCCTGGCGATGTCGGTGTGGCTGATGGCATCGTTCGAGACCGGCGACGCCGGCTTCCAGTTCGTGTCGAAGCACACCTGGATCGAGCCGTGGGGCATCTCGTGGCATCTCGGCGTCGACGGCATCTCGCTGTTCCTCGTGGTGCTGACGGCCCTGTTGTTCCCGCTCGCCATCTTCGGCATCGACGCCAAGCACGACGAGAAGCCGTACCTCGCCTGGCTGCTGCTGCTGCAGGCCGGCGTGATGGGCAGCTTCCTCAGCCTCGACCTGTTCGTCTTCTTCATCTTCTTCGAGATCGTCCTCGTGCCGATGTACTTCCTCATCGCCGGGTGGGGCTACGAGAACCGGGTCTACGCGGCCACGAAGTTCTTCCTGTTCACGATGCTCGGCTCCGCGTTCATGCTCGTCGGGCTGATCGCCACGGTGGCGATCGCATCGCGTGATCTCGGCTACACCACCTTCGACCTCGTCGAGATCGCCGAAGGCGCCGACTTCGCGGCGTCCACCGGTCGCTGGTTGTTCTTCGCGTTCGCGATCGTGTTCGCGGTGAAGGTGCCGCTCGTGCCCGTGCACACGTGGCTGCCCGACGCCCACACCCAGGCACCCACTGCCGGCTCGGTGGTGTTGGCCGGTGTGATGCTCAAGCTCGGCACGTACGGTCTGCTGCGCTTCGGCGTGTACCTGTTCCCCGAGGCGTCGTTCTGGAGTCGACCGCTCTGGCTCACGCTCGCCGTGGTCGGCATCATCTACGGCGCCATCGCCGCCACGATGCAGACCGATCTGAAGCGACTCGTGGCCTACTCGTCGGTGGCCCACATGGGCTTCATCGTGCTCGGTACCTTCGCCTTCACGACGCAGTCGATGTCCGGCGGCGTGATCCAGATGATCAACCACGGTGTGTCGACCGGCGCGCTGTTCTTGTTCGTCGGCATGATCTACGAGCGTCGCCACACCCGCTCGATCGCCGAACTCAACGGCCTGCAGAAGGTGGCGCCGATCTTCGCCGCCGGGTTCATGGTCGTGATGCTGTCGTCGATCGGTGTGCCCGGCCTGAACGGCTTCGTCGGCGAGTTCCTGATCCTCACCGGTTCGTTCCTCACCGCGCGGTGGTGGACCGTGGTCGCCACCGTCGGCGTGATCCTCGCTGCGCTGTATCTGCTCTGGGCCTACCAGCGGGTGTTCCACGGCGAGCCCGACGAGGACAACAAGAACTTCCCCGAACTCCGGGTCAAGGAAGGCCTCGTGCTGCTGCCGTTCCTCGGCCTCATCGTGTTCATGGGCGTGTACCCGAAGCCGGTGCTCGATCGCATCGAGCCGAGCATCGACGCCCTGATCACCCGTGTCGAGGCCAACACCGACTACGTCGAGCCCGAACCCACCATCCAGATCGGTGAGCACTCCGACGACGAAGCACAGGACGACGAAGCACCGGACGACGAGGAACCGCACGGCGACGAGGAGGGAGACGGATGATGTTGCAGCAAGTCGACACCTTCGTCGGGCCCGAGGTCAACTGGTTCGCCCTCTCGCCGATGCTCACACTGCTCGGCGGCACGCTCGTGCTGATGCTCGCCGGTGCGCTGACGCCGAAGTGGCCGAAGGGGCTCTACGCCTTCGCCACCGCCACGATCGCCGGCGCGGCCGGCGTGTTGGCGATGGTCCAGTGGGACGACATCACCGACGACGGCCCCCGCACCCTCGTTGCCGGAGTGATCGCGTACGACACGCTGTCGATGTTCATGACGATCACGATCTGCATCGGCGTGATCCTCGTGGCGATGATCAGCGACGAATACCTGCGCGACACCCCCAACGACGGCCCCGAGATCTACGCGCTCTACCTGGTGGCGGCGATCGGTGGCATCGTGATGGCGTCGGCCAACGACCTGATCGTGCTGTTCCTCGGCCTCGAGACACTGTCGCTGGCGCTGTACGTGCTGGCCTCCAGCAACCGGCGAAGCAGCGAGAGCGCCGAGTCCGGCCTCAAGTACTTCGTGCTCGGCGGCTTCGCCTCGGCGTTCTTCCTGTACGGCATCGCGCTGGTGTACGGCGCCACCGGCACCACCAACATCTCCGAGATGGTCGCCGCCCTGCAGAACGGCATCGATCCGTTCGGCAACGAATCGCTGGCGCTCGCCGGTATCGCTCTGCTGATCGTCGGTCTCGGTTTCAAGGTCGCTGCGGTGCCGTTCCACGTGTGGGCGCCCGACGTGTACCAGGGTGCGCCCACGCCGGTCACCGCGTTCATGGCGTCGGTCGGCAAGGCGGCTGCGTTCGTGGCGATGCTGCGGGTGCTCGTGATCGCCCTGCCGTTCTACCGAGACGACTGGCGTCCGATCATCTGGGGCCTGGCGCTCGTGACGCTGCTCGTCGGTTCGTTCCTGGCGGTCGTGCAGACGAACGTCAAGCGGATGCTGGCCTATTCGTCGATCAGCCACGCCGGCTTCATCCTCGTCGGTGTCGAGGCAGCCGCCCACGGTGCCGGCGATGCCGACCCCGGCCCCGGCATGCCGGCGGTGGTGCTGTACCTGATCCTGTACTCCGTGCTGGTGATCGGTTCGTTCGCCGTGGTCACCGTGGTGGCACGCAGCTCCGGTGGCGACAGCAGCCTCGACTCGTTCACGGGCCTCGCCCGCCGTCGTCCGATGCTGGCACTCGCGCTCACCGTGTTCCTGCTCGCACAGGCCGGTGTGCCGTTCACCACCGGCTTCATCGCCAAGTTCGGTGTCATCCAGGCCGCGGTCGAGGTCGACAGCTACGCCATTGCGATCATCGCGATGGTCGCTGCCGTCGTCGCTGCGTTCCTGTACCTGCGGATCATGATCACGATGTGGACCGCCGACCCGGCCGACGACGCTCCGACGGTGTCCATTCCGTTCTCCACGGGTGTGGCGATCGCCGTTGCCGTGGCGTTCACGATCGTGGTCGGCATCTTCCCCGGCTGGCTGATCGACGCCGCCGACACCGTCACCCAGTACGCCCGCTGACGGTCGGAACCGCCGCTGCGATGAGCGAACCCCGCAGATGCGGTGTGTTCGCTCATCGGTGGGCTGAGAAGACGTGTCAGTCGGTGATGGCGAGCAGGGCGGTGTTGACGATCGCGCCGGCGTCGATGCCGGTGAGTTCGTGGAGGTCGGCGATCGTGCCGGACTCGCCGAATCGGTCGACGCCGAGCGTGTACTGGCGGGTGCCGACCGCCGAGCCGAGCCACGCCAGGCTGTGACTGGCCGCGTCGTGCACGCTCACGATCGGGCGGTTGCGCTCGGCCGGGCGGGATCAGCCGGTCGAGTTCGACGGAGCCCGACGGAGCGCGAGCGGCGGAGGCTGCGCTGGTGAAGCGGGTGCGCCAGTCGCGGTAGATCCGATCGGGGCTGGTGAGATGCACGACCGTGGCGGCGACGCCTTCGCCGTCGAGTGCCGCCGCTGCCGCCAGCGCCTCCGGCGCCATCACGCCGGTGGTCACGATCGTGACGCCGGGCCGACCGTCAGCACCGTCGGTGTCGGCCTCGAGCAGTCGGTAGCCGCCGGCGAGGACCTGGCGGCGCAGCTCGTCCTCGCCGAGACGTCCGAGCGCAGCGGCGAACGGTGCCTGGTCGATCGGGCGGGTCGACAAACGGAGATAGCTGCTCGTGCCGCGGGGTCGCGAGAGCTGGTCGAGCGCGTCGCACAGCAACCAGTCGACCTCGGTGGCGTAGGCCGGTTCGCTGTAGGTGAGGTTCGGCAGCTCGGCGCCGACCGACGCGGTGATCGTCGACTGGTGCGCACCGCCCTCGGGTGCGAGGGTGACACCGGCGGGCGTACCGGCGACGACGAACTTGGCGTCGTTGTAGATGCCGTAGATGAACGCGTCGAGACCACGCAGCACGAACGGGTCGTACACGGCGCCGACGGGGAGCAGATGATGGCCGTGATGGTCGTGGCTGAGCCCGAGCTGGCCGAGCAGCATGAACAGGTTCATCTCGCTGATGCCGAGCTCGATGTGCTGCCCGCTCGGCGAGGGCGCCCACTTGAGCAGACGATCGGCGCCGCCGTGGTCGTCGCGTTCGGTGTGCGAGTACACGCCGCGCTTGTTGATGAACCCGCCGAGGTTCGTCGAGATCGACACGTCGGGCGCCGTGGTCACGAGACGGTCGCCGACGCCGTCGACGTCGGCCAGGCTGGCCAGCACCCGCCCGAATGCTTCCTGGGTCGAGGTCGAACCGTTCGTGACCAGGCTGTCGTGACGCCGCGGGCACCGGCACGATCGG
This sequence comes from Ilumatobacteraceae bacterium, assembly GCA_963716095.1. Classification (GTDB taxonomy): domain Bacteria; phylum Actinomycetota; class Acidimicrobiia; order Acidimicrobiales; family Ilumatobacteraceae; genus Sva-07. The sequence goes on along the minus strand of CAVQSV010000023.1, from coordinate 34,752 downwards.
ACGTGGCGGCGTCGGTTCGTTGTTGATCGCTCCGCCGACGCTCGCGCAGCGTCGCCCGGCGGGCGAGTCGGGATCGAAGCGGTCCCATTCGGTGTCGCCGTCGAGCCCGGTCAGCGTGCGCAGGTCGTCGATCTGCTCGGGGCTCAGCAGCGCGGCGTGGTTCATCGGGTCGCCGGCGATCGGCAGCCCGTGGCCCTTGATCGTGTAGGCGAACACCACCGACGGGCGGTCGGTGACCGCGTCGCACGATCGGAACGTGTCGAGCAGCACGCCGAGGTCGTGTCCGCCGAGATCGGTGACGAGTCGGTGCAGCGCATCGTCGTCGAGGCGATCGGCGACCTGACGCACGACCGGGTCGGCGCCGACGAGGAACTTCTCGCGGCGCCGTCGCTGCGTCGAGCGAGAACAGGTGCTGGTAGGCCTCGTTGGGCATCGCGTCGATGTGGGCCTCGAGCGCGTCGCCTCCGGGTTCGGCGAACGCCGCAGCGAGACGCCGCCCGTACTTGGCTTCGGCGACATGCCAGCCGGCGTCGGCGAAGAAGCGTTGCAGCCGGATCGCCGCGATGTCGGGGATCACCCGGTCGAGGCTCTGGCGGTTGAGGTCGACGACCATCGTGAAGTTGCCGAGGCCCTGCGGTGGCCGGGTCGGCGATCGCTTCCCAGATGTTGCCCTCGTCGAGTTCGGCGTCGCCGACGAGTGCGAAGAAGCGTGCGGCGGGCAAGCGGGGTGTCGACGTGCGAGTCGAGATAGCGGCGGGTGAGCGCCGAGAACAACGGTGCAACAGCGCCGAGGCCGACCGAGCCGGTGGAGAAGTCGGCGACGTCGGGGTCCTTCGTGCGCGACGGATACGCCTGCAGCCCGCCGCGTTGGCGCAGCGTGGTCAGATACGAGCGGTCGAGTTCGCCGGTGAGGTACTTGATGGCGTGGTACACGGGCGACGCGTGGGGCTTGACGGCGACCTTGTCGTCACCGGTCAGATGTCCGAACCACAGCGCCGTCATGATCGACACCATCGACGCGCTCGACGCCTGGTGGCCGCCGACCTTCACGTCGTTGCCGCTGGCGGTCGGGCGACGGTTGGCGTGATCGATGATCCGTGAGGCCAGCCAGAGCACCCGCTGCTCGATCGTGCGCAGCACCTCGAGGTCGTCGGCGTTGGTCGTCTGCTCGGCGCGCTGCACCGACGTCAGTGGATCACGATTGGCCGTCGCTGTCGAGCCCCCTTGGCGGGCGTGCATTCAGAGTGGTCAAGTGACTACACTGCGTGGCGGCGGTTCGAACAGTGGGCAGGAAGCTGGACGACATGAAGATCACCTGGCAGGCAACGTTGGCGGTCGCGCTGGTTGCTGCGGCGATCGGGGCGCCGACGGCCGCTGCTGCCCCCGACCCGATCGGTGGGGCGGCGTCGGTGAGCCCGCTGGCCCAGGCCGTCAGAGTCGACCCGCCGGCGCCTCCCGCGTCGCGTGCGCCGGCGGTGTCTCCGATGCTTCGCGACATGCTCGACCGCGTCAACTCCGAGCGCTCGGCTCGTGGGCTCGCCCCATGAGCTACGACGATCGTCTCGTCCTCGCCGCACAACGGCACTCCGACGACCAGGCGCGTCGGGGCCGGATGAGCCACACTGGCGGTGACGGCTCGACGATGAGCACCCGCATCGATCGAGTCGGCTACGACTGGCGTCGCCTCGCCGAGAACGTCGCCTACGGCCAAGCAGATGTTGCGGCGGTGATGGGCGCGTGGATGTCGAGCTCGGGCCATCGGCGAAACATCTTGTCGACCAATGTCCACATCGGGGTGGGTCTGGCGTACGGCGCCGACGGTCGCCCCTACTGGACGCAGGTGTTCGCCACGCCGGCGTGAGCGCCACCGCTGGGTCAGCCGCCGATGTCGCTCGCTGATGTCGCTCGCTGATGTCGTTCGGTCACGCCCGGCTTGCGGAACGGCGCTGGCGACGGCAGGCTGATCCTTCGTGAAGTGGCCGACGTGGAGTCAGGCGGCGATCGCCGCAGTCATCGCCGGTCTCGTCGCGCTGGTGCTGCGGCGCTCGCGCCCCACCCGAGTCGGTGACATCGTGGGCCCGGCGGCGCTCGAGTTCGCCATCGTGGCCTCGCTGTACTCGATCTGGCGGATGGCCAAGAACCTGCCGCTCACCCAGGCCGAGGGGGCCATCGAGCGGGCCTACGACATCGTGGCGGTGCAGGAGTTCTTCCGCCTGCCGACCGAACTCGCCCTGCAGCAGTTCGTCCTCGAACACGGCTGGCTCGCCTGGTTCTCGGCGTACTACTACGCCGTGGCGCACGTGCCCGGCATCATCATCTTCCTGGTGTGGCTGTACGCCCGCCACCGCGACGTGTACCCGCACTGGCGCAACGCCTTGGCGATCCTCACCGCATTCTGTCTGTTCATCCGATTCGTCAAGGTGGCGCCACCTCGATTTCTCACCGAACTCGGCTACGTCGACGTGTCGGTGATCTACGGCATCGACGTGTACGGCGAGGCGGGCACCGGTGTGTCGTCGCAGTTCGCGGCGATGCCGTCGCTGCACGTGGCGTGGGCTGCGGTGATCGCATTCGGGGCGCTGGCGGCGAGCACCAGCCGGTGGCGTTGGATCGGCATGGTGCACCTGGTGCTCACGATGCTGGTCATCGCAGCGACCGGGCATCACTGGTGGCTCGACGGGATCGTCGCGTTGGCGCTGCTGTGGGTGTCGCTGCAGCTCGACACGCTCGGGCGCCGCGTGGTCGGCTCGTTGCGGGCCGCGCTGGCGACCGGATCCACGGCAGGTGCCATCATCGATCCGGTCACTGCTCCGGCCATCGATCCGGTCACCGATCCGGTCGACGGTCTGCAGCCGGCGTTTCTCGAAGGAGACCCATCATGAGCGCAGATCCTGACGTGATCGCAGATCTCGAGCGGCTCGGCCTGCAGTACGAGGTGATGGACTGCGATCCGGACCTCGCCGACACCGCCCAGTTCTGCGAGGCCTACGGCGTTGCGTTGGAGGAATCGGCGAACGCCATCCTGGTGGCGTCGAAGAAGCCGGCAGGTCACAACGTCGTGTGCGTGGCGTTGGCGCACACTCGCCTCGACGTGAACGGTGCGGTGCGCCGCAAGCTCGGCGTGCGCAAGCTGAGTTTCGCCCCGGCGGAGACCACGCGCGATCTCACCGGGCAGGAGATCGGTGGGGTCACGATCTTCGGATTGCCCGACGGCCTCGACGTGTGGCTCGATGCCAGGGTGCTCGACTGCGAACGCATCGTCGTGGGCGCCGGCTCTCGCACTGCGAAGATCCGCCTCGATCCGCGTCAGCTCGTCGGCCTCGATCGCTACGAGTTCGTCGACGACCTGGCCACGGTTCCCGAGAACTGAGGGGACCGCGCGATGGTCGGCGAGACAACCGTGTTGTTCGCCGTCGACGCCGGCACCGCCGGATTGACCCCCGACGATCAGGTGCTGGCCGACGCCGTTCGCCGACGAGGTCTCTCGGTTCGCCCGGTGGTGTGGTCGTCGTCGTTCACTGCCGACGACGTCGTTCTGATCCGGTCGCCGTACGACTACGTGGAGCGACCAGCCGAGTTCCGGAAGTGGCTCGACGACCTCGACGAGTGTGGTGCCACGGTGCTGAATTCGACGTCGCTGCTGCGGTGGAACATGCACAAGGGGTATCTGACCGACCTTGCGGCCCGTGGCGTTGCGGTGGTGCCGACCGAGATGTTGACGCAGGGATCGACCCGTTCGCTCGCCGATCTACTGACCGATCGTGGCTGGAGCCGGGTGGTCGTCAAACCGGCGATCGGCGCCTCGGCGCGACAGACGATCAGCGTCGAGGGGGCCGACGCGGCCTCGCTGGCGTCGGCTGATACGCATCTTCGTCGACTCGTCGAGCGCGAGGACGTGTTGGTGCAGCCGTTCATTGCGTCGATCGAGACCGACGGCGAAGGTCTCGGTGGTGGCGATCGGCGGCGAGATCACCCACGCAGTTGTCAAGCGACCGACGGTTGGCGAGTGGCGTGTCCAGAGCGACTTCGGCGGTTCTGCCGTGCGGGTCCCGGTGACGGCCGAGCACGAGCGAGCCGTCTCGTCGGTGCTCGGTGCCGTCGACGGCGCTCCCGCCTACGCCCGTGTCGATCTGGTCGGCATCGACGGCGAGCTGCACCTGATGGAGCTCGAGTTGATCGAGCCCGAGCTGTTCTTCCGGATCGCCCCTGAGGCTGCCGACCGTCTTGCCGACCGTCTTGTCGACCGACTCGCCGGCCTGGTGCTGCCGGGTTGACCGGGTCGGCTCAGACGCAGAGATCCTGACCCGCTGTTTCGCCTCGGGCGCACACCTCACCGACCAGCACCTCACCCGCTCGCCAGCCGATCGGACCGTCCTCGCCGAATTCCTCGACGAGCCAGACGTAGATCACCTGACCGGCGACCGAGTCGTCGCCACCGATGTCGACCTGGGCGATGATCAGCGCAAACCCGGCCGGTCGGACCTCGACGAGGCGTTCGTTCAGCGGGAACTCGGGATCGGTGTTCAGCGACCCGATTGTTGCGATCAGCTCGTCGGCGAACGCCTCGACGGTCGGCTGCACGGGGATTGCAGCGATCGGCTCCTGCCAGAACGGCCGGAACCCCGGCACCGTCGACTCCGGCCAGGCCTCCCAGACGGAACCAGGCACGACCGGGAACGAGAAGTCCTCGATCCCGGTGCCGTTGTCGGTGATCGACCAGACCCCTGCTTCGTCGAGTGATGCGAGCCAGATCGAGCCGTCCGGCGGCCCCTGCTGTGTCAGCACCGGACCGGTCGTGAGGGAGGCCTGGTCGTCGATGCAGCCGATGCCCGTCACGATGTTCGACGCCGGGACTGCTCGGAGGAGCTGGCTCGCTGAGTCGATCGAGCATCCGCTGCTCGGTGCCATGGCATCGAGCTGGCGGGCGGAGGTGAAGAGGCCTGAGGTGTCGGTGGTGAGTTCATGGACGTCGCCGTCGATCGGGCTGACTTGCGCGAGGACGTTGACGATCCCGTCGCGCTGGCCGAAGCTGCACGTCTCCTTCCACCCCGACCGGTCCGGCAGCAACAGGATGCTGCAGGTCGACACGTCGTCCACGGGGACGGTGAACGCCAGTGCTCGGGGCAGGCCGGCGATCGGTTCGCCGGCCCCGAGGTTGGCGCCGTCTGGCAGGATGGTCGATGGCAGCGTGAAGTACGACGTGGCGTCGTCGGCGCCAGCGGCGGGTGTGACCGTCAGCCCCATCACGCCCGTGTCGTTGCACACCACCAGCTCGACCAGGCCGCCGTCGGGGATTCGAGGTGCAAGATCATCCCATCGGCACCTCGATGTGAAGTCGCCGGTGTCGACGGTGGCGGTCAGGTCGACGAGGGGATCGGCGGAGCCGGATGTGATCAGCACGGGGCCGTCGAGGTTGGCGACGAACAGCCGCTGTTGGAGATGGTCGAGGTCGGTGTCGTTCTGCGGGCAGCCGGTGGCGCTGCCCGCCGAAGTGGTGACGGTGATGCATCCGGCGTCGCCATCGATGGCCAGCGAGACACCGGTCGGTCCGGGGTCGGCGGTGCTCGGGGTCACGGTGGTGGGAGCCGGCACGGTCGTGGGGTCGGTCGTGTCGGGGACGGTCGTCTGGGATCCCGCCTCGGGTTCGGTCTGGACCGGGGCGACTGCGGTGTCGTCGGCGCGGAGCACGATCACGCCGATCACCGCAATCGCAGCGAGTCCGGCACCGATCAGGGCCGCCCACCACGAGCGTTGCGGCCGCACCCGGCCGCCAGAGGCGCTCGAGGTGGGGTCGGGCGCCTCGTCGGGTCCGGGATCATCGTGGTCGGTCATCGTGGGGCCTGCACGTCGGTGTGCATCATCATCACCAGCTTCACACACCGAAGCGTCACCTTCGGCGGACTCGAAGTCTCGAATTCTTCGGATGCCCGATCCGACCGGATCAGGCGGCGGGTTGTCGGCGTCGGGGTGGGCCGGTGGTGTGGGTGTTGCCGTCGGGGAGGGTGAGGGTGAGTTCTCGGTGGGGTCCGAGTTCGATGATCCAGCCGTCGTGGTGGATCTTGGTGTGGTGGTGTGAGCACACCGGTAACAGGTTGGCGAGGTCGGTGTGGGCCGCCGTTGGTCCACCAGATGATGTGGTGGAGTTTGCAGCGGTCGTAGGCGACGGTGCAGCCGGGGATGGCGCAGTGCTTGTAGAGGCCGCGGAGTGCTCGGCGTTGGGCTCGGTTGGCGAGTCGGGTGGTGCGTCCGAGGTCGAGTTGGCCGGGTGCGTGGAGGATGATGCCGTTGCGGACGATGATGGCGTGGGTGTCGGCGTCGCCGGCGAGTTCGGCGAGGATGCGGGCGGGGATCTCGACGGGGATGGAGAACTCGGCGACGGGGCCGGTCTGGTCGGGTGCGTCGGCATCGATCACTGCGACGTATTCGGGCTTCGTCGGCTGCGCCGGCCGGCGAGCCGGTGGCCGTGTCTCGTCGGCGGCATCGGGCGAGGACATGGCGTTGTCGAGCAGGAGGCGGGCGACGGCCTGGGCGGCGAGGTAGCGCTGTTTCTCGATGGGGTCGGTGGGGCACTCGTCCGGCACCGCTTCGCCGAACAGCGACTCGACGACCGTGTCGATGCGTGAGGCGATTCGCACGCCGGTGACGGGGTCGAACTTGGCCGACAGGTTCCACATGCCGTCGAGGTCGACCCAGGAGCGGGCTCGGGCGTTGCGACGCTGACGTTCGAGGCGGTCGATGCCGTCGTCTTGTTGGAGCTTCTTGGCTTCGAGGTCCAAGCGTCGGGCGAAGTCGGTGACGGTGCCGGCTGTCGCGATGGCGGTGAGTTGGTCGGCGCGGTCGATGAACGTGTTGCGTTGGGCGCCGTCGAGCTTCTTCGAGGCTCGGGTGACGGCGTCGACATGGTCGGCGGTGATGGTGCCGTCGGTCAACGCTTCGGTCAGCTTCGGGGTTGCTGTGAGGGTGGTGGCGCGTTCGGTGGACTTGGTGGCGTGTCCGAGGGAGCGTTTGGAGGCGTCGGCGATCCGCTTCTCGGGGAACGAGTCGATGCCGCGCAGTTGGGTGACGAGGCCGGCGTGTTGGGCATCGCACCACGCCTGAAGTTGGCGGACCGAGACCAGGCCCGCCTGGATCTGGTCGCCGTCGGCGGAGGCGTCGCGACGGACGGCGGTGATGTGTTCCACCCGCTCGACGATCGCTGCGATGTCCATGTCGACGACCATACGGAGGGCAGGTCGCGACGACAAGAGCGATGAGCGAACGAACCAGATACGGCCACTTCGCTCATCGCCTCGGGCCGAATCGAGCCGGTCCGGGCCCGTTCGGGCCGAACTCAATCGTCGGCTGCGGAGCGTTCGAGGCCGTCGAGGATCAGGTCCAGTCCGAAGTCGAACTCGCTCGTGAAGTCGTAGCCGGGCTGCAACACGTGCTCGGAGGTGAACTCCGCGAGGTGCGGGTACTGGCCGGCCGGGAAGTGCGCCGCCATCTCGCCGGCCAGCTCGGCCATCTCCTCGCCGCCGGTGGCGGGCAGCGTGGCTTCCTGGAGAGCGAAGCCGTAGACGTAGGCGTCGAGCAGCGCGTAGGCGTGGGCGGTCATCTCGATCGACAGGGCCCGCCGGAGGCAACCGAGTACGGCGTCGTGGTGCGCAAGGGTGGCGGGGCCGGGGTTCGTTCGCGACTCCATGTAGGGCGCGGCCCAGCGATGCCGTGCGAGCACGTTGCGGGCTGATGCGCATCGGCGCCTGATCGCCGTGTTCCAGGCGAGTTCGGGATCGGGAAGTTCGATCTCGGCGAAGACCAGATCGACCATGCCGTCGATGATCGCCTCTTTGTTCGCCACGTGGTGATAGATCGTCATCGGCTTGACGTCGAGCGCGTCGGCGAGGCGTCGGATCGTGAGATCGTCGATGCCGATCTCGTCCGCCAGCGCGAGCGCCCCGGCGAGCACTCGGTCGGCCGTCAGCCGCGTGCGCTTCGTCGAGTCCTGGGTGGCGCTCATCGGAGACATCTCGGGTTCACGCTTGCCTATCGTACTAAGTACGGGTAAGGTCGTCAACCAAGCCGTACAAAGTACGAACAACCTGGAGGAGTATCCCATGACCATCAACACCACGACAGCAGCCACCACAGCCGCCGACACCGCTGCGATCACGCCCACGATGGAGGCCGTGGTCCAGCATCGGTATGGCTCGGCCGACACGCTGAACATCGAGCAGATGCCGGTGCCGTCGGTCGGCTCCGACCAGGTGCTGATCGAAGTGGTCGCCGCCGGGCTCGACCGAGGCGTCAGCCATCTGATGACAGGGACGCCGTACCTGGTTCGACTGGCCGGTTTCGGCGTGTTCGCTCCCAAGAACCCCGTGCTCGGCATGGACGTCGCCGGCCGCGTCGTCGCGGTCGGGTCTGCGGTCGACGAGTTCGCCGTCGGCGACGACGTGATGGGCATCGCCGCCGGATCGTTCGCCGAGTACGCGGTCGCCGATGCCGCGAAGATCGTGCACAAGCCCGCCGACGTGACCTTCGAACAGGCTGCGGTGTCGACGATCTCGGGCATCACCGCACTCCAGGCCCTCACGAAGGTCGGTGGGGTCGAGGCCGGCCAACGCGTGCTGGTGATCGGGGCGTCAGGTGGCGTCGGATCGTTCGCCGTGCAGATCGCCAGGGCCCTCGGCGCCTCGGTCACCGGCGTCGCCAGCTCGTCGAAGCTCGACTTCGTGCGCTCGCTCGGCGCCGACGACGTGGTCGACTACACCGCCAACGATGTCACCGACATCGACGAGCGCTTCGACCTGATCATCGACACCGGCGGGCGCGCTCCACTGCGCAAGCTGCGTCGTATCCTCACCGAGCGGGGGACGTATGTGATCGTCGGCGCCGAGACCGGCGGACGTTTCACGGGCGGTGTCGGCCGCAACCTGCGAGCGGTGGTGCTGTCGATGTTCGTTCGCCAGCGCCTGACGTTCTTCATCAGCAGCGAGAGCCGTACCTACATCGACCCGCTGGTCGAACTGCTCGCTGCCGGCGATGTGGTCCCGGCGATCGGCCAGCGCACCGCGCTCGCCGACACCGCCGACGCCATCCGCACGATCGAATCCGGTCGTGGCCGCGGCAAGACCCTCATCACCATCCGTTCGTCCTGACGAGCGTCGCGACGACTGGTGCGTCGGACGTCAGCTGAGCCCGGTGAGCGTGGCCTCGGCCTCGTCGATCCAGCCGGCGCCGGGCGGGGCGTGCATTGCCTGCCACCCGGCAGCGCGGGCGACCTCGACGTTGTGTTCCACGTCGTCGACGAACAAGACGCTCGATCGGCGATCCCGTGAGAGGTTCAGCCGTTCGGATGCGAGTTCGAAGAACGCGGGTTCGTGTTTCTGGCATCCGAGGTCGGCGGAGTAGATGACGTCGCTCAGTTCGATGTCGGCGCCGAGGTGTCGGCGGAGGTACGCGGCCCGGCGGTGCTCCTGGTTGGTGGCCAGTACCACCCTGATGCCGAGGTCGGTGGCGTGTCGCGCGAGCGCGACGGCTCGGTCGATGACGGCGAAGTCGGCGTCGAACCAGCACTCGAGCACGTCGTCGACGGAGGCCTCGCTGTCGATCAGCTCGAGCGCTTCGGCGAGGGCGTCCTCGATCGGTCGACGTCCGTTGATGACGTCGTCCCACGACTGAGTGAAGAACGCGTCGCGCAGTTGTGGCCGCGCGATACCGAAACGGGCGTCCAGCTCGTCGGACCAGTTGCCGGCGCCGTGGCGTTCGGGGTCGAGCAACACGCCGTCGACGTCGAGCGCGAGCGTCTCGACGACCGGACGTGCGGGCGGCATCAGGCGGCCGGCCGGAGCCACACGACGACGGCGCCGTCGACACGCTCTTCCAGCGTGGCCCCCTCGAGCGAATTCACGACGCTGGGGAAACGTGCCGCATACGACCGCAGCAGTGGCGTGACCGCGTCGGGGTCGACGGACCCGACCAGCGTGTGTGCGGTCATCGGTACCCACGTGCCCGCCAGCAACACCTGCACCTGGCCGATCGTGGTGAAGTTGCGCCACCACGTCTTGGTGTCGGGCTTGGCGACCATCACGACGACACCATGGTGTGTGTCGGCGTACTGCACCGGCAGGGTGTACTCGGTGGCCGACTGCTCGCCTCGGTATCGCAGCAGCGCCAGCTTGCCCGACATCACGCGGTGCAGGGGCGACTTCAAGAGCATCTCGACGGCGGCGTTCGCAGAGGCCATACCGTCGAACCTACGCGCTTCGACCCGCTCGGAGTACGCCGACGCGACGAACCCCGCTCCGGGCCTCGCGATCGGTGCGCCATGATGGTGCGATGGCACGGGCAATCCAGATCACCGTCGACGCCGCCGGTCCACGCCAGCTCGCAGAGTTCTGGTGCGAGGTGCTCGGCTACGTCGAGCAGCCGCCGCCACCCGGTTTCGACACGTGGGAGGCAGCCCTCACCGCGTTCGGCATCGATCAATCCGATCCCGACCGGGCGTTCGCGATCGTCGACCCGGACGGTGTGGGGCCCCGGGTGTTCTTCCTGAAGGTGCCCGAGGCGAAGACGGCGAAGAATCGGATGCACCTCGACGTGCACGTCGATCCGTCCGAACTCCATGCCCGGGCTGCGGAGTTGGTGGCGCTCGGCGCCACCCACATCGGCGAGTTCGACGAGCCGGAAGGCCACTGGATCACCATGCTCGACCCCGAGGGCAACGAGTTCTGCCTCCACTGATTACATCAGGGGTCAGACCCGCGATGTGATGCCGGCGGCACGAGGTCGTCGTTGGTGACATGCTGCGATGATGGCGGAGGCTTCCTCAAGGTGCTCCCGCCGGTGGATGGCCTGCGAGTGCTCGACGTCGGCTGCGGTGAGGGTCACAACACCCGTCTGACCGCCAACCGGTCGGCGAACGCAAGGAGGTCGCGTCCGACAGGTTGGAGACCGATCTCGGTGGCGACCAGCCCGGTCGAGACCCGCTCGATCACCGCCCACTCCCAGATCGCGGTCGCATCGAGGTCGTACCGGTGGGCCATCCATCGCGCTGTTGCCAACGAGTCGGCGGCCAGCGGTTCGTCGGGGTCTTCGCGCAGGATCACGCCCAGGTCGTACTCGGCGTCGCCGACCAGGCCGTCGGGGTCGACGAGCTTGTACTCGTCGCCGGCTTCGAGGGCGTTCCACTGATGGACGTCGCCGTGCAGCAGGAGTGGCCGCTCGGCGTGGACGGCTGCCAGCCGCTGCTGTCCGCAGGCGACGGCGTGGTCGATCGTGCGCTCGGTGCACGGCCGGCCGAGGGCCTCCCACTTCGTGGTGACGAACTCGATCAGCCATGCCGCCTTCGCTGCGGTCGTCGGGAGACCGACGTCGGGTGCCGGCCGCCAGATCCTTGCTGCCGCGTCGCACAGTGCCGGCAGGCGCCGCTCGTAGGGCAGCCCAGAGGCGAACATCGACGGACCCAGCCGTTCCATCAGCAGCGCCCCACTCGCGGGGTCGTCCCGGTACAGGATCGGACAGCCCTCACCGGCGGCGAGACGCAGCACTGTCGTTTCGTGATCGTCGATTCCGCCGCCCCTTCGCGGCACGAGCACCTTGAGCACCCCTGGCGTCCCGTCGGCGAGCACGGCGTCGGCGACGAACGCTTCGGTTCCTTCCTCGTACGCTCGGCCGACCTCGATCGACCACTCACGCTCGAGCCGATCGACGATCTCGGGCAACTCGTCGACCCACGCCGCGTGACCTTCGCTGATCGCCCGGTTGCGGACCACCTCGGGGATCATCATCGCCTCGACGTTACGTCGAGGAGCCGAGCCCGGGCGTCACGTGTTCAGTCGACGAACGGGCAGTGACGGCAGCCGCTCTCGCAGCAGTAGCCGCGGGTCGCGAGGAACTCGGCGGTGAACACGCTCAACCCGCTCGTCGGGTCGCTGTACACCGGCACGTTTCGATCGACCGCTTCGGCGTGGCGCCGCAGGATCTCCGCTCGGTGGGGGTGCTGCTCGGCAAGCCGACGTGGATGCGGCACGGTGCGCCAGTCGTCACGCAGACTCGGGGGCTGGCTGGGCACGCAGTCAATGTAACGATCGGCGTCTGACACCAATCGTCACACGTTGCTGGTGCGACCTTCCCAGTACGGCTTGCGGAGGTCGCGTTTGAGGATCTTGCCGGATCCGGTCTTGGGGAGTTCGTCGATCCACGAGATCGATCGTGGGATCTTGTAGCTCGCCAAGTGCTCGCGCGAATGCGCCTTGATGCCGTCCTCGTCGAGGTCGGATCCGGGTCGCTTCACCACGACGGCGTGCACCAGCTCACCCCAGTCGTCGCTCGGGATGCCGAACACCGCTGCCTCGTAGATGTCGGGGTGCGACTCGAGCGCCGCCTCGATCTCGGCGGGGTAGATGTTCATCCCGCCGGAGATGATCATGTCCTTCTTGCGGTCGCAGATGTAGATGAACCCCTCGTCGTCGCGGTAGGCGATGTCGCCGACGGTCTGGAACCCGTCGCGATGGTCTTCTTCGAACTTGTCGTGCTGCTTGTAGTAGTCGGCGAACACCGCTGTCGACCGGACGAACACCTCACCGGTCGCGTCCGGCCCGGTGCCTTCGACGATGTTGCCCAGCTCGTCGTACAGCCGGATCTCGACCATGGGCGCTTCCTTGCCGCACGAGCCCGGTTTGCGCATCTGGTCCTCCGGTCGCAGCACCGTGTTGACGCCCAGCTCGGTCGAGCCGTAGATCTCGAACAGCGACTCGGGTGGGAAGTCGGCGACGTACTGCTGTTTGAGCGCGAAGCTCCACGGTGCGGCGTTGGCGATCATCACCCGCATCGACGAGGTGTCGTACTTGGCCTTGACCTCGTCGGGCACGTTGCAGATCATCCGGATCGGTGTGGGCGCCGAGAACGTCGACGTCGCCCGGTGGAGCTGCAGGATGCGCAACCAGTCCTCGGGATCGAACTTGCGCTGCAGGACCACCGTCTGGCCCATCGCGATCGCACTGGCGGCGAAGCCACCCGGACCCGAGTGATAGAGCGGGCCGGTCGTGAGGTAGATGTCGTCGGGCCGGTACCCGATGTGCTGCATGAGCGCGGCGCCGGCTCGGGGATCGGCGGCGGTGCGCCGGTACGCGCCCTTGGGCTTGCCGGTGGTGCCCGAGGTGTAGGTCATCGTGGCGCCTCCTTCGTCGACGTCGGGCCGATCGAACGTGGCGGTCGACGCTGCGGCGATCAGCGGGTCGACGGCGGTCGTCCCGTCGGGAGCGTCACCGTCGAACACCAACACGTTGGTGACCTTCGGGATCTCGGACCGCACCCGCCGGACGAGGTCGGCGAACTCGGCGTCGATGTAGACAGTGGTCGCGTCGCAGTGGTCGATGACGTACGCAGCCTCCTCATCCGACAACCGGTAGTTGAGGGGCACGGCGGTGGAGCCGATCTTGCGTGACGCGCTGGTCAGCTCCAAGATGCCGGTCGAGTTCTGCCCGCACCACACGACCTTGTCGCCGGGCCCCACCCCGAGCCCGTCGAGCACGTGGGCGAGTTGATTCGCCCGGTCCTCGAACTCGGCATAGGTGCAGGTGCGCACGTCGTCGGTGCCGGTCACCCCGGTCCGGTCGTCGATGATCGCGGTCTTGTCCGGTTGCGCCGCAGCGAGCGCGGTGAGTAGATCCCCCATGCGCAAGTCGTAGCAGCTCGAAGTGTTACTCGTGGTGTCAGACACCACGAGTAACACGTCAGTCCTCGGGCATGAGGGCAGTGACCTCGATCTCGATCCTCATGCGCGGGTCCTGGAGGCCGACGACCATCATCGTCGCCGCCGGTCGGGCGTCGCCGAAGTAGCGCCGCAGCGACGGCCAGCACGCCTCGAAGTCGTCGGCATCGGGAAGCAGGTAGCGAACCCGCACGACGTCGGCGGCCATCGACCCGGCTCTGAGCAACGCGTCATCGATGTTCGCCAGTGTCTGCTCCACCTGGTCGACGATGTTGTCGGAGATCGTCATCGTTGCGTAGTCGAACCCGGTGGTCCCGGCGACGAACACCCAGCGTCCGTCGACGACCGCACGGGAGTACCCGATCGTCTGCTCGAACTCACTGCCCTGGGAGATCCGCTCTCGACTCACAGTTACTCATGGTGTCAGACACCACGAGTAACGGTTCAGTGGGTCGGCCAGGTGGCCACGGTGTCGTAGATGGCGCCGGCATCGGTGAGCGTGCTCGCGACGAGGGCGACCTCGGTGACGTCGAAGGTGGCATCGAACCGGCGCCCGGCACTGCGGTGCGGTCGAGCCCTGCGGGCCAGACGCGCCACCGTGATGTGGCCCTGGAATCGTTTCCGTTCCGGCTCGGTGCCCAGGCCGCGCAGCGCCTGGCGGACCACGTCGGCCAGGTCGTCGACGCCTGCCACCGGTGAGATCAGCGACCGCTCGCCGAGCAGATCGAATGCGGGGCCGACCACCGCTGTCGCTGCAGGCAGCAGCACCTCGTCGAGTCGGGCCGACACCTCGTCTTCGTCGGCGTCGCCCAGGAAGCGCAGCGTGATGTGCAGGTTCTCCTGCGGGACCCACTTGACGCCCTGGTCCTTGGGTCGTTCGATGTCGGCGAGCTGGTCGAGTACGTCCTCGGGTGGCCAGATCGCCACGAAGAGTCGAGCCATGGGCGCAGTGTGTCGGCTCAGCGGCTCCGTCGCCACGCCGAGAAGCTGCGGAGCGAACCACCGGTGGGCCGGCGCAACCACGGCCAGGGGTGGAGGTCGACCACGTCGAGTTGCGAACGGAGCCGGCGCGCCTTCGGCACGGGCGTGAAGGTGGTGGCGAGCGTGCGGCCGGCGAGGACTTCGGCCGGGTCGCCGAGGTGCGTTTCGATGGTCCGCGACTCGGCGAGTTCGGCCAGGCGTTCGGTGAGGAACACGAGTCGTTTCGACGACAGCCGCGAGTCGCGCCAACAGTGGTTCGTCGAACACGAACACCACGGGCAGGTCGGGATGGGCCTCGAGCGCGGGATCGTCGTCGCCGAGGCTCTCGGCGGTCAACCAGACTGCCTCCGCGTCGCCGGTGCTGACCACGTCGGTCGGTCCTGCGGTGTCCGCCGGATCGGTGTCGCTGTCGAGGCGGGGCTCGTCGGGGACTGCGGCCAGTGTGCGCTCGGGCGGCCAGTTCTCGATCGGGCAGTCGTTCCGACGGGCGCAACCTGCGCACAGTGCTGGCGCCCGTTTCTCGACCTGCCATCGGCTGAAGCCGTACGGCTTGCCGGTTCCCGCGCCGATCGTCCATTGCCAGCCGAGCCGATTCGCTGCACGCGACCCGTCGAGCAGGTGGGTGAAGAACCGATCCTCGCCGTCGCGCCATTCGGCGCCGTGGCGAACCGTCCACTGCGAGGCGAGCCACATTCGTGTCTGGTTGACGAGCCACCCGTCGCGTTCGAGTTCGCCGACGGTCGCATCGATGCACGCCATCGATCGATCCCACGGGTCCGGGTCACCAGGATCGGCGCCGCGTTGCGGTTCGAAGCGCAGTGCACTCTCGGTGCGGGTACCGAGCCGGGCGTAGACGTGGCGGGCGTACTCCTGCCACATCAACTCGTCGCGGAACTTCTGGCGATCCTTGCTCGGCGCGTGCGCGACCGCCTCGGACACCTGCGGCAACGACAGCAGACCGTGGCGGATGTAGGGCGACAGCGCGGTCGCCCCTCGCTGCGATTCGGGCAGTACCTCGTTGCGTCGACGTGCGTAGCCGGCGATGTCGAGCGCTTCGAGGGCAGCGTCCGCTGCGGCCTGAGTGCCCCTGAAGCGAGGCGACGCGCTGACGTCGGCCTCGGCGGTGAGATGCCCGAGGTGCGCGCCAACCCACCCGACGGCGTCGGAGGTGGGGGTGGGCAGCAGGTGGTTGCTCACGCAGACCGTGCCGGGGAGGGTGTGCCAGCGAAGCTCAGGCGGACGCCATGGCGGCGTCGCGCTTGTCGGCGAAGCGCTTGGCGACCTTCTCGCTGGTGGCGAGGCGCTTCATCAGCTTCTCCTGCGCGGCGGCGCCCTCACCGGACAGCCCGGTGATCTTGTCGGCGCCCCACTGGCGCAGCACGACCGGCACGAGGATCTGCTCGTGATGGATCTGCAGGTCGTAGATGCCGGCCTTCGCGATCAGCGCGGCGTGGCGGTCGAAGTCGGGGATGCCGGTGCCCGGCATCGCGAAGCTGCGGACCTGCTTCTCCATCGCGACCATCATCGTGTTCGGGTCGGCCTCGATCGCGGCGGCGGCGAGGTCTCGGTAGAAGAGCTGGTGGAGGTTCTCGTCGCTGCCGACGCGCTTCATCACCTCGTAGCCGACCGGGTCGCCGAGCAGGGCGCCGGTGTTGCGGTGCGAGATGCGTGTGGCCAGCTCCTGCAGCGCCAGGTAGATGAACCCTTCGTGCAGTGGTGGGTCGGGGGTCTCGCCGCCCGACACCTGGGCCATGCGTGAGCGCTCCAACTCGACCGGATCGATGGCACGCGTCGTCATCAGGTAGCCGTAGATCGCCATCGAGTGGCGGCCTTCCTCGGCAGTCCATCGACGTACCCAGGTGCCCCAGGCGCCGTCCTTGCCGAACATCCGCTCGACCGACCGGAAGTAGTACGGGAGGTTGTCCTCGGTGAGCAGGTTGACCAGCAGGGCGCTGCGCACCTCGGGGCCGATCTCGTGGCCGGCGAGGTCGGCGTCGTCGGGGCTCCACGCTTGGCCGGACTCGTGGTCGCGGCCACGCGAGTACGGCACGTAGTCGTGGGGGAACCACTCCTTCGTGGTCGCGAGATGGCGCTCGAGGAGCGCTTCCGCGACGGGCGTCAGCTCGTGCAGGATCTCGGTCTCGTTCACCCTCGCCACCCTACCGACCAGTAGGTAGTCGTTCCAGTCGGAGGCGTGACGATTGGTGTCGGACACCCATCGTCACATCAGATGCCGTCGGCGGCGGCCGCTCCCGCGGCGTCCTCCTCGGACGGGGCGTTGGCGTCGGCGCGCAGGCGGGCGAACACCTCCGGCGGTTCGCTCCACGGGTCAGCCAGCGTGCCGACCTCGGCGTCACGGATCGTTGCCCACACGCGCTCGGGGGTGCACGGCAGGTCGATGTGGCGCACTCCGAGGTGGGCGACGGCATCGATCACGGCGTTCTGCACGGCAGGTGTTGCGCCGATCGTCGCTGCTTCACCGATGCCCTTCGCCCCGAGCGGGTTGAGCGGGGTCGGTGTCTCGGTCGAGTGCACCTCGAACGATCGGCAGCTCGGCCGCTGACGGCATGGCGTAGTCGGCGAGGTTCGACGTGATCGGGTTGCCGTCGTCATCGAAGCGCACCTCCTCGAACAGGGCTTGTCCCACGCCAGCGGCGATCCCGCCGTGCTGCTGGCCCTCGACCAGCAGCGGCGCCAGCACCGTGCCGCAGTCGTCGACCGCGACGTGGCGAACCAGACGCACCTTGCCGGTGGCCGAATCGACCTCGACCACGGCGATGTGGGCGCCGAACGGGAACGTGGCGCCCTCCTGGTGGAAGTCGAACTCGCCGTCGAGCTGGTCGCCGCTGTCGGCCGCACGACCGGCGAGGTCGCCCCACGTCATCGCCTGTGCCGGCACGCCGGCCACGCCGATGGTGCCGGCGGCGGTGTCGACGACGATGTCGGCCTCGTCGGCTTCGAGCAGGCGCGCCGCGAGCTGCTTCGCCTTGGTCACCATCGCCTCGGTCGCCCCGCGCACGGCGGAGCCACCGAGCTGCAGCGACCGCGACCCACCGGTACCGCCACCGGTCCTCACCCGGTCGGTGTCGCCGTCGACCAACGTGATCCTGTCGACCGCGATGCCGGTCTGATCGGCGACCAACATCGCGTACGCGGTCTGATGGCCCTGCCCGTGCGATTGTGTGCCGGCGTAGATCGTGGCGCTGCCGTCGTCGTGCACCTCGACCGCACCGAACTCGTCGGCCCCGCCACCGGCGGTGATCTCGACGTAGGCCGCGACGCCGATGCCCATCAGCACCTCGTCGCCGGCCTCGCGGCGTCGGGCCTGCTCGGCCCGCAACTCGTCGTAGCCGACCGCTTCGGCCGCCCGATCGAGCGGGAAGTTGTAGCGGCCAGAGTCGTAGGTGTTGCCGGTGAGCGTGCGGAACGGGAACACGTCGTCGCCGAGGAAGTTGCGCTTGCGGATCTCGATTGGGTCGATGCTCAGCTCGAGAGCGGCCTGGTCGACCAGCCGCTCGAGCAGCGCAGTCGCCTCCGGTCGACCGGCGCCGCGGTAGGCGCCCATCGGCGTGGTGTTGGTGACCGCCACCGCCACGTCGAACTCGATCGTCGGGAAGGCGTAGGTGCCCTGCGCCATGCGGCGAGTACCGCCCGGCAGGAACGCGCCGACGCTCGGGTACGCACCGGCGTCGCCGACGAGCCGGACGCGCAGCCCGGTGAAGTCGCCGTCGGTCGTGCAGCCCAATTCGGCGTACTGGATCTGGCCGCGGCTGTGGGGGAGCGCCTTCATGTCGTCGCTGCGCGGCGGGACCCACACCACCGGCCGGCCGGTCCGCCGGGTTGCGGCGGCGACCACGCTGTACTCGGCGTGGATGCCGGCCTTGCCGCCGAACCCACCGCCGACCTGCGGAGTGATCACCCGGATGTCGGCCGGTTCCATCCCGAGCGCGCCCGCCAACTGACCGTGCAGCCCGTGCGGCATCTGCGTGGAGGCCCAGAACGTGAGGCGGCCGTTGTCGTCGATCTCGGCGGCGCAGCAGTCGGGCTCCATCGGCACCACCGCCATCCGCTGGTTGACGTAGCGGCCGCGCACGACGACGTCGGCGGCGGTCAGGTCGGTGCGAGGCTTGTCGACGATCACCAGCGCCTCGTTCGACCCGTGGCCGGCGAAGATCTCCTCGGTCCCGGCGGCGAGCGCATCCTCGGCGTCGACGTAGGTCGCCAACGGCTCGATGTCGGCCCACACCATCTCGGCGGCGTCCTCGCCCTGCTCGAACGTCTCGGCCAGCACGACCGCGATCGGTTCGCCGACGAATCGCACCTTGCCGTCGGCCAGCGGCGGTCGTGCGAAGTCGTCGTGCACGGTGGCGAAGCCGTGG
The DNA here is from genome assembly GCA_963716095.1 of Ilumatobacteraceae bacterium. Classification (GTDB taxonomy): domain Bacteria; phylum Actinomycetota; class Acidimicrobiia; order Acidimicrobiales; family Ilumatobacteraceae; genus Sva-07. The sequence goes on along the minus strand of CAVQSV010000023.1, from coordinate 15,699 downwards.
TGGGCGGCAACACCGAGCGTGTCGAAGGTGAGGATCTCGACCACGCCGGGCATCCCGGCGGCGTCCTCGGTGTGGATCTCGTTGATCACGCCGTGGGCGACGTCGGATCGCACGAACACGGCGTGGAGCCGCCCGACGAGCGGGAGGTCGGCAAGGTACTTGCGACTGCCGGTGAGCAGACCCGGGGTCTTCGGTGCGCAGCACCCGAGTCCCCAGAATCGATCCTGGCCGTGCGGTGCTCTGCGTCGTGGTCACCTGCCCGAAACTACCCGTGCCACGAGGCGGCGGTGTTTCCGAGGCACTGTTGCCGGTCACGTCGCGGGTCTGACCCCTGGTGGCATGGTCGCTCGGTGGCAGACTCGGCCCTCCGCATGAGTGTGGGGGAGGCCGATCGACGACACAGTGGGCTCGCTGCATCGTTCGGCAACCCGGGGCTGCGGAAGCTGTACCTCGCCGAGGCGATCGCGGGCGCCGGCGACGGCGTGCTCTTCGTGGCGCTCATGGTGTTCCTCGCCGATCAGCCGCGATTCGGCTTGTGGATCACGCTGGCCGTGATCGCCCGCCTCGCGCCGCGGGCGCTGCTGAGCCTGCCAGCGGGGTCGCTGGTCGACCGCAGCAACAAGCGGCGGCTGCTCGTCACGATCGAGTTCGTTCGAGCGGCGCTGATGGTGCTGCTCGCAGTGCTGGCTGCCCTCGACGCCGGTGCCGTGCCGGTGCTCGTCGTGATGATGCTGTCGTACTCCATTGCCGCGCCGACCCGGCCGGCGCTCTCGGCGGTGGTGCCCACGCTCGCCGGCGAGCGTCATCTCGCCGTGGCCAATGCGGTGCTCAGCACGATCCGCCAGGTGATGACGTTCATCGGGCCCCTGCTGGGTGTGGCGGTGGCGGTCTGGTCGCCATCGGTGGGCTTCGCGGTCAACGCCGCGACTCTTGCGTTGTCGGGGCTGCTCATCGCCACCGTTGCCAACATGCCGACCGCACCTGGCGTCGACACGCGAACAGACTCGGCGCCGACTGCGGCGTGGTCTCGGCGTGTTCAGCTCGTTCGTCGATGGCGTCGACGTGACGCGCACACAGCGCGAACTGCCTCCGCTCGTCGGGTTGATCGGTGTGATGTACTTCGTTCGGGGCACGGAGCTGGTGTTGCTCGTGTACGTGGTGCGCGACCTGCTCGCTGCACCTGTCAGCGACGTCGGTCTGCTGACTGGTGCCATCGGTCTGGGTGCCGTCCTCGCGATGCCGATCGCAGCGCGAGCGGCGAACTCTCGAAGCCCGGTGCGACCGATCCTCGCCGCGCTGGTGTTGACGGCCCTTCCGACTGCGGCACTCGCGTTCCTCACCGACATCGTGTGGGCCTGCGCGGTCCTGATCGGGATCGGAGCCGGGATGGTGGTGTTCGAGGTGGTGATCGTGGTGATGGTGCAGCGTGTGACTCCGGACGCCACGCTCGGGCGGGTCTTCGGGGCGATCAACGGCGCGTCGAACACCGGCAAACTCGTCGGGGCGCTGGCGGCTCCAGCACTGATCGCTCTGGCCGACCCCGAGACGGCGCTGCTGATCGTCGGTGGTGTCGTGCTCGTCGCTGCGGCCGCATCGGTCAAGCCGCTCGTGGTGATCGGTCGCCTCGCGGCAGCACGTCAGCGCGATCTCGAGCCGAGGGTGCAGGAGCTGGCCGCTCTGGGGATCTTCGAGGGAGCGTCCGAGGCAGCGCTCGAACGTCTGGCAGCCAGGTTGGAACCGGTCGAGGTCGGCGTTGGTGACGTGGTTCTGCGAGAGGGAGACGTCGCCGACCACCTCTACGTGGTGATCACCGGTTCGCTCTCGGTGTCGGTGGCCGGAATCGAGGTGGGCGTGCTCGGACCGGATGACTGGTTCGGTGAGATCGGACTGTTCGATCGGCGGCCCCGAACCGCGACGGTCACAGCGGTCGAAGCCTCGACGCTCTGGCGAATCGACGGCGAGATGTTCCTCGCCGTGCTCGAGACCGCCGGGGCTGCACCGTCGGCGCTTCTCGACGGCATCGCCGACCGCCTCGCCACCCACGGTGACGATGTGACGACTGGTGTCAGACACCAATCGTCACATCGTGGGTTCACGCTGTCGACGGCCTGGTGGCTACTGTCGGCCGGGGTGCACTCGGGGGTGTGCCGGCGACGATCGACGAGCGGGGACGAGGGGACTGGGGTGACACTGGAGGGTGACCTGATCGAGAGCTTGGGTTCCGTGGCCCGCTCGGTGTCGCTCGCCGACGGTGATGTTCTCGTCGAGCAGGGCGACGCCGCCGACAACGTCTACTTCATCAAGTCGGGCACGGTCACCGCCTCGAAGGCGACCCCGCAGGGCGAGGTGGTGGTCGGCACCGTCGGCGAAGGACAAGTGATCGGCGAGGTGACCGTGGTCGCCGGTGGCCTGCGAACCGCCACGTTGACGGCCAGCGGGCCGGTCGAGGTGCTGGAGATCGAACGGTCGGAGTTCGAGGCGTGGCTCAACGACAACCCGGCGATGGCCGACAGCGTGTCGGATCAGGCCCGCGAACGCGTCGACCGCACGAACGTGGCCACGATGGTGGCCGAGCTGATGGGCGCGGGTGATCACGACCTGGTGCAGCAGGTCGTCGATCGTGTGACGTGGCGTCGACTCGAAGCCGGCGACACGCTCTTCCACGAGGGCGATGCTGCTGATGCTGCCTACTTCATCGTCGGAGGTCGGGTGTCGGTACTCGTCGACGACGGTGACGGCGGCGAACGCCTGATTGCCGAACTCGGCCGCGGTGAGGTCGTGGGTGAGCTCGGTCTGCTCGATCGGGCGCCGAGGTCGGCAACGGTGAGGGCGGTTCGCGACTCCACGCTCGCGGCGTTCTCGACGGTGATGTTCGAAGAGCTGGTGGCCACGTCGCCGCAGATCATGCTGAACGTCACCCGCGGCATCCTCGGTCGGCTGCGGCGGCCGACGAAGAGCACGTTCGGTCGTGCGGCTGCCCTGACGGTTGCCGTCACCGCCGACTGTGACGCCGACGCCCTCGTCGCGGACATCGCCGAAGAGGTCGCCCGGTTCGGTACGACCAAGCATCTGTCGAGCGATCGTGTCGACCGGGTGCTCAACCGTGAGTCGATCTCGCAGGCGGCCACCGACAACGTCGGAGTTCCGCGCCTTGCCGAGTTCATGCACGAGGCCGACGTCGGCAACGACCATGTGGTGTTGCAGACCGACCCGGCCGCCACGGCGTGGACGCGGCGAGCACTGCGCCAGGCCGACCGGGTGGTCGTGGTGTGCTCGCCCAACCCGAGCCGCGACGAACGCAACCGCATCGACGCCGTGTTCGAGGTGCTCGACGGTGTCGAACACGTCGCCACGATGCTCGCAGTGCTGCACCCGCCCACGGCGCAGCGGCCGCGGGGAACGGCGGCACTGGCTGCCCGGTGGGGCGTCGACGATGTCGTCCATGTCCGTGAGGGTCGGCCGGGCGACGTCGCCCGGCTCGCTCGTCTGGCGAGTGGCCACGGCTACGGGTTGGTCCTCAGCGGCGGTGGTGCTCGCGGGTTCGCCCACCTCGGGGTGCTCCGAGCCCTGCAGGAGATGGGCGTCCCGGTCGACGCGGTCGCCGGGTGTTCGATGGGATCCGCGATCGCCAGTGGGATCGCACTCGGCCTCCACGGCGAGGAACTGCTCGAGCAGGCCGAGCAGCAGTTCCACCGCTTGCTCGACTACACGTTGCCGGTCGTGTCGCTGATCAAGGGGCAACGGATCAGCCGCAACATCGATGCCACGCTCGGCGACTGGGACATCGAGGACCTCTGGTTGCCGTTCACGTGCGTGTCGACCAATCTCACGACGTCGCAGTTGCAGATCCACCGACGGGGCAGCGCGTCGCTGGCCGTGCGCTCCAGTGTTGCGATTCCCGGTGTGCTGCCGCCGGTTCCGTTCGAGGGCGACCTGCTCGTCGACGGCGGCGTGCTCAACAACATGCCGTTCGAGGTGTTGCGCGACGACAGCACGATCGAGACGCTGATCGCTGTCGACGTCGCACCCGACCGCGGCCCCCGGGCCTCGACCGACTTCGGCACGTCGGTGTCGGGCTTCCAGGCGCTTCGTTCCACGTTGGGCAGGGGTCGGTCCGACTACCCGAGCGTGGTCTCGGTGTTGTTGCGCAGCATGCTCGCCGGGGCCGTTCGCAATCAGAAGGACTCGATGCAGGACGGATCCATCGACCTCTTGTTGACGTTGCACCTCAGCGGGGTGAGCCTGCTCGACTTCGAGCGCTCGCGTGAGGTGGCGGAGTCGGGCTACGAGGCGGCGCTGTCCGGACATTCGAACATGGGTGGCAAGCCGCCCCGAGTTGGGAGTCACCGAATGATCCTGTTGACCTTTCGCGACCTCGTGTACCGCAAGACGCGGTTCATCGTGGTCACCGTGCTCGGCGCCGTGGTGTTCGCGTTGCTCTTCGTGATGACCGGACTGGTGAACCAGTTCAACCTCGAGCCGGCCGAGACCGTCGAGCAGTTCGGCGCCGACGAGTGGGTGCTGCCCGAGGGCGTGTCGGCACCGTTCACGTCGGTGTCGGTGATGCCGGCAGCTGCGTTCGGCGCTGTCGATGCGGCCACGAAGTCGCCGGTGGTGATCAGCCGGTCCAGCGTGGCCGACGGTGGAGAGCCGGAGGAGGTGGTGCTCGTCGGCTTCGAACCCGGTGCAGTTCGGTGCGCCGCAGGTCGTCGAGGGACGAGCACCCGGCCGTCGCCGGTGAGGTCGCGCTCGACCGGTCACGCCGGTATCGACGTGGACGCGGCGGTCACCGTTGGGGGTCAGCCGTTCACCGTCGTCGGTCTGACCGAGGACGCCACGGTGCTCGCCGGCATCCCGTTCGCCTATCTCACGTTGCCCGAGGCGCAGCTGCTGGCCTTCACGTCGACCGAGGTGATCAGTTCGGTGCTGGTGTCCGGCGACCTCGGCGCACTGCCCGCCGGGCTTGCCTCGCTCACGTCCGACGAGGTCGTCGACCAGACGCTGCAGCCACTCGACGGGGCGATCGCGTCGATCGACCTCGTGCGGGCCCTGCTGTGGATCGTGGCGGCGATCATCGTCGGCGCCGTCGTGTACCTGTCGGCGCTCGACCGGCAGCGCGACTTCGCCGTGCTCAAGGCGGTCGGCACGCCGAACTCGTCGCTGCTCGGCAGCCTCGCGCTGCAGGCCGTGCTGATCGCGCTGGGCGCCGTTGCGCTGGCGGCGATCATCCAGATCTTCCTCGCACCACAGTTCCCGCTTGCCGGTCACCGTGCCGGCCAAGGCGTTCTGGCAGCTTCCGCTGCTGGCGGTGGTGATGGCGCTCGCCGCCGGGGCCATCGGGATGCGCAAGGTGCTCAGATCCGATCCGTCACAAGCATTCTCGGGGGCAGCATGACCGTCGGACCACTCACCGTCAGCGATCTCGTCGTCGAGTTCGTCCACGACGGCTACGCCATCCGCCCGCTCGACGGGCTGTCGTTCGCGGCCGAGAGCCGGCGAACTCGTCGTGCTGCTCGGCCCGTCGGGCTGCGGCAAGACGACCCTGCTGTCGTGCCTTGGTGGCATCCTCACTCCGACGTCGGGCACGATCCGGATGGGCGAAGTCGACGTCACCTCGATGAAGGGCAAGCAACTCGACGCGTATCGGCGCGACGACATCGGCTTCGTGTTCCAGGCGTTCAACCTGATCCCGTCGTTGAGCGGCGCGGGAGAACATCGCAGTGCCGTTGACGCTCACCGGTCACGGCCGCAAGGAGTCGTTCGCCCGAGCCGACGAACTGCTCGAGCAGGTCGGGCTTGGCCGAGCGTGGCGGCCACCTGCCGAGCAAGCTGTCGGGCGGCCAGATGCAGCGGGTTGCGGTCGCCCGCGGGCTCGGCCACAACCCTCCGCTGCTGCTCGCCGACGAACCGACGGCGAACCTCGACCACATCCAGGCCGAGGCGATCATCCGGCTGTTGCAGAGCCTGCGCGATGACGGGCGGATGATCATCGTGTCGACCCACGACTCGCGGCTCGTGCCGATCGCCGACCGCATCGTGCAGATGGTGCCGCCCGACCAGCACGAGGAACGACCGACCCACGACGTGACGTTCGCTGCCGGCGAGTCGATCTTCGAGCAGGGCGACGACGCCCACTTGGTCTACGTGATCAAGTCCGGCGAGGTCGACGTGGTCCGTGTGCTCGCCGACGGCGGCGAGGAGCCCCTCAACCGCCTCGGCCCCGATCAGTACTTCGGCGAGCTCGGCCCGTTCCTCGGCTTCCCCCGTTCGGCCTCGGTGCGGGCCAAGACCGACGTCGTCCTCACCGCCTACAGCCCCCGCGTGTTCCGCGAGAAGGTGCTCCACAAGACCTGATTCGCGGGTGGCTCGGGCCGACGAGCTTGATCAACGAATCCTCTCGGACCCCGCCGGCAGCACACTGTGTGTGGTGTGGTCAACGCTCACCGCCGCATTCGGCCGAGACATCGGGCACGTCGCGGCCAGTTCATCGGGATTCGCTGGCGCGGGCGTGGGGAATGGTGTTAAACGTCTGTCTCTTGGCGTGACGGAACCGTGTGCCGCTGAGGGGATGGGGATCTCGATGACACAGGTGATGAGTCGCAACGCAGCGTTGGAGAACGAGACGGTGTTCACTCGCCGCTCCGGCACCGGTGGGCCCGCCCAACGGTCGAGCGTGCTGGGGGTCGTCGTGGCCGCCGTGTTGGCCTTGACCGCTGTCATGGTCGCCGAACGAATCGAGCACAGCGTCACGACGACGTCGCCCGTCGAGGATGTCGACCCGACGCCCGGCGATGGGCTGTCGTCGGTGAGCGAGTCGACGACGGCGGCCGTCAGTGAAGCCCCGGTGACGTCTGCCGTTCTGCCGAGCGGGTCGATGGCGGTCACACTGCTCGATGGTGCTGCTGCTGTCACCACCGGCCGAGACGAGCCCACCGTCGAGTTGGCGACCTCCACGATCGGTGACCTCGATCTCACGGCGCTCGTCGACGATGTTGTGATCGAGCAGTCGAACGAGGAAGTGTCCTACGACTGGGGCGACGTCACCGAGTGGTATCGCCCGGTGTCCGAAGGCGTCGAGCACGGTTACACGGTCGACGAACCCGTGGCCGCTTCCGATGACCTCACCGTGACCGTCGAGGTTGCGATGGGCACGCCGACACTCGTCGACGCCGACACGATCGAGATCGAGCGCGCCGACGGCAGCACACTCTGGTACCGCGGGCTCTTCGCATTCGATTCCTATGGAACCGACCTCCCCGCGGAGATGGCGGTCGCCGACGGCGCCATCGAACTGCGCGTCGACACCACCGGAGCCCGGTACCCGGTCACGATCGACCCGATCATCACCGACGCGCAGCTGATCCGCGTCGAAGCCGACGCGCCGATCCTCGACATCACCCAGGTCACCGACAGCGGCCGACTCGGAACCGGTGGCGGGGGCGAACGCGTCGCTCCGTGTCCGGCGGGCACGCTACTCACCGGCCTGTCCGTCTATCAGACATCTCGGGCCGGCAACTGGCTGCGCAGTGCGATCCCGCAGTGTCGCCAGGTCGAACTCCTCGAGGGCACTGTCGCACTCACCGGCGACATCCTGACCGGCCCCGAACTCGGTGATCGCATCGGTCCAGCGGGGCTCGTGCCGCCGTTGGAACCGCCGCTGGTCGGGAACTGTGCGGATGGCTCGGCCGTCACGGGGCTGTCCGGCAACGCCGGGACCCTCGTCGACAATGTGGTGCTGGCGTGCAACACCGTGAGTCCCGATGGGACGGTTGGTGAGTCCACGTCGAGCGTTGGACCCCTCGGTGGCTCCGGCGGGTCGCTGGCAGCACCGGTCGCCTGCATCGCTTCGTTCGCGAGCGGTTTGCAAGGCAGGACGGGCGACGACATCGACGCCATCGGGTTGCAGTGTGCTCAGGTGTCGGTAACCGCCACGGATCTCGCCGGTGATGAGTTCGGTTGGGCGGTCGACATCGACGGCGATCGCATGGTCGCCTCGGCACCGTTCGCCGAGGTCGGCGGGATCGATCGCGCCGGCAAGGTCTACGTCTACGTGCGTGGCGAGGACGGGGTCTGGGGCCTCCGCGACGTCGTCACCTCCCCGGCCCCGGAGGCGGGCGGGGCATTCGGTGACTCCCTGGCATTGAACGGCAACCGCCTCGCTGTCGGTGAGTCCGACCGCGTGAGCGGCCTCCAGGAACCCGGGCGGGTCTGGGTGTTCGAACGCGGTGACTCCGGCTGGTTGCAGGTCGGCGATCCGATCTCGGCAGCCACGCTTGGAGCAGCACCGGCACCCGACGCCTTCAGCGTCGCCGCCGGCTCGGCGACAGCCTCGTGATCGGAGCCCCGGAAGCTGGCACAGGCCGGCGGGCGCTGGGTACATCACGGCCTTCGGTGAATCGTGGAATCCACCTGCATTGTTGCAGGCGGATCCCGGCTCCGACCCGACGACGGGCGCCGGCGATGCGCTCGGATACTCGATCGACGCCACAAGTTCAGGGGCGGGTTCGTTCATCGTGGCCGGTGCGCCGGGCGACGACAACGAGACCGGTCAGAACGCCGGCGCCGTCCACATCTGGCAGGAGACCGAGGGCAGATTCGATCCCGCCGAGAAGGTGACGGCGGGTGTCGACTGGCTCGCCGCCGACGCCGTCGGAACCGCTGTCGCCATCGACGGCAACGTGATCGCCGCCGCCGGTCTCGCCGGGTCGGGCACGGGCGCCCCCTTGACCGTTCGTACGATCGACATTCCGCTGGAGGGCCCGGCAACGTCGGGCTGGAGTGTTCGTGACAACCTCGACGTTGGTGTGAACCGTGGTCCGAACGACTACGTCGACATCGAGGGTGGAACGCTCATCTACCGGCGCCCCGGAGACGGGAGCCAGATCGAGATCTTCCAGGATTCCGGTGCTGGTTTCGGGACGTCCTCGACCTCGCAGTTCGTCCCGGTCGGTCGTCAGTTCGGCGATCGCATCGGCTTCGGGCTCGAACTCGAGGGGCTCACGGTGATCGCCGGCGCACCGGGTGACGATCCGCCACCGAACTCCGGCAGCGTCTACTCGTTGCAGGTTCCTGAGCCGGTCCCGCCGACGATCCCGCCACGGGTCTGTCGCTCGACATCACGTCGTCGACCGACTCGACCCGAGGTCGGCGTCGACGCCATCGACATCTCCAGCCTCCCCGCGTCGGTGTTCCAGGGATACGGCGGCCCGACCGCGGATCCGCCCGAGCCGATCTCCAGACGATCGACCTGCGCTCCGACACCGTGGAGTCGACCCCGGTTTCCAACGTGACCCTCGAAGAGCTCGCGCTCGACACCGCGCCGGTCACCCGTGGCCTGCTGGACACCATCTTGCTCTCCGATATCCCGCTCGACGGAGGCTGGTCGGCGAAGCTGCGGCCCGGCGGACCGCTCCTCGTGGAGCAGACGATCACGCTGCTCGACGTGTACACGGACCCGGCTTTCCGTCCGGCGCTTGCCACCGTCACTCTCGGGGACCTCGGCCTGCAGGCCAGCACGCTCGGCTCGATCTCGACGTACGCAGCGCTGTTGGCCGGCGTACCGGTCACGCAGCTCCCCGTGCCTGGGGCGGGCGACGCCACTGCGTTCTGGTGTGACCTCGTCAGGGACACGGGCCTCGACTGCGCCAGCGACTTCGGTCCCGAGCCGCTCACCCTGCCGGTGCTGAGCTTCGCCGGAGTCGACGTGGAGCAGGCCGACTTCCTCGGAGCCCTCATCGACGGTGCCACCGGCCTCACGGGCACTCCGATCGGATCGACCCAGCTCGGCGAACTCAACATCGGCGCTGTTCCGCTGGCATCGCAGCCGCTCGTGCCGTCGAAGAGTCTGCCGTGGTCTCCCCGTCGACTGTGGACGTACCGGCCGTGTTCCAGGACGTCACGCTGGGAGAACTCGGCCAAGCGGCCCCGCTCGGCACGCTCTCGCCGGAGGACGTCGATCTCGACAGCTCCGACAACGTCTCGGTTCTCGATCTCGAATTCCAGCCCGACTCGCCACTGGCCGACTACTCGTGGGTGGCCCCGGCAGCGGGTGCAAGCCTGCTCGTGACCAACGAGGCGCCACTGGAGTCAGCGATCGCGGGAATTCCGGTCAGCGACCTCGGCCTCAACACGCCCCTGCTCTCGGTCCCGCTCGACGAGATCATCCTGCCGAACGGACGAGCACTGGGCGACTATCGACTCATCGAACTCCTCGGCGGCGAAGCCGAGTTCGGAGCGGCGCCGTTTGCCGCGAGCCCGTTTGCCGCGAGCCCGTTCGGTGCCGCTCCCTTTGCGGCCTCCTCGATCGGGGCGAGCCCGTTCCGCGCCAGCCCGTTCCGGGCGTCGCCATTCCGGCACCCCGTCCGTGCCAGCCCGTTTGCGGCATCGCCGTTCCGAGCTTCCGAATCGGGTCGACGCCGTTCCGTGCGTCGCCGTTCCGTGCCAGCCCGTTCCCGTGCAAGCCCCTCGCCGCCTCGACATTTGGCGTGAGTCCGTTCCGGGCGTCGCCGTTCCGAGCCAGCCCGTTCCGTGCCAGCCCGTTTGCGGCGTCGCCGTTCCGAGCATCGGAGTTCGGTGTGTCGCCGTTCGGCGCGTCGCCGTTCCGTGCCAGCCCGTTCCGGGCGAGCCCACTCGATTCGAGTCCGTTCCGCGCATCGCCGTTCCGTGCATCGCCGCTGTCGGAACTCGGCCTCAGCGCTCCGATCACCGCGATCCCACTCGACGGCGACGTCGGTGGCCAGCCACTCGGCAGCTACCGACTCTCCGACCTCGACCCCTCGAACCTCGTCTTCGGCCTCCCGCTGGAACCCTTCGTCGGATGGGTCGATGTTGACGACACCCCGGTGTTCGACTGCAATGTCATCGACTGCCGTCAGCCCAACGGGTTCACGCTCGGCGAGGGCCTCGATGCCGGCAGGGCGCTTCCCCGCCGACCTGACCCTGGCCGACGTCCAACCGGCCTTTTCGGTCTTCGTCTGGCCGACCTCGTCGGCGCCAACGCGATCTTCACCGAGGAAGCGCTCCGTGCCTTCAGCGCCGCTCTCCCGCTGACGCTCGGCGAAGCCGCCGATGCGGGGTTCGCTCCCGACGGCATCCCGATCGAGCTGTTCTCGGCCTACGACCAGGCCACGATCGCTGACGAACGGCTCATCTTCAGTGGGTGGCGTCTCGTCGACTTCGCGGGTCTCGCCACCGGCCTCGACCTCCAGGACCTCGAAGCAGCCGTCGCCAACTGGGCGGCAACGAGCACGCTGCAGGTCGGTGACCTCACCGGAAAGATCCCGCTCGTCAACCCCGACGGCACCGACAAGGACGGTCTCTTCGACGGAGAACTCTGGGTCGACACGCTCGCGGTCTCGACGCTCGTCGACGCCGCGCCTGATCTTCACGGTCGGCGACATCTGGCCGCTCCTGCGCCCATTCCGTCTCGAACACCTCCGCACGTCGGCCGATGCACCGTTGAGCATCGTGACGGTAGCGTCGACCACGATCGGGTCGGTTCTCGCGGGTGATCCCGACTACCCGACCGCATCGCGGCTCGAGGGCCTGCTGTGGGGCGACATCGTCGGCAGTGCCGGTACGGATCCTGTGCCCGGCGCCGAGCTGTTCACCGTCGACAGCGTGGTCGGGGCCTTCACGGGCATCACCCTGGGCGAATTCCTCCGCGCCGCTCGCCGATCGCCGATCAGCGAACCGAGGAGATCGATCTCGACCGCGATCGACCTCGCCGACTACGCGACCCGGGGCGACGGTGCAGTTCGACGTCGACATCACGGTAGAGAGGGCGGCAACCGTCCGCAGAGCGCCCGGATCGTCGTCACGCTGCCCGAGGGGAGCCGGTACGTCCCGGGTTCCGCAGCGATCGCCGGCTTCGACCTCGACGAGAACGAGCTCGCCGAACTCGAACCCACCACGTTCGGCGACACGTTGATCTGGCAGATCAGCCAGGACCTGCTCCCGGAGCCACGACCTACACCCTGCAGTTCGACACGCGTTCGTCCGAGCGGGTCGGAACTCTGGTGACGGCCGCCACGGCCCAGGTGGCCAGCGTCGATCTGTTCGCCTTCGATTCCGCCGCAGTCGAGTACCGCGAGGCTCTCGAACCGATGACACCCCGTCGCAAGCCGACGTCCAAGCCCTGATCGAGACCGACCAGATCGTTCTGTCGCAGATCTCCAACGCGACCGATGTCGACGTCTTCGCCTTCGACGTGGACACACCAGGACAACGCATCGGCGGAGTCCTGTGGAGAACTTGCCCGCCGACTACGACCTCACGATCATCGGCCCCAGCACGACGCCGCTGTCGGCGACGAGCGGACGCACACGTGATTCGGTCGGCGATGCCGATGCCTCGATCCTCGGTGGGGCGACGTCGTCGACCTTGAGCGACGCCGGTCAGTACCAGCCGCCGAGTCCTCTGTCCGTGATCGCTCGATCGACCAGTCGTGGCACGAACTCGGAGAGCCTCGCCCCGGTGCCGACGTTCGTCACGGGTCGCTACTACCTCGTGGTCAGTCCCTACGACGGCAACTTCAGCGACGTGCCCTACGCACTCCGGCTGCTCTCCGACGCTCCGGTGGTCGCGCCGCCCGTCTGCTCGACGGCGACGGTGTTCCCCAACCCGAGCGGGACGGCGCCGACCCTCGCGCCGCTTCCGGGTGACATCGACACGCTGTTCGTCATCAACCACGACCGGTTCGCCCGCCAGTACGGCGATGTCGAGGCTGATCGCCTCGTCGCCGAGATCCAGGCGCTCAACCTCAACTTCGCCCTCGGCGGCGATCTTGCTGACCTCGGATTGAGCGCCGGCGTGCTCGACCTCGGAGCGGAAGCGCAGTTGGGCCTCGCGTACTCGGCGTGGGACGACGCACCGTGCGAGATCGGTCTCGCCAACGATGTCGTTCGCGAGACCATCGACGTGCTCAGCGACGTCTACGACGCCAACCCCGGCATCGAGAACGTCGTGCTCGTCGGCAGCGACCGGATCATCCCGTTCGCCCGCATCGCAGATCGCACGCTGATCGGCAACGAGCAGAGCTACGCCTCGACCTTCGCCGACGAGACCTCCAGCCCGCTCTACGCAGCGCTGCAGGCCGGCACCTTCTTCTCGGACGACCCGTTCGTCGACACGAGCCCGACACTCGTGAACGACCGGGCCCTGTACGTGGCCGAGAAGTCGGTCGGTCGACTGGTGGAGGACCCGGACCAGATCATCGGTCAGCTCCGGACGTTCGTCGATCGCAGGGGCACCATCCGTGTCGACTCTGCGACGGTCGCCGGGTACGACTTCCTCGCCGACTCCTCCGAGGAGATCGCTGACCGGCTCGGGCCGGACGGCCGCTTCGTCGGACCGGTCCAGGTTCCGGTCGACGTCGATCTCATTCGCGAGGATTGGACCGCACCCGAGCTCGCCGCCAAGTTCTTCCCGCAGGACGACTCGACACCGGGCATCGGGGTCATCAACGGTCACTTCAGCCACCAGGGCACCCAGTCGGCGCTCGGCTCCGCGACGAGCGACGAGGACGATGCATTGTTCGTCGAGGCCATTGGGCCGACCGACTTCACGGGCTCGTTGCTGTTCACGGTCGGTTGCCACTCGGGCCTGACGGCTGACGAGTTCATCCCCAACGCTCTTGGCGCCAGCTGGGCCGAGTCGTTTGCCGGTGCCGGGGCATCTGCCTACATCGCGCAATCCGGATTCGGCTACGGCTCGACCGACAGCATCCAGCTCACCGAGCGTCTCCTGAGCACGTTCGCCTCCCGACTCGACGGGAACTACACGATCGGGGAGGCGCTCACGCTGGCCAAGAACGAGTACCTGGCGCCGCTGTCGGCCATCAGCGTCTACGACGAGAAGTCGCTGCAGCAGGCGATCCTCTACGGTCTGCCGTTCAGCACGCCTGACGTTCGCGAATCCGCCCGCTCCTCCGAGCGCTCCGGAACGCCTCTCGCTCGCCGGATACCGACATCACCGATCTGCGGACCGCAACGCTCAACCCTGAGTTCGACATCGACCGTGAGGAGCGCGATCGGGGCACGGTCTTCGAGATCGACGGACAGTCGTACGCGCCGAGCGGCCAACCGCTGCAGCCGATCGTCTCGGTCGACGCCACCGGGCCGGACACCGACGACGACGGGACTCCGGAGGACCGCCTCCACGGGGCCCTCCTGCTCGGCGGCGTTGCGTACACCGCCGATGGCAGCCTCATCGATCCCGTGTACAACACGCCGACGATCAACCGCGGCGCTGTTGAACCGGAGACCGACCCGATCGATGCCGTGTTCCCGATCTCGCCGCTCGGCGTGAGCGAGGCCGACACTGAGTTCGGTCTACCACGAGTACGTTGCCATCCAACCGGGTCGCTTCACGGCGACCAAGCCCGATGGTTCCGGCGACCAGGTGCTGTACGAGAACCTCTCGATCCAGACCCTGTACAGCCCGTCAGACGACTGGACTGCTCCGACCGTGAGCAGCGTCAATCAGACGGTGTCGGCGGGGGCCCTCAGTGTGACCGTGGCGACGCCTGATGTCGACGTCGCCGGTGTCGTTGTCGCCGTGGTCGAGAACCTGGCGTCCGCTACCGAGAATGCTCCTGCGATCTGGCACTCGTTCAACCTGACGCCGTCGAATGACGGCCGTTGGAGTGGCGGGACCAATCTGCTCCTCTCGTGCACAGAGACACTCAGTACCTGGTCCAGATCTTCGACACGGCGGGCAACGTCCGTGTGATGAGCAACAAGGCGTCGGGCTTCGTGTCGTCGTGCCAAGGCGAGGCGCCGCCGCCACAGGACGCCGCCCTGCAGGCTGTCGCACGCACGACCAACCAGGACTCGGGATCGGACTGGTACGTCGGCCCGGTCACGGTCGACATCACGTCGACCCTGTCCGGTCCGTTCTCTACCGGCTCGACGGCGGGGCGCCGGTCGTTCTCGCCGCTGGCGTCACCAGCTTCCAGATCACCGGCAACGGCATCCGGAACTTCGTGGTCGAGTCCGCCGGCAGCGCATTGCAGGCGGCCGGGACCGTCAAGATCGACGCAGGGAACGTGTCGCCCAACGTTGTCATCACCTCACCGACCGGTGATGTGGTCGCCGGGTCGCCGTTCACAGTTGCGTTCAGCTGCCAGGATCCGAGCCTCGTGTCGTGCGACGGCACGCTCAGCACGGACTCGGGCGGCGATGCCGATCACGGTCACCTCAGGGCAACGCATCACGGCTGTTGCCGGCGAGTACACCCTGTCGGTCGTCGCCGACGATGCCGTCTCGACCACCGGACCATCCGCTCCGGTGGAGCGGGTCTTCACCGCCAGTGCAGTGGCCCCGACCATCACGGCGGTGGTCGGGCCGACCACGCCGGAACAGATCGGAACCGAGTCGACGGTCACGATCGAGTTCGAAGACTCGGAGTTGTCCGCCGACGACTACACGGTGGAGTTCGACTGGGGCACCGACCTCACGGGCGAACCAGTAGCCGTTCCGTGTGTCGCCACCTCGGCAGGCTCCGGGGCCACGTCGGAGTCGACGTGCTGGCTCACAGAGCCAACGGCAGGCTCCTCGGGAACTGCGACCGGCACGGTCGTGTACCCCGAGCCGGGGGTGTACAGCGTCGACGTGTCGATCACCGACCGTTCCGGATCTCCTCGACCGCGACCTACGAGTTCGTGGTGGTCTTCGATCCGAGAGGTGGCCGCGTCAGCGG
>CAVQSV010000022.1:0-21725 GCA_963716095.1 Ilumatobacteraceae bacterium | reverse complement strand
CACTCGGCGTCGATGGCGGCCAATCGGAGGGTGAACTCGGTGCGGACGGCGCTGATCGCCGATTCGAGGTCCCACGTGCCGGCGATCGCTTCCGCGCGCGCGACCCAGTCGTCGCCGCGCTCGGCCGAAATCCGGGCCCGCTGGGCCTCGATTGCTGCGGCGTCTGCAGGAAGCGCCGGCATCGCCATGCTCGCGCCACGGACTGCGCCATCGAGTTCGAATGCCAACTCGTCACAGTGCAGGTCGCCGAGCACCAGCGAACTGAGTCGAATCGTGGTCCACAGGTGCGAGCGGTGCCCTGCGCGCCAGAGCAGATCGAGTAGATCGAGCAGCAGCGGAATCGCATCGATCGGTGAACGCACCCGACGACGCAGCGATGCCAGCGACAACTGCACGATCGCTGTCACCCATCCGTTGTTGACGTCGCGTGCCGTCTCGAGCGCCGTGCCGAGCAGCGACTCCGCCCGGATCGGGTCGATGTCCTCCAAGGCCGTGCCGAGCGCCCACAGCGCGTAGGCAAGCGAGGACGGATTCCGAGACTGGCGGGCAAGGGCCACCGCGTGAAGCGCGCGCCGCTCGGCGCCCCGCTGGTCGCCGATCCACGTGCTCATGATCGACATCTGCGTCTGGACGTTCACTTGGTAGTACAGCTCGGGACGGGCGTGCTGGTAGTCCGCCTGCTCGGCGAACGTCTCCGGCGGGGGAGCGGCAGCACCCGAGTACACCGACGCGTTGATCACCGCCAGCCGCGCCGGCAAGTCGAACGGCAAGCCGAGCCGCCGTTCGAGACGCAGGGCCCGAGACGCCCACTCGCTGGCGTCGTCCAGGTCGTCGCGAATCCAGGCACCGAGGGCGGCGACGCCGAGTACCGGTGCCAGCAGGGCCTCGTCGGAACGACTGGCGAAGGTGGCGACGGCGCGCTCGGCCCAGCGGAAGAACTCCTCGTTCATCCGCATGAAGCCGTACTCCCAGAGCGGCACCAGCACCGCGGCCGCCCGTCGAGGATCGCCACCCGACACGCACAGGCCGAAGGCCTTGCGGAAGTTGCCGAACTGGCGAGCCACTCGGCGATCCCACTGGAGTTCGTCGGCACCCCGCAGGCCGGCCGCTGCCTCCTCGGCCATCTCGATCATCACGTCGATGAACCGGTCCGTCACGGCTCTGCGGTCGTCAGGATCGACACGGCGACGAGCGACGTCGGCGACGAAGTGGAGCAGCACGTACTGGCCGCTGCCCCCATGGGTGTGGACCAACGAGCGGCTGACCAGGTCCGCGAGGGCCCTGCTCGCCTCGCCGGCGTCGATTCCCGGCGCGCACACGGCCCCGAATGCCGATCTGTCGAACGGGCCGGCGAACACGGTGGCCGCCTGGAGCATCGACCGTGCATCGGGAGTGAGGCTGTCGATGGCCAGATCGATCGCTTCGGCGATCGATTGCCAGGGCATCTCTCCGTCGGCGGAGCCGGGCAGCTCGCGTCGCTCGAGCATGTCCAGCAGTTGCTCGACCCCATAGGCCGCTGCACTCGCAGCGACGACCTCGATCGCCAGTGGGATCCGGTCGAGGCGGTCGCACAGCAAGCGGAGTGCGGCGCTCGCAGCCACCGAGCCGCCGCTCGCCGCGGCACGCTCGACGAACAGTGACACGGCGTCGTCCAGGTCGAGCGGATTGAGGCGGTACACGCACTCGCCCTTCACGTCGAGCGGACGGTGGCTCGTGCACAACACCGTCGAGCGAGGGGCGTTCCCCACCAGAGAACCCACGACTCGGGCCACCGTCTCGATGCCGTGATCTGCGTGTTCGATCACCAGGAGCACCTCGTGGTCGGCCATCCACTCGACGATTCGCTGCTCGACCGACAGACCGGAGAGCGCGCCGATCCCGAGCGTGGTCGCGATGGCATCGCGCATTCGCTGTGGGCTCACCCCGGCGAGGTCGCAGTACTGAACTGCGTTCGCTCGGCCGCCTGCGACGCGCTCGGCCGCCGCAGCAGCGACCTGGCTCGCTCCCACCCCCGGTGGCCCGACCACCGTGACCAATTGATGACTGGCGAGGAGTCCGGCGATGGTGTCGATGTCTCGATCGCGGCCGACGAGCGCTTGTCCGCGGCTGCGGAGCTCGGGCGGCCGCTCGGTGGTTCGAAGCGGCGGGAAGACCCGCCGGGTGCTGGCGGTACGCAATTCGAAGACCTCAGCGGGTGCGGCGATGTCGCGCAGCTGGTGGCGGCCGAGGCGCAACACCGTTGGTGTGCCGCTCGGTCCGTCTGCGAGCGTGGCGGCGGGCGCCTCCGCGCGGTCGACCGACAGAGTGCCCCCGAGCGCCTCGACTGCGGCACCCGACAACAGGATCTGCCCACCGTGGCCCACCGCATTGAGGCGTGACCCGAAGTTGAGTGCCCAACCGTAGGGCTCGCCGTCGCGGAGCACGACCTCGCCGACGTGCACCGTCATTCGGACGGCGAGTCCGCCGACCGTCGACCAGTCGGTTCCGTCGAACTCTCGCTGTGCGACGACAGCGGTGTCGATCGCGGCGAGGGGCAAGTCGAACGAGGCGATCACGCCGTCACCGGAGCGATGGAACAGTCGCCCGCCGTGCTCTTGGATCACCTCGTCGAGCAGCAGGTCGTGCTGCGCGATGACGGTCATCATGGCGTCGGGATACTGCTCCCAGCGTCGAGTGCTGGCCTCGATGTCGGTGAACAGGAACGCCGACGTCACCCGATTCGTTGTCACCCCCACAGACTCAACGTAGCGCTTTGGCCGGATGCGATGCGCAGGAACTTTCCGTCGCGCCTCTCGTCCGCCGAGCGGCCAGCTCGCATCGGGTGACCTCGAGCCCGGGACAGCCGGCGGGAGCAGCGCCCGACGTTGCGATCGGCCGGTCGTACGATCGTGGTGTGGAGCGCCGTGCCGTGGGTTGGTTGTTCGTCGCCGGACAGGTCGTGCTCCTCGGTGCGCTCGTGCTCGTGCCGGGTCGCGATGATTGGCCGACGCCGTCGTGGGTGTGGATGGTCGGCCAGGCCGCGGTGATCGCAGGGTTGACGGTCATCGTCGTCGCATCAGTACGTCTCGGTACCGGGCTCACACCGACGCCGGTACCGAACGCCCGCGGCCAACTGGTGACGGGCGGGCTGTACCGCTTCGTGCGACACCCCATCTACACCGGAGTGCTGGTGATCGTTGTCGGCTTGACCATCCGGTCGGGGAGCTACGTCACGCTGACCGTCGCCGTCGTGACTGTCGTCTTCTTCGACCGCAAGGCGGCATGGGAGGAGGCTCGACTCCGAGAACGTTACGACGGCTACGCCAGCTACGCCGCGCGAGCGCCGCGCTTCGTCCCCGGCTGGCCGAGGTCGTCGCGCGGGCGGATCGGGTGACAGGCTGCTCGGCGTGGACGACACTTCGAACGACAACTCCCCAGTACACGGCTCGGCAACAGTGCGGATCGACGCATCACCCGACGAGGTGTTCGCGCTGCTCACCGATCTCGACGAACTCCCGAAACTGAGCCCGGAGAACCAACGCTGCGAGTTCCTCGAAGGGTCATCCGAGGTCGCTGTCGGGGCCCGATTCCGGGGCACCAACCGGGCCGGAGACTACGAATGGCACGCCGACTGCGAGGTCACGGTCTTCGAGCCGGGGCGACGCTTCGTCTACCTGGTTCCACCCGGTTTCGAGCACGCAACCGAATGGAGCTACACGATCGAACCCGACGCCGACGGGAGCATCGTCACCGAAGCCTTCCATGCGCCGCTGCTCGGACTCCCCGACATCTATCCGGGCAAGATCGAGGGCCGGCGGGACAACCTCGAAAAGGCGTGCCAGATCACGATGGCCAACCTCAAGTCCGCGCTCGAGGGCTGAACGTCGACATGGCCGGCGCGCCCCGACCCGAACCGCCTTCGGCCGGACTGGCTCGAACTGGTCGTCGAACCCGTCGTCGATCCAGACACCCCGATCATCGATCCGCACCACCATCTGTGGCCCGCCGGAGGTTCGATGCCGTACGGTCTCGCCGAGCTCGAATCCGACCTGGTGGCTGGTCACAACGTGGTCGACACGGTGTTCGTCGAGTGCGGGGCTGCCTACGACCGTTCGGCCGACGACACGTTCGCCCCCGTGGGCGAGACGGTGTTCGTCGCCGGCGAGGCCGAACGCTCCGGTCGGCAGTTGATGGGTGGCATCGTGGCCCACGCCGATCTACGCGACGCGGCGAACCTCGATGTGGTGCTCGACGCACATGACGCAGCCGGCCACGGTCGTTTCCGTGGGATCCGCCATGCCGGCTCGCATGCGTTGCATCCTGAGGCATTGACGATCCCCGGTCGGGCGCCCGCTGGGCTGTATGCCGACCCGGCGTTCCGGGAGGGTGTGGCGCGGCTGGGGGAGCGCGGCCTCACCTACGACACGTGGCACTACCACTACCAGAACCAGGACTTCCTCGACCTCGCTCGCGACGTGCCCGGCACCACGATGGTGCTCGATCACTTCGGGACCCCGCTCGGTGTCGGACCCCACGAGGGCCAACGCGAACAGATCTTCCAGCAGTGGCAGGCCGACATCACTGAGATCGCCCGGTGCCCGAACGTCGTTGCCAAGGTCGGTGGGTTGGCGATGCCCGACAACGGCTTCGGCTGGCACACCGCCGATCGGCCGCCGACGTCGGACGAGTTCATCGAGGCCCAGGGGCGCTACTACCTGCACACGATCGAGCAGTTCGGGCCGGAGCGATGCATGTTCGAGTCGAACTTCCCGGTCGACCGGTGGTCGCTGTCGTACCGCACGTTCTGGAACGCCGCCAAGAAGCTGATCACCGACTTCTCCGCCGACGAGCGCGATGCACTGCTCCGAGGCACCGCCGCACGCGTCTACCGCCTGAGCTGACGCGGCGATGAGTTTCCGCCACGACGGGTGTCGCGGAAACTCATCGCTCGGGTGTCAGGCTCCGTCGGATTGTTCGGCGAGCATCGCAGCCATCACCTCGGCGAGCATCTGCGAGCGCGGCGGCATCCCGGGGAACTCCTCCGGGGGTGAGGGGTTCGACCCTTCGCCGATCGAGTGGAAGCGCTCCATGGCGATCTCCAGCCACTCGGGGTGCGGGAAGATCCAGAACCGATCGTCGCGCACGGCGGCGACGACCAGATCGGCCACCGCCGCGGGTGGCATGCCCTCATCGATCGCCCGGCGGAGGTAGCCGAGCGACACCTCCTGTGCGGCGGTGCGTTCCGGTGCGGCACCGAGCTCGGCAGGCCAGTTCCGGTCGGACTCGGCGATGCCCGTGCGCACCCACCCGGGGCAGAGACAGCTGACGCCGACCGGCAACCCACCCGACTGCACGGTCGAGTACAGGCCCTCGGTGAGCGCGACGACCGCATGCTTGGTGGCGTCGTACGGCGCAGCGAAACCGGGATAGAGCCCCGCCATCGACGCGGTGTTGACGATGTGGCCACCGCCGGACATCACGATGAGGGGAAGGAACGCGCGAACGCCGTGGACGACACCCCAGAGGTTGACGCCGATCACCCATTCCCAGGTCTCGATTCCACCGAGCCATGGGTCGCCCGCGCCACCCACTCCGGCGTTGTTGCACACGATGTGCACGGCGCCGAAGCGCTCCATCGTCGCAGCGGCGAGCGCCTCGACCGCTTCGGCCTTGCTGACGTCGGTGATCACCGTCAGCGTGTCGACGCCATGTGCTCCCACCTCGGCAGCTGCAGCATCGAGCGCCGCCTGATCGATGTCCGCGAGGACCACCGAGCAGCCGGCGGCGCCGAACGCATTGGCCATCGCCAGGCCGATTCCACTCGCTGCGCCCGTCACGACAGCGATCTTCCCAGGTCCAAGTTCCATCAGTTCCCCTTCGTTCTGGGCCGGTAGCGGCCGTCAGCGACCGTAGCTTTTCGGCGTGCGGGTGGCTGAGCGAACGGGTTCCGACCACATGGCGTAGGCTGCGCCCACCCATGGGAAAGGATCGCCGATGACCGAGAACTCCGTACTGACCCACCGCAACGTCGGCGTGTTGTCGGTCGAGGCGGTCGATGCTCCCGAGGTCGTCACCTCGGCGTGGATCGACGAGCAACTGGCCGAGACCTACGAACGCACGGGTCTGAAGCCGGGGACACTGTCGGACCTCGCCGGGATCGAGGAGCGACGCTGGTGGCCCCAGGGCGTCACGTTCGATCAAGCCGCAGCGATGGCCGGCCAAGCCGCGCTCGACGTCGCCGGAATCGATCCGCAACGCGTCGGCATGTTGATCTCCACCTCGGTGTGCAAGCACCACCTCGAGCCGTCGGTCGCGTGCGCGGTGCATCATCAGTTGCAGCTCGGCCCGAGCTGTCTGAACTTCGACGTCGGCAATGCGTGCCTCGGCTTCATCAACGGCATGCAGATCGCTGCAGCGGCGATCGACGCCGGTTCGATCGACTACGCCCTGATCGTCGACGGCGAGGGCAGCCGCTACACCCAGCAGACCACGATCGAACGTCTCCAGCAGCCCGGCACCGAGGCCGCCGACGTGTTCGCCGAGTTCGCATCGCTCACCCTCGGGTCCGGTGGTGCAGCGGCCGTCTTGTGCCGCCTCGACGAACATCCCGAGGCCCACCGGCTGGTCGGTGGTGTTGCTCGGTCGGGTACGCAGCACCACGAACTGTGTGTCGGCGACCTCGACCGCATGACCACCGACACCCATGGTCTGCTCGTCGCCGGCCTCGACCTCGCCGAAGCCGCCTGGAAGCACTCCGGTCACGACTTCGACTGGGAAGTCGGCATGGACTGGTACATCGTGCACCAGGTCAGCCAGGTGCACACCCGCCTGATCACCGAGCGTCTCGGCATCGATCCCGATCGTGCACCGCTGACGTTCCCGAAGTTCGGCAACGTCGGCCCAGCGGCGATTCCGCTGACCCTCGCAAAGTCGGCCGATCAGATTCAGGTTGGTGACCGCGTGCTCTGCATGGGCATCGGATCGGGGCTCAACACGAGCTTCACCGAAATCGTCTGGTGACCGCCGAGCGAACCACGGTCGACGCCACGCCGGCGCCGCCGGACCCCGAGACCTGGCGGCGATGGGAGCTCGATCCTTCCTGGTCACGCCTCATCGACGTCGCCAGCCACGAGGGTGGCCATCACCGCTGGCACGTCCTCGACACCGGTGTGCCGGATGGCCACCCGGACGCACCCACCCTGCTCTGTGTCCACGGCAACCCGACCTGGGGGTACGCGTGGGCGAGCTTCCTGCGGCGGATGCACCACGACTACCGCGTCATTGCTGTCGACCAGCTCGGTATGGGCTACAGCGAACGCACGGGCACACGGCGGTACTCGGACCGTGTGCGCGATCTCGACGACGTGGTCGTGGCGTTGCAGATTCCGAGTGGTTCGCCACTGGTGGTCGCAGCCCACGACTGGGGTGGGGCCGTCGCCATGGGGTGGGCGGTGCAGGATCCGCATCAGATCGCCGGGATGATCCTGTGCAACACCGGCATCGCCGTGCCCGAGGGTCGATCCGCTCCGGGGATCATCCGACTGGCGGCATCGCCGCTGCTGCTCGACGTCGTCTGCCGGGGCACGCCGACGTTCGTCGAAGGGACCGTCCGCCTCTCCGGTCGTCGCATCAGCAAGATCGATCGGGAGGCGTTCCGCGCCCCGTACCGGAGTGCCCCGGCACGGGCGGCGATCGCCGACTTCGTGGGCGACATTCCGCTGCAAGCGGGGCACCCATCCGAGAAGGCACTGGCCGAGGTGGCGTCACGGCTCCCCGCGGTCAAAGCCCCGGTGCTGCTCGCATGGGGCGCACGCGACCCGGTGTTCAACGACGACTTCGCCACCGACCTCGCCGACCGGTTCCCGAACGTCACGACGCACCGGTTCGCCGGCGCGAACCACCTCGTGATGGCCGAAGCGGATGTGGCCGCAGTCGCCGAGACCTGGCTCGCCGAACTGTTCGCCGGACGCTTGGCCGAGCGCGCCTCGGAACCGGAAGCGGCCGAGGCGAACATGGATCGGCCGCTGTGGTCAGCGATCGATGCGCGACGCGACGATGCGACCACAGCGTTCGTCGACCTGGCAACGGACGACAGCGTCACGTTCGCGCAGTTGGCGCAACGCATCGATGCCGTCGCCAGTGAACTGCATCGTCGGGGCCTGGAACCAGGTGACCACGTGGCCATGCTCACGCCGCCCGGCATCGATCTCGTGGCAGCCGTCTACGGCGTCTGGCGCGCCGGGGGCGTGACCGTCATCGCCGACCGTGGATTGGGGCTCGACGGGTTGGGTCGAGCGGTGAGATCGACGCGCCCTCGTTTCGTGATCGGGCCCCGCCAGGCACGCCTCGCCGCTGCGGCGTTGCGCTGGGCCCCCCGGGCCACCCGACTCGACATCGCCGAGTTGGTGAGCGCCAAGGTCGGCGACATGCCGACGGCCCCGCCTGCCGACGCGCTCGCTGCGGTGCTGTTCACCTCGGGGGCGACCGGTCCGGCCAAGGGCGTCCGGTACCTCCACGCACAACTCGCTGCCCAGCGCGATGCGCTCGCCGCCACGTACGAGATCACCGCCGACGACCGGCTCGTCGCCGCCTTTGCGCCCTTCGCGCTCTACGGTCCGGCGCTCGGCATCTCCACGGCGCTTCCCGACGTCGACGTCACCAAGCCCGGCCAACTCACCGCCGAGGCCCTCGACGCCGCGTGCCGTCGCATCGACGCAACGCTGGCGTTCGCCTCGCCCGCTGCGCTCGCCAACGTCACGGCCTCGGCGCACGATGGTGCCGCTCATCGCGGTCTCGCCGGGCTCCGCATCGTCTTCTCAGCCGGAGCGCCTGTGCCATCGGAGACACTGCGAGCGGTCGCTCAGCTCGCGCCGAACGCCACACTGCACACGCCGTACGGCATGACCGAGGTCTTGCCGGTCGCGAACATCGACCTCGCAGCGATCGAGCGGGCCGAACTCGACGATCCCCGCGGCGGGGTCTGCGTCGGCCGCCCTGTCGCCGGAGCCGAGGTGCGCATCGCCGCGCTGGGCTTCGACCCCGATGAGGTTCCACCTGCGCTCGACACGGGAACGACCGGGGAGATCCTGATTCGCTCGCCGTGGACCTCGGCCGGTTACCTCGGGCTCTGGGCGACCGAACGTGCCGCCCGGCCGGGTGCCTCAGGCGACTGGCACCGCTCTGGCGACGTCGGCCACCTCGACGCCGACGGGCGCCTCTGGGTCGAAGGTCGAGCCGTGCACGTCATCGACACCGCTGGTGGACCCGTCACCTCGGTGCCGCTCGAGCGATTGGTCGAGCGGGCACTCGGAGTCACACGGGCGGCCGCCGTGGGTGTCGGGCCGACCCGGGGCCAACAGTTGGTGCTCGTGATCGAAGATCCCGGGGCGACCCAGGGCCCGGCCGACACCGATGTCGCTGCTGCGGTGCGCGACGCAATCGGCCAGCCGGTCGCGGCGGTGCTGAGCGTGCCCCAGCTTCCCGTCGACATCCGCCACAACGCCAAGATCGACCGGGTCGCGGTCGCATCGTGGGCATCCGACGTGCTGGCCGGGCGACGCGCCCGCAGCCTGTCGCGGTGGCGGTGACGTCGTGAAGGTGCTCGTGACCGGTGGATCGAGCCTGATCGGGGCCGGAGTTGCCGAAGCACTTGCCCGCCGTGGCGACGAGGTGGTCGTGCAGCAGCGGAGCCGGTCCGATCGGCTCGATGCGCTCGAGGTTCGTCAGGAACTCGGAGACATCCGCGACAGCGACGCCGTGCTCGCTGCCGCCGAGGGCTGCGACGCGATCGTGCACCTCGCGGCGAAGGTGGGCGTCGTCGGTGACTGGGAGGAGTACCGGTCGATCAACGTCGACGGGACGAACCACGTCGTCGCTGCCGCTCGTCACCATCGCATCGGGCGACTGGTGCACGTCTCGTCGCCGTCGGTGGCCCATGGCGGTGAGCCCATCATCGGTGGGGGAGCCGACGCACCGATGCTCGGGCGAACGCGCGCCTGGTACCCCGAATCGAAGGCGCTGGCCGAAATTGCCGCGCTGGACGCTGCCGGTGCCGAGCTCGGCGTGGTTGCCGTGCGGCCGCATCTCGTGTGGGGTCCTGGCGACACCCAGCTCGTCGGCCGGATCGTCGATCGAGCCGCAAGTGGGCGGCTCGCACTGGTCGGCGGTGGGCGCGCCCTCGTCGACACCACCTACATCGACAACGCCGTCAGTGCGCTCGTCGCTGCGCTCGACGCGGTTCATCCGGGTGCCACGTGTTCGGGGCGGGCCTACGTGGTCTCGAACGGAGAGCCCCGCATGATCCGCGAGCTCGTCGAGGGCATCTGCCGAGCAGCGGATGTGCCGTTCGCCCCACGGACCGTGTCGCTGCGTGTCGGACGGTCGCTCGGAGCGCTGGTGGAACGGGCGTGGCCCGTGCTCGGGCGCAGCGACGAGCCCCCGTTGACGCAGTTCCTGGCCGAGCAGCTCGGCACGGCGCACTGGTTCGATCCTCGGCCCGCGCAACGGGATCTGGGCTGGGCGCCGAGCGTGTCGATCGACGAAGGACTGGCTCGACTGGCTGCCTGGTACGCCGTGGATCGTCGGTCCACTGCACCGTGAGCACAGGGCGGCGCTATCCTCGACACTTCAACTGGCGACGTGGCCGAGTGGTTTAGGCAACGGCCTGCAAAGCCGTGTACATGAGTTCGATTCTCATCGTCGCCTCCAACCCCTGAGTGAGCACTGCTCGCTCAGGGGTTCTTCGCGTCTCGGCTGGGTTCGCTGGTTTCATCGCTGTCGCTGTGGGTAGCCACGGCGTCTGGCAGATGACACGCTCCAACACCAACCGGCCACCATGACGACGGCAACATCGACCTGGACGTCCCCTCCGTGGAAGTCGACGGCTAGGACGGCTGAGCGCCGCCACGACGGCGACGGGCGATCAGGATCAATGCTGCGATCCCGCCGAGTGCAGCGAGCGCGATCAGCACCGGCGTCGCTGTGGCAGCGTCGTCGGTGGGCTCGGACGTCGCAGGCGACACGGTGGTCTGCGGTGCAGACGTCTCGGACTGCGGCGTCGAAACGGTCGTCGTCGATGCCGCCAGAGGGGCGAGCACGTCCACCAGTGCATCGAACGCCGGCTTGGCGACGTCGTTCGCGGTCGAACCACAGGGCGCCTCCGAACGCACCCCCGGTCTCGGCCGGAATCGGTGAGAAGCGATCGCTGATACCCCACGTGACGAACGTGTCACAGCCGGGATCGTCGACGCACGCACCCAGCGCCGCTGCATAGATGTCAGCCTGGTACTGCAGGCTCACTGGGCTGTCGACCTCGGTCACCGGCAACGGCACGTCGAACTCGGTCACAGCCCACCGCAGACCCAGATCGCCGACCCAGTCGTTGAACTGGCCGAAGTCTGCCGGGTCGGGAGAGAACAGATGCGCCTGGAATCCGATCCCGTCGATCGGCACCCCGCTGTCGACCAGTGCCCCGATCCGGTCGCGGACAGCACTGCACTTCGCCACGGCATCACACGTCGTACGTTCAGCGTTCGCTCCGGGCACGATCGCCACACCCGACGCCACAGCGTCCTGGGTGACGGCCAGATCGTCGTAGAAGTCGTCGTAGAACAACTCTGCGTCCGGATCCGCGGAACGGGCTGCCTCGAACGCAAGCACGGATGTAGTCGTCGCCGATCACCTGCTGCCAGATCGTCGGGCGGAGCGAACCGTCCGGCAGGAACGCGTCGCCGACGACATCCCACTGGATGACAACGCCCGGGTTCCGGTCGCGGAAGTGGCCGACGACTTCGGTCACATGGGCGGTGAGCACTTCGGTCAGTGTCTCGGCGGTCCAGCTGCCGGCAGCCACCCACGCCGGGACAGCCCCGCCGAGCAGTTCGTGGCCTCGCACCGGCACGCCGGCCTCGGTGGCGAAGTCGACGATTGCCTCCGCTGCGCTGAAGTCGAACGAGTCGGGCTCGGGTTGCACGACCGCCATCGACAGCTCACTGCGTGTGGACAGCAGGTTGACCTGCTCGGCGAGCAACGAGCGATACGCCTCGTCGCCCAGACCGTCGGCGTCCACCGCAGCGCCGAACCGAAGACCCGCATCGTCGGCCAGCGCTCGCAGAGATGCGGATTGCGCAGTGCCGGTCGATGGGTTCATCACGAACAGGGCGAGGGAGGCGAAGATCGCGACGAGCGCCGCCGCCGTCCGCGTGGTTCTCGAGGGATTCGAGAAGGATCGGGCGGCGAATCGATGTGCGCAGCGGGGGGTCGAGCGGACGGTCATCAGCAGGCCCCGACGGTAGTTGTCTCGCCTCGGTTCCTGGTGGCACGTGGCAGAGCGGGTGTGTGCCATCGTCGGGCCGTGGCCCGGTAGCCTTGCGGAAGGACCACGCACCGTATGGCAACGAGCACCCCCTCAACGACCGTCGTCGTTCCCGGCACCCATGTGATGACCGCTCTGGTCGGGCCGCGCGATCACAACCTTCGCCAGATCGAGCAGCGCTTCCCGTCGGCTCGGATCAGCGTCCGCGGCAACGAGGTCCGGATCTCCGGCGACGAAGCTGCCGATGTCGTCACCGTGTCGAACCTCTTCGAGGAACTCTCGACGCTGCTGCAAGCCGGCCAGCAACTCGACGATGTGACACTCGAGCGGGTGATTGCCATGGTGGGGGCGAGCGAACGACCGAGCGAAATCCTCGGTCACCAGGTGCTTCGAGGTGCCAAGGGGCGCCAGGTCAAGCCCAAGACCGCCGGACAGAAGCGCTACATCGACACGATCGCAGAGAACGTGATCACGTTCGGGCTCGGTCCGGCGGGCACGGGCAAATCGTGGCTCGCCGTGGCGATGGCGGTTCGGGCGCTCCAGGCCAAGGAGGTGCAGCGCATCATCCTCACTCGGCCGGCGGTCGAAGCCGGTGAACGGCTCGGGTTCCTCCCGGGCGACCTCATGGCGAAGATCGATCCGTACCTCCGCCCGCTGTACGACGCCCTGTACGACATGCTCGACCCCGACGCCGTGCAGCGGTTGCTCGAACGCCAGGTGGTCGAGGTCGCCCCGCTCGCATTCATGCGCGGCCGTACGCTCAACAACAGCTTCATCATCCTCGACGAGGCTCAGAACGCCACGCCCGAGCAGATGAAGATGTTCCTCACGAGGATCGGTTTCGGGTCCCGCGTGGTGGTCACCGGCGACACCACTCAGGTCGATGTGCCGACGGGCAAGAGCGGCCTGGCCGGACTGGAGCGGACGCTCACCGGGATCGACGGTCTCTCCTTCGTGCGGCTGTCGGGTTCGGACGTGGTACGACACAAGATCGTCGCCGACATCGTCGCCGCCTACGAAGAACACGACGCCCGGTCTGTCGAGAGCTGATCTCGTGATCGGTGTCGGCGGATGAGCGGCCCGGCGGCGACGGTGGTGGTCGCCGACGAGCGGGGCCGTGACGAGTCGGCCGAGTTCACCGTCGACACCGGCCGGTGGCACCGCTTGGCGCTCGACGTTCTGGTCGACGTCGGTGCGAACGGCGAGTTGACCTTGACGTTCGTCGATCGTGGCGACATCGCCGAACTCAACGCTGAGCACATGGGCAAGGTCGGCCCCACCGATGTGCTGTCGTTCCCGATGGACGACGAGCCGCTCGACGGCGTTCCGACCCTGCTCGGCGACATCGTGATCAGCCCGGCAGTTGCGGCCGACCAGGCCCCCGAACACGCAGGCACACTCGACGACGAGCTCGCACTCCTGGTGGTGCACGGGATCTTGCACGTGCTCGGTCACGATCACGCCGAACCCGACGAGACGGTGGTGATGCGAGCGCAAGAGCTCGACCTGCTCGAGCGATTCCACTGGCACGGCCCTGCGCCTGCCGGCTTCCGGCAGAGCCACGACGACGCAGCCACCTGAGCATTCCTGAGTAGCAGCGCTGGTGTGGTCGCCGGGTGATGAGCGAAGTGGCCGTATTCGGTGCGTTCGCTCATCGCTTCGGGTCGTGCGGCTGCGGTGATGAGCGAAGTGGCCGTATTCGGTGCGTTCGCTCATCGCTGTGCGGGTGCGCCGGGCGTGGTCGGCTGCGGCGATAGGTTGCCGACGTGACCTGGCCGACGGGCCCGCCCCCGATGCCGCCATCCGGCTGGTACGACGACCCCGACCAGCCGTGGACGTGGCGCTACTTCGACGGAGCCCACTGGACCGAGCACCGCTCGCCGATGTGGGTGCCACCCGTTCGCGATCCGAAGTCGCTCGCTGTCTGGTTCGACTCGTCGGTCGTCGCGGCGAAGCGAGCGGCCAGGAGGGTGGGGGTGCTCCTCACAGTCGTCTGGCTGTCGCTCGGCGCGCTCGGGTGGTGGCTGGCCATCGCGTCGTTCGACGATCGTCGGGGTCGAGAGCTCCGACGTCTGCTCGACATCGATCAAGCGCACGTTGTCACCGACGGGCTCGTCGACGACGGTCGAGTTGACGACGGCCGAGGCCGAGCGGGCGTGGGAGTTGCTCCAGGACATCTTCTGGGGTGCTCTGCCGTGGTTGATCGCCCTGACGTTTGCGTTCGTCGTTCTCTCGGCGTGGTCGGTCGCTCTGGTGACCCGCGCGGTGCAGCAACGAGCTGAGGGAGTCGGGGCGCTGGCCGCGTGCAGCGCTGCGCCGCGTTCCTGCGGTGTTCGGGTCCGGGCTTGTGGTGTTCGGGCTGTTCGTCGTGACATGGGCGTTGGCCTCGATCCCGGTGGTGCTGGTCGTCGCCGCCGATGGCGGGGGAGCAGCGATCGTCCTGACGGTCGTGTTCGTGGTGCTGGCCGTCCTCGTGGCGACGGTCTGGTTGTGGGGTCGACTGACGTTGGCGTCGGTGATCGCCGCCGGCGGTGGTCACGGCCTCGGTATCGGTCGCAGTTGGAACCTCACGCACGACAGGTTCTGGTTCGTGGTGGGGCGACTGCTGATCACCGGCTTGGTCGCCGGCGCACTGTCGGGGCTGGTCAGCATTGTCAACACGCTCGGCCAGTTCCTCGGATTCGCTGCGTACCTGGCCATCGTGATGCTCCTGCAGGCGTTCACCGCAGCCGTCGCGATCGTCATCACGGTGTGCGGCCACCTGTCGACCATCGACCAGCTCGACGAGCCCGATGCCGCTCGCGATGCCGAGGCGCCGACCGGTTGGTGACCGGTTCGTCCGCGGACTGCGGCGGGGCATAGTTTCGGCCGCCATGGAGATTTCACTGGACGGCAAGGTTGCGCTGGTCACCGGCGCTTCGAAGGGCATCGGCAAGGCGATCGCGGCATCGCTGGCTGCTTCCGGGGCGAAGGTGATGATCAACAGCCGCAAGCAGGATCAGCTCGAAGCCGCTCGGGCGGAGATGACCGGCGACGTCGAGATCTTCGCCGCCAACGCCGGCGACGCCGACTCGGGAGAACGGGCGGTCAGCGCCACGATCGAACGATTCGGTGGGCTCGACATCCTGGTCAACAATGCCGCCACCAACCCCTATTACGGACGCACGCTCGAGGTCGACAAGGGTCGGTACGACAAGACGTTCCAGGTCAACCTCGAGGCGCCGTTGCTGTGGTGCAGGGCGGCGTGGGAGCAGTCGTTCAAGGAGCGTCCGGGGACGATCATCAACATCGCGTCGGTCGGCGGGTTGCGTACGGACGGCGGAGGTCTCGGGATCTACAACCTGACCAAGGCCGCGCTGATCCACATGACCCGACAGCTCGCCAGTGAGTTGGGACCCACCCGAGTCGTCGGAATCGCCCCCGGTCTGGTCGCCACCGACTTCGCCCAGGTCCTCGTCGACAACTTCGGCGACGAGTTGGCCGCGAGGATGCCGCTGAAACGCCTCGGAGAGCCACAGGACATCGCCAACCTGGCAACGTTCCTCGCCAGCGACCTGTCCAGCTGGATCACCGGCGAGACGTACGTGATCGACGGCGGCGCAGGCGTCTCAGCCGCCGGCTGACCCGGTCCCGCCCAACCCGCGTCGAGGCCCCACCACCCCGAAAAATGTGCGGCTCCGCCCGCTGATGATGCTCTGACGCGCACATTTCTGCCGCTCGCACGACCATGGGCCGGAATGTGCGCAGATCGTCCCGCTGCTGACGTTCTCGTGCGCATTTTTCGGAAGATGTGGGCGGTGGGCGGTGGGCGGTGGGCGGTGGGGCCGGGCGGTCGGGCGTCGGTCACGGGGCGGTGCGGCGGAGCTTGCCGAGGGCTGTGCGCGGAAGCGCATCGACGACGACGAGCCGTCGTGGTGCCATGAACGCAGGGTGGGTCTGCTTGACGTGCGCCCGGAGCGAGTCGAGCGACGGTGGATCACCGGCGGGGACCACGACGGCTTCGACGAGCTGACCCCACTCGCCGTCCTCGACCCCGCGGACCATCACATCATCGACAGCGGGGTGATCCGCGAGCACGGCCTCGACCGCTTCGGGCCAGACGTTCTCGCCGCCCGTGATGATCAGGTCGCCGCGTCGTCCGGCGACGTGCAGGCGGCCGTCCGGCAACCACTCGCCGAGGTCGCCCGTGGCGAACCAACCCTCTGCGTCCACCGGGGACGTGCCGTCCCGGTAGCAGCGCAGCAGCATCGGCGCGCGGAGGCGGATCTCGCCATCGGAGGCGATGTCGATCTCCACGCCGTCGAGTGGCACGCCGTCGTAGACGACACCGCTGCCGGTCTCGGTCATCCCGTAGGTGGTCACACAGTTGGCGGGACGGTCGGCGGGCGGGCGGCTCCCGCCGAGCACGATCGTTCGGAAGCGGGCCGGATCGATCCGGGTGAGGGCGGTCGCCACCAGCGACACCAGCGTCGCGCCTGACTGTTCGACTGCGGTCGCATCGAAACCGGGCAGCACGGTCAACGGCGTGCCCGTGTGGAGCGCCCGCGTCACCACCGACAGCCCGCCGACGTGCGACAGCGGAAGACACGCCAACCAGTGGTCGTCGCCCCGGACCCCGAGGCGGTCGCTCGTGGCGCGGGCCGATGCAGCGACGGCGTCGTGGGTCAGTACGACACCCTTGGGTGCTCCGGTGGATCCGCTCGTGGCGACGACGAGCGCATCGCCGGACTCGACTTCGTCGCCGACGCGCATCGCCGCACAGAGCTCCCGTTTGGCGGCGGCAGGGAGACGCTGATCCACCGCAAACGCGGCATCACCGGCCTCCCATGCCTGCTGCAACCGGTCGACGAATCCGGGCCCACCCGGCAGATCGATCGCAACCAGTCGGTTCACGCAGTGATCGGATCGATCGGGGTGATCGCGCCGACCAGCGACTCGATCTCGGCGGCAACGGTCAGACACCGGAGATCGGTGAATCGATCGCCCATGACCTGCACACCGACCGGGAGCCCATCCACCACCCCAGCCGGCGTGACCACCGCTGGCGTTCCCAACAGGTTCGACGGCACGACGGGCCGGATCGTGTCGGTCATCATCTCGACGGCGGTGTCGGGATCGAGGTCGGCACCGGGAGCGAACGCGCGACGTGCCCACGTCGGCGACAGCAGAACGGGATACTCCTGGTGGAAGGCGGCCCACTGCCGCATCAGGCCGTATCGCTCGACGTGCATCAGGTGGGTGTCGGGGATCTGTGTGGGCTCCGACGACTCGTCGAACATCTCCAGCAGTGAGAGCGCATCGGCGCCGAGCACGAGCGGCAGCAGGTCCTTCTGGGCTCGGATGTCGTCGATCATCAGCATCCGCCAGAGGTCGGCGGTGCGCTCGTAGCCGGGTGGTGTCGCCTCGACGACCTCATGTCCGGCGTCGGCCAGGCGGTCGGCAACCGAGCGAATCGCACCGGCGATGCCCGGGTCGGTCGTGCCGCCAGGGGGATCGGTCATCACGGCGATCCGCAGGCGCTCACCCACGGCGGCATCGGTGAGTACGGCGGTCACACTGCGCGGGTCCCGCCAGTGCTGGCCGGCGAGGATCTCGAGGCCGGCACGAACGTCGGCGACCTGGCGTGCCATCGGCCCTTCGACGACCATCAATTGTGCCGAGAGACCCATGTCCTCGGGTGGGACGACAGTGGCCATCGGGATCACGCCGACGGTCGGCTTGAGCGATGAGATGCCGCAGCAGTGCGCCGGGTTGCGCAGCGATCCACCGATGTCGTTGCCGAGCCCGATCGGGCTCATCCCGGACGCGATCGAGGCACCCTCGCCGCCGCTCGACCCGCCTGCGGTCACCTCCGGGTTCCAGGGATTCAGCGTCGGGCCGTGCAACTCGGAGTCGGTGTGCACCCGCAGTCCGAAGTCGGGCAGATTCGTGCGCGCGAACGGAATCGCGCCGGCTGCGCGCATCCGCTCGACGGTCGGCGCGTCGATCAACGCGACCGCCTCGGCGAGCGCCGTGACTCCCTGTGTCGTCGGCGTGCCGGCGAGATCGATGTTCTCCTTGACGGTGCAGGGCACGCCGTGCAGGCGGCCGAGTTCGTCACCGGCGGCAACTGCAGCGTCAGCCGCGTCGGCGGCGCTGCGGGCCTCGTCGGCGAGCACCCGCACGATGGCGTTGAGTGCGCCGTTGCACTGATCGACTCGGCCGAGATGCGCCTCGAGCACCTCACGGCTCGACACCTCCCTGTTACGAATCCGATCAGCGAGTTCGAGTGCACCGAGTTGCCACAGCTCTGTCATGGCCCCATCATGGCGCACACATGAATCGTTGGATCACCGGAGCGCGGCCCCGGACACTGCCCGCAGCCATCGTTCCGGTGGCAGTCGGTGCCGCCGCAGCCGTCGGCGAACCGACCGACGTCGTCTGGTGGCGCGTGGCCGCCGCGCTCGTCGTCAGCCTGATGCTGCAGATCGGCGTCAATTACGCGAACGACTACAGCGACGGGGTGAGGGGCACCGACGACGTGCGTGTCGGCCCGACGCGCCTGGTGGCGAGCGGTCTCGCCAGCGCATCGTCGGTGAAGCGGGCGGCGCTGGGCTCGTTCGGCGTTGCTGCCGTGGCAGGACTCGCGATTGCGCTGTCGACGTCGCTCGTGCTGCTGATCGTGGGGGCGGCAGCCATTGCGGCGGGCTGGTTCTACACCGGTGGACCGAAGCCGTATGGCTACCTCGGACTCGGTGAGGTGTTCGTCTTCGTGTTCTTCGGGCTGGTCGCCACCGCTGGGACCACCTACGCCGCGATCGAATCGGTGACCGCCCTGTCCATGGTCATGGGGTGTGCGGTGGGCTCGCTGGCCTGTGCACTGCTGGTGATCAACAACCTTCGCGACATCCCCACGGATCGAGAGGTCGGGAAGAAGACGCTCGCGGTTCGCCTCGGTGATCAGCGCACCCGTTGGTTCTACACCGCGCTGATCGCCTTGGCCTTCGTACTGTCAGCGGTCGCCGCCATCTGGCGGACACCGGTACTGCTCGGACTCGTGGCGATCCCGCTGGCGATCAGGCCGATCCGGCTCGTGCTCGGCGGTGCCACCGGCGGAGCGCTCATCCCGGTGCTCGGCGAGACCGGAAAGCTCCAGCTCGCCTGGGGTCTGCTCGTCACCATCGGCCTCGCCCTCTGAGCGAAGGCGTTACTCGTGGTGTCTGACACCACGAGTAACGGTCCAGGTCGCGATGGCGGTGGCGGTGGCATGAGGTTGTTCGAGGTGGACGCTGTGGCCGGCGTCGGGCACGACGACCAAGTCGGCGTCGCCGAGGCCGTCGATCAGGCGCCTGCCGAGTCCGGTGAACTTGGCGTCGTGTTCGCCGACCAGCACCAGCACGGGGCATTCGATCTCGGCGAGCCGGTCCCACAGCGGCAACTGTGTGCCGGTGCCCGTCGCTCGGAGGCTCGCCGCCAGGCCGGCAGCGGTGTTGCGGAGGCGGTCGGCGCGCAGCGAAGTGGCGTCGGTGAGCCCGGCGAAGAGCGCGTTGCGAAGCCACTCGTCGACGAACGTGGGCACACCGACCTCCTCGATGTGGTCGGCGAGACGTTCGTCGGCGGCACGTCGTCGCAGCGCGCTCGTCGGCGTCGTCGAGACCGGCCGTCGCGCCGATCAGGATCAGGCGCTCAACGGCGTCGGGGTGGGAGAGTGCGGCGTGGAGCGCCACACGCCCGCCCATCGAGTAGCCGACGTACGTTCCGGTACCGCCGATGTCGACGAGTCGATCCGCGCTGGCCCACAGATCGCTGTCGGCTGGGGGAGGAGCATCGCCGTGCCCCGGCAGGTCGACGGCGATGGTGGCGGCGTCGGTGTCGACGTCGGCCAGTTCTGAGCACAGCAAGCCGCCGACGAGGTCCCACGACCTCGCCGTTTGGGTGAAGCCGTGCGCCAGGACGAAGCGCTGCGAGCGGTCGTGAGTCATCACTCCTGCTCGGCAACCGCCTGGTCGGCCATCTTGCGGAGCACCTGGGCGAACGTCTCGGCTTCCTGGGCTCCGGGTACCGCCCACTGGCCGTTGATCACATAGGTGGGCACCGCGGTGATGCCGTTGTCGTTGGCGACATCGAGTTCGGCGCGGACCTCGTCGGTGCCGCGACCGGAAGCGAGGAACTCGTAGACGGTGTCGCGGTCGAAGCCGACGTCGGCGGCACAGTCGGCGAGCGCGTCGGGATCACCGATGTTCATCCCGTCGTGGAAGTAGGCCGCGAGCAACCGCTCCTTCATGGCGTCTTGTGCAACCGGTGAATCGGCCTCACCCGACAACCAGATCAACCGGTGGGCGAGCAGCGTGTTCGCCCGCAGGGCACGGTCCATCCGGAACTGGAGACCGACCTCGGCGGCACGTTCCGACACGTTGGCGATGATGGCCTCGGCGCGCTCGTGTCCGCCGAACTTCTTGGCGTAGGCGTCGATCACCGGGCCGGCGACCCCCGGCGCTGCCGTGGGGTCGAGTTGATAGGGGTGATACGACACGTCGAAGTCGACGTCCACGCCCGCCTCGGCGAGCTCGGCCTCGACCTGGGCGAGCCCGGACGCGAATTTGCGCTTGCCGATGTAGCACCACGGACACACCACGTCGGACCACACCTCGACGGTCACCGTCGGTCGCATCGTGTCGTGATCGGAGATCGCAGTCATGATCGACACGGTATGCGCCTATCGTCTGCACACAATGGTCGGCGCAGCAGATCCTCGCCCTGAAGACGTCCAAGCGACGTTCTGCGCAACCCTCGTCGACGAGTGGTTCGCACTGGGCGTTCGGCACGCCGTTGTCGCCCCCGGCTCGCGGTCGACGCCGATGGCGATTGCGCTGACGGAATGCCACGGGATGCAGGTGCACGTCGTGCACGATGAACGCTCCGCGGCGTTCGTGGCGCTCGGACTCGCTGCTCGACGGCGACCCAGCCCTGCTGCTGTGCACCAGCGGAACCGCAGCGGCGAACTTCTTCCCGGCGGTGGTCGAGGCGGGGCTGTCCGAGGTCCCGATGATCGTGCTGACCGCCGACCGACCCGACGAGCTGCGCGGCGTCGGTGCGCCGCAGACCATCGACCAGGTCGATCTGTTCGGACGGTCATGCCGTCTGGTCGCGAGACCCCGGCGTTCCCGCTCACGCCGAGCGGTCGTTGTGGCGTGAGTTGGCCGTCGATGCGTGGACGGCGGCGTCGCAGGGGCCGGTGCAGCTGAACCTGGCCTTCCGCGAACCGCTCCTCGGCGTCGCCGGCGACCTGCCGGAGCGCTCTGATGGCGAGGCTACGTCGAGCCGCCGGGAGCTCACGGTGGGCGAGAGCGGCGTCGACCGGGTACCATGCAGTGCTTCGGCCGAGCGAGGCCTGATCCTCGTCGGCGGCCGCCACGGACAGGCGCGATGACGACATCGACACGCTGGCACGACG
>CAVQSV010000021.1:0-39761 GCA_963716095.1 Ilumatobacteraceae bacterium | reverse complement strand
CACGGAACCCGCTCCAGGCGACAAGCCGAACTCCGAGACACGCACTGAGCGCTTGAGCACGGCCTGAGCGCAACGACGACGGAGCCCACCAACTGACCAGGCTTCGCCGGGCAATTCAGCGCCCTGGCAGGGATCGAACCTGCGACACACGGTTTAGGAATCGTGCCTTGCCCGTCCGGCGCGTGTCGGCGAATCCGTGAAAGCCCGTGGATAACGGGTTTGCGGTGTCCGGTCGTGCGCCGTTGTCGAGCACGTACGCAAGGCAACTTGCGATGCCCCGTTTGCACAAGCCAACTTGTGAAGGTGAACGCGCCACTCATCGCTGCTCGAGATCGGCGTCGTGAACACCGACGACGGCCCGATCATCATCCCCGCCACGCTCGCCCGACCCACGTACCTGAGGTGACCACCATGCCCCGAACCGCCCAAGAAATCCTCGACCGCGCCGACGAACTCGCCGCCCGCTTCGAGGCACACGAGCCGGGCGACGACGTTCACGACGCCACCGAGCTACGTCTCGTCCGAGAAGCGTTCCTTGCCCACGCCGACGCAGAACGCGCACTCGGCGATGCCGTCGTTCGTGCCCGTCACAACGGGCACTCCTGGGCATCGATCGGTGCCATGGTCGGCACCTCGGGCGAGGCAGCACGCCAACGCTACGGGCAGTCCGTCAACCCCTCGTAGCAGCAACAACGTCAGCGAACATCGAACACCGCAGAGGGCCGGACTCGCACACCTCGGTCACTGCGCCGCTTGAGATGATGTGTTCGGATACCGAGCGGCGTTTGGACTGTCAGCTTGGTTGGAGGTATCGGCGAAGCGCTTCTCGAATCACGTCCGACGGTGACGTGTGATCCTGCTCGGCGCGAAGCAGCAGTTGGTCCTTGAGTTCCGGATCGAGGCGCACGGACTCGACAGTGGCTGGTCCGGCTCCAAGTGTCGGGCGTCCTCGTTTGTTGCGCCGTGCGACGAGTTGGTCGATGTCGTAGCCGGCCTCGGCCTCGTCGGCGAGGGCTTCGATCTCGGAATCGGTGAGGGTTCGGTTCGTCGTCATGGTTCGAGCAGCTTTCGATACTTGGGCCGTAGCGCCATCGCGTGGATCACGATCTCGCCGCGCTGGTCGACGAGGACGACGAGTTCGAGCAAGTTGCCCGCTCGATCCGGGCCGATGACGAGCCACCGGTCTGGGTCCTCACCGATGTCCTCGATCGCCAGTGAGTGCTCAACGGCGTGCTGGATGTCGAGATCGTTGACGCCATGTCGGCGGGCAGAGGAATGGATCTCCACACGTGAATATCGTACTACAGAATCCGGGCAGCTGGGAAGGACGAGCGTGACTTCGTGGCGCGAGACTTGGGCCGTTCCCGAGTGGCCACCGATCGGCGGATGCCGGGTTACGGCGCTCGCGTTATGTGCGCCGTCACCGGGACTCCGAGTGCTCAGGTTTGCCGGCGATGAGCGGCCCGAGCGCTAACCGACTCGAACATTCTGGGCGGCGTTGCGCGACTCGTCTCGGTCTGTGACGAAGAGGCCGTTGTGGGAGTGGCTCGTCACCCAACGTCTTGATTGCGTCCCGGTTCCGGCGCCCAAGACCTTGGCAGCTACAGCTTCCAGAAGTGGTCGGTGAGCCCAACGTCGAGGAGGAGGCGTTGTAGATCTCCGGTGCGTTCTTGGGGCGGTAGTCGCTGGCGAGGCGGTCGCCGTACCACTGCTGGGAGAGCGTCCACATGTCGGTCAGCGGGACGCTTTCGGCCGCTCGACGATCCGCGTTCCTTCGACCGAAGGAACGTGATGGTGCTTCAAGTCTCGACGATGTCGTCCCACCACCGGTGAGCCGGAATCTGGAAATCGATGAACCCGTCGGGATGACTGAGACCCTCTTGGTTGATGTTCAGTACGAGTGGTTCGCCAGTGTCGTTCCACGCCGAGGTAATGCAGGCATCTTCGTGCAGCGCGGCAGCGACCGCGAGGGAGTCCCAGGCGCAGTTTGCATGCCACGCACCTCGCCGGGTCTCGACGTGAAAGTTCGTCGACGCAGCCGAAACGGGAGCGCCATTCTGATTTCGCCGGCTCGGCCTGGCCGATCGTCGAGCACAATCATGTGTGCCTCGTGCAGGCTGCGAAGCTGTCGATCGAGCACGTCGGCGTCGTCGATCACCGAGCGGAGGTCCGTGCGCAGCGGCATGGACCCGGTGTCAACGATGATGTGTTGATAGATCAGCGACCGCAGTTCGAGGTCAGGCATGCTCGCGATCGTAGGCGGCCAGCTGGAACGCCCATATCAACAGCCATGGAAGACCAGATCAGCCTGCTCGCGATCGGCACGTTCGATCGGTCGGACCATCCCATAATGCTCAACCGGTAGGCGTCGAGGGACATCGCCCAACGCCTGATCGGGGCGCACAGTCGCTCATCCCTGTCCCGTCTACGGCCGCCCGGCAACCGTTCTGTGGCGAGCCGCCGTCAGTCCGGGGCCGCACGCAACGCGATCACCGACAGTCGCCGGCTCGGCGTGTCGTCGGAATCACGCAGTGTGCGGCTTGGGTCGTTCCGTGCGCGAAACTCGGTCGATGGACGCAACCCGCTCTCCGTTCCTCAGCGGTGCGCTGGCTTGGATCAACAACGGGACCATCCCGGACCGATGCGACACCTGCGCCTTCGAGTGGACGATTCAGTCCGCCGCAGCGCTCGACGCAATCGAGGCAGCACCCGACCGGTACAGGGCACTTCTCGCGGATCGGGACGGCATGGTCGCCCCCGACGATGGAGGCTGGAACGCCACTGCCTATGTCTGGCATCTCACCGACCTGGCTGGTAGTTGGTCGAAGCGCCGGGTGCAGATCGAAGACCAGCCCGGCTCGCTTCTTGCCGGCTGGGACCCCGACGTGCTCGCAGCGGCCCGGAACTACCGCAACCTTCCGACCGTTCCGGCGATCTGGGCACTGGATCAGGCCACGGCCAGATTCGTGCACTTGAGCAGGGAGCTCGACCACGGCACCGCGTTCGAACACGGCGACTCGGGCGAGGGCACCGTTGCGGACGGTCTGCGCTGGCTTGCCCACGAGTACATCCACCACCAGCTCGATGTCGAGGCTCGAGCACGCTGACCGATCAGGTCCGCTGACCCGCGTGATGACTCCGGGTCGCGACGGAGGCTTCGCCGCCCGATATTCACGGCATTCGAAGGCGGTCGACCCCGCTCGTATCGGCACGTATCGCGCACCCCGAGGCGATCAGAACGACGGCCGCCGCTGCTTGTATGTCGCCCTTGGCGATTGCGCGAGTATCAGCAGGAGTCGGTCGCTGACGAGACAGACAGACATCCGAATCGCTGAATACTGATCGTTCACCGTGTCGCTACCACCGAAACCTGTCACCGCGTAAACATGCGACGATGTACCGATGCGAAAGTACGTGATCATGGGGGTGCAGGGGAGCGGGAAGGGCACGCAGGCGATTCGTCTCTGCGACGCCTACGGGCTCGAACACATCAGCGTCGGCGATATCTTCCGCTGGAACGTGCAGCACCGCACCAAGCTCGGTGCTCAGGTAAGGCGCATCATGGAGAACGGCGAGCTCGTCGGCGACGAACTGGTCGAAACCGTTGTCCGGCGGCGTCTCGACGAACACGACTGGAACCACGGCTTCGTCGTCGACGGTTTCCCGCGCAATGAACGTCAGGCGGAGTTCTTCCTGGAGAGCTTCGACATCGATGGTGTGATCAACCTGGAGATGCCAGATGCTGAGGTTGAACGCCGTGTACTCGCGCGCCGGATGTGCTCACAATGCGGTCTCGACTACAACCTGATCGCGCACCGCCCCGAGGCCGAGGACCGGTGTGATGTGTGCGGGGGCACCCTCGTTGCTCGCGCCGACGACAACCCCGACGCACTTGCGCAGCGGCTTGGGGACTATCACGCGAAGACCGCTCCCGTGCTCGAGTTGTTCGAACGAAAGGAGTTCATCGTCCGCGTCGATGCGACACAGTCGAAGAACGATGTGTTCGCCGACATCGTCGAGCAACTGAGACTTCCTGCAGCTGACAGCCCGTCACACTGAGGGCAGGGAGCCGAGTCCGACCTGACGAGAGCCTCGATCGACGGCGGTCAATATGTCCCTGTCTCCGAGCACGTTCAACGATCAGACCCGCTCGATAGCGGCACGACTGTGAGCGGCGAGGTGCGCGATATCAGCCTCGCACGGGCGGCCGACGCCGAACGACCGTTGTTCTGTTGGGGCGGACTGTTTGACGCCACCTGAAGGGTGCGCGCACGTGGAATCTCCATCAACAAAGGAGAACCACCATGAACCCCACGACCATCCACTCCAGCGAAGTCGTCGGCCAACTCGTCTTGATCGAGACCGACCCCATCCGCGCACACGTCAAGCACGCCATCGCCGGCTTCCTCGCCGGCTACTCCGGAAGCACCCTCGAGGCATACCGGCTCGATCTGCGCGGATGGATCACCTGGCTCGACGTCGCGTTCCTCGATCCGTTCGCCGTCGAACGCGCCCACATCGAGCTGTACGCCCGCTGGAGCGAGTCCGAAGGCAAAGCCCGATCCACGATCGGACGACGACTGTCGACGATCTGCGGGTTCTACAAATACTGCTCCCAGGAACGGCTGATCGAACGCGACCCATCCGCCCATGTCCGTCGCCCGAAGCAGGACTATGAGTCCTCCACTCTCGGTCTGGATCGGAACGAACTCGGCGCGTTCTGGTCCAAGCCGGACGCTGCGGCGGACGCGACCATGCACTCGCATGTCTGCTTGCGTTGAACGGGCTGCGCATCTCCGAAGCGCTCGGTGCTGACATCGACAACCTCGACGTCAACCGCGGGCACCGCACCTTGTTCATCCATCGCAAAGGCAACAAGACCGCCACGATCCCGTTGTCGCCGAGGACGGCACGGGCGCTCGACTTGTACATCGGTGAGCGCGAGTCGGGGCCGATCTTCTTGAACCATGACGGAACGAGTCGGCTCGATCGGCATGCGTCGGCTCGGATCGTGAGGCGGTTGACGAAGGCTGCGGGGATCGATAAGCGGATCAGTCCACACTCGCTGCGGCACAGCTTCATCACAGCTGCGCTCGACGCCGGGGTTCCTCTGCGTGATGTTCAGGAGGCGGCGTCGCACTCGGACCCGCGCAACGACAATGCGCTACGACCGAGGACGAGGATCGCTCGACCGGCACGCCACCTACATCGTGTCGACCTTCGTCGCCGGAGCCAGCCGCTGACCGAAGCTGGCGCGATCGCAGGCGACAATATGATCGCCCACGACCGCGATCCTCTACCGATCCACAGGGCGCTCTCCGCTGCCGGCTATGTGCGGCTCGATTCTGTACCCCGGCGGGAGATATCGGGCGGGCGGGGGCCGAAGCGGGTGTGACATTGAGTCTTGTGGTCCGTCGGGCGCAGATCAGAGTCTGAACCCCCGAGGCCGTCA
This sequence comes from Ilumatobacteraceae bacterium, assembly GCA_963716095.1. Taxonomy (GTDB): domain Bacteria; phylum Actinomycetota; class Acidimicrobiia; order Acidimicrobiales; family Ilumatobacteraceae; genus Sva-07. Next base: position 34,309 of record CAVQSV010000021.1, on the reverse strand, counting down.
GTTTGCATGAGAGGACGTCGGTCGCTGCGCCGTTGAGGCCCGCGTCGTAGTCTGGAGCCTTGAGTGGTCTTGGACAGCTTTCACGGGAAGTCACAGTGATTGCCGCGCGAGGCGAGGTGGCCCTTCTCGGAGTCCGGCTATCGCTCGTCGTGTGTCCAGCGAGACGCAAGGCGGCACTTCGTTGAACCTCAAGCAAGCCGCGCATCGCCTGTCCGTCCACTACCAGACCGCGTATCGGTGGGTTCGTGACGGTCAGCTCGCCGCGGTGAAGATCGGCAATCGCTACGAGGTCAGCGAGGCAGCGATCGAGCAGTTCTTGAGTCAGCGGGCCAGCCTGGCATCGGTGCCGCTCGGGCCGGCGAGCGAGACCGTCCCCGAGGCCGCCGCTACGACCGGAGCAGCCTTGTCGGAGATCCGTGTGCTGTCCCGTCAGACTCGAATGACCGCACAACCGTGTTTCGATGCAGCGACGGTCCTCGCAGGCAGCATCATCGGAGACGCGGCCGTCCTGCGACTGCTCGACGGTGCCGGTCGCGAGCTGTTGCCGGTCTCCTCGTTCGCGGTCTCGCCGGAGATCCGTGCATCGGTGGTCGGCGCTGTGGCCGCGGCCGGCAGCTTCCCTCGCGACACCCCTCACTGGTCGGCGGCCGAGCGCTCCGCCGAGGTCCACGTCGTGCATCACATGCCCAGAGACACGATGCGCGAGCTGTTCGGTGAAGAGGGCCGCTTCGTCGGACGCGGGGTTCCGGTCTTGGCGGCCGCAGTCGCTCCCATGTTCGTGGCCGGCGAGTACGTCGGCGGTCTGCTGGCGGTGAAGTCGCTGTCCTACGCGCCGTTCAGCGACGAGGAGACCGACCTGTTGCGAGAAGCGGCCGAGCTGTGTGCGACGAGCCATCGTCGGGCCGTGGTGTTCGGGCGTGCGTGGCGATCGAACGCGGAGCTGAACGAGCGAGTCGCATCGCAGCTCGCGGCCGGTACCGACCTGGCGGAGATCGCACGCGACGTTCGCCTCCGGTCATCCGATCTGGCACACGCGCTGATCGCACCGGACGGATCGATGCTCGAATCCAGCAGTTCGTTCGACGATGCCGTGTCGGCGGCATCGTCTGGTTCGCGTCCGTCGGCGGTGCTCGACGGTCTGCTCGACGACGCGCAGGTCCGTGCCGTGATCGAGGGGATCTCGAACATGGTCGACGTCGAGGCCGTGGTGCCCGGTGGCCCCGGCGCGATCGTCTCCGCCGTCAGAGGAGCTGACGTTCAGCTGCGCGTGCTGGTGGTCGATCTCATCGTGTCGTGACGCCTGGAGCGACGCGTCAGGACGTCATGCCGCCGAGGCCCACGAGTCCCCGAGCGAGTTCGATCTCACCCATGTGTCGCATCCCGTGTTGGTACCACCAGCACTCGATGGCGTCCAGAACGGTGACGCCGACGTCGCCGGCGACGCGGGCGCTGAATGTGTTCTGCACCATCGGCGGAAACGGCCGCGGGACGACGACACCGTCGAGTTCGGCGCGATCGAGATCGCCGAGCCACTGCTCGGTCCGCTCGTACACGGTTCGCATGTACTCCTTGAAGGCCTCGTAGTCGCCCACGCGTTGGTGGATCATCTCGTCGACGCCACGTTCCTTGCCGTGGTCAGTCGACGGCCATCTGCACCCTGGACTGCCAGTCGTCGTTCCACGTGGGCTCAACACCGGCGAGCAGGCCGAACGTCACGTCTTGCATGTTCGGGTAGTGGAAGAGCGAGAACGCGATCGGAACAACGCCGTCGCGCTCGAAGTGGTTCACGTGCTCCGGGCCCATGGTGTCGACGGCGTCGTACCAGAGGGTGTGCATGGCTGCCATGCGGCGCCGGAGCGAGTCGAGGAGGAGTGTGTCGGTCATTTCAGAATCCTGTTCTGTCATCGGAGTTCGGGGAGGACGTCGGAGGCGAGTCGCGCCATGCTCGCAACGAGTTCGTTCCGATCCGCATCGCGCGATCCAGGCACGAGCACGAGCCGATCAGCGCCGGCTTCGATCAGTTCCGACAGTCGTTCGACGCAGTGTTCGGATGGTCCGGCCACGGCGAAACGGTCGATGAAATCGTCGGGCAACGCGGCTGCGTGTGCCGACCCGGCGGAGGCGTGGCCGGCCATGTCGTAGTCGGCGCCGAGCGACTCGTACACCGCCGCGTCGGAGGAGGACGCGGTCGGTGCGCCGTCCATACCGGAGAAGTGGGCGAACGTCGCCGTGCTCCCGCGAGCGAGTTCGCGAGCCACGTCGGCGTCGGGGTGTGCGACCGCGTTGACGTAGGCGCCGACGGAGATGCTGCTCGGGTCGAGTCCGGCCGCCTCTCGTTCCTTGCGGACCAGGGTGATCGCGTCTCGGAGGCGGGCCGGGTCGGCGCCGACGGCGAACGTGACCCGATCGGCGAGCCGGGCGGCGATCGCCGTCACCTTCGGGCCGGTGGCTGCGATGTCGATCGGAACCGGCGGCAGATCCTGCTCCGCGATCCACATGTTGCGGCTCGTGGCGTCGCCCAGGTCCACCTCCTCGCCGTGCAGGTACCCACGCACTCGTGTCACGTAGGCCTCGAAGTCGGCGACCTTCGCTGGCTTCCGGCCGAGGTACCCGAGGGACGAGTCGCCGCGCCCGATGCCGAGTACTGCACGGCCCCCCGATGCTGCATGAACCGCTGCGATCGATGATGCCGTGACCGCCGGGTGACGGGTCACCGGGTTCGTGACGCCGGTGGCGAGCGTCATCCGATCGGTCGACGCGGCAGCGAGTGCGAGCGACACGTGCACATCGGCGGCGAGGTTCTGCGTGTCGGCCATGTACAAGCCGTCCCAGCCGGCATCTTCGAACATCTTGGCGACGGCACCCGCACTCCCGGGCTGGGGGAAGGTGAGGATGTTGATCTCGGGTTTCATGGTGCGCTGTTTCCTCTCGCAGAAGTGGATCGAGGCTCGGGCCCCGCAGTGCGCACGGTAAGGACGACGGCTCCCTCTGTCATCCCCTTTGAGCCGATTCGTTTTACATGCTTTCAGCGCGCCCTCGACTTGTGCCCGGTCGATCACCACAATCGGGGCATGGACCAGTACCTCGTCTACGGCCTGACCCGCTCGTACTTCACTCGGAAGATCACGGGGTACCTCGACTACACCCAGCGGCCCTGGCTCCTCGAGCCCGGAATCAACAACCATCCGGCCGCAACCGAGGCAGGTTGGAACGGGGGGATCCCGGTGGTGACGAGCCCGGCGGGGGAGTTCCTCTGGGATTCGACCTCGATCATCGAACACCTGGAGAACTCGGCACCCGACGACGCCTCGGTCCTGCCCGCAGACCCGACGCTTCGGTTCCTGGCGTACCTGCTCGATGACTTCTCCGACGAGTGGTTCTACCGCCCGGCCGTGGGGAGCCGCTGGAGCTACCCGGCGAACACGATCACCGCCGGATGGCAGACGACTGAAGAGCTGTCGTCCGGGATGCCGGTCCCTGCTGCATTCCTTCGCGAGCAGGTCGTGGAGACGATGCAGGGCAGCCTCGCCAAGCTCGGTGTCAACGACGACAACATGGACGCGTGGATGAGCGAGGTGCTCGTCCCCTGGATGCAGGCGCTCGAGTCCCACTTCGGTTCGTCGGGGTACCTGCTCGGCGAGCGGCCGTGCATCGCGGACTTCGCCCTGTTCGGTGCGAACGCCGCTCACTTCATCGCTGATCCGTATTGCCGCGACCTGGCCGACGAGCACGGGCCGGGAGTCGTTGCGCACACCTATCGGCTGCTGCTGCCGCACCGGCAGAGCTTCGGACCGTGGCTGCAGAGCGAGGCGCTGCCGGACTCACTGATCGCCGTGATCGCCCAGGCCGGCCGGCACTACCTGCCGTGGGTCGCGCAGGCGACGGTCGAGGGTTCGGCCTCCGTTGAACTGGCCGACGGGATCACCGCCGACATCGCCTCGACGCCTTTCCTCGACACCGCACGGGGGGTGATGCTCGCTCGATATGTCGCAGCCCGCACCCCTGAGCTCGATGCGATCCTCGAACGCGCCGGCGTGCTCGGCTACTTCGCCGACCACGTCGATCAGGCGACGAGTGTTCCCGACCTCGTCGCCGCCGCCCGACCCGCCGACAACCGGCCCTATGCGATCAACTGACCGCCGGGCCACATCCAGCCGTTCACTCACCAGCCGTTCACTCACCAGCAGGGACAACCACATGACACACGAGCAATTTCCTGAGTACGCCGACGAATTCGGTCTGATCGGCGTGGTTCCGACCAGCCACGGAATCCGCCAACCGCTCGACCACGATGCGCCAACCGGTCCAGCGATCGGCGCACGGCTTCCCGATTTCACTCTGCCGGCCGCGTCGGGCAGGACGATCTCGTTCCACGAGGACCGCGACCGCAGCAAGGCCGCGGTGGTGTTCTTCCGGTCAGCGGTGTGGTGACCACCCTGCATGACGCAACTGGTCGAGTTGCAAGCAGCACTTCCCAAGTTCGCCGAGGCAGGCATCAAGATCTATGCCATCTCCTACGACGAACTCGGCGCCCTCGAGGAGTTCGCCGAGCACCATGACATCACCTACCCCTTGCTCGCCGACCAGGGGTCGCAGGTCATTCGTGAGTTCGGAATCCTCAACCACCACGTGACCGAGGAACAGGTGCCCTACCACGGCATCCCGTTCCCCGGCACCTATCTCGTCGACGAAGACGGTGTCGTCACGGCGAAGGCATTCCACCGCTCGGTGGCCCAACGCGAGAGCGCCGAGGGCCTGATCGATGCCGCCCTCGGCGAGATCCTGCTTCGCTCGGAGGAGCCCGCCACAACGAAGTCGGACCAATCCGGCATCGAACTGTCGATGACCTACCACGGTGGTGGAGGAGTGATCCGAGGTGGAACGGTGCGGCGACTCGTCGTCCGCGTCGATCTTCCCGAGGGACTCCACATCTACGACGAACCGGTCCCCACCGGCATGGTTGCGACGTCGTTCACGCTCGTCGGCCCGGACGGCCTGCGCAGTCTGCCGGTCGAGAAGCCGCCGACGGAACCATTCGAACTGCCCGGTGTCGGTCAGCTCCAGGTGTGGAGTGGTCGCGTCGACTTCGAGATTCCGGTCTGGGCGACCGACGAGATTGCCAGCCTCGTGCGATCTGACAGCCCGGACCGGGTCACGATCGAACTCGATGTGGCCTATCAGGCCTGTGACGACGAGGTGTGCCGACTTCCACGAACCGAGCGTCTCGAACTCGACGTTCCGGTGGATTCCTACGTCGGTCCGGCGCTGCGGGGCGGTGGGATGGCCGGAGCGACGGCGACGTCGATGGACACATCGAAGTGGTTGGGCGAAATGGTGACCCGTGGCCTCGACTCCGCGCGCGATCGGGACGCAGCGCTCGACTATCTCTCGCGGGCGGCGGAGGGCGTCGCTGCTGGTCCACTGAGTGACAAAGGAGATCAGGCAACACCGACGGCCTGACCCAGGCTGGTTTGCCGGCGAGGCGTGTCCGGCTCGTACTACACCCGTACAACGCAACCATCATCGCACACGAGACCAGTGCAACACTGAGCTGCACGCGGCCTCGGATCAGAGCGACAGCCGCCCTCGACCGCCGCCGACTCGGCCATATCTACATCTCCCGACGGGCCCGTGGGACCGTCCGAGATCGGCACATTCGATCGGTGGAATCCGATCAGATCATGCGGGGCCGGCCGCAGCCGTGAAGGCGCTCAGCGCTGCCGTCGCGGCGCCGCCCACGAATATCAGGCGCCGCAGTAGGGCCGTTCTGTGGTGCCCGATCGACTGAGTCACTCGGGATTCCGCGAGCTGAAGTGTGCGGTCATGGAGTTGAGGTCTTGCCGAGTCGTCGTGGGCGGTTGTGAATCGGTGAGCGAGGTTCGCTCTGCCGTACTAGCTTCCGGAGCGGGGTGCGTCGTGAAGTTTCTTTGGTTCCTGTGTGCGGGAGGTGGTGCTATTCCACCTCAGTTGGCGTTGTGTGAGGCGCTGATCGATAAAGGCCATGACGTGATTGGGGTCGTTCCGGAGCCTGACCGCGAGCAATCCGAGAGGATATGCACGCAGGTCGAGACGTTCAAGTTCGCGCCGACACCGACCGGACTCTCGGACGAGGAACTCGATCAATGGCTGGCGGTGGACAACTTTCTCGGCGCAACGTTCGCGAATGCGCTCCGGGATGCAATTCGTCGACACCGACCCGACCGCCTCCTGGTTGATGGGATGTCTTACTCGGCGCTCGTCGAGGCGCAGGCATCAGGCATCCCTCATGCTGCGCTGTGGCACTGTCTGGTGGACGTCGCCGAGCGGCGCTCGGATCTCCAGTTCCTGGATTCAGACTTGAATCTCGGCGCTCACAACGCTCATAGACGGGACCGCGGCCTCGGAGAAGTCGAGAGCGTGCAGGACAACCTCCTCGAAGCCGACTGGTTCTTGGCCTTCGCATATGAGGCTTTGGACTCGCCGCGGCAGCGGACGTGGCCGAACCTTCACTACGTCGGCGCCGCCGTCCCTCGCACACCTCCGAGCAACTTCGACGTTCCATCAGGTGCAGCACCACTCGTGGTCGTCGGGTTCACCACGACGTCGTTCGACCAGACTGCGGTATTGCAGAGGGTGTTCGACGGACTCGCGATTCTCGAGGTCCGAGTCGTGGCAAATGTGAATCCCGCAGTTCGCAGCGATCTCTCGGTGCCTGAAAACGTCGTTGCGGTCGAGTTCGTTCCTCACGACGAGGTCTTGCCCGAAGCTGCCCTCATGGTCAGCCATGTCGGACACGGCACGATGAGCGCCGCTCCGCGGCATGGTGTCCCGATCCTTGCCCTCCCGATGGGGCGGGATCAAGACCGAAACGCACAGATCCTGACCGATCTGGGCATCGGTTCGTGGCTCCCGTGGACGTCAACGGCATCAGAGATCGCACGAATGGCCGAGCGCTTGTTGAACGACGACGCGACGCGTCGTCGGAGCTACCAAGTCGCGCTCGACGTCGCGTCACAAGATCGGCTGGATCATGCGGTCGAACTCGTGACGAACGAGACCAGCCTCTGACGGTCAGACTCACAAGGAGCGGTCTGTAGATCCAGCTCGGAGACTTCGGCTGACCCGCGCTGGGCCGTCCCGATATGTCGTCCGCCCAGTCTCGACGAACCTGAGCACTATCCACGGCTCCAATCGGCTGACCGAGGCGTGGACCCGCGTGGACCCCACGATAATCCCGACCCGGAACGCTCCGCTCTGCGATGCAGTTCCGGCGCACTATGCGGTGTTGAGACGACTCGACCGCACCCATAATCGCACTTCCGAGCCCGTTGCCTCGGCCCGCGGGTGTCCGGTAGACGAACCCTCTATCGGACGGTAGTGCTGGCAATTCGCGAGTGGCAGCGCTTGCCACCTGCCCCTCCGACGCCGGCCTGCGACTGGCCTCTCCAGGGCGCACCGCTGGGCTTGATGGATCGCTGATGCGAGGCGCCGATTACCCATCCACCCGACGCGAACACCGCACTTCGGCCCGCTGTGCCCCAACCGACACCTCGAAATGACGCGTCCGCGCGCAGGTCGCAGGACCAGCCCGCGATTCTCGCTGGTCGCACGTTCTGCGGATCTGTGCGAGGCTGATGTGGCAATATCCCAGGATGAATCGCTCGGACCAGGAAGCTGCTTACCAGGAGGTTCGGCTCCGAGTTACCGACCTTGTCATCCAGCACCCCGACCGGCTCGACGAACTTGTTCCCGCCTGTCCGGGTTGGACCGCGCGGCAACTCATAGCTCACCTTGCTGGACTTGCTCGCGACCTTGTCGACGGGAATATCGACGGTTGGGCCACCGAGGGCTGGACGGCGGCCCACGTCAAGCGCTTTGGGTCCCATAGCGGTGTGGACCTCGTCGCAGCGTGGTCAGGCGCGGCTAAGGACATCGCCGATGCCGCCGACTTCGGCAGTATTCCGGCCGCTGCGTTCGCGTTCGGTGATGCGGTCGTACACGAGGCCGACCTGCGTCCCGCTCTCGAGCCCGGATCGCGCGTTCCGGCAGATTCGGTGATCGCTGCTCTTGGCGCCGGTGTAGCCCGGTGGCGTGCGGTGCAATCAAGCGCTGCGCTTCCGGCGTTGCGTCTCGATGTACCTGGTGTTCGGTCCTGGTGGCTCGGTGATCGCTCCGACGCGGGGGCCGTGTTCGTCGAGGCTTCCGCCTACGAAGCGTTCCGTGCGTTGTATGGGCGACGAAGCAAGGCTCAGGTCGCGTCGTGGAAATGGTCGGGTTCAGCCGAGCCCTACATCGAGGCGGGGCTCCCGTTCCCCTTCCGATGGGCCGATTCGGCCTTGGTCGACTGATCCCGCCATGGACGCGGCACGCACGCAGTATGTCCACGTCGAGGGCACCCACCTCGCCTACCAATCATTCGGTGACGGGCCGACCCTGCTCGTGATGCTTGGCATGACCAGCCACGTCGAAGCGATGTGGGACGAGCCAGCGTTGGCTCGATTTCTGCGGCGGCTCGCCTCGTTCTCTACCGTGATCGTTTTCGATCGACGCGGCTCGGGCCTGTCTGACCCTCTCACACGGAGGCCGACAACAGACAACCTCGCCAGTGACGCCTCCGGCATGTTGGATGCGTTGGGGCACGACAACGTGACTGTGCTCGCGGCCAACGAAGCGTCACTCACCGCAATCCCGTTGGCTGCGTTGCGCCCCGACCTGGTGAGCGGCCTCGTACTGGTGAACGGCACCGCCCGTCTCATGTGGGCCGACGACTACCCAATCGGAGTGAAGATGCCGCAGGGCACTCGATACGTCCGCGACGGCACCGAGCAATACGCCGAGAAGCCCGTCGGAATCTCTCTCGTTGCGCCGAGCAAGGCCGGCGATGCGGTATTCGACGCGTGGGCTCGATCGTTCCAGCGGTCATCGTCGAGCCCTGGCGGGCTCGAGCAGACGGCCCGCCTCGTCGGATCCGCCGACGTTCGACAAGTGCTTACAGACGTACGGTGTCCGGCACTCGTCATGCATCGGGTCGACAACCGGTTCACGGTCGTCGGTCACGGCTTGTACCTCGCGGACCGTTTGCCACACGCCCGGTTCGTCGAACTGACTGGCGCCGACCATCTCGTCTGGATAGGCCCCGACACCAATCGTATGCTCGACGAAATCGAGACATTCGTCACAGGGTCAGTGGCTTCCGGGGGCGCCGAACGAGTGCTCGCGACCATCCTGTTCACCGACATCGTTGGATCGACTGAGCAACTCTCTCGTCTCGGCGACCGGGCATGGGCCGAACTCGTCGACACGCACGATCTCACCGTGCGCAACGCCGTCGAGCGACTCCAAGGGCGCGTGGCCAACACGACCGGCGACGGGGTCTTCGCTCTCTTCGACAGCCCGAGCAACGCACTCCGTGCCGCCAAACGCATTCACGAGCAGCTCAGCGCCGTCGGGCTCGATGTCCGTGCCGGAGTCCACACCGGTGAGGTCGAAGTGATCGGTTCAGACGCACGGGGTGTTGCCGTGCACACTGCCGCCCGCATCATGTCCGTGTCCAGCGGTGGCCAGATCGTCGCATCAAGAACCGTCCGCGATCTCACAACTGGCTCGGGCTTCCGGTTCACGTCGCTCGGCCACCACGGGTTGAAAGGTCTCCCCGAGTCTCTTGAGCTGTTCGAAGTAAGTGAGGTCAGCCGGAACTGAGCCACGAGCGGCACTACGACGGATTGAACTGGCGCAGCCTCAACCGGACTCTCACCACGACCTTGCGCGAGTCGCGTGGCCTGATCCGACTGTGATACCCCGAGTAAGACCGACACCTCAATGACGGGGCGATTTCGTTGCGCCGGGAGCTTGGCAAACCTCTGTGACTTGCCTCCTGTAAGCGCAACGAGATCTGTTCGGAGGCCGCTCATAATCGCGCAAACGAATGCGCCTGGCCGCGCCACAGATTCCGGCGAACTGTTGTGCGCAGGCCGTGGGAACGGGTAGCTCATAACGCGATCACCGACGGTGTCCGGCACACCCGTCCTCGACGCAGTTATCGAGTGCTCGACTTGGGCCGCGATGCGGCGCGGTCCCGTTGGCCGCCATTGTGATTGTGGGTGGAGCAAGTGTTCGGGTTGCTGTTGGGTCGCCGATCACGTTCGAATGTAGTCCCGCGGTGGTGTACCGAGTTCGGCCCGGAACGCTGCGACGAAGGCGCTTGGCGATGAGTAGCCCATGGTGACGGCGAAGTTGGTGACTCGTTCGCCATCGGCGAGCCGGGCAACCGACGCAAGGACCCTTGCGCGTCGTCGCCATTTACCCAAGCTCATTCCCGTTCCGGTCTTGAATCGCCTTTCGATCGTTCGGCGACTTGCGTTGACCACGCACAGTTGGGCGTGAAGCGGGTCCTCCGGATTCGACATGATCGCTGCAGCGATCTCCCTGGCGACTGGATCGTCGGGCAGTGGCAGATGGAGCGGGACGCCCGGTTGGAGAGCCAGCTGTTCGGCGAGCAGCGTGATTGTTGCGGCATCTGCCGGCACGGTGAGGTCCATCGGTGCCGCGGCGACGGCGTGGAGTGTTAGCTCGCGGGTCAGCGGCGTGAGGTTGACGACGCGCACTGCGTCTCCGATGACGCCGAGACCGGCATCGAGGTACAGGCATCGCATGCCAGCACGTCGTGATGTCTCGATTTGGAGTGACCCCCGGATCACGGACGGGTTGGGTGTGGGATCATGCCACGGTCGTGGCTTCGAAGTCGACGGGGCTGAGGTAGCCGAGCGTGGAGTGGCGGCGGGTCGGGTTGTAGAACGCCTCGATCCAGTGGAACATCGCCCGAGCGAGCCCGGCGCGAGTTGGCCATTGGTGCCGGTCGAGGAGCTCGCATTGCAGCGAAGCGAAGAACGACTCTGCGACGGCGTTGTCCAAGGCGTCGCCGACGGTGCCCATCGAGCCGAGCAGGCCGGCTCGGCGGAGCCGTTGCCCGAACACCCACGAGCAGTAGTTCGATCCGTGATCGCTGTGGGCGATCGCACCGACCGGCGGCCGTCGTCGCAGCGTTGCCATGTCGATCGCGTCAGCAACCAACTCGGCGCGCATGTGATCGGCGATCGACCAGCCCACGACACGTCGGGACCAGGCGTCGATCACCACCGCGAGGTAGACCCAACCCTCACCGGTGCGGTGCTGGGTGACGTCTTGCACCCACAACCGGTCCGGGCCGGCAGGACGGAACTGTCGATGCACGAGATCATCCGAACGCAGGTCAGTGTCTCGTGACCGGGTGCAGCCGCGTCGACGCCGGCGACGGGTAACGCCCTGAAGACCACGTTCGCGCATCAGCCGCTCGACACGCTTGTGGTTCACCTCCCGACCCAGTCCGAGCCGGAGCTCGGCGGTCACCCGCCGGGTGCCGTAGGTGCCAAAGCTCTGCTCGTGGATCTTCACGACCAGGTCGCCCAGCTCGGCGTCTTCGAGCATCCGCGCCGTCGGGTTCGCCTGAGCGTGCCGCCACGCGAAGAACGCCGATCGGGACACCTTCATCGTTCGGCAGCACTGCTCGACCGGTAGATCGGCGCACCGGTCGACGATGAAGGCGTAGATCATTTTGGGAGGACGTTCTCCCGAGCAAAGTAGGCGCTGGCACGCTTGAGGATCTCGACCTCGAGCTCGAGCACCCGGTTCTTGCGGCGCAACGCCACCAACTCGGCACGCTCATCGCTGGTCAGACCCCGCTGGCGGCCGTCGTCAATGTCGGCTTGCTTCACCCAGCCGCGCAAGCAGCTGTCGGAGATCCCCAGATCGGCAGCGATCTTCGACAACGGTTGGTCCCCGAGCCGGGCCAGCTCGATCGCTCGACGACGAAACTCCGGTGGATGCGGACGTGGCATCTGGACTCCTTCCGAGACGGGCCAACGCCCGCCTCACAGTAGGTGTCCGTCAACCGGGGGTCACTCCAATTCGCAGACGTGTTCCGTCAGGCACGCACAGTGCTCGATGGGTGGGAATCGTCCAGGCCACCGATTCGGTGAGCGCGGTGAACAGACCGGTGTGGGCGAAGACGAGGTAGTCCCAACCCGCCTCGGTCGGCAACGCAACACGACCCGGAGGATGGGTGATCGAGTAGCTCCGCACTCGCGAGATTGCCTGTCGAGAAATCGACACGAATGGTCAACATATCGAATGTCAGTCCACGGCGGTGTAGGCCACGATGGGACCCATGCAGCCACATCTGACGCATTTCGCCATCAACACCGACGATGTCGGAGCCACCAAGGCGTTCTACGCCGCTGTGTTCGGCTGGCAGTTCCGAGACTACGGGCCTCCCGGATTCGTCCAGATAATGGACGAATCCGGGAACTCCCCGATGGGAGCGATTCAACAGCGTCGCCAGCTCCTCGACAACGAGCCCACCCGCGGATTCGAATGCACCTTCGGCGTGGAAGACGTCGACGCAACCCGCGCGCGTGTCGTCTCGGCAGGAGGCCGCATCCTGATGGAGAAGTACACAATCTCCAGCGTCGGTCACCTCATCGCCTTCCAGGATCCTGGCGGCAACCCTGCACTCGCGATGGAATACGACACCGCTGCGGAGTAGCGCCCGCACCACCGGATCCCGCCGAACACGATTCTGCGCCCTTCGAGCCGGAGCCCTCCCACCGGCTTTCCCCCGACGCGAGGACTTCCCATGGCAACGATTTGCCTATCCCTCACGTTGAGGGTGCGGTGCCACGAGTTGGGCCGAGGTGTGACACGGGCCGGGCGCGCGGATGATCGTGATCGTCTGCGGCGTCATCGGGTGTGCTGGATGGCTGTACGGCCTGTCACCACTGCGCTGCCACGGCCGAAGGTCCACGATCTGGCCGTCAGCGACCGGCCGCCGCCCTCGGCTGAACGCGCCTCAGGAAGCCGGTCGTGCGCAATTCGCTCGTGGGCCTCGACCTGACCGTGGGAGGCTGACCGGGTGCCGGAGTTGTGGGAGCGCACCGATGGGGTGGTGACGATCACGCCGCCACAGCCAGGCGACTCTGCACGGCTGATCGCAGGCCGCGACACCGAGTTCCATCGGTTCTTGGGTCCGGGCTCGGACGAGCCGGAGCCGGTCGCGTGCATCACCGTCGACGGCGACGTCGTCGGATGGGTGGATCACGACGCCGAGCGGTGCTGGTTGCTGCCCGGCGAGGTCAACGTCGGCTACAACGTGTTCGCACCCCATCGGGGACAAGGCATCGCCACACGCGCACTGCAGTTGCTGATGCACCATCTCGCGATCACCGAGCAGTGCCGCGCCGCGACGCTGCTCATCCACCCTGACAATGTGCGTTCCCGAGCGCTTGCCGAACGGACCCGCTTCGAGGCGCAGGCCGACCTCGACGGCAACCCCTACTACAAGCGACCGGTGCCACCGCTGACCTACAGCGAAGGCGCTGTGACCATTCGCCGTCGCCGTCGCGACGACTTGGAGATGGACCTGTCCGGCCGAGACGAGGAACACATCCGCTGGTTGTGGCAGCCGAGCGAAGCCGACCAGTGGAAGGAGATGACATCGACCGAACGTCGCGCTCATGCGCTGGAATGGTTGGCCGGTGTGAGCGATTCCTTCGGAAACGGACCCCGATGGACCTTCTCGGTCGACATGGCCGATGCGACGTCGGTTGCCGCCGTCGACGTGAACCTGGTGAGCGGCCACGCACCACCAGGTGAGGCGAACATCTCGTACTGGGTCCACCCAGCGTTCCGACGTCGAGGAATCGCGCCGGTCGCAGTCCGACTGGCGCTGCAGTTCCTGCGCGATCACACCGGGACGCGCTGCGTGCACATCATGGTCGACCCGCACAACTCGCCATCGCTGGCCGTCGCCGCCTCCCTCGGTGCCACCGTCGGCGCCACGACGGTCGACCGACACGGGCGCTCGCTACTCCGCCACTCACTCGAGCTCTGACCGCATCGGCAGAGCGGGCGAGAACGCGCGCTGACTCGACGTGTCCCAGGATCCACCCATTCGACGGTCCACGTAGCGTGTCGGCATGGCGAAGCCCACGGAGGAGGATCGCATCGCGGCGACACGGCGGCTGCTCGCGGGTCTCGTCGGAGGTGTCGATGCCAATCAACTCGTCGTCGAGATTGCCGACCTTCACGTGCGACAGGACACCTTCCCCGGCGAAGTGTTCATGGAACTCGCCGCCGACGCGCTCCGCGCCGCCGGCGTCCAACGCGCATCCGGCGTTGCCTACCGGGATCTCTTGTCGAAGCATCTGGGCGAGGTCACGTTCCGCGGCAAGGAACATCGCCGCATCCAGTTCGCCATTCTCACCGCCTTCGCTGTGCACGGCGGGCTCGAGCCGAATCTGCTCGACGAGGTGACGTACTGGATCGAGGAGTACTGGCAGTACGCGCTGCTCGCTGCAGTCGCCATCATCCGGCAGTGCGCCGAACACTCAGGGACGCCGCTCCCAAAGTTCGTGTCTGACTTGGCCGCGGCAGGCGGCATCGACATCAGCTGACATCGACTCGAGCGACATCAAGCCCGTCCAGCCATGACGACGACGGCAAGACTCCTGACCTGGTACGCCCGACTACTGCTGGATCAAGGAGGGCTGAAGGCGTTGCGTCGCGGTGAATATCGAGCACGGCATAAGGGCCGCACTGCAGCGCGACCGCATCGGCGTCGACCGGATTACGGAGCGGTTGTTATGCGTGGGTCGTCGGCGAGCATCATGCCGGTTCTCGGGCGGGTCAAGGGGTCGGTCCGGCCCGTTGATATGCGCTTTGCGAGGTTCGACCGGGATTGCCTCGAGAACAACGCGATCGAATCAACCTGGCCGGTGAGTATCACCGTGACCGTCCCTATGCATGTGTCCATCCACGCCTGAAACCCCCGATGCTTCTCCCACAACACCTCGACCGCTTCCCGGGGACCTGCTGCCCACACCTGCGCGACCGCGGCGGTGCTCAGATGACGCCGGTCACACGAATTGTTCCGACAGCCCTTCTGGCGACGTGTACCTTCGAGCCGGGAAGAGCTGGGAGGTCGATGATCGATGAGTGCACCGACGTCGACCGGCTACGCGCGAAGCGGCGACCTACACATTGCTTATCAGGTTGTTGGTGACGGCCCGGTTGACCTCTTGGTTGCGCCGGGGTTCATCAGTCATCGTGATCTGAATTGGACGATGCCGGCCTACGTCGACTTCGTCGAGCGGCTCGCCTCGTTCTCCCGGGTGATCCTTTTCGACAAGCGCGGGACCGGCCTCTCCGACGTCGGTGCTGATGGGGCGAGTTTCGAGGCTCGGATGAGCGATATCGGCATCGTGCTGGACGCAGTCGGTTCCGAGCGGGCGGTGTTGTTCTCGTATTCAGAAGGCGGCCCACTTGCCTGTCTGTTCGCTGCCACCCACACCGATCGGGTGCAGTCGCTGATCCTCGACGGCACTTTCCCGAGCGGTCAATGCATCCCTGAGGCGATGGTGCAGCGTCTCGATGACGCCATCGATCATTGGGGAGAGGGCCGAACGGCGGGCATCTTCTCGCCGGATTCTGATGGCCCAATGGTGCGCAAGTACACCGGGCTGTTCGAGCGGGCCGCCACAAGCCCAGGGACAGCGCGCGCATTGCTTCGTTCGGTCTTGGGCTGTGACGTGACCCCGATCCTGTCTCAACTCCACGTCCCCACGACCGTGATTCACCGGCGAGACGACCCGTTCGCACTGGTCGAGTGGGGCCGGGCGATGGCCGAAGCGATCCCGGGTGCCCGCTTCGTCGAGATCGACGGACGCGATCATCTGCCGTGGATGGGCGACTCCACGGCAGTCACGGACGCCATCGAGCTGCATGTCACCGGCAGCGTTGCTGAGGGTTCGCACACGCGAACGCTTGCGACGGTGCTGTTCACCGACATCGTCGACAGCACACAGACACTGACTTCGATGGGTGACGAACGCTGGGCAGACACGATTCAACGCCACAACGACATCTGTCGAGAGATCTTCGGTGAGATGGATGCGTGGGCGGTCAAGAGCGGCGGGGACGGATTCATGGCGTGCCTGTCGACGCCCGAGATGGGTGTGGTCTGTGCCCATCGGATCATGGCTGCCATGTCGGAACTCGGGCTTCGTCTTCGAGCAGGACTCCACACCGGCGAACTCGAACGAGTCGACGTCGACGACATCGCCGGGATGACAGTGAACATCGCCGCGCGCATCTCCAGCCTCGCAGGAGCAGATGAGTTGCTCGCCTCCAAACTGACCAGCGATCTCCTCGTCGGCTCACGCCACACCATTCGCCCATTCGGGCTCCACGACCTCAAGGGTGTGCCGTCACCGGTCGAGATCGTCACCATCGGCGGCTCGACGGAACCGCAACCGCCAGCCGACGCAGCCATCAGATCCGGCGGAGGTGACCGCGCTGCGCTCCGGCTGGCACGTTCCACACCAGGATTCGTCAGGGCGCTGCTCAGACTCGGCGGCGGGTAGATGGGCACATGGGAATCGAGCGGTAGAGGAATTGTTGCGGGTCACTGGAACCAGTACTGTTTCTCGAACTGGCCCCACAATCGGACCATCGAACCTGGGTCCGCATTGCCGCTCGGTAATCGCTCACCGACTCCGTTCGCCACAAACGCGTTCCCGGCGAAGTCGGTCGGGCCGAGACGTCGTTTCGCCAGTTCGCAATCGCGCCGTCTGACGGCGGTCGCCCCCGCTCCTGATCGGCACGTATCGATCGCCCGATTGCCCGTCAGACCGAGCGATAGTCCCGGAGCAAGACGCACGCCAACACGCCGCATCGCCGGCGTTATCGGGTGCACGATATGGGCTTCGGAGTCGGGCGGGTCGCTCCTGTCGTCGGGGTGGCATCAGGTTGCTGGTTACGGTGGTTGGGTGTCGAGTGATGGTTGGCCTTCGGGGACGGTGACGTTTCTGTTCACTGATGTGGAGGCCTCGACGGTGCGGTGGCGTCGTGATGAGGCTGCGATGTCGGCGGCGATGCAAGCCCATGACGACACGTTGCGCTCGGTGGTCGCTCATGCTGGTGGGGTGGTGTTCAAGCACACCGGTGATGGCGTGATCGCTGCGTTCGGGTCACCGACGGCGGCAGTCGAGGCAGCGTTGAGTGCGCAGAACCGGTTGGGGTTGCCGGTCCGGATCGGAGTTCACACCGGTGAAGCCGAGCTACGTGACGGCGACTACTTCGGCACGACACTGAACCGGGCGGCGCGGATCACGGATGCTGGCCACGGCGGTCAGGTGTTGGTGTCGTCGGCGACGGCTGCGTTGGTGTCGGGCGTCGAGTTGGTGGAGCTCGGGACCTACAGCCTGAAGGGGTTGGGCAGCTCGGAGCGGATCCATCAGGTCGGCGCAGGATCGTTTCCGGAGTTGCGGGTGCATCGCGACGTGATGGGGAATCTTCCGGCCGAGGTGGACGCGTTCGTCGGCCGCAGCACTGAGGTAGTCGAAGTCGCAGCGTTGGTGGGCGCACACCGAATCGTGACCTTGATCGGAGTGGGCGGCACGGGCAAGACCCGCCTGGCTCTCCGGGTGGCGGAGTCGGTGCGCTGGCAGTTCCCCGACGGTTGCTGGCTGGTGGATCTGGCCGCGGTGGCGTCGGAAGCGGCGGTGCCGTTCGCGTTCGCTCGCGGCTTGGGGGTGGAGGCCCCAGAGGAGGGCGACGTGTTGGGGCATGTTGCTGCTCGCATGGGGCGACAGCGTCGCCTGGTGGTGGTCGACAACTGTGAACACCTCCTCGAGGCATCCGGCGACGTGATCGAACAGCTCATCGGGTCATGTCCGAGTGTGCATGTGTTGGCAACAAGTCGGGAGCCGGTGATGGTCCGCGGCGAACGGTTGTCGGCGGTGCCGTCGCTGACCCGAGATGACGCCCTCGGACTGTTCCTGGAGCGGGCCTCAGCCGAAGCCCCAGGACTGGAAGTCGACACAACCCAGAGCGAAGCCGCGGTGGAGTTGTGTGAACGGCTCGATCGGTTGCCGTTGGCGATCGAACTGGTCGCATCCCGGCTAAGAGCCCAGACGCCGGTGGAGTTGTTGGCAGCGATCGATGAACGGTTGCGGTTGCTGGTGGGTGGTCGCCGATCGCGGATGGAACGGCATCAGACGATGCGCGGCACGCTCGATTGGTCCTACGACCTGTGCGACCCACTTGAGCAGGAGGTGTTCGATCGCCTGTCGGTGTTCGCTGCCGGGTTTGACCTCGACGACGCTGTGGTGGTCGCGTTCGCCTGACTCGGTGAGTGCTGGTGAGGTGGCTGATGCGGTTGTGCGGTTGGTGGACCGGTCACTGCTGGCACGGACCCAAGGATCCGACGGGCGGTCGCGATTCCGGTTGTTGGAGACCATGCGCGCCTACGGCCGCGAACACCTCCAGGCGGCCGGCACCAGCGATGACGTGCGCCACCGACACGCACGCTGGGTCGCCGCCGAGTCCATCGGGCTGCCCGAAGCCTGGCACGGACCAGACCCGACCACCGTCGAGGCCCGCATGCGCTCGCTGCTGCCCGATGTGGCGACAGCGCTCGACTGGCGAATCGACCGACGTGACTGGCACGCCACGCCCGCGCTTTGCTTCTCAGCGTCCCTCGAGGCCCGCATCAACCTGGCGCTTCTCGACCGCGTGTGGGTTGCGGCCGATGCCGCCGGCGAACTCGACCAACTCCCCGCCATCGTGCTTGGGAACGCCCATCAGGCCCTCAGCGAGAAGGCCGACTTCGACGAAGTCACCCGACGGGCCCTCGCCAACATCCGGACCGGGTCGTGGCGCGTTTCGACCGGCGCCGCATCATTCCCGCCGCACATTCAGCTGATCAACTCCACGTTGACGCCAGACGAAGCGCACGAAGTCATCGACTCACTCAGCGAACTCCACGATCGGCCTGTCTACCAACAGTTCTTGTCCTACCTGTCCGCGGCCCGGCCGCTCGCCGACGCGCTCGGCTCCATCGACGAAGTCCTCGAGGTCCTCGAGAAGCTGGATCGCCTCGCCCACGTCCTTGGCGGCCCCAACGCCATCGGCCGAGCCCATCATGCCCGTGGCATCGTCGCATCAATCAACGGCGATTGGACGTGCAGCATCGATCACCTCGAGCAGGCGCTCGAATTGATGTCACCCAGCTGGGGAGCCACCGCGCAGAGCGGATTCCACATTCTGCTCGCCAGCGTCCTGACCGACCGCGAGATCCACGCCGATGCCATCCGTGCCCCCTGGCAGACGATGCGTGACCTCGAATTGACGATCCATGCGCCCAACGGGACCTACTGCACCGGCGTCGCCCTCGCGCATCTCGGGTACACCGACCTCGCACGGTCGTTCTTCGGCTGGTTCCGCTGGTTCGAGGCTCACTGGCCCTTCGGGCAGCACCACGTGCACGATGCCGTGCGCCGTCAGGTTCCCGAGGCCACAGACCTCATCGAAGCAGCCGAGCCAGAGGAGATGTCGATCGACCGGATCATCGACGCTGGCCTCGACGCCGCCGACACGCTCGACGAATCCAAGTCCCCTATGCAGACCTGACGTCAGCGCCCCACCACAATTCGGGCGAGTGGACCCACCTGATACTCGGCGTGATACAGCGGGGCGGCCCGTCCAACAGGTAGCTCGTAGCGCGACCGTCGAGCGTGTCCGACAGTCGTCAACTGATCCTTGTTGTCGGGTGCACGAGTGGGGTACAAATGTCGGTGATGCAGCGCGAGTTCCTGCAGCGCGACTGCGCTACGGGGCCGGCGTTATCGAGTGCCCTTGAGCGGCACGTCCGTGATGTCCATTCGTGCCCCGCTGGCGTCCGTGATCGGGCAAACCGCCGGGCGCATCATGCTGGTTCCAGAACGGGTGTGAGGCCTTGTCTGCGCCGGCGATACCGGGCGCCCAGGCCTTGGGCCGTGGTCGGGTGGTGTCGCCGGTCGTGGGGTTCGAGTCGGAGGGTTGAGTTGCACCGTCACCCGACGGCGCGGGCGGGGGGGGAACGTCTCCGATGATCGCGGGGGCGCCAATCGCGAGCCTTCGCAAGGCATCCGATCACCGGATTCGGGCGGTCGTCACGTAGTCGCCGTCGTCGTCGCCGCTGGCGATGGTCGCGCCGCCGATGATGCCGTCGGCGAGGAGGTCGAGGACGTCGCAGGCGTACTCGGAGCCGGTGCCGCAGAGGTAGGCGGCGACGTCGGCGATGTGGCGGGTGCCGACGATGTCCATTCCGACGGGCCGGTCGGTCCCCAGGTCGCGGTAGTGGTCCAGTTGCCGTTCTTCGGCGAGTGGGGCGCCGGTATTGCGCGCTCGGAACAGCTCTCCAACGTGGCGGGTGCCGTAGACGTCAATGTTGTCGGTGGAGGGGGTCGAGGGCGTGAACAGCACGTCGGCATCGGCGAGGTGAGCTGCGCCAGTCTTCTCGTCGATGGCGTTGATGGCGTGGACGTAACCTTGCGCGCCGAGTTGACCGGTTGCAGCGACTCGGACGTCGCCGGTGAATGCGCCGTCGGAGACGATATTGAGGTACGAGATCGCGTAGATCAGACCACCGGACGGCCCGCCGCCGGGAGCGGTCGTGAAGTCGAGCAGGTGGAGGTCCGCTCCGGTGATCGTCTCGACCACCTCGACGGCCGTGAGATTCGACTCGAGCGAGTCGGAAGCGATCCCGTTGTCGTGTGCGTAACGGGTTTGGTCGTAAAGGCGGGCGAGTTCGTCCGAGCCGGCGATCGCCATCAACACGAACACGTTGCCGGGAACTGGCGAACCGTCGACGGTGTAGATGCGTGCGGCGATCCCGCCCACGTATTGGGCGACGGCGTCGGGAGCGGTCGACCGGTCGCGATCGGAGGACGGAGCGACGACCAGGGACGGTGGGCTGTCCTCGGAACCACTGACCCCGGCCTGCTCGCAGCATGGCGCCAGGTCGGCGGACCGGTTGACGGTGGTTGGCCCGGTTCCGATGCTCAACACGATCGCTGCGGCCACGAGCGTGACGAGGGAGCAGCTGGTGACCGCCGGGGAGCCCTTCTTTGTGTCGTGCTCGAGGGCGGGGTACTCATGGTTGTTGTCCATGAGCGCACCCTGAATTCGGCCGGCTCCAGGCCGGTTGCGGGAGCGAGTCGTCGTGGTCGTCGAAGCTGGCGCGCGCTTCTGGTGATATCCGTCGCGACCCACCTTGACCAGGGGCGACGTGGGGTGAGATACGGTGCAACAGCGATGCAGCCGGCGCTGGGGGCGCACGGCCGCATCGGCCGACTGCTACCTGACTGCAACCTCGGGTTGGAAGGGTGGGTGGTCATGATCGAGAACGAGAGTCACGATGCGCTTGACCGCTGAAGTACTCGGGCCGGTTCGCCTCGCAGCGGATGGCACGCCGGTCGATCTGGGCGGCCCACGTCAGCGCCGACTACTCGGCGCGTTGGTTGTGAACCGCGGATCAGTCGTGTCCACCGACCGGCTGATCGACGCGGTGTTCGACGGCGAGCCTCCTGACGCAGCGCGGCGGACCTTCCGGACCTACGTGGCGCGTCTGCGACGCGCGTTGGATGTGGCCGGTGTCGACGCCTCTCGTGTGCTCGTCACCGAAGCGAAGGGCTACCTCCTTCCGGAATCAGCGATCGATGTCGATTCGGCAGAGTTCGAAAGAGCGCTCGCCGACGCGCAGGATCGGCTGACTTCGGGCGACGCGGACGGTGCCGTCCTCGGCCTCGACGAGGCACTGGCGTTGTGGTCAGGCCCCGCCTACGGAGAGTTCGCGGACGAGGAGTGGGCGAGCGTGGAGGCCATCCGACTCACCGCGCTCAAGACGGTGGCCCGCGAACTCAGGGCGGAGGCCGTCCTGGAATCGGGCCGACACGCCGCCATCATCCCGGACATCGAGGCGTTGATGGAGGAGGAGCCGTTCCGCGAGGAACCGCGCCGCCTGTTGATGCTCGCCCTCTACCGCTCCGGTCGGCACGCGGACGCGCTTCGAGCCGGTCGGGAGTACCGACGGTTCCTCGCCGACGAGACCGGCCTCGAGCCGAGCCGGCAGTTCAGTGAGCTCGAACAGCTCATCATCGATCAGGACCCTCGACTCGAAGCCCGTCCGCAGGGCCGCAAGCTGCGGGGGTATGTGCTCGGACCACCGATCGCCGAATCCGATCTGGGCATCACGTACAGCGCGACGCAACCGTCGGTCGGCCGTGAGGTGGCGATCACCGCGATCCCCGCCGAGCAGGCCGACGATCCTGCTTTCGTCCGGAGATTCGAGGTCCATGCTCAGCGCATCGCCTCGATCGAGCATCCGAACGTCGTCCCGCTCTACGACTACTGGCGGGAACCCGGCGCCGCGTATCTGGTGACGAGGTTCCTCCCGGGCGGAACGCTCGGCCGACGGCTCAGCGAGCGATCACTGACCGACGACGAGCGGATGGCCGTCATCCGACAGGTCGGCGCGGCGCTTGCGGCAGCACACGAGCGAGGCATCGTGCACGGCCAACTCGACCCGTCGCGCGTGCTGTTCGACGACGGTGGAACCGCTTACATCACGGGATTCGCGCTCGATGCCGACCCCCGTTCCACACCGACCGACATCGCGGGCCTCGGCCAGCTCGCCGGCCAGCTGTGGGCGCAGGCGAGCGATCAATCCGGCGAGACACAAGCCGGGGTCGCAGTGGCTTCGCGAGTGCGAACGGTCGCCGACCGGTCCTGGACTCGCGACGATGAGGTTCCATTCGGAAGCGTCGCCGAGCTCGTGGCGTCGATCGAGGCAGCCGCCGCTGGCCGCTCCAGTGCCGCCACGCCCGCGTTGCCGACGATCGAGGGGCCGAACCCGTTTCGCGGCCTGCACGCATTCGCCGAGTCCGACGCCGAGGTGTTCTTCGGTCGTGAGCGCCTCGTCGAGGACCTGGTCTCGGATCTGGCCGCTCACCCGTTCCTCGCCGTCGTCGGACCGTCGGGATCGGGCAAGTCGTCCGTGGTTCGCGCCGGCCTCCTTCCCCGCCTCCGCGCTAGCGGGGCGTTGGTCGCGACCATGGTTCCCGGCGAGCATCCGATCGCCGAACTCGAGATCGCGCTCTCGCGGGTCGCGTCGGCACCCGTTCCCGATCTCGAAAGCGCGCTGGCCGGCGAACCGGCGGGCCTCACCGACGTCTTGACATCCATCCTTCCGGACGCCGATCGTCAGCTCGTCCTCCTGATCGACCAGTTCGAGGAGGTCTTCACGCTGTCGGATGGCGATGAGCGCGATGTGCTGATGACCGCGATCACCGAGACACTCGACGATCCGTCGGGGCAGCTGCGGGTCGTCGTCACCGCTCGGGCCGACTTCCTCGGCCCGATCCTCGACCATCCAACGGTCGGGGCTGCCGTCCGAGATCACTCGCGCCTCGTGACCCCGCTGGAGCCCGGAGAGCTGCACGTCGCAATCGTCGGCCCGGCCGAGACCGCTGGGGTGGCCGTCGAGTCGGCGTTGGCCACCACGTTGGTCAGCGACGCCACGGCCTCCCCCGGATCGCTGCCGCTGCTGCAGTATTCGCTCACCGAGCTGTACGAGCACCGCGTCGACGGGACGATGACGATCGACTCCTATCACCGACTGGGCGGGATGGGTGCGGTCCTGTCCCAACGAGCCGAGGAGATCTACTCCGGCCTCGACCCTGAGGTTCAGGCCGCGAGCAGGCGGTTGTTCTCGAGGCTGATCACGCCCGGCGAAGGTGTCGAGGACACGCGGCGTCGGGCGAGGCAGTCCGAGTTGGTCGGCGTCTCGACCGAGCTCCTGGACACTTACGGTGCCGCGCGACTGATCGCCTTCGATCGGGACCCGGTCACCAGGGAGCCGACCGTCGAGGTCGCCCACGAGACCCTCATCCGCCAGTGGCCGCGGCTGCGCGGTTGGATCGACGAGGATCGAGACGGATTGCGGATCCTGCACCATCTCACCATGGCTGCCGCTGCGTGGGAGAAAGCCGACCGGGACGACGGTGAGCTCTACCGGGGTGCGCGTCTGGAGACGGCCGACGAATGGGCGGCCGAGCACCTCGACGAGATAAGCGACGGCGAACGCGCCTTCCTCGATACCGGAACGGCGCGGAGGGACGCGGACATCGATTTCGAGCGGCGGCGAATACGGCGCCTGCGATCGCTGCTCGCTGCCGTGGGTGTAGTTGCCGTGTTCGCGCTCGTCGCCGGGCTCATCGCGCTCGCGCAGCGCCGAGAGGCTGACGAGAACGCAGCGGAAGCGGAGGTGCGGCGGGTCACGGCCGAGTCCGAACGAGCGGCAGCCGGCGAGGATCCGAGTCTCGGACTGCTCCTCGCACTCGAAGCGCTCCGGATGGAGCCCTCGAACGAGGGCCTGGGGGCCGTCCAACGAGCCGGTGTCAGTGTTCCCACGAACTGGCTCGGCGATATCGAGAACGGGGCGAGCTACCGTCGCGTCGCGTACCTTCCCGACGGCACGCTGTTGGCCATTCATGAGGAGGCCCTCGAGGTCTGGGACGTCGATGAACGCGTCCTCCTGCGCGATGTCGCACTGGACGCTGCGCCGACCGATATCGACGTGAGCACGGACGGCTCCGTGGTGGTGGTCGGCGCCGTGGACGGGAGCTGGCGCGCCTTCGACATCGCCGACTTCGCCCTGACAGCCAGTGGAACGGCTCAACTGCCGGACGACGGTGAGACTGGTTCGATTACGGTGATCCGGCTCGGACCGGCCGGCGAGATCCTGGCGCTCGGCCTCGACGACGGGCGCGTCGAGATTCATGGGCTGATCGATCCTGATCTCGATCGGGTCATCGCTCCGGTCGACACGGCAGGCAATCCGATCACGGCATCGGTCAAGGACATCGCGCTCCGCGCCGACGGACAGGTCTTCGCCGCTGCGTGGGGGCTGAGTGCCGATGTACAACAGTTCGAGACGACAACCGAGTCCGAGCCGCTGCGGTTCGAGGAGAGCCCGGAAAGCTTCGTTCTCCTCTACGACGACGATGTGCTGCACACCGCGTTCCAAGAGGTCTGGAGCTTCGATTCGGAGACTGGTGAGCCGGTTTCAGCACCGATCGCGGGGACACGAGGGCTCAGCTCGGACGCCGCCTACCTTGTTGCTCTCGATACGTCACACCTGATGCTGGTGGATGGTGCATCCCGCACAACTGTCGACCTGGCGGACGGATCGGTGTCGGCCGACAGTGTCCCCATCTCGACCAACTCGCAGTCGGCGATCGCTCCCGACGGTCGGACTCTCGCCGTCGCCACCGCGACCGGGCTCTCCTTCTGGGCGATGGACGGTGCGGGGATGTTCGTCGACACGGTCGTACCGGAAGCCGAAGCCGACGCCCAGTTCCATGCCATCTCGTCCGACGGCAGCGTCATCGTCCAGGGAGGCAATGTTGGCGACCAAGTGCCCACCCGAATCTGGCGAGTCGACGGTACGGCGCCCGTGCTGGTACTCGAATTGCCGCCCGGCTACGGCGTTCGGCAGTCCGGGACCGATGTCATCAGGTTCCACGCGGAGGGCGACCCGAGAGACCGCATCGAGCTGGACCGATGGAATCCGGCAACCAACGACTTCGAGGCAGTGGCCGTGAGTGACACCGCCAGCTTCGGAACGCTGATTCCCGTTCTCACGCCCGACGGAAACCAGTTCCTCCACCCGTGGGGCACGCCTGATGGGATCGTCGAGGTGTACGACGTCGCCTCGCAGCAGTTGGTCGTCCGGCTCGACCACGTCATGGAAGCTGCGCCCGCAGCCGACAGCTTCCCGGGTGTCCCCACGTTCAGCACCGACGGCAGAGTGCTCGTGGTGCCGACGTTCGAGGACTGGGTCGGGGTCTACGAGGTCGGCACGTGGGAGTTGATCGACCTTCTCGAACCCGACGACGGATTCCAGGAGATCGTGTTCACCCCCGACGGCAAACGGGCGATCACGCTGTCGACGAGGGGGCTCGAAATTCGCGACGCGGCCGACCTGCGGACGGTGATCGAGGGGCCGGTCATCGCCAAGGGCGAGGCGAAACTGGGCCGCGTCCTCGAGATCACCACGGACGGCCGATACCTCAAGGTCGCGCGACTCAGCGGCGCACAGCTCTGGGATGCCGAACGCCTGGAACCGATCGGAGCTCCGTTCCCCGATGGCCCGGACCAATGGGCGGCGACCCTGGCCGCCGACACGAACCAACTGGCCACAGTCGCCGACCGAGCAACCCTTGTCTGGAACATCGACCTCGACACCTGGCCCGAACTGGCCTGCTTCGCGGCCGGCCGGAATCTCACCCGCGAAGAGTGGGAGGAGTTCGGCCCCGACGGCAACTACCACGCCACGTGCGACCGCTGGCCCGCGGGTTGAACGATGACGACGCCCAACCCATCGACGAGTACCGAGAAACGAAATCAGACGGGAACGGCATCCTCGCTCCCTCACACGAAAACGGAGATCATCATGACAAGTCAAGAGCGCGACAATGCGCCACGCACCATGCGCGGAACAGAAAAGGCTCAAGGACCGCGTTTCGGGCCCGGACGACTGGGGCTCGTCGCCCTGATCACCGGAATCCTCGTGATCGGTGGTTGCGCCACAGACGAGTCGACCGCCGGCATCACCCTGGTGGCGAGCGAGACGTTGTCCAAGGCAGACCCCGACGAGGAGCTCGGGTTCGCCCTCGACGGCGACGACGTCACGCTCGACGCACCGACGCTCACAGTGCAGACGGGTCGCGAGGTGATACTCACACTCGAGAACCGAGCCGGCCAATACTCGAAGATCCGAGGGTCTCACGACTTCGCGGTCGTCCCTCCCCTCGACGACGTCTACACCGACATCGACATGTTCACCGACATCGCGACCCGCAAGATCAACGACAAGGTGCTGTGGGGTGCACGGACTGTGGAGATCTTCACCGACGACTCAGCAACGATCACGTTCATGCCCGACGCGCCTGGCACCTACCAGTACATCTGCACGATTCCTGGCCACGCCCAACTGGGCATGAGAGGAACGTTCGTCGTGGAGAACCCCGAATAGGCAGCGATGGGCGAGCGTCGTCGCGAACTGGATCTGCCTGAGCGCGCTCTTTGGTGTTCAGCCGCACGACGGTGCGGGATGCCTCGCTAGAGGAAGCCGAGCCCGACACGGCCGATCCGCGAGTGCGAGTCCGTGATGTGCAGCCCGAAGACTTTCAGCATGAGGGGCCCCGTCGACCCAGTCCCAGGAAACCCCGACACTCAGTCTCGTCACCAAGAACCATGACACGAACGAATCGACCATGGAGTTCAGCATGATCAGTCCTGATCGCAACGGACCAAGCAACCGATCACGGACCTGGATGCTCGTGGCCGCATCCGTCGCCGCCATCGCACTCGTCGCCGGACTCATCGTCGTCGCCAACCGCAACTCCGACGAGGCCCCCGCCAACCAGCCCACCGTCACCGTTGCCGACACGGCCGGCGTCAACGGAGAGACTGCGCCCGCTCCGGACACTGAGCAATCCGATGCACAGGACCCAGCGCCAGAGGCGGCCGATCCCGAAGCCACTCCTGACCCCGTCGTCGAGCAGGCCACAGAGGCGGCACCGACCACGACGGTGGCGTCGAGCGTGGCGACGGCCGGTGTGTTGGATGGAATCTGGTGGAAGCCGCGCGTCCCCGACGTACGCAACGATATTCCGATCACCTATCAGTTCGGCCCGGGGAACCTGTTCGTGCTGGACGGCCGGGCCCAGCTCACCACCCTGTCTTTCGGGGTCGCTACACCTTCGCCGACGATGTGGTGACCTACTTCGACAACGAGATCGCTGACGGCCCGTGTCCTGCTGGCGACCAAACCCGGTTGGCGATCGTCATCGTCGATGATGGCGAGATCGGCAGCGAGGTACTCGAGGCTGGCGTATGCAGTGCCGAGGTTGGTACGCAGGCGCCGATGATCCGGCTGTCGCCAGCGTCGACTGCAGGGGCGGCCATCACGCCACCCGACGGCGAGTTCGACGACACCCTGGAATTCACATCCCAGCCGAAGGGGATCTGGCTCCGCGAGGCAACAGGTGAGGTCATCGATTTCCACCCCGACAGCACCTATGCGCGCAGCGACATCGGTGACGTCGTGGCCAATCCCGACGACCACGGAACCTTCGTGCTCGCGACACCCGACGCTGCGGCCGAGAACGACAGCGAACTGGCGCACGTGGTGATGACAAGCGACGGTACGAGCAAGTGTGCCGCCGGCGCGACACTGACATGGGGCACGGTCGAATGGAATCAAGTGCCCCCGGGACTCGACCCACCACTCGGACCGATCGGCGCGATCAACACCATCGCTGACGACTCTTGCGGAATGTCGTCGGGCAACCAGACCTGGATCCACATCTCAGGGGCATGAATCAGGCCCGGCCCGGCTCAACGTGGGGTTCTTGTCGCACGTCCTCACGGACCACACGTCGACCGAGCGACAGCCGGCGCACTGCGGGAGGTCGGACCGCTACGAGGGCGCTGCATCATCACCGCCTCGGAATGCGCGGGCAGGCGTCCGAGATCGGCACATCGGATCGGTGATACCCGATCAGGTTGCACGGGAATTCCCCGAAAAACGTCACAACCTGTACCAATAGTGCGTCGATCCCAGCCGACCGTGAACGGCGTCTCGGATCCAGGGTGTGACGCAAACGCGCCCGGCATTGCCAACCTCGACCGACAGCCACACCGCTCGGCGACCGGCAGAGTCGCACGCCCTCGACGTCGAGGACTTCATCCGATACGCACGGCCACGGTTCGTCTTCCAACCCGCTCGCGATCGGCACGAATGTGCTCGGCCATGCGCTCGGGATTGTGCGACCGACGGGGATGGCCCCCGAATGCCATTTCCACTGCCGGATCCAGGAAGGTTCGACGGGGTGGCCGTCGGGTGTCGGTATGCGCAGAGACCCGGCGATCGGCGACAACAGGGGGCGGTGTCGCTCCAGGCGGTCGTCGTCAGCCGGTGGGAGCGAAGCTGTGGTACTGCGTGACGGTCTCGAAGCCCATTCGGTCGTAGACGGGCTCACCCATCGGGCTGGCCTGTAGCACGCCAATCGAGCAGCCCGAATCCCTGCCGACGACGAGCGCCGCCGCAGTAATCGCGGCCCCCAGTCCGCGCCGCCGAAACCGCTCGCGCACGCCGATCGAGTACACCCCGGCAACATCCCCAGTGCGGAGCAGCTGGCCGCATACCACCGGATCGCCGTCGAGGTAGCCGAGGAACCAGGAGCAACGGTCGTCGCCGAGCGTTGATGCCGGTGCGAGCGTGCCAGCTGCCTCCAACGGCGCCCCGAAGGCCTCGGAAGCCACAATGGCGAAATCGTCGAGCTGGGCGGATTGGTCCACGGCGACAACCTCAACATCCCTGTCGGCCTGCGCCGGGAGGTTGGCAAGCGGTGCGTAGGCCATTCCCGGCATGGTTGTCGCTGTCGGGTCCAGACCTGCCGGCTCGGCCATGTCTGTGACCGCGCTGGCGACGGAAGCCGGGGCGGTCACCCAAAACGGGACGTTCCGCTCCGAGAGCCAGCGCGTTGCCTGCGTCACCTCGTCAATCGACGGTTGTTCGAAGATGAACGCTTGATTGAACAGTGGCATCGGCACTCCGACTGATGAGCAGCGGATCGCGCCGAACGTCTGTGATGCACCCCCGGCGGCATGATCGGCGGTGAAGTGCAGCCACGTAGCCCAGTTCTCGTTCAGGTCGCCAAGCGCACTCCGGCTCACGATGTCCCCCTTCGTTCGTGTGCTAGTCCACCCTACGATGATCGTTGTTGGACGGGAGACATGCGGACCCGCCGGCCGCCATCCAAACCATGCAGGCCACTCGATATTCGCGCTCTCCGATACACATGTGACCCCGCTCGATAGCGGCACGTATCGCTCGGTCGAAGCCAGTCCGCACCCGAGCGATAATCGCGCTCCGGAACGCTCGGGCCCGCGCTCGGGTTCCGGCAGAGGTATGTAGGTGTGCGCTGATCGGAGGATCCCCGGCCCACCGGTTGGGGCGCTTCTTCGGTCGGTCAGTCTCCTCGGCTCGTCTGGCCCACGTTCCGGCTGACGCGCTTCGGTGCTGTCTTTGCTTCGACGCGTCGGCGAGCCTTGGAGGCGGCACCCACCGGTCGGGTGGGGAGCATCCGTGTGCTGTTGGAGCAGCTCACGGTGTCGTGTTCCACCGTCCCGGCAGGTGCGTGCCAACCCTGTTCACCTATCGAAAGGGATGGCCATGACCATCGTAGAGAATCACACCCTGATCACCGGCGGGGTCGACACCCACCTCGAGTTCCATGTCGCCGCGGCGGTCGACGCGAACGGCGGTGTGCTCGGCGTCGAGACGTTCTCGACCCGAGGCGCCGGCTACGCCCAGCTCGTTGCCTGGCTGCAACGTTTCGGGCCGATCGACCGCGTCGGTGTCGAAGGCACCGGCTCCTATGGGACCGGGCTCACCCGATACCTGCGCAGTGACGGCATCGCTGTGGTCGAGGTCGATCGACCCAATCGTCAGGCCCGGCGCCGTCACGGCAAGTCTGACACCGTCGACGCCATCGCGGCCGCTCGAGCCGCGCTGAGCAGAACCGCAACCGGCCAAGCAAAGCATCGTGACGGCAACGTCGAAGCGATCCGGGTGTTGATGGTCGCCCGCCGATCCGCAGTCGATGAACGCATCAAGGTCTTGAACCAGATCCGTCACCTGGTCCTGTGCGCTCCCGAGCCGATCAGGGCCCGGTTCCATGGGCTCACCCCGACATCGCTGTTGAACCAGACCTCGACTCTGCGGCCACGCGATCACGGAGACGTCGTCGACTACACCACGCTGATCACGTTGCGTGAGCTCGGCCGGCGGGCCAAGAACCTCCACGACGAGAACCTTCGGTTGAACAAACTCCTGCGTCCGCTGATCCGCCGGACCGCTCCCGGACTGCTCGATGTCTACGGCGTCGGCTACGACACCGCCGCGAAGCTCCTCGTCGCTGCAGGCGACAACCCTGAACGCCTCCACTCCGAAGCAGCATGGGCACACATGTGTGGCGTCGCACCGATCGAAGCATCCTCAGGCAAGACCAAACGGCATCGCCTCAACCGGGGCGGGAACCGCCAAGCGAACTCGGCGATCCACCACATCATGCTGACCCGCCTCAGCTACGACCCACGCACCCGCGACTACTTCGCACGACGATCAGCTGAAGGCAAAACCAACGGCGAGATCTGCCGGATCCTGCGCCGCTACATCGCCCGCGAGGTCTACAAGCAACTCCCACACCCGGCCTGATCCGCGCGATCCCGAGGCCGGGCCTCTGACTCGTTCGAACCGGCTCACACCTCAGGGTTGTGCAACACACGACATGTCGACCCCCGGCCACCACGCGCAACCAACGACCTACCGGCGATCACCTGCACGGCGTGACCGAATACGCGCTTGCCCTCCACCCCGAGTGGCTCATCTCTGTCTTGTCCACCACCCAGGACCGACCGCCCCAAAGAACCCCTTGACACACATACGCGCATCAGAGACGTAGACCTCGCCGAAGAAGCTCTTGGCCGCGACCGTCACCAGCACGTCGGTGGACGAACCAACCACGTAGCCCCATAGATGTCGCCACGCTCTGCGGCAGCCATCAGGTCGGCTTCATTCGAGTACGTCGTGAGGTCCAGGCTGTACTCCTGTTGTACGGCGTCGACCACCGGCGACGACGCCGTGACCCCGAACGGCATGTCCCGAGGCGCCAGCAGCTGAACCGCGCTGATCAGACACACGCCGAAGACCAGCACCAGGAGGCCGACCGTGGTGAGCACGACAACCGACTTCCTGGCCACCGAGGGCAGCGTGTTCTCCGAATCATTGTCCGTTGGCATCGGACGAGGGTAAGCACGTGCGCGACGGCTGGGCCTCACCTGTATCAGCCGATATCGGCGTTCGAGCAGCCTCCGCTCTGTTCGTCGGGTGGGAGAACCAGCTTCTGACTGGATCTCCCCATCCCGACGACCTGACCGTTTGGTCAGGTCGTGTGCGGCAGCCATTCCACGATGGTCTCGACCCGAGCATCGACCGCGGGGATCCTCGGGTCTGGTGCGTGCGCGGCGGGTCGTCGCCAGGGAGGCAAGATGGTCCGATGCCCCCATCGGACGGACCTCCACCAGCCGTCGGCGCCACACCTGATCGGCCGCTCGCCGGCTTCCGGCACCGGGGCCTTCCCGCAGCGGAGCCGACAGCAGAGTTCGCCGATCGGCGAGAAGCGGTTGCGCAGCTGGGTGACGCGCTGCGCGACCTCACGTCCCGGGCGATCGGCAGCGAGGTCCCCGCCGACGTGCTCCGTTCCGTCGCCGAGGATGCGCGGCGGCTGGCCGCGATGCTCGCCGAGCGGCAACGTCGCCTCGACGAGCCGTCGTCGGTCGACGACCTGCACCGGGGCCAGCGATGGTTCAATCCGGTCGTGGGGCCGGGCAACCCCGTTGCGCCGCCGATGCGCGTGGAGATCGTCGACGGCGCTGCGATCGGCTCGTGCACCCTCGACTGGCGCTACGAGGGACCGCCCACTTACGCCCACGGCGGAATCAGCGCGATGCTCCTCGATCAGATCATGGGATACGCGGCGGCAGCAGCCGGCCACCCTGGTGTCACCGCCCGGTTGGAGGTGCGTTATCGCTCGACAGTCCCGCTCGGCCAGCCGCTGCGGCTGCAGGCTCGACTGATCGACGTGCTCGGCGTGCGGGCAGCGCTCCACGGTTCGATCAGCCTGGCGTCGACGCCAGACGACCCGCTCGTGGAGGCCGAGGGTCGGTTCCTGGCGCTGCGTCAGGAGCAGGCCACCCGGTTGTTCGGGGCTCGCTCGGCGGGCTCGGACAGCGCCGACCGCGTGACCTAAGCCTGTTCACGCGCCCGCGGATCTCTCGTACTGTGGAGGGAAGTACGAAGAACGAAGGGGGATCCCATGACCGATTCGATGCAGGTGGCCGACGGACATGTCGCGCCAGCCGGGCTCGACTCCGACACGCTCGTGATGATGCTCGACGCGCTCGGGGAGTTCGTCGGCCACGCGCTCCCCGCGAAGCTGCAACTCGAACTCGATCACGAAGACGTCTGTCCCGAGGACATCGTGCGCGCCATGAGCGACCCGAACCAACTCGGTGTGCAGCTGGTGTTCGTCCCCGAGGTGTACGGCGGCATGGACGGCGGGGCGTTCGACTCCTACCGGGTCTGCGAAGTGATGGCCCGCCACGACATCGGACTCGCGACGGCCGTGTTCGCCACGTTCCTCGGCAGCGACCCGATTCTCTTCGGCGGCACCGTGGAGCAGAAGCGGCGCTGGCTCGGAGCGATCGCCGAGCAGGGCCTGGTGTTCGCCTACGGGGCCACCGAGCCCGACGCAGGGAGCGACCTCGGAGCGATGAAGACCACCGCCGTGCGGATCGAGGACGACGGCGTCATCACCGGCTACCGCATCACCGGGCGCAAGCAGTGGATCTCCAACGGATCGATCGCCGACGTCACCACGATCCTCGCCCGCACGCCCGACGGGCCGTCGTGGTTCGTGGTGCCGAAGGAGACGCCGGGGCTGACCGCCGCGCACCCGGAGGACAAGCACGGCCTCCGACTGTCGAACACGGCTGCGCTGTTCCTCGACGACGTCGACGTACCCGCCGACCACCTGATCGGCGAGGTCGAGGGCAAGGGGCTGATCCAGGCCCAGCAGGTGTTCGGCTACACCCGCGTGATGGTCGCCGCGTTCGGTCTCGGCGGAGGGTGGGAGGCGCTCGACCGCGCGATCGAGTACTCCCTCGAGCGCCAACAGGGTGGTGCTCCGCTCGCCGAGAAGCAGGGTTTCACGCACAAGCTGATCGTGCCCCACGCCGTGCGGCTCGAGGCCGCCCGCAGCTACATCGAGGACACCGCTGACAAGATCGATCGCGGCCTCGGCGAGAACGGGGCGATGAACACCGAAGGCGCGATCGCCAAGCTGATGGCCACCGAGGCCGGCAATGCCGCCGCCGACGCGGCGATCCAGGCGCACGGCGGCTACGGCTACACCCGCGAGTACGTCGTCGAGAAGATCAAGCGCGACGTCAGGATCACCACGATCTACGAGGGCACCTCGGAGATCATGGAGATGACGATCGCCCGCGACCGCTGGCAGCAGCACCTCAAGACCAGCGGCGCCTACTACCGCGATCGGGCGGCGGAGCTGACCCGGTTGGAGGTCACGCATCCGACAGTCGGTGCCGCCCACGCCGCGCTCGCCATGCAGGCACTGGCCGCCGTGCTCGAGGCATGTCGTGTCGCTCGGCTGACGCGCAACCAACACGTCCTGTTCCGGCTCGGCGAGTTGATCACCCACGCAGAATGCGCGGGCGCGTTCGCCGAGCGGGCAGCGGCCGCGCTCGACGGCAATCGCCACGAGAA
>CAVQSV010000020.1:0-7373 GCA_963716095.1 Ilumatobacteraceae bacterium | reverse complement strand
TGGCCGACACCGCGGGGGTCCCAGCCGATCACGTCGAAGTTGTCGGTGATCTCGTCGCCGAACCAGCTCGTCGCGGCGAGTGCGAGCGTTGCGCCGTCGGCCCCCGGACCGCCTCGATTCGCCAGCAACGGGCCGGGGCTCTCGTCGGAGCTGGCCCGGTGACGGGCGAGGTACAGGTCGATCGTGTCGCCCTGGGGGTCGGCGTAGTCGACCGGCACGGTGAGCGTGCCCTCGTCGATCCGATCGGTGAGCGGATTCCACTCGATCGAATACTCGAGCGGTTCCGGTGGCGCCGTCGCCTCGGGCGCCGGTGGAGACGTGTCGGGAGCCGGGTCGGTGATGCCCGTGACGTCTCGTGAGGCCACCGGTGTGACGTCGGAGCCGCCCGAGCACGCTGCCAGCACGACCGCGACGAGAACGATGAGGACTGTGTGGCGCATCCACCTCAATCGTATGGGCGATCCGGCGCCGTCGGCATGCAGACGAAATCCAGAACTTCGGCTCGTAGCGTTGGGGTTCATGCGCATGCCTCCCCACTCGATGATGCCGGGCGACAAGGACGCCGTGAAGGGGGTCGAGCTCCAAGACGGAACCCTGCGCCGGGTGTGGACCTTCGCTCGGCCGTACCGGGGGACGATCATCGTGTTCCTGCTGGCGATCCTCGGCGCCGCGCTGCTCGCCCTGGTGCCGGTGTTCGTGATCCGGGCGATCATCGACACCGCGATCCCCGCCGACGACAAGGGCCAGATCGCCGTCCTCGCCTCGTTGGCCGTCGCGGCGGCGGTCGGCGATGCCGCACTCGCCATCGTGCAACGATGGGCGAGCGCCCGGGTCGGCGAAGGCCTGATCTACGACCTCCGTGGCGCTCTCTTCGCCAAGATCCAGCGGATGCCGATCGCGTTCTTCACCCGCACGCCGACGGGGTCGATCACCTCACGGCTCAACAACGACGTGATCGGCGCGCAGACCGCCGTGACCAGCACGCTCGGCAGCGTCGTGAGCAACGTGATCGTGCTCGCCACCACGCTGGCGGCGATGTTCGCGCTCGAGTGGCGCCTCACGCTGCTGACGCTCGTGGTGTTGCCACTGTTCATCGTGCCGGCGCGCCGGATCGGGTTGCGATTGCAGGGGATCTCGCGTGAGCAGATGGGCTACAACGCTGCGATGAACACCCAGATGACCGAGCGTTTCAACGTGGCGGGAGCCAGCCTGGTGAAGCTGTTCGGGTCGGGTGCCCGTGAGCGCGAGGCGTTCGAGCGTCGGGCCCGTGGTGTGCGTGACACCGGCATCCAGTCGGCGATGCTCGGCCGGGTGTTCTTCGTGGCGCTCGGGCTCGTCGGTGCGCTCGGCACCGCAGCGATCTACGGCATCGGGGCGGTGATGGTGGTCGACGGCTCGATCGAGGTCGGCACCCTGGTGGCGCTCGCGGCACTGGTCACCCGCGTGTACCAGCCACTCACCGGGCTGACCAACGCACGGGTCGACCTGATGACCTCGATGGTCAGTTTCGAGCGGGTGTTCGAGGTGCTCGACGCTCCCGAGGCGATCCAGGAACGACCGGGCGCCATCGATCTCGTCGGCCCTCGGGGGGCGGTCGAGTTCGACGACGTCGTGTTCCGTTATCCGCCGGCATCGGAGTCCGCGATCGCCACGATGGAGCAGAACGCCGGGCTCGGTGGCGACACCGACCCCGATGTCGACGTCCTGCGCGGGCTGTCGCTGCGGGTCGAGCCCGGCGAGACCGTGGCGCTCGTCGGCGCGTCCGGGGCCGGCAAGTCGACGACCATCTCGCTGCTGCCGCGCCTGTACGACGTGACGTCGGGAGCCGTGCGGATCGACGGCCATGACGTCCGCGACCTCACGCTCGGTTCACTCCGCTCGACGATCGGCGTCGTGTCACAGGATCCACACCTGTTCCACGAGACGATCGGCGACAACCTGCGGTACGCAGCGTTCGACGCCACCGACGAACAGCTCGTCGATGCCGCAAAGGCCGCTCGGATCCACGACACGATCGCCGCGCTTCCCGACGGCTACGACACCGTCGTCGGCGAACGTGGGTACCGCTTGAGTGGCGGCGAGAAGCAGCGTCTGGCGATCGCCCGATTGTTGTTGAAGAACCCGGCGATCATGGTGCTCGACGAGGCGACGAGCCATCTCGACAACGAGAACGAGGCGCTGATCCAAGCAGCGCTCGACCATGCCATGGAGCACCGCACCGCGCTGGTGATCGCCCACCGCCTGTCGACGATCCGCAGCGCCGATCGCATCGCCTTCGTCGAAGAGGGCCGCATCGCCGAGATCGGCACCCACGACGAACTGCTCGCCGCGAACGGCCGCTATGCCCACCAACTCAACGCCGGGGAGCTGCTGCTCCCCGGCTGAGTCGGGTCTTCGGCGTCAGTTGCGCCAGAGCTGCCAGCTGTTGTAGCCGCCGTTCTCGTAGAACTCGAACGTCAAGGTGTGCGTTCCGGCCGGCAAGTGTCACCGTCTGCGTGCTCCACTCATGGGCGTGATCGTCCCAGTTGTTGATGATCGCGGTCGGGTGCCGTTGACGAACACCCGGTAGCCGTCGTCGCCTCCGGCCAGGAACGTGACGTCCTTCGCTCTCGGTGGTCGTCCACGTCTTGGTGAAGCGGGCCGAGAAGTCGTCCTCCTGCACCCCGGTGAACGGCGACTCGTCGAGACAAGCGGCGAGCGTCGACAGCGTCCCGGTCTCACTGGGCGTTCCATCGAACGGGTCGCCGCTGTCGAAGTTCGGGTTCGATCCGCCCCAGTTCCAGTACTCCGCCGTCCAGGTGCCAGGTCCGAAGTCCTGACTCCATCCCTGCGGGTTGCTGGTGACGCTGTTGCAGCTGCCCGTGCCGTTGCCCGGCACCGGCGGGATCACCGGCGGCAGCGTGGTGGTCGGTGCCGGGATCGTGGTCGTCGTCGTGGTGGCCGGGGTGGTCGTCGTCGCCGGGGGTCGTCGTGGTCGTCGTCGGACCCGTGGAGGAACGGTCGTGGTCGTCGCCGGTGGGGTCGTGGTGGTCGGCGCGCGTCGGGCCGCTCACGTTCGGGTCGACCGTCCAGCCGTTGATGGCATAGCTCTCGTCGACGTTGACCTCCATGATCGCCCGCGACTCGGTGCGCTGACCGTTCGGGGCGGTGACGCTGGCGAACAGCTCCACCTGACGCTGGATCGGTTCGTCGAGCACGCCGACGAACCAGTTCGATGCGTTCGACGGCAGCAGGTCGTAGGCGAACTCGGCCGAGCTCGCCACGATGCCGGCCGACATCCGCAACCGGTAGTTGTCGTTCGCTGCTCCACCGAATTCGACCCGTGCGTTCGGCACGAAGATGTAGCCGTCGGTGACGAACTGGTTGCTGCTCGCGGTGCCGCCGGACTGGTCGATCGAGACGATCGTGTCACTCGGCGTGAGCGTCGACGCGGTGTAGCTGGCGACCGGTGCCGACGTGGTCGGCTGCACGGAGTGATCGATCGCTCGCTGCAGACACGTCGTCGTGCTCAGCGATGCATCGCACGCGGAGTTGGCTGCGTCGTAGACGTCAGCGAGATACACGACGTCGTCGGGGATCTCCACGGCAGCTGGCGCCGTCGGTGCCGCAGCGCTGAAGTTCACCGAACGGATCGCCACTGTTTCGGTGCCACGGCTGGTGCTGTCGGACACACGACGGTTGATCCGCAGCGATGCGTCGTTCGAAACGATCCGGCCGTTGCCGCCGAGCACGAACGTGGCGCCCTTTCCGGTGATCGCATGGAAGCTCGGCGCCGTCGGGGCGAATGCAGCTTCGGCGTCGAAGGTGCATCCCGACCAGCGGCCCTCGCCGGCGACGACCCGCGCCCCGGGCGCAAGGGTCAGCGCGTCCTCGAAGTAGTAGACGCCCGACGGGAAGAAGTGATCGCCGGCGCCCAACGTGAGCGCTGCCGGGTAGCGACCCGGGAAGTAGACGTTGCACGAGCCGACGGTTGCCTGCGGCACGCTGGGGCGCAGGTACGCCGGCAGCGGTGGCAGCTCGGGGTAGTCGTAGGTCAACGCGGTGTTGAGGTCGCCCGCCAGCTCCCACCACGGTTGGGCCTGGCAGGTGTTGGACCAGCAGTGCCCTGGTCGGGGAAGGCCATCGTCGGAGGGATCGCCGGGTTGGATGCAATCGGTCGCGACCGGCACGGCCGGTGGCGCGGGCGGCACCGTCGGAACCACCGTCGGGTCGTTGTAGCGAGCGCCTGGTGTCGCGGTCGACGCGTAGTTCGAGGTGAGCACGTTCGCGAGGCCACACCGGTCGTCGACGCCTGCACGGCGAGATCGGCAGCCGCTGTCGTCGAACGACCCGCCGTTGACCAGGACGTCACCGACGATCGGCTTGACGATCGCGCCGACTCCACTCCCGACGAGTTGCTGCGTGTCGAAGTCGTTCCCGGTCGTGATGAGGGCGAATCGGCCGCGGCCGGTGCCGAAGTAGTTGCCCGTCGGTGTGCACGTGACGTTGGCGGTGAAGCCGTTGAGGCTGAAGGCGTACGGGCCCGGGTAGCAGCCGTCGGGTCCGTTCTCGCGCTGCAGCGTCATCGCCATGCTCATCGCCGACTTCGCGGTCCAGAACGTCTGGTCGCGCACCTCGATCGGTGGGCGGTTGATGAACAGCGTCGTGGCGAAGGTGAGCAGCGCGACGACGCCGAGCGACCCGACCACCATCAACGCGAGGATCATCGGAAGGACCGAGCCCTCGTCGCGAGGCTTCGTGACCGTCGAGCGGCAGGGCTCGGTGTCGGGGGGTGAGTGACGTGCTCATGCGGGCCTCGAGATCATCAGACAGGACACGGCCTGGTCGGCTTGGACGGTGACGGTCGCACCGGGCGAACCGTCGACGTTGGGTTGTGCGGCGACGGGGTTGCCGGATGCAGAACACTCGGCACGGTCCCAGACGTAGCCGGCGGCCGGCGCCTCGACGATCTGGACCTGCTTGGTCACCTCGCCGGCTCCGAACGAGTAGTCGAACGTGATCGACGAGGTCTTGGCACGGTCGAGCTCGCGGACTCCGAGGTCGGTCGTGTACGACCACTGGCCAGAGACCGGATTCTCGAGCGTCGAGCCGGTGTCGATGCGCTTCTGCACGGTGAGCGTGCCACCGCACTCGGCGATCAGGATCGAACGCAGGATCGGTCCGAGGCTCTCGAACTCGCCCTTGAAGAGGTCGGCGGTGGCGGCGTTGCCGACGTTGATCGTGCCGTCGCCGTTGACCGACCCGTTCCACTCGATCGGCCCGACGACGTCCTTGAGGTAGCCGACGTAGGTGCCGTTGTTCGACTTGTTGCCCACCATGACCCCGATCGTTCGGGCTCCTTGGGCTCGGAGGTCGTTGGCCACGGCGGCGGCAGCGTTCTTGGCAGCGCTGCTGCTCACGCCGTTCGAACCGCCCGACGCCGTGCGCACCATGGTCGGCTGACCGTCGGTGATGAACACGACGAGGCTGGGCTGCTCGACGCCGTACGGGGTCCCATCGGACTGGTAGATCAGGTTGAACAACCCGTCCTCCCAGTTCGTGCCGGCACCGATCTGGTCCCACATCACGCGGTCGCCGTTGGGGTCGCGTGCCGTGATCGATGCGCCACCGCCCGGCCAGGCTCCATCGAGGTCGTCGAGGTCGGTGATGCGGGTCTTCATCGCGTCGACCGGAGCGCCCGGGTTGAGCAGTGACACGAAGGGCGCACGCACACCGTTGGAGGAACCGCGCTCGACGGTGCCCGCCGGCTGCGAGGTGTCCCAGATCATGCCGTAGGCCTCTCGGTCGAAGCCGTTGATCGACAACGTCGTCGGCGTTCCGGTGAACCCGTCGATGAAGCTGACAGCGGCCTGCTCGGTGGGGATGCCACCGCTGCTCGCCGGCACCGAACCGGACGTGTCGATCACGAGCGCCACACGGCCACCACAGCGGCTCGGCGGTGCACTCGGGTCGGTGAAGCCACCGCTGTAGTCGGTGGGAAGCTGGTTCTCGGCCGACAGACCGGCACCGCCGGTGCGGAACGCGTTGCCACTCTCGAAGTTGACCTTCACGTCCTCGCCGATCGGTCGGAGGATGACCTGGTTGCGGCTGGTGACC
This sequence comes from Ilumatobacteraceae bacterium, assembly GCA_963716095.1. Taxonomy (GTDB): domain Bacteria; phylum Actinomycetota; class Acidimicrobiia; order Acidimicrobiales; family Ilumatobacteraceae; genus Sva-07. The sequence goes on along the minus strand of CAVQSV010000020.1, from coordinate 1,277 downwards.
TCGACGGCGTGCACCGGCGCCTGGGTGAGGTCCCACCCCGGCGGTGGCTCAGGCATCTCGTAGGCGACGCCGACGGTCTTGACGACCTCGGACGCGGTGCCGGGGTTGCGGATCTCGAAGCGGCTCAGCTGCCACTGACCGCCGACCTCGTGATAGCGGTAGGCGACGAGGTAGTAGACGCCGGAGCCGGACTCGAGGTCGGGGCGGATCACGGTCATCACGTTCACGCCGGGCAGCACGGCGTTGAACGCCATCGACGGGGTCGCCGCGGCGAGCTCGGTGGCGAGCTCCGCCTCGTCCGGCATCGAGAAGGTGTCGAGCGCCGACGACAGGTCGACGGGGAGCCAGGTCTGCACGAACGTGATGTCCTTCGACTCGGCGAGTCGGTCGGTCGCCTGCGACTGGGTGCGCAGCACCGTCGTGAACGCCATCGAGATCGAGACGACGAGGATGCCGCTGATCACCACGGCGATCAGGAGCTCGGGCAGCGTGAAGCCGGCGTCGCGACGGCGCCGTTGATTGATGAGGCGCTCAGGGCGTCGTGACATCTTTGATCTCCTTGGGTCGGATGTCGGCTTTCACGATGTCGATCGTCGTGCTGTAGCCACCGCCGGGAGCGGTGGCCTGAATCGTCAGCTTCTGCAGCGTCTTCGATGTCGTCAGCCCGACGTTCGGGTTGCAGTCGGTTCCCTGGATCGAGTTGCTCTCGGCCCAACCGTCGATGTCGGGATTCCAGTACTGGTAGTTGGTGATCTCGACGCTCTCGAGCGGCCACCCGACCGCAGCGGCCGCCTTCTGGCCGAACTCCTCGTAGCCACCGTCGGCTTCGGGGCAGGCGATGTAGCGATAGTTGGAGATGCCGTCGCCGGCAGCGCCGAGCACGGCTTGCACCTTCGCTCGCTCGTCGTTCTGGTTCGAGGCACGGACGACCGCCCACATCCCGCCCATGATCGACAGCACGATCGAGCCCATGAGGATGATCGCGACCAGCATCTCGACGAGCGTGTAGCCGCCGTCTCGGACGTCGCGTTCGGGTTCCGCCGGGTGCAGGCGGTGTCGGTCAGTTGCGTTCGGTCGCATATCCATGGCCCTTGGTCTTCGGCATGTCGGGGTTCCGCCTTGAACAGATGGCGCCTGGGTGGCGCCTGATGAGAACACCGAGAACGGTAGGGCGACCGCTGTCAGCGGTGGCCGTGGCGCACGTCAGGAGACTGCAAAGTCAAGAGACCTTGAGACTTCGGCCCGATGCCACGGTGTCGGTCGAACTGGCGCTGGTC
>CAVQSV010000019.1:0-35165 GCA_963716095.1 Ilumatobacteraceae bacterium | reverse complement strand
ACCGAACTGTGCGAGTTCGAGCGTCGTCCCGATGGTGTCAGAGGGCGATTTCTTGGCCGGCTTGGACGACGTGGGCAACGCGGGGTTTGAGGTCGGTGACGTCGACGTCGGTGCCGGTGAAGGCCACGAGGTCGGCGATCTTGCCGACCTCGATGGTGCCGAGTGTCGAATCCACCCCCATCAGCTCCGAGGCAATACGAGTCGTGGACTCGAGCACAGCGGTCGGCGACATGCCGAGCTCGGCCATGAGTTGCAGCTCGCGCAGGTTGTTGCCATGGGGCATCACACCGGAGTCGGTGCCCATGGCGATCGTGACCCCCGCCTCGACCGCTCGCCGGAACGACTCGTGATGCACATCGACGACGGCCCGCGCCTTGTCGATGATCACCTGCGGCAAGTCGATGCCCTGGTCGGCGGCGTCGATCACACCGAGTGGCGCAACGAGAGTGGGGACGAGGTACGTACCGGCGTCGAGCATCATCTGGATCGCCTCGTCGTCGAGGTAGATGCCGTGTTCGATCGAGCGGATACCGGCACGGATCGCGTTCTTGATGCCATTGGTCGCCTGCGCATGCGCCATCACGAATCGGCCGGCACCGGTGGCCTCTGCCACCAACACGTCGAGCTCATCAGCCTTGAAATGAGCAGCCTGAGGGTCCGTACGAGGAGACAGCACGCCACCGGATGTGGCCACCTTGATCACATCGGCTCCGGCTCGCACCAACTCACGCACCTTGCGGCGCATCTCATCGGGCCCGTCGACGACATTGTCCGGCATGCCCGGATAGGGGTCCAATTCCATCGGCATGTGAGCACCACAGACGTGCCAACCGTCGCCGTGCCCGCCTGTCTGCGACAGCATCGTGATCGAGATCTGCATCCGCGGCCCTTCGATCAGGCCCTTCTCCTGCGCTTCTTTCACACCCAGATCGGACCCGCCCGCCTCACGAACCGTCGTGATACCCGTCGCGAGCGTGCGCCGCATGCGCTCCGCCGCGAGGTAGAAGCGCATCGAGAACGGTGTCTCGCCGTAGGTCGTCGGAGAGAAGTCGCCATCGACCATGAAGTGCACGTGGCAGTCGAAGAGCCCCGGCGTCACGAGATGACCCGAGAGATCGACTGATTCGTCGCCGTCCAGCCCCACACCGATGTCGACGATGCGACCTTCCTCCACCGCGATGTCGGCGACCGAGGCGTCTGCGCCTGTGCCGTCGAAGACCATTCCGTTCGCCCAGATCGTTCTGCCCATGGTCAGACCATGGCACACCTCGATGGACGGTCGAGCACGCGCCACCGACGATGCGACCCGGCCCGCCACAGAGTCGCACTCGCGCGCTGGCCCCACTACGAAGTCACGCAGGTCTCATGCGGGCCGTTCCCGGGTGGTCGTAGTTGTTCGTGCCACCGAGGGCATCGAGCCGCATCGCACCTGGCTCAGAATCAGGGTCCAACTGAGCTGGACCCTGCAGGAGAACTGCTGTCACGGTTACCGAGTTGGCAGCTTCTCGGCCCGACCGCCGCGATGGATCTGAATAGTCTGGCGATCGACGGAACCTGCTTGGACGCCGACCATCATGAGGGGCTGGGATGACGGAACACCACCTTGACGACACAGTGACGCATGCCTATTGGGATCGCGAGGTCGATGTCCGATTGGAGGTCGAGTCGGGCGACGTGGTGGTGGTTGAGTGCGCAGAACCGATCGGCCAGGTCACACCGACCTGGACCGACGACGACTTCGCCGGCGCCGACCCGAGCCTCGCGCACGCGCTGAGCGGGGCCATCTACGTCAAGGGTGCACGCCCAGGCGACACACTCGAGATCGACATCTTGAAGATGGAACACAAGGGTTGGGGCTGGAGTGGCCTCATTCCAGATTTCGGGTTGTTGGCCGATGACTTCGACTCGGCACACCTTCACCACTGGGAGCTCGAGGGTTCGATCTGCAGGTTCGCCGACGGAATCGAAGTTCCAGCCGAGCCGTTTCCCGGCGTGATCGGTGTCGCCCCGCGCGAGAGCGGCCGCCTCGACACATTTCCACCGCGCTCCAACGGTGGCAACCTCGACACGAGGGATCTCGTGGCCGGCTCGACTGCGTGGCTCCCGATTCATGCCGACGGTGCATTGTTCTCGATCGGCGATTGTCATTCCGCTCAAGGAGACGGAGAGGTGTGCGGGTCTGGTGTGGAGTCGCCCATGACGGCGACCATCCGGTTGTCGGTGCGCCGCGACCTCGACGTTGCCGAGTTCCAGGCCCGGCGAAGGACCAGACCCGCACTGTCGGATTCGGAAGTACACATCACGACTGCTCACGGCCCGGACCTCTACGAGAATGCCCGCACTGCGACCCGATACATGATCGAGTGGCTCGCGGCCAATCGCGGGCTCGAACCAGCCGACGCGTACCTGTTGTGCAGTACCGCGGCCAACTTGCGCATCAGCGAGATCGTGGACGCACCCAACTGGCTCGTGTCACTGCACTTCCCCCTCGACATCTTCCGCTGACACCTGATCAAGCCGACAGGTGCTTTGCCCCGATGCGCGATAATCACGCCGTTCGAGGGCAGTCGACCCCGCTCGCGATCGGCACTTCTTCGGGCGGCGAGGCGCTCGGAAACGTGCGGACGAGGGTCGTGGACAGGGCGGCGGGCCCGTTCTGTTACGCGAACCGTCACCCGATGTCGAGGATGACGGCGAGCGTTTCTCGAATCTGCGAAAGACTCAGCGGCCCGACGTTGCCTCGAGTCTCCACGATCCTCTGCGGTGAAACCGCTCGAAGATGCTGACACTGTGCTGCCGAGGCGGCACTCAATCCATTGGTCTCGTCGGGTTCGATCACGATCTCGGAATGGAACGTGCGGATCGTGCTGGTGAGCGGAACCACGTGAACGACGGACGGGCCCGCATCGAGGATCCGTTGAGCGGTGATCACGATCGCAGGATGAAGGAATCCTGCCTCGCGGCCCTCGGGTCGACCGAGATCGAGGTCGACCACGTCACCCGAGGTCTGCATCGAGCCAGGCGTCCTCATCGCTGGCCAGTGGAGCATGCAGTTGACGCCCGATGTGGTCCTGACGGAGCGCCCGCACGGCGAGGGTCACCGTGTTCCCGACAGTCGTGTCGAACTCGGCCGCCAGACGCTTCAGGTCATCGTGAGTCGCGGCATCAATTCGAACGCTCGTGCTCTGCATGCACATCAGCATACACCAGCGATGACCCGCTCGAGAACGCGCACCGGCCGCAGCCTCCCGTGCCACTCTGGACCGGCACGACTGCGCGCGGGCAGGTGCTCCAGAACACGCGCTGGATCGGCCCTGCGCTGCGGAACGGATCGTCGTGACAACCCATGACGAAGATGACTACAATACTGGTCATGTCCGCAACGTTGCCGCTCGCCCACGTCAAGTCGAAGTTCTCCGAAATGATCGACCGCGTCGAGCACACCCACGACCGAATCGTCGTCACCCGCAACGGTCGGCCAGCAGCCGTCATGATCAGCCCAGACGATCTGGCGTCTCTCGAAGACACCCTCGAGCTGCTCTCGGATCCCGGCGCAATGCGCGAACTCGCCGAAGCGAAGCACGCGGCCGACACCGGCGACTACATCACCGGCGACGAACTACGCGCCCGCTTCTCCTCCAAGTGACCGACCGCGACCATCCTTACGAACCGCGCGTCGCCGGTCCCGCTCAACGCCAGCTGGAACGACTCACAGAGGGCACCGCAGCCGCCATTGTTGAGTTCATGCTGCGCGCACTCATTGACAACCCCCACCGCGTCGGCGGTCGCCTGCAACGCGAACTCGCCGGACTCCACTCCGCACGGCGAGGGGCGTATCGAGTGATCTACGAGATCGACGACGATCAGCACACCGTCATTGTCCTGCGAATCGATCACCGCTCGAGCGTCTACAGATCTCGCAGATCGCCACTCATATCGCGGACCACCCTCACTGGAGTAGACCGCCCATAGCGGCACGGATGCGCTCGGGCAGGTGGGCGACAACGCGCTTCAGCTCCGGAACGTCGGGCCTCCATCCATGTCAGCCGTTCTCGACGAGGAGCTTGTCGCCGGGAACGAACGGGGCCTGGATCACGAAGTGAAATTAGTCCTCTGAACTGTCCCGCACGGTGTGGACCTCTCCGGGCTCCACCACCAGTACTTGGCCGGCGGAGAGGTGGACTTCGCCGCCGTCGACGATCGCAATCGATGTTCCGCGAGCGACCAGGTAGATCTCGTACATCTCACGATGCAGGTGGACCTCGTCGACCCCGAAGTCGGAATATCCCAACGCGACCGGCACCACCGAGTCCCATGGGCCGGTGTACCAGCCCTTGCCGCTTTGCGTCACTGAGCGAACAATCATGCGCCCGAGTCTTGCCTGCCCGGGACATCCAGACCGGTGCAGATCCCGTATCACCAGGAGACCGCGGAGCCACCAGGCCACGCAGTACGGCACGTATCGCTCGGTCAACCGGTCGCCGCGACCCGAGCGAAAGTCCCGGCCAAGAATGCGCCCTCTCGCGCTCGGCTTCCGGCGCACTGTGGCGGGTCGACCAGACCGACAGCTAGCTCATAACGCGACCACCGACCGTGTCCGGCTGACGGGCCGCCAGCGCGGTTATCGGGTGTTCGGTATGGGCCAATATCGGGCTGTGTTGCGATGGCGCGGGCGATGCCCCACGCAGTGCGTCCGTTGCGCCTTCTAGTCGCTGGTGGGGCGGGTGGGGCTCGAACCCACGACCCACGGATTATGAGTCCGCTGCTCTAACCAACTGAGCTACCGCCCCGTACTGGGTGACGGCCCAACCTAGCGATCGGCAAGACTGCGGCGATGGCTACGACACCGACTCGTCTCAGCGACCACCCGATCCACCTCGGCCTGGGAGCCACCGCCGAGATCGAACCCGAGTTCACCGGAGCGATGGAGTGGTACGCCGGCTACAGCGAACGCCACGGCGCGGACGGAGCGGAAGGTCGCCTCGTCACCGTGCACGAGTTCGACGAGAGTTGGGATGTCTGGGAGATGCATCCGGTCGGCAGCGAGGTGGTGCTGTGTCTCGCCGGCTCGATCACACTCCATCAGGAGACACCCGAAGGCAGCAACCACACGATCGTGCTCGACGCCGGCGAGTACGCCGTCAACCAGCCCGGCGTCTGGCACACCGCTGACGTCGCTGGCCGCGTCAGCGCGCTGTTCATCACCGCCGGCGAGGGCACCCAGCATCGTCCCCGCTGACCCGCTCAGGCTTCGAGTGCCACCTTCAGGCGCCCCAATGTGGCGTCCATCCCCTTCACCATGCTCGCCGAACGGCGCATCACCGTCTCGTACAGGAACTTCTGGACGCCGGTCGGCGGCGGGAACGAGAACGATTCGGTCACCACGGTCGAGCCGTCGCGGGCCTCGAATTCGTACCGCCACGTCGAGTAGCCCTCCGCGACGAATTCGAACAGCGCACCGGGCTCGTAGCCGGTGATCTCCGATGATGTCGTCCACCGCTTCAGCGTGATCGGGCCCGCCTTGGCCACGTTGTCGCCGTTGAACGTCGCACCGACCGTGGGCCCGTCGACACCATCGGCCCACCGGCACGCCACACACTCAGGGCTCCACTCCCCCATGCGGGTGATGTCGACGACTGCCTCGAACACTTCGGCCACGGGCCGATCGATCGTGATCGACGCCGAGCCGGTGAGGTCCTGTTCGTGAGTGGCCATGCCGCAGTGTGGCACACCGACGGACACCGGGTGCGTGGCCGATCGTCCAGTCGAAAACGAGCAACGGGCCCCGATCGCTCGGGGCCCGCCACCGTTGCTCCGGGAGCAGGGCTCGAACCTGCGACAAGCTGATTAACAGTCAGCTGCTCTGCCAGCTGAGCTATCCCGGAAGGTCGAACAGAGACGTTACCGCCTCGATCCGTGCCATCACACGTCGGTGCGTGAACGCACACGAGTAGGACACCGTGGCACAACCCCGGGGGTGCTTGGCACGGCGCCGCGTGGCATCCGGTGAAGCCCGATACGGCCTGTGGAACTGGGCAATCGGTACGTCGAGCACCTCGCTCCAGAACTCATTCGCTGCGTCGAGATCGAGACCGTCATGCAGGTACAGGCGGACTCGGAGACGTGATGCGTCCACAGCAAACTGCTCGCGCAGCCACGTCACGAACACTCGGAGGTACACCGGGTTGGTGTTGGCCATCGAGACTCGCCCATCTGTCTTCTCGCCCTCTCCCGCGTAGAGGCCGAGCGCGAAGAGGTCGCGCTCACGGACAGTCAGCCGACTGAACAACTCGTCGGCCTCGGAACGGCACCGTTCGATCTCCTGCCAGCTTGCGTACGTGGAGCGGGTGGGGCTGGTGGCCGGCGTGCCCTCGATTGCGGGGCTTGGCAACGAACTCGACGTCGCGCACCCAGACCGAGACCGACGACTTGGAGACGCCGAGCTCGTGGGCGATCTCCTGCAGCGTCCACGACTGCGACCGCAGCTGCCTCGCTTGCTCTCGTTCCACGAACTTGCCGCCGTAGCCCATGACCCCATCATGACGATGGGGTGTCACCGACTTGGGCCGGCGAAACCGGCGGCGGCTACTCGACCTCGAGGAACTCGCGCAGGCGTTGCGAGCGCTGCGGGTGACGCAGCTTCGCGAGCGTCTTTGCCTCGATCTGTCGGATCCGCTCGCGGGTGACCCCGAATTCCTTGCCGACCTCTTCGAGCGTCTTGGCCCGCCCGCCGTCGAGGCCGAACCGGAGCCTGACGATCTCCTGCTCGCGGTCGGACAGCTCGCCGAGCACCTCGCCGACGGCGTCGTGCAACATCATGCGGGTTGCGGCATCGGCGGGGCTGTCGACCGAGCTGTCCTCGATGAAGTCGCCCAGGTTCGATTCGTCCTCTTCGCCGACCGGCGAGTCGAGCGACAGCAAGTCCTGCGAATAGCGCAGCAACTCGCGCACCCGGTCGGGTTCGAGCTGCACCCGTTCAGCGATCTCGTCGATGGTCGGCTCACGTTCGAGTTCCTGGTGCATCTGCCGTTTCGCCCGCGTGACCCGATTCATGTGCTCGACCATGTGGACCGGAATCCGGATGGTGCGGGCCTGGTCGGCGATCGACCGGGTGATCGCCTGACGGATCCACCATGTCGCGTACGTGGAGAACTTGAACCCCTTGGTGTGGTCGAACTTGTCGACCGCTCGCATCAAACCGAGGTTGCCCTCCTGGATCAGGTCGAGCAGCTGCATCCCCCGGCCCGAATACCGCTTGGCAATGCTGACCACCAGGCGCAGGTTGGCCTGGGTGAGTTCGCTCTTGGCCCGCTCGCCGCGACTGACCGCACGCAGCAGCATCCGCTCTTCGCCGGGCGCCGGATCGGCAGATCCGTTCAGCTCGTCGATACGTGCTGCGGCGATCTTGCCCTCCTCGATCAACTGCGCCAGTCGCCGCTCGTCCTCCACCGTGAGCAGATCGACCTGGCCGATCTCACGCAGGTACATACGCACCGTGTCCGAGGTGCTGTTGTCGCCCCGAGGGCCGGCCTTGCGGACACGTCGATCACGACCACGGCTCAGCAACTCCTCGTCGTGATCGGTCGGCGCGGAGGCCGGCTTGTCCTCGACGACCACCCGGCGTCCACCGCCCGCCGGGGTGTCGTCGGCGATGTGGTCGACCTCGTCGTCGATGTTGATGCCATGGCCGGCCATCGTCGACTGGACCTGGGCCAGCACATCACCCGACAGCTCGATGTGGCGCAGCACGTGGGCGATGTCCTCGGCGTGCACGGCACCGGAGCTTCGGCCCTGCGCCACGAGATCACCCCATTCACCCGCATCGACGCCGACGAATGGCACGCCCTCGACGGATGCAGCATCGTCCGCCGCGGTGCCGGGTGCTGGATCAGCCCCCACCGTTGCGCTCCCCTGATCGTCGATCCAGCCAACCTAGCAACGACTCGGCAGCCGCCATCGCACGCGACCGATCGGTGTCGTTCAACGAGTCGATGTCGAGTCGCGCCGTGCGATCCTCGTCCATGGCGGCCGGATCGCCCAGCCGGGCGTGCGAGTGCAGCTCACGACGCGCGGCAGCACCGATCAGCGTGCGCGCCTCGACATCGGGCTGCAAGTTGAGATCGGCAACCGCCGCCCGTTCGAGCACGTCGCGGGCGTCGGGCGCGGCGACCTCGAGCGCACGCTCGAGATCGCCGGCAGCCTCGGCCATCGCCACGAATGCCATCCGGTTGGCGTCGTCGTCGAAGAGCTGCTCGATCAGCCAGGGGGCGATCTCGTCCCAGTCCTGCACCAACAGCACCAGCGCGGCGAACTCGGCGTTCTCCATCGGCCCGCGTTGGCGTTTCGCTGCGACCTGGATCGCCGGTCGACGCGACCCACGCTCGGCGATCTGCACCAGGTCGCCGACCGGGAGGCCGACCTTGGTCGCGACCTCGCCCGCGTAGAGCTTGCGCACGTTCGGGTTCGGGTGCTCGTTGACGACCGCCATCGCTTCCTCGGCGAGACGTGCCCGATGTTCGGGCGAGTCGAGCGGCCGGGCGCTCAGGGTGCGCTGCAACCGGAAACCGAGAAACGGCATCGCGGAGTCGACCGCCTGCTGCAACGCCTCGGGGTCGCTCTGGGCCAGATCGCCCGGGTCCTTGCCCTGCGGGAGCCGTGCCACCGACACCTCGACCGCATGGGCCTGCTCCCATTCGTAGAACCGGGCCGCAGCGCCCTGCCCGGCCGCGTCGGCGTCGAACGCGAGCACCACGCGGCTCGCGTACCGCTTGAGCAGACGAACGTGTTCCTCGGTCAACGCGGTACCGCAGGTGGCCACCGCACGTGCCACGCCGGCGCGGTGGAACCCGATCACGTCGGTGTAGCCCTCACAGACCACCACCTGATCGTGCTTGGCGATGTCGGCCTTGGCCCAGTTCAGCCCGTAGAGCACCTTCGACTTGGTGTAGATCGGCGTCTCGGAGGAGTTCTTGTACTTGGCGGGATCGTCGGAGCCGGGCAGGATCCGTCCCCCGAACGCAAGCGCTTCGCCCGAGTCGGAGAAGATCGGGAACATCACTCGCGCCCGGAACGAGTCCTGCATCTTGTTGCGCTTGTTCCGGAACGACAGCCCGACCGCCTGCAACACGTCGGGCGATGCTCCGAGCCCGCGCGACAATTGGTCCCAATCGTCCGGCGCCCACCCGAGCTTGAACTGACGGGCGATGTCGCCGGCGAGCCCTCGGCGCCGCAGGTAGTCGCGCGCCGGGCGAGCGTCCGGGTCGGTCAGCAATCGGTCGTGGTACCACTCGACCGCCTCGTTCATCGCCTCGACCAGCTGCTTGCGCCGTGCTCGCTCCTTCGACTGCCCGGTCGTGGTGTAGTTGAGCTGAATCCCCGCTTTCGCAGCCAGGTGCTCGACGGCACCGGGGAAGTCGAGGTGCTCGATCTCCTGGATGAACGTGAAGACGTCGCCGCCCTTGTCGCACCCGAAGCACTTGTAGCGCCCGGTCTCTTCGCGGACGTTGAACGACCCGCTCTTCTCGGCGTGGAACGGGCACAGGCCCACCCAGTTGCGTCCGACCCGTTTCAGGGCGACGTACTGCTGCACCGTGTCGACGATCGACACCGTCGACCGCAGCCGTTCGATGTCCTCGTCGACGATCCCCATGCCGAGATCAATGTACTGCGAGAGCGGTTGCGCCGGCGCCTGGCACCGGCGCAACCGGTCAGCGCTCGGCGGCGATGATCGACTGCGCTGCCGACAGGCGTGCGATCGGCACCCGGAACGGCGAGCACGACACGTAGTTGAGACCGGCCTTGTAGAACAGGTCGATCGACTCGGGGTCGCCGCCGTGTTCGCCGCAGACACCGAGTTTCAGGTCGGGCTTCGTGCTGCGACCGCGCTCGGCACCGATGCGCACGAGGTCGCCGACACCGGTCTGGTCGATCGTGTCGAACGGGTTGCGCTTCAACAGCCCCTGCTCGAGGTACTGGGGCATCATCCGGCTCTCGACGTCATCGCGGCTGAACCCGAAGGTCAGCTGCGTGAGGTCGTTGGTACCGAAGCTGAAGAAGTCGGAGACCTCGGCGATCTCGTCGGCGCGCAGTGCCGCACGCGGCGTCTCGATCATCGTGCCGATCGTGATCTCGGGCTTCTTCTTCATGCCGGCGAGCGCCTCGTCGATCTCCGCTTGCACCCAGCTGCGTGCGAGCGCCATCTCTTCACGGGTCACGGTCAGCGGGATCATGATCTCGACGATCGGCTTCTTGCCCAGCTCACGCAGCTTGGCCGCTGCCGACAGCAACGCCCGCGCCTGCATCGCGTAGAGCCCCGGCTTCAACACGCCGAGGCGGACGCCACGGGTGCCGATCATCGGGTTGTGCTCGGCCCAGTGCTCGGCCGCTTCGAGCAGTGCGGCGTCCTTCTTGGTGAGGCCCTTGGTGGCCTCCTTGATCCGCAGCTCCTCGACCGATGGCAGGAACTCGTGCAGCGGCGGATCGAGCAGCCGGATCGTGACCGGCAGGCCGTCCATCGCGTCGAGGATCTCCATGAAGTCGGCTTCCTGTACGGCGCGCAGCTTCTCGAGCGCCGCCTCCTCCTGCTTGGGCGTGGAGGCGAGGATCATCTCACGCACCACCGGCAGCCGGTCGGGGGCGAGGAACATGTGCTCGGTGCGGCACAGCCCGATGCCTTCGGCGCCGAGCTCGCGAGCGTTCGCTGCGTCCTCGCCGGTATCGGCGTTGGCGCGCACGCCCAACTTGCCCTTGCGAACCACGTCGGCCCACTTCAGGATCGTCTGGAACTCGGCGGGCGGCTCAGCGGCCTTCAGTTCGAGCTCGCCGAGCACGACGTCACCGGTCGTGCCATCGATCGAGATGACATCACCCTCGTTGACCACCGTGTCGCCGACGCTGAACTGCTTGCCCGAGATGCGGACCTCTTCGGCGCCGACGATCGCCGGGGTGCCCCAACCGCGGGCGACGACGGCGGCGTGGCTCACCAAACCACCACGAGCGGTCAAGATGCCCTTCGACGCCATCATGCCGTGAATGTCGTCAGGGCTCGTCTCGTTGCGGACGAGCACGACCTGTTCGCCACGCTCGTTGGCCGCGGCTGCTTCGTCAGCGGTGAAGTAGACCGCACCGACAGCAGCGCCCGGCGATGCGCCGAGCCCCTTGGCGAGCACCTTGCCCTTGTTGGCGAACTGCGGGTGCAGCACCGAGTCGAGGTGCTCGTCGGAGACCCGCATGATCGCTTCTTCACGCGTGATCTTCCAACGATTCGAGCCCTTGCCGGTGCCCTTGGCCATGTCGACAGCCATCTTGAGTGCGGCAGCGCCAGTGCGCTTGCCGACACGGGTCTGCAGCATCCAGAGCTTGCCCTGCTCGATGGTGAACTCGGTGTCGCACATGTCGGTGTAGTGCGCTTCGAGCCGCTTGAAGATCTCGAGCAGGTCGGCGTGGATCACCGGGAAGTGCTTCTTCATGTGGTCGAGGTCTTCGGTGTTGCGGATACCCGCCACCACGTCCTCGCCCTGCGCGTTCACGAGGAAGTCGCCGTAGGGCTTGTTGTCGCCGGTCGCTGCGTTGCGGGTGAAACCGACCCCGGTGCCCGAGTTGTCGTCGCGGTTGCCGAACACCATGGTCTGCACGTTCACGGCGGTGCCGAGTTCGTGGTCGATCTTCTCGCGCACCCGATATGCGATGGCGCGGGCTCCGTTCCAGCTCTTGAACACGGCTTCGACGGCCCCGTCGAGCTGATCGCGAGGCTTCTGCGGGAACGGCGAGCCGGACTCCTTCTGCACGATCTCCTTGTAGTGATCGCACAGTTCCTTGAGCGCGTCGGCCGGGATCAGGTTGTCGAGCTTCGTGCCCGCTTTGTCCTTGGCGGCGTCGAGCGCCTCCTCGAAGGGTTCACCGTCGACGCCCAACACGATGCGGCCGTACATCGCGATGAAACGACGGTACGAGTCGTAGGCGAAGCGCTCGTCGTTCGTCGAATGGGCCAGGCCCTCGACGCTCTGGTCGTTCAGGCCGAGGTTGAGGACGGTGTCCATCATGCCCGGCATCGAGAACTTGGCCCCGGAACGCACGCTGACCAGCAGCGGATCGAACGGGTCGCCGAGCTTGCGGCCCATGGCCTTCTCGAGCTTGAAGACGTGCTTGGCGATCTCCTCGTCGATGCCTTCGGGCCAACCACCGTGCATGTAGTCGCGGCAGGCATCGGTGGAGATCGTGAAGCCCGGCGGCACGGGCAACTTGAGCACGCTGGTCATCTCGGCCAGGTTGGCGCCCTTGCCTCCCAACAGGTCCTTGTACTCCATCGGAGGGCGGCGGTGCTTGTGATCGAAGGCGTAGACGTATGGCACGGGGAGAGAGTGTACGACCATGCGGCGTCGCCGCCAGGAAACACGCTGTGCGATCCAGACTTCTGAACGCCCACAGAACACCGCACTGCGCGAGACGTGCGGGCCAGAACCGTCCTAGCCTGCACATTCAGATGTTTCGGCTGCTCGGGTTCCCCGTTCACGTGCGCCCCGGTTTCGTCATGTTCATGGTGCTGATCGTGGTGCTGTACGGCGACGTCTTCGGTCTCTGGCTCGCCGGCTCGCTCGCCGCGTTCACGTTGCTGCACGAACTCGGCCATGCGGTCGCCGCACGGCGTACCGGCGCCGAGGCCGAGATCTCGTTGAACTTCCTCGCCGGCTATGCCTCGTACGTGCCGTCTCGACCGTTGTCCCGAGCCGAACAGATCGGCATCTCGTTCGCAGGTCCCGGCATCCAGATCGCCGTCAGCGTCGCCATCCTGGTGGCGCTCGGCGCCAGCCCGCTCGAAGCGCCCTCGTACGCCACCGACCCGGCCCTGTTGGCGATCTGGTGGTCGGGGCCGATCATCGGCGTGTTCAATCTCGTGCCGATCCTGCCGCTCGACGGCGGCAACATCGTCACGAGCGCGCTCGATCGCTTCATGCCCGACCGTGCAGAGCGACCGATGGTGTGGTTCTCGCTCGCGGTCACCGGAGCGTTCACCGTGTTCGCGTTCACCAACGACCGCTATCGCGGGTTCGCACTCGTGATCGGGTTCCTGCTGGTGACGCAACTCCAGATGCTCGCCTCGGCGAAGCCCGACACCTCACCGTGGCACGACGCCGATGAGGCACTCGCCGCCGGCAAGCCCGCCAAAGCCCGACGGATCCTCGTGTCAGCGCTCAGCCACCACCGACCCGATCGCCCACCGCCACCGGTGACCCTGTCGCCCCAGCAGGCAGCAGCCCTGATCGAGCTCCTGCCCGATCCGTGGCCCAGCGGTGATCCCTGGAACGAGTACGTCCTGGCCAACCAGCTGATGCGCGTCGGCCGGTTCGAAGATGCCGCCCACTACGCGGCCGAGGGCTACGCCCGCCACCCTCACACACTGGCTGCTGCCACCGTCGCCCGGGCGGCCGGCGCACTCGGCGACCAGCCCACCGCCATCGGGTGGTTGCGCACCGCTGCCGATGCGGGAACGTCACCCGCCGGGCTCGCGTCGATCATCGATGCGTCTCCGGAACTGATCGGTGTCCGTCAACACCCCGACGTGATCTCGATCCGCCGCGACATCGCCGCCACCCACGCCGTCTGATCCGAAAACTGCGCATCAGCGCACCACGGGCGGGCCGATCCGCGCACAGTTCGGAAAACGAAGCGTCAGCGCAGGTGAATCGGGGCCTCGCCCACGTCGTGGCCGCGCTTGATGAACGCGAGACCCACACCACCGACCGGCGAGACGCTGCTGATCGACCCGACGTCGACGCCATCGACGACGACCGCATCTCCGAGTTCGGTGTCCGGTGCGATCTCGACGATCCGCAGCGACGTGGGTGCGTCGGCGCCACGGCTGTCCATCCGCTCGACCAGTTCCTGGCCCGGGTAGCACCCCTTGGTGAAGTTGACGGCCAGCGGAACCACGCCGGTGACCGCCGGGATGGTCTCACCGGCGACGATCTCGAATCCCATCCTGGGCCACCCGGCGGCGATCCTGGCGGCCTCGTGGTCAGACGACGGCTCCGACGATGCCGCCGGCTCCACCGACACCTCGGCCGCGACCCGGATCTTGAACCGGTTCAGCCGAGCAGCCAGCGCATCACCGAACCCGGCATCGGTGTCGAAGTCGAAGCGATCCTCGGCGGTGCGCGTCACCCGTGCGAGCGATTCGACCTTGCCGGTCGGCTCCAACACCAGCGTCCACGTCGTCGCGCCGACGCCCAGACCATTGAGGTCCTGCGCAACTTGCGAGTGCAGGTAACTCAGTGCGTCAGGGCCCTCGACGATCACATGGTCGCGGGCGGATTCATCGATGACAGTCGGATCGGGGATCACACATCCAGTTTGCCGTGGCACACTGCAAACGTCATGACCTACGACGACGATGCCACCGACAGCCGGATCCAGGACCTCTCCTCGCAAGCCGTCGACAGCCTCCTCACGCTGGTGCGACGCGGCACCAGGCTCGCGTTCGGCACGCTCGTGATCGTCACCTTCGTGTGCATGGTCGGCTTCGCGCTCGGCATCGGCGCCCTGTCGGGAGGTATCGAAACGGTCTGGATCATCTTCGGCGGCTTCGCCGCGTTCGTGGCGATCGGTTCGGTCGCCTTGGCGATGTTCCGGCTCTGGGCGATCACCCGGCTGGGCTCGGCGCTCGTCATCGATGTCCAGCGGCTGATCGCCGGCGACCCGCGATCCGAGCGGGTGGTCATCGAAACCATCGAGGCCAGCGACGGCGTGCAGGACCAGAGCGCCATGGTGATGTCACGTCAGTTCTTCAGCATGAGCGAGGCGGCAGGCACCGCCGGGCAGTTCGGCGCGTTGACGGTGGCGCTGCGATCGGTCACGACGTTTCCGCTGCTGCTGCTCTTGGCCACGGTGATCACCATCGGCTTCGCCGGGCTCAGCTTCCTGTTCCTCCTCGGCATCCTGCTGTAGCCCGACGCCACGATCGCACCCGGGGTTCGCCCCACCCGGTCTCGCCGAGTGCGGCGCTCAGGCGCTGGTGCCGGCGTCGCGGCGTGCGGCGGTCATACGCCGTGACGCTGGAATCGCTGCCAGCAGCGCTGCTGCCTTGTTGCGGCACTCGAGGTCCTCGTCGTCGGGCACCGAGTCGGCGACGATGCCGGCGCCCGCCTGCAAGCTGGCGGTGGTGCCGTCACCGGTGACGAACATCGTGCGGATCGCGATGGCCGTGTCGAGGTTGCCCGACCAGTCGATGTAGCCGACCACACCGGCATAGGGCCCTCGCTTGACCGGCTCGAGCGAGTCGATGATCTCCATCGCCCGCACCTTCGGGGCACCCGACACCGTGCCCGCGGGCAACGTGGCGCGCAGCACATCGATCGGCCCGAGCCCGTCACGGAGTTGCCCCGACACCTGCGAGGTGAGGTGCATCACGTGGCTGTAGCGCTCGAGTGTCATCAGTTCCTCGACGTCGACCGTGCCGAACTCGGCCACACGACCCACGTCGTTGCGCGCGAGGTCGACCAACATGACGTGCTCGGCTCGTTCCTTCGGGTGTTCGATCAGCTCGGCGGCCATCATCCGATCGTGTTCGTCGGTGCGGCCACGTCGACGAGTGCCCGCGATCGGCCTCGACACGACCCTGCGGCCCAACAGCTGCACCATCGGCTCTGGCGACGACCCCACGATCGTCAACTCGGGGTGCCGAACGAAGTACATGTACGGCGACGGATTCACCTGGCGCAGCACCCGGTACACGTCGAACGGGTCGGCGCCGAGCTCGAGGTCGTAGCGCTGCGCGAGCACCACTTGGAAGACGTCGCCGGCGACGACGTGATCCTTGGCCACCTCGACCGCGCGCTGATACATCCCATTTGGCATCGACGACTGCAGCTCGGGGAGTTCGTCAGCCGCAGACGGCGGCTCGACTGGCGTGTACGGCAACGGCTCGGCGAGGTCGGTCACGGCCTGGCGCACCCGCTCGACGGCCGCGTCGTAGGCAGCGTCGAGCGCGGCGCTGTCGAGCCCGAGCGTCGGCACGCTCTCGATGAGGTACACCCGCTGGCGCCAGTGGTCGAAGGCGGCGAGCGAACCGATCACCGACATCACCGCATCGGGGTATCCGCGGTCGTCGGCGGGTGTGTCCGGCAGGTGCTCGACCTCGCGGATCACGTCGTAGCCGAGAAAGCCCATGATCCCACCGTGCAACGGTGGGAGATCGTCGAACTGCGGGCTCGTGTACTGCTCGAGCAACGCATCGAGCGCGGCGAGCATGCCCTGGTCGGTCGGGATGCCGTCGGGCAGTGCACCGTCGAGCTCGACCAGTCCGTCGCGCAACACCAACATCGCCGACGGATTGCGGCCGACGAACGAGAATCGAGCCCAACGCTCGGCCCCCTCGACCGACTCGAGCAGAAACCCCGGGCCGTCGCCGACGAGCTTCACGTAGGCAGCCACCGGCGTCTCGAGGTCGGCCAGCAGCTCGGTCCACACGGGCACCACGGTGTGTTCGCCGGCATGACGATGGAACTCCTCGCGGGACGGCTGGAACTTCATCGCACCGTCACGCTTCGGTTCCGAACGCTCGGAAGAAGCACGTTCGAGCGCCGGTGTGGCAGGCCCCATCGCCCTCCTGCTCGACCTTGAACAGCAGCGCGTCGGCGTCGCAGTCGTAGTACGCCTCCCGAACGAACTGGCGGTCGCCGCTGGTGTCGCCCTTGCGCCAGAGTTCCTGGCGGCTCCTCGACCAGTACACCATCCGCCCCTCGGCGAGCGTCATCCCGAGCGACTCGGCATTCATCCACGCCAGCATCAAGACGTCGCCGTTGTGGATGTCCTGAGCGATGGCGGCGACGAGTCCGTGGTCGTCGTACTTGATCACGGCCAGTTGTTCGTCGGTCGCTTCGATCGTGGTCCCGTCGGGCATCGCACCAGCCTACGGGGCATGCGCTCGGCCGGATCCTTCGATTCCGGAGAAGATGAACACCTGCGAAATCGCGATGCTCGACGGTGGCCGCTTTGTATCGTGTCGCCCGTGCGCGCACCCCGACTCGTCTGGCTGATCGGCGGCTGTCTCCTCGCCGCTGCATGCAGCGAGGCAGCCGCGATCGAACCGGCCGCCAACGACTCCGATCTCGCCTCCACGTCGACGATCGCGTCGGACAGCACCCCGGCGACGACCGACCCGACTGAACCATCGGCGGCGCCGAGCAGCTCGTCGCCGAGCAGCACCTCCTCGAGCTCGTCCTCGACGAGCACGACCTCCACGGTGCCGGAACTCGACGTGTACGACCCCGACTGCGTCGTGCAGGTCGAACCCGGCGACTCGCTCGGAGCACTCGCCGACGCCGAAGCCGACGAGATCATCACGATCGCCTCGCTCCAGGCCGAGAACGGCCTCCCCGACGAGCTGATCGTGCCCGGTCAGCTGCTCGACGTGTGCATCGACAACGGCCTCGACGACATCAGCGGCGAGCAGCGCCTCGA
Source organism: Ilumatobacteraceae bacterium (assembly GCA_963716095.1). Taxonomy (GTDB): domain Bacteria; phylum Actinomycetota; class Acidimicrobiia; order Acidimicrobiales; family Ilumatobacteraceae; genus Sva-07. The sequence goes on along the minus strand of CAVQSV010000019.1, from coordinate 17,708 downwards.
ACGCAACGCCGCAGTCCTGGCCGAAGAGACCTTTGCCTCGGTCACTGCGCAACAGGCGAAGCTCAACGAGCTGCTGGTTCCCTATGGCTTCCCGGAGATGCCGGTCGACGGTGTGTCGGGCCCGGTCACCCAGCGAGCGCTGTGCGCCAGCCGGTTGGCGCTCGGCCTGCCCGTCAACCGGTCGGACATGGCTGCCGGAAGCGATGAGGAGCAGCTCCTGCTCGCAACGACTGCGCTCCCCATCCCACCGAATGTCGCCACCGATGGCCGTTGGATCTTCATCGATCTGACGTGTCAGGTCCTGCTCACCGGCGAAGGCCCAGATCGGCTCGTCAATGTGTTCCGCACCTCCACCGGCGAGGCCGGCTACGAGACCCGGCTCCAGGAACGGACCCGGGCGTTCCGGTACAACCCGGCGCTCGACAACGGCGGCTGGCACGAGTCGTCGATCTACCCGGTGCCTGAGGACAACCCGCTGAACGGCAACATGTACAAGCCGTTGTACTTCGACAACGGCCAGGCGATCCACGGCGCCAACAACGTGCCGACCAGCCCCCAGAGCAAAGGCTGTGCCCGCTTGACACCCTCCGACCAGGACCAACTGGTCGCGTGGCTCGGTCTCTCCGACATCGGCGGATCGACCTACTCGAAGGACCGCATCGGTGTCACCGTCACCGTCCGCGGCGCCTACGAACTCGGCTGAGAACAGCGCCGGGCGGATCGCCGATTCGTGTCAGGCGACGACTTCGGAGACCTGCGTGGCGGCCTCCGCGTTGGTGAAGTTCGGGATGTCCGCCATCGCCTCTGCGCTCTCGCCCATCGCCGCGGCCAGCGCCTCGGACGACTCGAAGTACAGGTGGCCGATTGCGATGTAGGGACCGTCCATTCCGGAATCGACCTCCCACTTGGATGGCTTCATCGTGCGGTCGACGATCTCCATGTGCTTGGTCTTGTAGTACTCGATGTCGAAGGTCACATCGTCGGACTTCGGGTACATGACGCTGACTTTGATCATCCGGTGACCGTAGCGAGCCGGAATCGCCCGAGCGCCCTCGGAGCGGTTGCTACAGGTACAGCCCGGTCGAGGCCTCGATGCGTTCGGCAGCCACCGCGTGCAACTCGCGTTCGCGCAGCATCACGTAGTCCTCGCCCTGCACCTCGACCTCGTAGCGATCCTCGGGGCTGAACAACACTTTGTCGCCGATCTCGCACGACCGCACGTTCTGGCCCTGCGCCACGACCGTGGCCCAGATCAGGCGCTTCGCCACCTGAGCGGTGGCCGGGATCACGATGCCACCCGACGACTTGCGCTCGCCTGCCTTCTCGGCGATGCGCACCAGCACGCGGTCGTTGAGCATCTTGATCGGGAGCTTGTCGTCGACGACCGCCATCACGTGAAGGGTACCGTCGGAACCCATGGCCGATTCTTCGAACATCACGCATCGAACGTTCGAGTTCGCGTCGCTCGACGGGCCTCGGTTGCGCGCGGACCTCGCCGTCCCCGACAACGTGTTCGCCGGTGCGGTGATCTGCCACCCGCATCCGCAGTACGGCGGGACCCGCCACGACCAGGTCGTGAGTGCACTGTTCGATGCCCTCCCAGCAGCAGGTGTCGCTGCCCTGCGATTCGACTTCCGCTCGGAGTTCAGCGACGGCGTCGGCGAACGCCTCGATGCGCTGGCTGCGGTCGACGAACTCGAACGTGCCGCACCCGGCCTTCCGCTGGCGATGATCGGCTATTCGTTCGGCGCCTGGATCTCGCTGGGGCTCGGCGACGACCGCATCGGTGCGATCATCGCCGTCGCTCCCCCACTTGCGGTGATGTCAACGGTGCCGACGCCGACCGTCCCGACGCTGGTGCTCACGCCCGCTCACGACCAGTTCAGCCCGCCGGCGTCGACCGAACCGATCATCGCCGACTGGCGCACCCTGTCGGACACCCCGATCGAGTTCGAGGTGGTCGACATGGCCGACCACTTCCTCGCCGGCCGCACTGGCGCCGTCGCCGACCGCACAGTGGCCTGGCTCAGCGACCGATGGCCGCTTCCATCTCCTCTTTCACCTCGTCGGTGAGCAAGGGGATCACGTCGAGCGCACCGAAGTTCTGCTCGACCTGGCTGACCTTCGACGCACCGGTGATCACCGTCGACACGTGCGGGTTCTTCGTGCACCAGGCCAACGCCAGCTGCGCCATCGTGCAGTCGAGGCGGTCGGCGATCGGGCGGAGCTTCTCGACTCGTGCGATCGCCTCGGCGTCGGAGAGCCGGCCGGCGAGCCAGCCGTAGCCGTCGAGCGCAGCGCGCGAATCCTCGGGAATGCCGTCTTTGTACTTGCCGGTGAGCAGGCCGGACGCGAGCGGGCTCCAGATCGTGTTGCCGTAGTTGAACTCGGAGTTGATCCGGGCGTACTCCTTCTCGACCTTCTTGCGTTCGAGGATGTTGTACTGGCTCTGCTCGGTCACTGGACGGTGCAGGTGGTGCCGGTCGGCGACGTCGATGGCGGCACGGATCTCGTCGGCCGACCATTCGCTGGTGCCCCAGTAGAGCGCCTTGCCGGCTGAGATGATGTCGCTCATCGCCCACACCGTCTCCTCGATCGGCGTGTTCGGATCGGAGCGGTGGCAGTACAGCACGTCGACGAAGTCGAGCCCGAAGCGCTCGAGCGAGCCGTCGATGGCGTGCATCAGGTACTTGCGGTTGAGCGTGTTGTTCATGTTCGGCGTCTCTCGATTGAGCCCCCAGAACACCTTGGTGGTCACGACGTACGACCAGCGTGGCCAATCGAGCTCGCGCGAGCACCTGGCCCATGATCGTTTCGCTCTTGCCGCCGGCATAGGCCTCGGCGTTGTCGAAGAAGTTGCAGCCGGCGTCGCCAGCGGCGGCCATGCACTCGAGCGCAAGATTGTTGTCGAGCTGGGTGTCGAACGTGACCCAACTGCCGAACGACAGCACACTCACCTTGAGCCCCGTGTTGCCGAGGCGACGGTATTCCATGTTGGGATTGACGTTGGGGGTAGCCATGCCGGCGACCCTACCCACCCGTTGCCAACTCAATCACGCCAGGGGTCAGACCCCAGGCGTGATCACGGCGTGGTCAGACCGGTCAGACCGGGCTGACGCCTCCCGAGCGGTCGCTCGCGATCTGCTCGGCCATCAGGTCGAGCACGGGTCCTCGGATCGCCCGCACCGTTCGGGCGTACGCCGATGGGTCGAGCGTGGCCGCCAACTCTGCGGCGACGGCGACGGCCCGGTCGAGTTCTTCGCCCTCGGGGACGACTTCGTCGATGAAGCCCACGTCGACGGCGTCGCGAGGCGCGGTGATGCGGGCGTTCGCGAGTGCTCGCTGCAGGTGGCGCTTGCTGAGCCGATCGGTGGCGATCGTGAGCGCCCAGTCGGGCAACACCATTTTGATCGCGACCTCGTTGAGACCGACCTTGGCCTCGACATCGGACGCGACACGCACATCGCAACCGAGGAGCAGCAGGGCCCCTGCGGCGAGTGCGTGGCCGGTGCTCGCTGCCACGACCGGCACGGCGGATCCGTACAGCCGATGCACCAGCGCGCCGCCGTCGGCGACCAGGTTGATGATCGCCGACATGTCGTCACCGAACATCACGCCGAGGTCGAAGCCGGCAGAGAACTTGCCCGGCCGGCCGTGCAGCACCATGGCCCTGATCTCGTCGTCGCCCTCTGCCACATCGAGTGCCCCGTTGATCGCCTCGATCATGTCGAACGACAACGCGTTCGCCTTGCCGTCGTCGAGGTGCACCACCAGCACCGCGTCGTGTCGTTCGGTCGTGACTGCTGCAGAACTCATGGATCAGAACCTACGCGATCGCGGTTCCCAGTGCCCTGGGCACAGGGAACCGTTGTGCTCACGTGGTTCCCGGTGCCCTGGGCACGGGGAACCGGGGTGGTGCGCAGGTGAGCTGTCAGGCGGGGCGGACGTGGATGCCGGCGGCCGACATCTCGGCTTTGGCGTCGGCGACGGTGTGCTCCCGGAAGTGGAAGATCGATGCCGCCAGGACGGCGTCGGCGCGACCGACGGCGACCCCCTCGACGAGGTGATCGATCGTGCCGACACCGCCGCTGGCGATCACCGGCACGGTCACCGCCTCGACGATCGCCTGGGTGAGATCGAGATCGAAGCCCTCGCGAGTGCCGTCTCGGTCCATCGAGGTGAGCAGGATCTCGCCGGCACCGCGCCGTACGGCCTCCTGTGCCCATTCGATTGCGTCGATACCGGTGGGCGTGCGCCCACCGTGGAGGTAGACCTCCCACCCGTTCGCCGCCGGTTGGCGTTCGTCGTCGCTGCGACGCTTCGCATCGATTGCGCACACCACGCACTGCGCGCCGAACTCGGTGGCGATCTCGGTGATCAGCTCCGGTCGCTCGACCGCTGCGGTGTTGACGCTGACCTTGTCGGCGCCGGCGCGCAGCATGCGCCGTGCGTCCTCGAGCGTGCGAATGCCACCGCCGACGGTGAAGGGGATGTACACCTCGTCGGCCACCCGTCGCACCATCTCGACGGTGGTGTCACGGTTGTCGCTCGACGCGGTGATGTCGAGGAAGACCAGTTCGTCGGCACCCTCGATGTCGTATCGAGCCGCCAACTCGACCGGGTCGCCGGCGTCGCGCAGGTCGACGAAGTTCGTTCCCTTGACGACGCGGCCGTCGGTGACGTCCAGACACGGGATGACACGTGCGACCTTCATCGCGTCTCCATTCCGCCTTCGGCGAGTGTCGTCAGCGCATCGAGCGCTTCGGCGACCGTGAAACGCCCCTCGTAGACCGCTTTGCCCGTGATGATTCCGCCGAGGTTGTCGATCGCCGCGAGGCTCACGACGTCGGCCAGGCTCGACACCCCGCCGCTGGCGATCACCGGCGCTCCGGCGACCTGCGCCGACCGCGCCAGGCCGGCGAGGTCGGGACCGACGAGCATGCCGTCACGCCCGATGTCGGTGATCACGAACACCTCAGCGGTCGGGAACAGCGGATAGGCGTGGTCGAGCCGGAGTCCGCTGCCTTCGGTCCAGCCGTGTACGGCGACTTCGCCCTCGCGGTGATCGAGGCCGACGGCGACCGGCACGACCTCCGAGGCCGCTTCGACCAGTGAGGGATCGCTGACCGCCGCTGAGCCCATCACGACGCGGGCGACCCCGGCGTCTGCGAGTTCACGAGCGTCGTCGAGCGAACGCACGCCACCACCGGTCTGGACACGAGCATCACCGCGCACCGCCGCGACGATCGCTGCCACCACCGGCCGGTTGATCGGGTCGCCCGACCTCGCTGCGTCGAGGTCGACCACGTGGATCCACGGCGCCCCGTCACGAGCGAAACCGCGCGCCACCGAGACCGGGTCGTCGCCGTAGACGGTCTCGTCGGCGTAGTCCCCCTGTCGGAGCCGCACCACTCGCCCGCCGAGCAGGTCGATCGCCGGATACAGATCGATCATCGCGCTGCACTCCTTGCCGGTGCGGCGCACACGTCGACGAAATTGTGGAGCAGGCGCAGCCCCGGGCGACTCGACTTCTCCGGATGGAACTGCACGGCGAACACGTTGCCGCGCCGGAATGCGGCATTCAGCGTCGTGCCGTACTCGACCGTTGCGGCAACCACGCTCGGGTCGTCCGGCACCCCATGCAGCGAGTGAACGAAATACACATAGGGCTCGTCGCCGAGGTCGCGCAGGATCGGTTCGTCGGCGTCGACGATGTCGAGCTTGTTCCACTGCATCTGCGGGATCTTCGGCCCCGAGGGGATCCAGGTGACCGTGCCGGGAATGATGTCGAGCCCGGCGGCGTGCTCGTCCTCCTGCGACTTGGTGAACAGCATCTGCATACCGACGCAGATACCCAGGAACGGCCGACCCGACGCAACCGCGTCATGCGCCGGCCCCTCGAGCTGGGCCGCTCGCAGCGCGTCCATGCATGCTCCGAACGCTCCGACACCCGGCAACACGACACCGTCGGCATCGGCGATCAGGCCCGGATCGGCCGTCGAACGCGGCATCGGCCCCTTCGTGTTCGAGCGACTTCTGCGCCGAGTGCAGGTTGCCGATGCCGTAGTCGAGCACCGCAATGAGCGGACGGGTCACAGCACACCCTTGGTCGACGGGACACCGCCGGCATGGTCGACGCGAACCGCATCGCGCAACGTACGCGCCAACCCCTTGAACGTCGCTTCGATGATGTGGTGGACGTTGCGACCGCGCACCAGTTCGACGTGCAACGTGATGTTGGCAGCGGTCGCGAACGATGCCACCGCGTGCTCGGCGAGTTGCGGGTCGAATGCAGGGTCGCCGAGCGGCAACGACTCGGGCATCGGCACATGCCACTCGACCCACGGTCGACCCGACAGGTCGAGCGCCACGTCGATCAGCGCCTCGTCGAGCGGGTAGCGGCCGCTGGCGAACCGGCGCACGCCGGCCTTGTCGCCGAGCGCCTCGGCGAAGGCTTCTCCGAGCGCGATCGCGACGTCTTCCACCGTGTGGTGGGTGTCGATGTGGAGATCCCCACTGGCCTGTACACGAAGATCGAATCCGCCGTGACGACCGATCTGGTCGAGCATGTGGTCGTAGAACGGGATGCCCGTGGAGATGTCGGTGTCGCCGGTGCCGTCGAGCTCGATGTCGACCTCGATCGACGTCTCCTTGGTCGTACGGCGGCGCTGTCCGGTGCGGCTCATGGCGTCACTCCCATTTCGTCCTGGTTCGAGGCGGACGCCAGCACGTCGGCCAGCGCATCGAGGAATTCGGTGTTCTCGGCCGGGGTACCGACCGTGACGCGCAGGCAGTTGTCGAGCCGCGGCCAACTCGAACAGTCGCGAATCAGCACGCTGCGATCGACGAGCCCCTGCCAGACCTCGCGCCCGGTGAGCGCGCCCGGCGGCACACGGAAGAGCACGAAGTTCGCGCCGCTCGGGAACACCTCGAGCGCCAACTCGCGCATCGCCGCCATGATCCGGTTGCGTTCGGCCACGATGTGGTCGACGCGGTCGTTCATGTCGTCGGAGTAGCGCAACGCGAGGCGGCCGGCGATCTGCTTGACGGCGTCGAGGTGGTACGGGAGCACGACCTTGTCGAGTTCGGCGACCAGCCACGACGGACCGACCAGGTAGCCGAGGCGGGCGCCCGCCATCGACCAGGTCTTCGAGAACGTCCGAGTGACCACCAGCGGTCGGTCCTCGGCGACCAGATCGAGCGCGGTCCAGTCGGCGAATTGGGCGTAGGCCTCGTCGACGACCACCAGGCCGGGAGCCAGGTCGAGGAGCTGGCGCACCCGTTCCGCTGGTTCGACCAAGCCCGTCGGGTTGTTCGGCGAGGTCAGGAACACGACGTGGGGCTGGTGCGAAACGATCACACGCTCGACCTCGGCCGGGTCGAGCGTGAAGTCGTTCGCCCGTTCACCTTCGACCACGGTCGCGCCGGTCACCCGGGCGATCTGGGCATGCATCTGGTAGGTCGGCTCGAACGTGGCCACGACGCGTCCCGGCCCGGCGTAGGCGAGCAACACGGTTTGCAGCACCTCGTTGGAGCCGTTGGCCACGAACACCTGCGATGCATCGACGCCATGGGTGCCGGCGATCGCCTCGCGGAGTTCGACCGCAGCCCGGTCGGGATAGCGGTGCCAGTCGATCCGGGACACCTCCGCAGCCACCGCGTCTCGGAACGCCGCCGGTGGCGGTTCGGGCGATTCGTTGGTGTTCAGACGGACCCGGACGTCGACCTGTGCGGAGTGGTACCCCTCGAGGGCGCGCAGGTCGTCACGGACGGGAATCACCGGGCGAAGTGTAGAGGGAGGGCGCCGTCGCCTCCCGGTAGGGTTTGGCGCCATGGCCGGATCGACCGAGTCGACCGCCGCCGAGTTGGCAGCGATCGCCGACAACGTGGCGCAGTACCGCAGTCGGGTCGGCGGACTCGCCGAGCCCTGGATCGGGACCGACCGCGAAGACATCGTCAGCGCCGTCCACGAAGCCGAACGGCAGCTCCGCAACGCGGAACGCACGTTGAACCGAGCGATCAAGGTCTGCGACTGACCGTCAGCGGGTCGCCGATCGAGGTCCGTGACCGAATCGCAACGCCCCTGGAACGCGGCGACGACCCCTCCGAAGAGGGGCCGTCGCACGGTGCGAGGCCGGGAGGCGGATCCCAGCCGTCGCAACAAACCAGGTGGCGGGAACCTGGTTGGTGGCGACTCTACACCTTGCAGAACGAGCCCGGTACCCTCGAATCATGCGGTGCCTCGAGATCAAACGCCAGATGGCCACCGAAGACATCGCAAGCGTGTCGGAACTCCTCGACGCAGCCGCACGCGCTGATGGCCGCAGGCCGCTGTCCGATCACCTGTACCTCGATCTGGTCAACGGCGGTCTCGACGGGTTCGCCGGGTTTCTCGCCTCCGAACCCGGACACGACCACCCGGTTGCCTACGCCCAGATCTCGCGTGGCAACGACGCCCACGCCTTCGAGCTGGTGATCCACCCGCACCACCGCTACGAGATGGCGACGATCGGGCCCGAGCTGATCGAAGCTGCCCTCGACGTCGTCGCCGCGGACGGTGGCGGCAGGGTCAACTGGTGGGTGTTCGAGCCGACGTCGGCGCACACCGCACTCGCCGACGATGCGGACCTCGTCCAGGGACGCACCCTGTATCAGATGCGCCGCGCCCTGCCGACGGGAGTGCCCGTCACGATCGCGACCCGGTCGTTCGTGCCCGGCGCCGACGACGACGAGTGGCTGCGGGTGAACAACCAGGCGTTCGCCGACCATGGTGAACAGGGCGGATGGACCATCGACACGTTCTGCCAGCGCCAGAAGGAGCCATGGTTCGACGTCGAGGGCTTCCGGGTCCTCGATGCCGACACCCTCGACTCGATGACCGAGCCCGAGGCGACCGACCACCACCGTATGGCTGGCTTCTGCTGGACCAAGGTGCACCCGGCGACCGGCGATGAGCAGGCACTCGGCGAGATCTACGTGATCGCCGTCGACCCCGATTTTCACGGGCGCGGCCTCGGACCACAGCTCACCTTGGCCGGACTCGAGCATCTGGCCGGCGACGGCATCGACGTCGGCATGCTGTACGTCGACGCCGACAACACCGCTGCGGTCACGATGTACCAGCGGCTCGGTTTCACCATCCACTCGACGAATGCCGCGTTCGTGGCCGACATCGAAGCGACAGGAGCAACCACCCCGTGACCACCTTCGACGAACGTTCGACATCGGACACGCCGACACTCCCCCGCTGGAGCGTGGCCGACGTGCACGAATCTCTCGACTCGCGCTCGTTCGCCGACGCCCTCGAACAGGTGGGCGCCGACGCTGACCGGCTCGTGGCGATGTTCGACGAACTCGGCATCCGGGCCGCAGCACCCCGTGACGTCATCGACGACGACGGTGGCGTCGCCGATCGGGTGCTCGTCGAACTCAACCGGGTGACCGAACACGCCAACCACCTCCGCGTGTACGTGTATGCCACCGTGTCCACCGACTCCCGCGACGAGCGAGCCCAGGCGCTCTTCAGCGAGGTCCGCCAGCTCGACGCCACACTTCGGCCCCTGTCGTCACGGCTCGCCGAATGGGTGGCCTCGCTCGGCGTCGACGAACTCGCATCGGTGAGCAACGAAGTGGTCGACCACCTCGGCCCGCTTCGCCGCCTCGCCTCGCGAGTCGAACACCAGATGTCCGAGCCCGAGGAGCACCTCGCAGCCGAACTCTCGCTCACCGGCTCGTCTGCATGGGGGCGACTGCATGCCGACGTCACCTCCCAGCTCACGACCACGGTCGATCTGCCTGACGGCCCTCGCACGCTGCCGATGCCGGCGGTACGCGGCCTCGCCACCGACCCCGACCCTCGGGTTCGTCGAGCGGCCTACGAGGCCGAACTCGATGCCTGGCCGACGGTCGAGGTGCCCGTCGCCTCAGCGATGAACGCGATCAAGGGTGAGGCGATCGCGCTGAACCGCCGCCGCCACTGGTCGTCACCGGTCGATGCGTCGTTGTTCGCGAACAGCGTGAGCCGACCGACGTTCGACGCCATGCAGTCGGCGGTGGCGGCATCGCTGCCCGACCTGCGGAGTTGGATGCGAACCAAGGCGTCACTCCACGGCCATGGCGACGGGGCCCTGCCGTGGTGGGATCTGGTCGCTCCACTCCCGACGGCAACCGGCAGCATCTCCTGGGACGACGGCCTCGACGTCGTCCGGCACGCGTTCAGCGACTACAGCAGCGCGCTCGGCGGGCTCGTCGACCGAGCCCTCGACGAGGCCTGGATCGACGCCGAACCCCGCGACGGCAAGTCCGGCGGCGCATTCTGTGCCCCCTTCGTCGGCGACCGGTCGCTGGTGCTGCTCAACTGGTCGGGTTCACCCGACTCGACGCAGACCACCGCTCACGAGCTCGGCCACGCCTACCACAACACCACCTTGGCGGGCCGCACAGCGCTGCAACGCCAACTCCCCATGGCCCTCGCCGAAACGGCCAGCATCTTCTGCGAGACGCTGGTGGTCGAAGCCGGCTTGTCGCACCTCGACGGCGCCGAGCGGCTCGCACAACTCGACGTCGATCTCGTCGGCACCAACCAGGTGATCGTCGACATCCACTCCCGATTCCTGTTCGAGACCGAGGTGTTCGCCCGCCGAGAGCGCCGCACGCTCAGCGCATCGGAACTCTGCGACATGATGACCGCTGCGCAGTCGGAGGCGTACGGCGATGGCCTCGACCAGTCGACTGCGCACCCGTACATGTGGCTGCTCAAGCCGCACTACTACGGCTCACACTTCTACAACTGGCCGTACACCTACGGACTGCTGTTCGGGCTCGGGTTGTTCGCCGAGTACCGCACGGACCCCGAGCGTTTTCGAGCCAGCTACGACGACGTGCTGTCGCGCGCCGGCATGGACACCGCTGAGGAACTCGGCGCGGCGTTCGGCCTCGACGTCACCGACACAGCGTTCTGGACCGCCAGCCTCGACGTCGTGCGCGATCGCATCGACGACTATCAGCGACTCGCCGCGGCGTCGGCCAACTGATTCGGGATTTCAGCCATGGCGTCGACCCGCTACGACCTCACCCGCGAGGAACTCGCAACGGTGCTCGCCGGCGAGCCCCGGTATCGGCTCGATCAGCTCTGGGACGGCCTGTACACGCACTTGGCCGACCCCGTCGACATCACGAACCTGCCCAAGGCGCTGCGGACGCGTCTCGATGCCGAGCTGCCCACCGCGTTGACCGCGGTCACCGAATCGGTGAGCGATCGGGGCGACACGGTGAAGTTCCTGTGGGAGCTCGACGGGGGCAGCCGCGTCGAGACGGTCTTGATGCTGTACGCCGATCGGGCCACGGTCTGTGTGAGCAGTCAGGCGGGTTGCGCCATGGCCTGCGGTTTCTGCGCCACCGGGCAAGCCGGGTTCACCCGGCATCTCACCGTGGGCGAGATCGTCGAGCAGGTGGTTCGCTCGTCGCGGAGGGCCAAACAGCTCGATCGCCGGGTGAGCAACATCGTGTTCATGGGGATGGGCGAGCCGATGGCCAACCTCGACCGTGTGTGGGCGGCAACCGAACGCTTTCACGGCGATCTGGGACTGTCCGCACGACACATCACGATCTCCACGGTCGGCCTCATTCCGGGGATCCGGTCGATGGCCGAGCGGCCGCTGCCGGTGAACCTGGCGGTGTCGCTCCACGCCGCCAACGACACCTTGCGCGACGAGCTCGTTCCGATCAATCGTCGCTACCCGATCGCCGATCTGATCGATGCGTGCGAGGACTACCTCGACGCGAAGCACCGGCGGGTCAGTTTCGAGTGGGCGATGATCGACGGCGTCAACGACCGCGACAGCGACGCGCGGGAGCTGGCTGCGCTGTGTCGCCGGCTGAGCCCCCACGCCCACGTGAACCTGATCCCGCTGAACCCGACACCCGGATACCCCACCACGGGCACCCCGCTGCGGCGGGTCGAGGCGTTCCGCGACCTGCTCGAATCACTCGGGGCGAACGCCACCGTGCGACGCAATCGGGGCACCGACATCGATGCCGCCTGCGGTCAACTCGCTGCCGGCCAACCCGTCACGATCACCCCCAAGACGTGACGTTCGAGGTGTGACGGTTGGTGTCTGACACCAACCGTCACATCGGGTCGAGGTAGCCCGGATTGGCGACCGCCAACTTGTCGGCGACCATGTCGAACAGCAGCTCGCGAAGCTCCTCGGAGCGGCTGTCGAAACGTCGCTCGCGGATCGCTGCAGCCAGTTCGCCGTCGCTCTCGACGCCGAGGCTGGCCAGACGTTCGTGGTGGCGCTGCTCCTGGTCGGGACCGAGTTCGATCTCTCGTTCGACCATCGCCAGCACGTTCGAGGCGACACGGGCATGGAACCGCAACCGACCGTCGGTGGCGGGAATCACCTCCCGGTCGATCCACTCGCGGACCGCTTCGAGGAGTTCCATGGCGTTCGGAGCGTCGTGGGGGGCGGTCATGTCACCACCGCCCTTCGAGCGAGCGCAGCAGGTCGTACTCGTTCTCGCAGACTCGACGTCCGATCGCCGCGAGTTCGTGGCTGCGAGCGGCCCCATTGAGGTGCACGCTCGCCTGCAGGATGCACATGATCGCCCACTTCCAGGTGCCGAGCACCTCCCACCAGTGCACCGCCACCGGATCGACCGGCTGTCCGCCGGCCTCCTCGTACGCCGCGAACAACGTGTCGTACTCGCCGATGCCGGCGACCGGCGGCTGGCCACCGAATCGCCACGCCTTCACACACAACCATCCGAGATCTTCCATCGGGTCGCCGAGGTGTGCGAGCTCCCAGTCGATCACCGCGCGCAACCCATCGGCACCGACGATCACGTTGCCGAGACGGAAGTCGCCGTGCACCACCGACAACTGCTTCGACTCGGGCCGGCTGTCGAGCAGCCAGTTGCGCACCAGTTCGAGCACCGGGTGTGGGCGCCCGAGCGAGTCGAGCACGCCCGTGTAGTAGGCGAGCTGATCGGTGGCCTCGAGGCCCGGGAGCTCCGTTGGGTCGAGGGCGTGGATCTTCGCGAGCGCACGACCGAAGTCCTCTGCCAGGCGAGGACGCGCCGAGGCGAACACGTCGTCGCGCTGGATCTTCCGAGCGATCGTCTCGCCGTCGATTGCTTCGAGCACCATGAACGCCATGCCGTCGTCGCGCCGTCGCGCATCGATCAGCTCGGGCACCGGCACCCCACCGCGCCGCGCCGCCGCGACCACTCCCGCCTCGATGAGCATGTCGCGCTCGTCGCCGGCTCGTTGGCGTTGGAGAATCAGGTCTCGTCCGTCGGCGGTGAACCGCCAGGTCTCGCGCGAGGCCCCACCGGAGAGCCGATGCAGATCATGGATCTCGGCGTCGTCGAGCAGCTGCGAGAGCATCGTCGACAGCTCGGTGCCAACGGCAGAGGTGCCCATTGCCGCCACGATAGGTCGCTGCGGACCTCCGGTCAGCAGCCAGCCGTGCGCACCGACGGCGTGGGGTTGACCGCCAGCCCACCGCCCGGGTGGATCTCGAAGTGCAGGTGCGGCGTACCTGTTGCGTTGCCGGTGTCGCCGTTGTAGCCGATCACCTCACCCTGGGCCACCCGACGGCTGACGCCCTCATAGCCAGAGAAGTGGGCGTAGTAGTAACGGTTGCCGTTGTCACCGCTCAGCGATGCAGCGTTGCCGCCGAGCCGGTTCTGTTTGAAGTTCACCATGCCGCTGACGACGGCATAGATCGGCGTGCCCATCGGGGCGAGCATGTCGACACCTTCGTGGCTGCGACCACCCGACCGGGGTGCTCCCCAGCTGTCGCCGTAGGCCGAGCCGTTCATCGGGCAGACGATCCCGTCGATGTACGTCGAGCCGTTGATCACACCGATCGGCACGCTGCCGGCTCCACCGGTTCCCGTGCGGCCACCGCTCGTCCCGCCCGAGGCCCCCGACGAGCGAGGCGTGCCGGGAGCCGCAGGATCGGTCGTGGCCGGATCTGCGCTCTGGTCGGCGTCGGGATCGGCGTTCGGGTCGGCGTCGGGGTCGGCAGCCGCTGCCGCGGCGGCAGCTGCGGCCTCCTGCGCCGCAGCGATACCGGGGTTCGGCTGGGCGGCGGCCGCTGCCTCGGCGGTTCGCAGCTCGATCTCGACGAGCCTGGCGAGGTTGGCCGCTTGCTGCTCGGCGAGCGCTTGGAGCACCGCCTCGTCGGTCAGACGTTGCTCTTCGACTTCACGGAGACGCTGCACCTCGGCTTCGGCCTCGTCCTGCAACTGGCTGAACAACTCCTGCTGCTCCTCGATCGCAGCCTGCTGCTGCTCGATCGCAGCTCGCTGTTCATCCAGTTCCTTCTGGGCGGCCTCGAACTCGTCGATCGAGCTGCTGCCGACATTCGTGACGACGTCGACCAACACGTCGGCTTGGACCTGGTCCTTCGGCGCCTGCAGGCCGGTCAGCAGCGGAATGCCCTGGGCGCCGCTCGTCGCAAATCGGGCGACCGCCAGCGATTGGACATCGTCACGAAGCTTGTCGACGCGAGCCTCGAGCGCCTCGGCACGCCGCTGCATGCCCACCGCATCGTCTTCGAGTACCTCGAGGTCCGATTGGGCCTCGAAGTAGGCAGCAGCGGCAGCATTGGCACGATCTCGCGCTGCTTGAATCTCTCGTGCGGCCTGCCGAGCGGCGTCCTCGCTGGTCTGGGCGGCGGCGTCCGGCGTGGTCAGTGCTCCACCCGACACGACCACAGCGATCGCGAGGAGCAGCACGCCGAGCGTGCGGGCAACGGCCGCCCAGCCGATGGTCAGGGCGCGCGAACGAGCGTCGGGCGAAGGGTTGATGGGAGAAATGGTAGTGGACATCGAAAGACGTGTACCGGCAGCGTCTGGATGCCTTCGACGGACGTCGAGGGCGGCATCGATCGGCCGATCCACTCCATTCTTCGTCATCGAACCCGCCGGACTTGATCGCGTCGTGAAGAAGTGACCAATGACCTCGACCGAGCGTGACGGGGCCTCAGCGCGGGCGTTCGGGCCCAGTGGGGGCTGCGAGCAACGCGCACAGGGTGGCGGCGCCTCGCTCGACGTGTTCGTCGAGCACTCGTTGCAGCACCGCACCGGTCCACAGATTGCCGCCGTAGGCCAACGTCATCGTGAGCTTGGTTGCCGGAGTCGCGTCTCCCGCAGCGATGACCGGGTCGAGCGTTGCCGCCAACACCCACGGCGAGTGCCGACGCCCGTCGACCTCGGCGCGTTCGAACACCACCCGATGCGCAACGTCGCAGACCACTCTGACCATTCGCAGACGCTTCGAGCGGGCGAACGGCCCGACCTGGGCCTGCAGTTCGACGTCCCACGTCCGCTGGCCGCCGGTGGGAGACACCTCCTGCACGTCGTGCACGAGATCCATCCACGCTGGATACGCCGCCAGATCATCGACGAGCGCAAAGGTCCGCTCGGCGGTTGCCGGCACCACGGTGTGTCGTTCGATCTCCATCGCGTCGGGCAGCAGTTCACTCAGCGGTCGGAGCGATCCGCGGTGCGAAACGCTCGCGACAGCAGCGGACTGCGCGCCGACAACAACCCCTCGAGGTCGTCCGCTTCGTCGAAGGCGGGACTCCATGGACCGGGATCGTCGGCGTCGGCAGCGTCGGTTTCGGCGGCGGCTTCGGTTTCGGGGTCGATTTCGGGGTCGGCGGCGACTTCGGTGGCGGTTTCGGCCTCGGTGGTGGGTGCGGTTTCGATGTCGAGGTCGACGTCCAGGTCGAAGTCGGTGTGCAACCGGAGTTGCTCGCCAGTGGCGTCAGGGTCGCGATACGGGCGCGGTGTTCTCGCTCGCGGAGTCGGCGGCGGCAACGGCACCGGCGGACGGAACAGATGCAGGTCAGGGTCGCGAAGGTCGTCGAGCGTCCAGCCCCGTGGCACCACCATTGCGTCGGCATGTCGGCGACACAGCACCGCCACGTCGTCGTCGGGCCGTTCGGGGAGCACATCGAGCCAGAACACGAGGTCCTCGGGACGCATCCCGTACGCGACCGACGCCCCATCAGAACAGCCGGGGCGTCCGCAGAGGCGTTGCATCGCTGCCGACCCTAGTTCTTGCCGACACACGCAGACCTGGTATGCCGAACCAAACCGCCACATGCGCCATGATGTGTGCGTACGTCGTTGCCGACGACACCACCCCGGTCGAGGAGGACCACATGACCCGCTCACTCATCCGTATCGGTCTGTCACTCGCCGGAAACGCCATCGGGCTGCTCCTGGCGGCGATCATCCTCGACAAGATGAGCGTCGATGGCCCGGCGTTCGTCATCGCGGTCGTCATCTTCACCGTGCTCACAGCGGTGCTCGATCCATTCGTGTCGAAGCACACCGAAGAGCGATCTGCGTTGCTGCGGAGTGCAAGTGCGCTCATCACCACATTCCTGGCCCTCCTGATCACCGTGGTGGTCTCCGACGGACTCAGCATCGATGGCACGCTCACCTGGGTACTCGCCACCGTGCTCGTGTGGCTCCTCACGATGATCGCCGGTGTCCTCCTCGTCAAGTTCCTGATGAAGGACACCCCCAGCACGAACTGATCCCCGGGGTCTGCCACGGCGTTTCAGTCTCGCCTCTTGACCTCGAGCGGCGGCAGGAGCATGGTGGACGGCACGACGAACGAACAGGGGATTCGGACATGAGCAACGTACGACGCACTGGAAGCGACCCGGCACGACGTGGACTCTGGAGATCCCGATGGGCGGCGATCGGAGCTGCGATCGCTGTGAGTCTCGGTGCCGGAGGGTTCTTCGTTGCCCAGGCAGCACCGGGGCCCTCGGAGTCGACAATCGTGACGGTGACCCCCGAACGCATCCTCGACACACGCGACCCGAACAACGTCGGGCTCAACGGCCCGTTCGTGTCCGCGGTCTCGCAGAAGTTGCAGGTGACGGGCTCGATCCCGACGGCCACCGGCACCAAGACGGTGGTTCCGGCCGGCGCAACCGGGGTGCTGTTGAACGTGACGCCGGTCGGCGCAACCGCCGACGGCTTCATCTCGATCCGACCCGGTGACGCCACCGGCGCAGCGACGACGTCGTCGTTGAACTTCACCACCGGTGACATTCTGCCCAACGCCGTCCAGGTCGGCGTTCCGACCGCGGGCGCGAATGCGGGCCAGATCGACATCACCTTCGATGCCTACGGCGTGGCCGGTCCGACCACCGACATCTTGATCGACGTCGTCGGCTACACGACCAGCGCCGGACTCCAGGAACTCGTCGCCGACGTGGCCACCAAGGCGAATGCTGCCGACGTCTACACGAAGAACCAGCTCGGTGCCGGCTTCTTCGCCAGGGCAACGGGCTTTCTCAGCATGTCCGGCGCAGACCAGACCGTGGCGACGCTCAGCCTGCCTGCGGGAACCTACGTCATCAACGCCGCGCTCGTGGCGAACAACAACGCAGCTGGAGAGAACACGGTCAACTGTGACTTGCTGCTGAACGGGACCGCAATCGATCGCACGAGCTCTGACGCCACAGCAATGCCGCTCGGCGCCAACACCCAAGTTCGGTCACACGAATCGATTGCTCTGACGGGTGCCGGAACGCTCGCCGCAGCGGCGGACGTCACCGTTGTCTGTGATGCCAGCGTCGCTACCGGCAACTACACCGAGCGCACCATCACGGCGATACAGGTCGCAACCCTGACCGAGTCTGCGGCGTTGGACGCCGGCGGGCCGTCGT